>NZ_JBHYOB010000018.1:145376-168660 GCF_042744565.1 Streptomyces sp. NPDC058812
CCCCACCTGGGGGGGGGGTGGGCCGCACCAACGGGGGGGGGGGGGTTGGGGGCGGCGGGGCCCCCTGGGGGGGGCCGGGCCTGCGGGGGGGCCCCCCGGGGCCCCCCCCCGCTTCACTGGTTGTGGTGCCGTGCCGTGGGTGCTCGGGGCTACTCGGTCCTGACCTTGATGGAGCCGTCGATGATGCCCGCCTTGGCCTTGGCCACCGCGTCCGTCAGGCCCGGGACCTCGGCGTACTTCGGGTTGGCGTCGGACAGGCCCACACCGTCGGACTCGAGGTCGAAGGTCTGGGTGCCGGTCAGCGGCTTGCCGTCCTCGACCGACTTGGCCAGGGCGAACACCGCGCCGTCGATGTCCTTGAGGGCGGACGTCAGGATGTGCTCCTTGTACGCCGCAAGCGCTTCCTGCTTGTACTGGTCGGAGTCGACGCCGATCGCCCAGACCTTCGCCTTCGCGGCGGCCTCGATCACGCCCTGGCCGGACAGTCCGGCCGCCTGGTAGACGACGTCGGCCTTCTTCTCGATCTGGCCCTCGGCGGCGGCGCGGCCCTTGTCGGGGCTGGAGAAGCCGCCCTCCTCCGCCGTCTGCGTCAGGTACTGCGAGATCACCTTGATCTTGGGGTCGGTGTCCTTGACGCCCTGCTCGTAGCCGGCCTCGAACTTGTGGATCAGCGGTACGTCCACGCCGCCCACGAAGCCGACCACGTTGGTCTTGGTGGCCTTGGCCGCGGCGACGCCCGCGAGGTAGGAGGCCTCGTTCTCGGCGAAGACGAGGGACGCCACGTTCTTGCCCTCGACCACGGAGTCCACGATGCCGAAGGTGGTGTCCGGGTACTTCTCGGCGACGGCCTTCATCGCCGGGGCGTAGGCGAAGCCGACGCCGATGACCGGGTCGTAGCCCTGCCTGGCCAGCGAGGAGAGCCGCTGCTCCTTGTCGGCGTTGGTCTCGCCCTCGGTGGGCTCGATGTCGGCGGTCTTGTAGCCGAACTCCTTCTGGGCCCGCTCCAGGCCCGCGTAGGCGGCGTCGTTGAAGGACTGGTCGCCCTTGCCGCCGATGTCGTAGGCGATGGCGAGGCCCTTGTCGTCCTTCGTGCCCTCGTCGCCGCTGTTGCTTTCGCCGCTGGTGCCGCCGCAGGCCGTGGCGGCGAGTGCGAGCGACGCGACCCCCACCGCGGCACGGGTCAGTCTCGATATCCGACGCATCTGAAGTTCCCCATTCTCCAAAGCCCCGCAGCGGGCGCTCGGTTCGGCGCACAGTAACGCGCGTAGAAACTCCTGGGAACGGGGTACCGCGGGGCCGTTACCCATTCGTGCCGCGGGGTGGTCGGGGCATGCCGCGCGGCCTCGTGCGCTTGTGCATCAGGCTGCCCCCGACCCGCCGCGGCCGCAACCGCAGCGGGCAGGCAGGCTCCGGGGCTGGACACGCCGGGACAAGGCCAGGATCCGCGTAGCGCGGGCACACGCCCCCGTCGCGGACGCGCGCCGCGAGTTCCACCACCAGCTCTCCACACAGCTGATCCGCGACGACCAAGCGATCGCCGTGGAGGATCTGGCGGTGAAGGGACTCGCCCGCACGCGCCTGGCCAAGTCCGTGCACGACGCCGGGTGGTCGGCGTTCGTGAGCATGCTGGAGTACAAGGCCGCCCGGTACGGGCGCACCTTCGTGAAGATCGGCCGGTTCGAGCCGACCTCTCAGGTGTGCTCCGTGTGCGGCGCCAAGGACGGCCCCGAGCCCTTGCACGTCCGTGTATGGACGCGCTCGGCGTGCGGGACCGTCCTGGACCGGGACATCAACGCGGCGGTCAACGTCGCCAAGGCCGCCGGACTGGCGGTGTCAGCCTGTGGAGCGCAGGTAAGCCCGGAACTCGTCCCGGCACCGCGCGGCGAAGCAGGAAGCCACGAAATCCGACCCGGAGTCCGTGCCGCGTAGCGGTACGGCACCAGGCGGAAGGCCAGAATCTCCCTCCTTCAGGAGAGAGAGCATGTCAAACGGCCTCGATCAGCGCCGCCGCGGTGAACATCTCCACGCCGACGGTGATGGCGTGCTCGTCCACGTCGAAGTCGCCCTGGTGCAGGTCACGGACCGTGCGCTCGCCGGGCGGGCGGACGCCGAGGCGGGCCATGGCGCCGGGCACGCGCTCCAGGTACCAGGAGAAGTCCTCGCCGCCGAGGCTCTGCTCGGTGGTCTCGACGGAGTCCGTGCCGCGCCGGGCGACCATGGCGGCCTGGAGCAGTTCGGTGCTGGTGACCTCGTTGACGACCGGGGGCACACCGCGGACGTAGGTGATCTCGGACTTGGCGCGGTACAGGTTGGCGATCTCGTCGATGGCGCCGACCACGAGGTCGGGCGCCTGCCGCCAGGCGTCGAGGTCGAGGCAGCGCACGGTCCCCGCGAGTTCGGCGTGCTGCGGGATGACGTTCGGGGCGTGGCCGGACTCGATCCGCCCCCAGGTCAGGGCCAGCCCGCTGCGGCTGTCCACGCGCCGGGCGACGAGCGAGGGCACGTCGGTGACCACGCGGGCGGCGGCGGTGACCAGGTCGGTGGTGAGGTGCGGGCGGGCGGTGTGCCCGCCGGGGCCGTTCAGGGCGATCTCCAGCCGGTCGCAGGCGGAGGTGATGGGCCCCACCCGCAGTCCGATCCGCCCGGCGTCCACCCGGGGATCGCAGTGCACGGCGAGCATGCGGCGCACCCCGTCGAGCGCGCCGCCCTCGATGGCGTCGGCGGCGCCACCGGGCAGCACCTCCTCCGCCGGCTGGAAGACCAGCCGCACCGGCCGGGGCAGCAGGCCCTGCTCGTGCAGGGCGGCGAGCACGAGCCCGGTGCCGAGGACCACGGTGGTGTGCACGTCGTGCCCGCAGGCGTGGGCGCGGTCGGGGACGCGGGAGCGGTACGGGCAGTCGCTCTTGGTGTCCGGGATGGGCAGCGCGTCGATGTCGGCCCGCAGGGCGAGCATGCGCGGCCCGCCGGCCCACTGTCCCGAGTCGGTGCCGGTGCCGATGTCGCAGACGAGCCCGGTTCCGACGGGAAGCACACGCGGCTTGAGGCCGGCCCGCTCCAGCCGTTCCTTGATCGCGGCGGTGGTGCGGAATTCCTGATTGCCCAGCTCGGGGTGCATGTGCAGGTCGCGGCGGAAGGCTACGAGCTCCGCGCGGAGCGCCTCCGGCAAGGTACCGGGGAGCAGCGCTTCCCCTGACGGATCGGCCTCGGTCTCTCGGGACATCAGTTGCTTCACCCTTTGAAGGGTAGGACGCCGGGGCGGTCAACTGACCCACGATCAACAAAAGTTCAGCCCGTTAGGGGAAGAAAAGTTGGCCGCACGGCGCATGGCTCTCAACGGGGGTGGGTACACTCACCCGCTTTTGGCCTCGGCACCCGACTCCGTCTTCCTTGCTTCCCCCACGGATACCACGGTACGGCCGAGCCACGCCGGGGGCGTCCACCCGACGTGCCCGGGACCCTACCCGGCGCCCGCGACCGCCGACAGTCGGTGCACGTCCCGTGCCGAGCCCGTGACGCCGCTCAGGAAGCCCCGGGCGCGTGGTGAGGCGTGCTGGGTGAGCCAGGCGGGGTCGATGTCGCAGACGGCGACGCGGACCTCGGTGCCGGCCAGGGCCAGCGGGAGGGTGTGGACGACGGTGGACGGGAAGCTGAGGACGGTGCGGCCGATCGGGCCCCGCCGGGCGATCAGCTCCAGGGGCAGGTCGGGGCGGACGATCTCCAGGCCCGTCTCCACGGCCAGCCGGTGGAGCTTTTCGGCGCCCTCCCGGCGGTGGGCGAAGTAGCGGGCCGCGCCGTGGGTCTTCGCCAGGCCGCTCACGGCCTGAACGTAGCGGTCGGCGTCCACGACACCGGTCTCCACCAGGGACGTGCCGACCATGTCGGCGCCTTTGGTGATGCGGGGCGGGCCGAAGCGGGAGCGGGTCCAGGCGAAGTCGTTCGCGGTGACGGTCACGCCGTCCGGGGTGTCCTCGATGGGCATGGAGGAGAAGACCGAGACCTGGCGGTCCGGGGTCGGCGTCAGACGGTGCCGGGCGGACCGGGAGACGGGGGCGAAGAGCAGGTCGCGGGGGCCGGGGCGGCTGCCCTTGCGGTGCCAGCGCACCAGGCGTTCGCCGTGGGCGAGCTGGGTGACGAACTCCATGGTGGCCGTGCCGTCGTCGACGACGACCAGGTCGTGGGCGCGGGTGATGGTGAGGAGCAGTTGTACGTAGCGGGAGAAGGGGTCGCCCATGACGACCCGGTCCGCGTGGCGCAGGGCGGTCGTCAGTCCGCCCACCGTGCGGAAGGGCGCCGTGGCGCCGCCGCGCGCCTCCTCCCAGCGGATCTCGTGGCCCTCCTTGCGGGCCAGTTCCGCCATGCGGCGCAGCTGGCCGCGGGTCATCGGGTCCACGGGGGAGAGGACCACGAGGGTGAGCTCCGCGCCGGGGGCGCACGTGTGCGCCCACTCCAGCACGTTCAGCAGTTGTACCGGGCTCTCGACGAAGGCGAGAGTGTGGGGGCCGGCATTCCCGGCGCGGGGGCTCATCGGCGTACGACCGTCCCGTGGTGAGGGCGTGGTGGGGGTGTCAGACGGTGACGGGCTCGCCCGCGGCGGCGGCGATCTCCGCCTCGGCGACGACACCGGGGACGCGGCGCAGCTTCTTCATCGGGCCGAGCTCCGAGTCGTAGACCTTCTTGACGCCGTCGCCGAGGGAGGCCTCGATGGTGCGGATGTCGCGCACCAGGCGGGTCAGGCCCTGCGGCTCGACGGAGGCGGCCTGGTCGGAGCCCCACATGGCGCGGTCGAGGGTGATGTGGCGCTCGACGAAGGTGGCGCCGAGGGCGACGGCGGCGAGCGTGGTCTGCAGGCCGGTCTCGTGGCCGGAGTAGCCGATCGGGACGTTCGGGAACTCCTGCTGGAGGGTGTTGATGACGCGGAGGTTCAGCTCCTCGGCCTGCGCCGGGTACGTCGACGTGGCGTGGCACATGAGGATGTTGTCCGAGCCGAGGACCTCGACCGCGTGGCGGATCTGCTTCGGGGTCGACATGCCGGTGGAGAGGATGACCGTGCGGCCCGTCGCGCGCAGGGCGCGCAGCAGCTCGTCGTCGGTCAGGGAGGCGGAGGCGACCTTGTGGGCGGGGACGTCGAACTTCTCCAGGAAGGCGACGGCCTCGGTGTCCCACGGGGAGGCGAACCAGGCGATGTTCTTGGTCTTGCAGTACTCGTCGATCTGGCGGTACTCGTCCTCGCCGAACTCCACGCGGTGGCGGTAGTCGATGTACGTCATCCGGCCCCAGGGGGTGTCGCGCTCGATGTCCCACTGGTCGCGCGGGGTGCAGATCTCGGGGGTGCGCTTCTGGAACTTGACCGCGTCGCAGCCGGCCTCGGCGGCGGCGTCGATCAGCTTGAACGCGTTCTCCAGCTCACCGTTGTGGTTGATGCCGATCTCGCCGGTGATGTAGACGGGGCGGCCGGGGCCGGCCTCGCGGGAACCGAAGGCGCGGATGCGGGAGTTGGTGCTCATGGCAGGGGTTCCTTACTTGGACTGGGTGATCGTGGGGGATTCGAGGGAGTCGGATGTGTCGAGGGAGTCGAGTGAGGGGCCGAGGATCCAGCTCGCGATCTCCCGGATGGCGCCGTCACCGCCGGGGACGGTGGTGACCGCGCGGGCCGCGCCGCGTACGGCGTCGTGGGCGCTCGCGACCGCCACGGGCCAGCCGACGAGGGCGAAGCACGGGAGGTCGTTGACGTCGTTGCCGACGTACAGCACGCGTTCGGGCGCGATGCCCTGCTCCTCGCACCACTGCTTGAGGGCGAGGTCCTTGCGGTCGATGCCGTGCAGCACCGGGAGCTTGAGCTTCCGGGCGCGTGCGGCGACGACCGGGTTCACTTCCGTGGACAGGATCAGCATCGTCAGGCCGCTGCGGCGCAGGGCGGCGATGCCGAGTCCGTCGCCACGGTGGACGGAGACGAACTCCCGTCCGTCGGAGTCGATCAGCACCCGGTCGTCGGTCTGGGTGCCGTCGAAGTCGAGGACGACCGCGTCGATGTCGGCCGCGGTCGGGAGGGCGCCGGGCCGGGCGGCGTCGAAGAAGGGCGCCAGGGCGCGGGCCCGGGCCAGGTCGTGCGGGTCGTCGATCTCCAGGACGCGGGCCGGGTCGGTGCGGACCAGTTCGGTGCGGCCGAAGAAGCGGTGCTGGTGCTTGCGGAAGCCGGGCGCGGCCATGGCGTAGGCGGCGCCGGTCTCCAGGAGGTCCTGGGGCCGGTCCTGGCGGCGGGGGCGATAGGACTTGTCGTGGTTGACGCCGTAGCCGCCCTCTTCCCCGCCGCCCTCGTCGGCGCCGTCCCGCCATACGAAGCCGTGGAACGGTGCCACGGTCACGGCGGTGTCGGCGCCGCCCTCGGCGACCGCGCCGGCCACCCCGTCGATGTCCTCGCGGACGATGAAGGGGCTGGTGCACTGCACGAGCAGCACCACGTCGACGGCCGCGCCGTGCAGGGCCTCGTGGGCGTCCATCGCGTGCAGTACGGCGGCCTCGGAGGTGGCCGTGTCCCCGGCGATGGCGGCGGGCCGCAGTACGACCTCGGCGCCGGCCTCGCGGGCCGCGGTGGCGATGGTCTGGTCGTCGGTGGAGACCACGACGTCCGTCACCAGCCGGGTGGCCCGGCACTCGCGCACCGCGCGGGCCACCAGGGGCACGCCGCCGACGGGGGCGAGGTTCTTCGCGGGCACTCCCTTGGAGCCGCCGCGCGCGGGGATCACCGCGAGCACCCGGCGCACCGAAGCGCCCTGGCCCGCTTGCGGGTTGGACATGGGTTCTGCTCCTTGCGCAGGGGACGCGGGGGTCTCGGGTATCGGTGCGCGGGTCTCGGGAGCCGGTGCGCTCACAGCTCCCCCATCCGCCGGATGACCGGAGCCACCCGCTGGACGCCGTGCCGGTAGGCGCCGCGTGCCGCCCGGCGCACCACCTGCCGGACCGGGCCGGGTGCCTTGTCCGCGGCCGGCGCGCCGGGCAGCGGGGTGCCGTCGGGGCCGAGGTGGTGGCGGGCGAGGATGCCGGGCAGGTAGCCGGGGGCGGTGACCGGTGTGTAGTACGGGGCGAGCGGGGGCAGGCCGCCGGGCCGGCCGAGCAGCTCCGTGATGCGCTTCCGGGCCTCGTCGAAGGCGGTTTCGTAACCGCCGTCCGCCGCCACGCCCTGCCGGGCGACCCACTCGGGGTCGGGCACCGGGCGGTGGCCCTCGTCGAGCTGGTCCCAGGAGGCGAGGCAGCCGGAGCCGACGAAGTGGTGGTTGCCGAGCGCCTCGCGCACGCCCAGGTCGGTCAGTACGACCGTGGGGATGCGGCGGTGCAGGGATTCCAGGGCCGCCGTGGAGCTGATGGTGACCAGCAGGTCGGTGCGGTCGAGGACCTCGCCCATGTGCCCGTAGACCAGGCGGAAGTTGGTCGGCGGGTCGGCCCGCTGCACCAGTTTCTGGTAGGGCAGCTCCTCGATGTGCGTGGTGTGCTCGCCGGGCTTGGAGCGCAGCTTGAGCAGTACCTCGCGCTCGGGGTGCCGGCGGGCGTGCCGGATCAGCCGTTCGAGGAGGTACGTGCGGTCCTTGCGGTTGTCCGGCACGGAGGGCTGGGCGGCGAAGACGACCGTGTAGGGGCGGTCCTGCCCGTCGGGCTCGCCGGCGTAGGCGGCTCCGCCCAGGAAGGGCAGGGCGACCTCGGTCACCGCGGAGGCGTCGGCGCCGACTCCCTCGTACACGTCACGGAAACGGTCCGCGTCCTGGCGGGAGTTGGCGAGGACGAGGTCGGCGCCGTGGCGCAGCAGCAGACCGTCGGCGAGCTTCTCGTAGACGACGCCGACGTAGCCGGTGACGACCACGGGCCGGTCGGCGCGGTCCTGCCAGACCCGCCCGAGGCCGTGCAGCATCGCCTGGACGCCGCCGCCGACCAGGGCGAGGACGAGGACGTCGTAGGACTCCTCGCCCGTCGCGTCGCCCATGGCGCGCAGGAACTCGACGGCGGTCACCTCGCGGAGCGAGTCCGCGGTGACGCCGACTTCCCGCAGCTGGCGGGCGGTTGGGGTGGCTCGGCCGCGCAGGAGGTAGCCGTCGAGGTGGATGTCCGTGTTCTCGGGGGCACCGGGGGAGACGCGGGTCGCGGTGAGCGCGCCCCATTTCCACCGGGTGTCGGAATCCGCCAGGACGGCGACTCGCAGGGCCTTCGTTGCACTTGCTGGCACGCCGTAGACGCTAGGAAGCCATTTCTAGGAACGGCCCAACCGGAATCCAACAAACGGTGAACAGCACATCGCCGAATGGGGATTCAGGCCGCCCGGCGTCCGTAAAAATGTTCGCTTCACTGCTTCGCCACGCCGCGTTCACCCAGTATCAAGGCGCAGGTAAAGCCGAATGCCGGGCCGCCGCATAACGTCGTTCACGTGCCCAAGCTCTCCGTCATCGTGCCGTTCTACAACGTGCGGCAATACACACCAGACACCCTGCGGAGTCTCAGCGCCAACGCGCGGGACGACTTCGAGTTCATCCTCGTCGACGACTGCTCGACCGACGGGACCGCGGACCTCCTCGCGCGCGCCGAGCGCGAGTTGCCGGGGGCGGTGCTGGTCATACACGAGCGCAACGGTGGCCTGGCGACCGCCCGCAACACCGGCATCGACCGGGCGCGCGGCGAGTACGTCACCTTCCTGGACGGCGACGACTGGCTGGCGCCCGGCCACTGCGCCCGGCTGGTGGACGCGATCGAGCGGCTGGGCGTCGACTTCGTGCGCACCGACCACGTGCAGTGCACGGGCCGGAACCGCACCCTGCACCGTGTCCCGCACGGCCGCCGTAACGTGGCGCTGCGTCCGCGCGACGCGATCCTGCCCGCCCACCGGACCACGTCCGTCGACTACGCCTACGCGTGGGCGGGGGTGTACCACCGCCGGCTGGCCGAGCGGGGCCTGCTGCACTTCACCGACGGACTGCGCACGGCCGAGGACCGGCCGTGGATCTGGAAGCTGCACCGGGAGGCGGACTCCTTCGCGGTGACCGGGCTGCTCGGCGTCTTCTACCGGCGCGGGGTGGCGTCCTCGCTCACCCAGATCGGTGACGTCCGCCAGCTCGACTTCATCCGTGCCTTCGACGAGGTGCTCGCGGGGGCGGCCGGGGACGCGGACGCCGCGCGGCTGGTGCCCAAGGCGGTGCGCACGTACTGCGCGATCATCTCCCACCATCTCGGTTCCATCGAGAGGTTCGAGCCCGCCGTGGCCCGGATACTGAAGGCGAGGAGCGCGGCGGCGCTGCGGCGGATGCCGCAGGACGCGCTCGACGAGGTGCTCGGCTCGATGGACGCCGAGCGCGCCACGCGGCTGCGCCGGCTGCGCCGGCGCACGGCCGCGGGACAACTGGAAGCGGGGGCGGCGGCGTGACCACACAGATCTTCCTGGCGTCGACGCTGTACGGCACGGCCACGCTCGCCGCGGCCCTGGACACCGGCTGCTTCGACGCGGCCGACCGGCGGATCCTGCTGGTCTCCAACAACGCGGCGACGCCCGAGACGACCCCGTCCGTGGACGCGATGCCCGGCTTCGAGCGGCTGCGGGGCCGGTTCGACGACGTGGTGTCGTGGAACGAGGCGATCTACCCCTTCCACCCCGGCGGCTGGTCGCCGCGGCTGGAGGACGTGCCCCTGTGGGAGCGGCACCTGCGGCTGGCCTGGGGGCTCGGCGACGACGACGTGGCGCTGGCCGTGGAGTCGATCCAGGTGCACCCGGCGCTCGGGGTGGCGCAGATCTTCACCGACGCGCCCCTGACCGTCTACGCGGACGGCCTGATGAGCTACGGGCCCACCCGCACCAAGCTCGCCCCGCTGATCGGCACGCGCGTGGAGCGGCTGCTCCACCTGGACCTGGTGCCGGGGCTCGCGCCGCTGCTGCTGACGGAGTTCGGCGTCGAGCCGGAGATCGTGCCGACCCCGGCGTTCACCAAGGTGCTGGCCGAACTGGCGGACACCGGCGCCGGCCTGCCGGACGTGGAGCGGCCCGCGGTGCTGCTCGGCCAGTACCTGTCGGCGCTGGGCATCCTCTCCGCCGAGGAGGAGGAGGCCCTGCACGTGCGGATGCTGACCGGCGCCGCCGGACTCGGGCACACGCGCGTGGTCTTCAAGGCGCACCCCACGGCTCCGGCCCGTTTCACCCGCGTCCTGGAGCAGGAGGCCGAGAAGCTCGGCGTCGACCTCACCGTGGTGGAGACACCGGTCCTCGCCGAGGTGCTGTTCCAGCGGACGCGTCCGGCGCTGGTCGTCGGCTGCTTCTCCACGGCCCTGCTCACCGCGTCCGCGCTGTACGGCCTGCCGGTCGCCCGCGTCGGCACCGAGACGTTGCTGGACCGGCTGACGCCGTACGAGAACAGCAACCGCGTCCCGGCCACCATCGTGGACGCGCTCCTTCCGGACCTGTCCGACGCCGCGGCCGTCGCCGAGGGGCGGCAGGTCATGGACACCGGCGCGCTCGCCGCACTGGTGCGGACCGTGGGGTTCGCGATGCAGCCGAAGGTGCTGCCGGAGCTGCGGCCGGAGGCCGAGAGGTATCTGCGCGAGCACCTGGACGCGCGCACCTGGCGGTACTTCAAGAAGCGCCGGCTCACCTCCCTGGGGCTGCCGGGCGGCATCCCGGCGCGGCTGGGGTTCCTGCCGCACAACTCCACGGCGCGGAAGGTGGTACGCCGGGCGCGGGCCATCCGGCGCTCGATGGGACGGTGAGGCCGGGCGGTGGGCACCGGCCGCCCGCCGGAGGGAGAGTGTTCACCCACCGTCCGCCGCGAAGCCACCCGCGACCCGTCGCGCTGGGGCACATTCGGCCTCCGATCGGAGAACGGTGGAACGCATGACGAAGCCCCTGGCGGGATTGTTCAAGGCACGGCAGAAAGAGGCCGCCAGGCCGGCGCTGTACGCCCGGGGCATGCGCCTGTGCGGTGAGCACCTCGCGGCGCAGGGCGCCGGGTCCACTCCCCCGCAGGCCAGGCTCACCCAGGCCATCGGTGCCCTGGCGGCCTCCCTCGACAGCCCCACGGCCGACCACTTCGACGCCCTGCTCCAGGTCGGCGAGCGCGCCCTGGAGGCCGGCGGGGACAGCGGGCTCGGCCTCGCGCTGGGCGTCGCCGAGACGTCGGCCCGGATCCGGCAGCGGTCCAAGGGGGCGTGGCGGCTGCGCGGCCTGGCCCTGGACGGTCTCGGCCGCGGCGACGAGGCGCTGGAGTGCTACGAGCGGTACGTCACGCTGCTGCCGAACGGCGACGCGGCGCCCGAGGTCGCCCGCCGGATGGACACCCTGCGGCGCCGGCGGGCCTGCCTGGACGCGGCCGTCGCGCTCTTCCCCGAGGCCGGCTCCGCACTGCGTGACCTGCTCGGACAGCCCCATGCGACCACCGCGGCCGTCTCGCCGCGGTTCGCCGCGTACGTACGGGCACGGGTCGCCGAGCACGGCCTGGGCGACCCCGGCGTACGGCGCCTCCTGGAGCTGTACGGCACGTACCGTCGGCTCGTCGAACGGGCCGCGATGCCCGACCCGTTGCTCGGCGGCAGCACCCCGATCGGCGTCGGCGGTCTGCGGGGCCTGGTCGCGGGGCGGACGGTGTGCCTGGTCGCGAACGCCGGTGACGTCGCCGGGAGCACGCTGGGCGCCGAGATCGACCGCTACGACCTGGTGGTGCGCTGCGACGCGTTCCGCGTCCGGGCCGAGGGCACCGGCGAGCGCACCGATCTGCACGCCGTCTCGCTGCGGGGCGACGCCCCGTGGGAGGGGCCCGCCTGGACGCGGCCGGCCGGTGTCCGGCTCGTGTTCGGCGACCCGGCCGCCGCCTGGCGCCGCGCCACCCGGGAACGGCTCGTTCCCGGAGCGCAGGACCATGCCGGGGACGCCTCGCTGCGCCGTCCCCTGGGCGACCCGGCGCTGCTGGGCGAGGACGGCTGGGGGGCGGCGACCACGGCCTTCACCGTTCTCAGACTCCTGGACTTCCTGGACGCGAGCCCCCGCCTGGACCTCATCGGCTTCACCCTGCCCGGCCGGCTGCGGCCCAGGGAGGCCGAGTGGGTCATGGACCGCGCGACGCACGTCGACGACAGCAAGATGAGGATCGCCCTGCGATGACCCACTCCTCCGCCTCCTCCGCGGACGACCGGAGCACCGTCACCGGCAGACGCCGGATCGCCTTCGCCGTCCACACCGACGAGGAAGGCCTGCCCGGCCTCCCCGCCCTGATACGCAGCCTGGCGCTGACCAACCCGGGCGTGTGCGAGGACTTCGTGGTCCTGCACCCCGGTCTGGCCGACGCCTCGTTCGACGCGCTGCGCCGACTGCACCCGCGCGTCGTCACGCGCCGGGCCGAGGGCCGCGGGGACGTCTTCCGGCTGGCGGACTACGACACCGTCGTCGCCCTGGATCCCGCCATGGTCGTCCTGGGTGACATCGGTGAGCTGCTGCGGATGCGCCACGGGGTGGGCGCCGTGGCGCAGCTGGTGTGCGCCGGGGAGGCCCGGGAGCGGCGCGTCGTGCCGCCGGACGGCCTCCTCGTCATCCAGCGCGCCGACGTGGACGACGCCCTCGCGGCCCGGTTCTCCGACGGCACCGAGGACCTCGGTCCGGTGCTCGGCGGCGCGCTGGCCCCGCTCGACGCGCGGTACGACTTCCTCGCCCGCCGCCTCCACGACGACCTGCCGGTGCCCGAGCACGTCGCCGTCCTGCGCTTCACCGGTCCGCTCGACGCGCCCGGGTACGGCCCGGCCGTCGAGGCGCGGCGCCGCTTCGAGATGAGCGACGAGGAGTTCCGGGCCGCCTACTGCGCCCTGTCCGGACGCAAGCACCCCGACCTGCTGGCGCACTGCGCGCCGCCCCTGCTGGCGGCCCGCCCCTCCCTGGACCTCGCCCGTACGGTCGCCGACGTGTACCGCGGGCAGGGACGCTACGACGAGGCCGTCGAGGTCCTCGCCCCGGTCGTCGCGGACCGGCTGGACGCGCCGCGCTGCCACGAGACGCTCGGCCTGTGCCTGATGGCGCTCTCGCGCTACGACGAGGCCGAGGGGCATCTGCTGCTCGCGGCGGCCTCCCCCGACGTCGCCCCGCGCGCCTTCGCGCAGCTCGCCCGCCTGTCCTGGCTGTGCGGGCGGGAGGAGGACGCGCACGCCTACGCCCGCGAGGGCCTGGACGCCGACCCCACCGACGCCGGCTGCCACAGCTGGTACGCGCGCACCCGTCCGGACGTCCCGGAACCGCGGCAGCCGGGCGACGCCGCCGCGGACCAGCTGGCGCACGTGGCCCTGTTCGCCGAGGGCAACGAGAACGCGGGGGACAAGGTCCTGCCCGAGGCCGTGCGCATGTGCTTCGACACGGACACCGGCCCGCGCCGCTGGTACCGGCAACCCGTGCACCGGCTGGTCGACGAGGCCGCGCTGGAGCAGCTGAACGCGCGGCGCGGGGTGATCGTGGGCGGCGGCGGGCTCTTCCTCCCGGACACCTCCCCCAACGGCAACAGCCACTGGCAGTGGAACGTCCCGGACGACCTCCTGGCCCGCGTCACCGCGCCGCTGGCGGTGTTCGCGGTCGGCTACAACGTGTTCGACGGGCAGCTCTACCGCCGGGGCCGGTTCGCCGAGAGCCTGCGGGTCCTGGTCGAACGGTCGGCGTTCTTCGGGCTGCGCAACCACGGCTCGATCGACCGGGTCCGCGAGCTGCTCCCCGCCGGGCTGCGCGACCTGGTGCGCTACCAGCCCTGCCCGACCACGGTGGCCCGGCACCTCGACCCCGGCCTGTTCGCTCCGCCGGAGCGGTCCGACACCGTCCTGGTCAACTGCGCGTACGACCGCGCGGGCCTGCGGTTCGGGCACGACTACGGCCACTTCCTCGCCCAGCTGGCCACCGCGCTGCGCGGTCTGCGCGAGCGGGCGGACGTGCGGTACGCGGCCCACATGCCGGCCGACGAGAAGTTCGTGCACGACCTGCGCCGGGAGCACGGCCTCGCGCTGCCCGTCGAGCAGCTCTACGACCTGACGAACGACGGGATCCGCGACCTGTACCGCCGCTCGCGGCTGGTGATCGGGATGCGCGGCCACGCCGGCATGATCCCCTTCGGCTGCGGGACCCCGATCCTCAGCCTGGTCTCCCACCCGAAGCTCGCCTACTTCCTTTCCGACATCGGGCGCCGGGAGTGGGGGCTGTCCGTGCACGACCGGGAGCTGGGCGCCCGGCTCGCGGAGCGGGCCTCGGCGATCCTCGACGACCACGCGGCGGCGGTGGCGGACGTGCACACCGCGCAGGAATTCCTGTGGAAGACCACTCGGTCGAACATCGAGGAACTGCGAAATACCTTCGGATCGGCCTGAGACACCAAGAATTCACCTCCCCTGCGAATGGAGTTCGCCTCTCCGCGCCTTCTCCGACACCGCCGAATCCGGGAGCGTAGCTAGCCTGTTCCAATCCCCGACCTTCGAGCGTGAGAGGCCCGTGTGCCGAAACTGTCCGTCGTCGTCCCCATGCACAATGTGGAAGTCTTCGCCGAGAGCACTCTGAGAAGCCTCGCGGGCAACGCGAGCCCCGACTTCGAGTTCCTGCTCGTCGACGACTGCTCCACGGACTCCACCTCATGGGCGGTGGACCGCTGGGCGGAGGGACGTCCCGACGCCAGGGTGATCCGGCACGAGAGGAACATGGGCATCGCCCAGGCGCGCAACAGCGGGATCGACGCGGCCCGGGGCGAGTTCATCACGTTCCTCGACGGCGACGACTGGTACGGGCCGGGGTATCTCGCCGAACTCGTCTCCTACATGGAGGAGTTGGGCTGCGACTTCGCACGCACCGACCACGTCCAGGCCACCGGCACCGAGCGGGTGATCCGGCGGCCCCCGGCCCCCGTGCGCAACACCGTGATGGACCCGCGCGACGGCATAGCGCCGCCCCACATGGAGACGATGGTCGACTACCCCTTCGTCTGGGCGGGGATCTACCGCCGGCACCTCTTCGACGACGGCGGGATGCGCTTCGCGACCGAACTCCGCACCGCCGAGGACCGGCTGTGGATCTGGCGCCTGCACCTGAAGGCCGAGTCGTACGCGTCCGTCGGTCTGCACGGGGTGTTCTACCGGCGGGGCGTCGCCACCTCGCTCACCCAGATCAAGGACTCCCGCCAGCTGGACTTCATCCCGGCCTACGACATGCTCCTGAAGGACCTGCTGGAGGACCCCGAGGCCGAGCGCTTCCTCCCCAAGGCCGTACGGACGTACTGCGCCATGATCGCCTTCCACATCGGCAAGGTGAACGAGTACGAGGCCTCGGCGGCCCAGCGGCTGCGACGCGAAGCGAGGGACGCCCTCCACCGGATGCCCCAGCACGTGCTGGACGAGACCCTCCGGACCATCGACAGCACTCGGAGCAGGTTGCTCAGCCGCCTGCGTGACGGGCGGAAGGCTGCCTGACCATGCCCCACAAGACCCAGATCTTCCAGGTGTCCACCCTGTACGGAGCGGCCACCCTCGCCGCGGCGCTCGACGCGGGCCTGTTCGGGCCGCGCGACGGGGCCCGGCGCATCCTGCTGGTCTCCAACAACGCCGCCATACCCGAGACCGCGCTGCGCCTCGACGAGATGCACGGCTACGAGCGAATATCCGGCCGGTTCGACTCCGTGGTCGGCTGGAACGAGGCGATCCGCCCGCACCACCCCAGCTCCTGGGGTCCGCGCGGGAACGACGTGCCGCTGTGGCAGAAGGCGTTCCGTCTCGCCTGGGGCATCGGCGAACGGGACCTGATCGAACTCGCCGTCGAGTCGATCCAGGTCAACCCGGCCCGCGCGCTGGCCGCGATCTTCTCCGAGAGCACCGTCCACGTGTACGCCGACGGCCTGATGAGCTACGGCCCGACCCGCGAGAAGCTGCCGCTGACCATCGCGCGCCGCATTCGACGGCTGCTCCACCTCGACCTGATACCGGGTCTGAAGCCGATGCTGCTCTCCGAGTACGGCGTCCCGCCCGAGGTCGTCCCGGACGGGGCGTTCCGCGCGGTGCTCGACGAGATCTCCCACGACGCGGCGGACGACCCGCGACTGGCGCCCGTGCTGCGGGAGCAGCCGACAGCCGTACTGCTCGGCCAGTACCTCGCGGCGATCAACATCCTGAGCGCGGAGGAGGAAGAGGACCTCCACGTCCGCATGCTCACCGGGGCCGCAGGCGCCGGGCACCGGTCCGTCGTCTTCAAGCCCCACCCGACCGCGCCCGCCGGCTACACGGCCGCACTGAGCAAGGCGGCGGCGGACGCGGGCGTGCGGCTCACCGTGCTGGACGCACCCCTGCTGGCCGAGACGCTGTACCAGCACTGCGCGCCCGAACTCGTCGTCGGCTGCTTCTCCACGGCGATGGTGACCGCCTCCGCCTACTACGGCGTGCCCATCGCCCGGGTGGGGACGGCGCTGGTGATGGAGCGGCTCAAGCCGTACCCGAACAGCAACCGCGTGCCCCTGGCCGTCGTCGACCACCTGGTGCCCGACCTGGAGCGCGGTCAGGCCCCCGCGCTCGTCGGCACGGTCCCCGAGACCCTGACACCGCTGGTCCGGGCGATCGGTTTCTGCATGCAGCCCAAGACGTACGCGGATCTGCGCGAGCCGACGGAGACCTGGCTGCGCGCCAACCTGGCCACCGGCCCCGGCTACTACTTCCCCGAACTGCGGCTGACCGAGCTGGGCCTGCCCGGCAGCCGCCCGCAACTGCGCGCGAAGCTCCAGGTGCGGCGGGCCCGGCGCGTGGTGCGCAGGGCGGTGCGGCGCGGCGCCGGGAAGAAGTGACCGGACGATCCGGACCGTGCCGGAGTCCCCTTCCGCCGAGTGGCCGAAGGGGGCTCCGGCGTTCCACACGCCGCCCGACTCAGCCCAGCCAGCGGCCCAGCCGCAGCCGCGTCCACAGCAGGGCGGCGGCGAAGGACAGCACGACGGTGGCGACCGTCAGCGCCACGAGCCCGCCCACGGCGGCCGGCCAGCCCGCGTCCGCCGACACCACGTGCGGGGCGACGGCCTCCAGGAACAGCAGGTGGACCAGGTAGGCACCGAAGGAGGCCCCGGCGAGCCTGCCCAGCAGCGGGCGGAACCTCTCGGGCACCCTGATCCGGTCGAGGGCCATCAGCAGGGCACCCGCCAGCAGCGCCACCACGACCGACGCGTAGGGACTCGGGAAGTGCACCCGGTGCTCGTAGACGGCCACCGCCCCCCACGCGCACAGCCCGCCGGCCAGCCAGAGCAGGCGCCGCCCCCGGCCCGCGACCGCGGCGCCCGGCAGCGACAGCAGTACGGCGCCAGCGACCGCGTACACGATCTGGTAGACGCCGAACTGCCAGGCGAAGGGGGGAACGCGGACGTCGAGAAGCCGCCCGAGGTCGCCCAGGAGGGTCGGGGCCAGCGCCAGGCCGAGAAGGGCCGCGCCCGCGCCCCAGGGCCGCCTGCCCGCCCGGACCAGGACGGCCACGGACAGCAGCAGGATCACCGGGACGTAGGCGTACAGGTACCAGAGGTGGAAGGCGGGCCGTACGGAGCCGAACACGGCGTCCCACGCGAGGTCGCGCGTGGGGTCGGTGTTGGCGTCCCGTGCCCAGTCCCACACCAGGTAGGCGGCGGTCCACACGGCCATCGGCACGACGATGCGGGTCAGCCGCTTGCGGACCTGCCCGTCGTCCCGGGGCGGCGCCCCGCTCAGCACGACCCAGCCGGCGATCGCGAAGAACAGCGGCACGGCGCACCGGCTCAGCGCGTCCCCGGCGAGCGCGACCCAGTACACGGGCCCGCCCCCCGAGGGGTCGCGGTCCACGGCCTTCATGAGTTCGCCCGCCGCGTGGCAGACGATGACCCCGATCGAGGCCAGGACCCGGACGAGGTCGATGTCGTACCGGTGCTCACCCCGGGAACGCGGGGCCGCTGTCCCCGCGTCGGCGGGGACGGGGCTGCGCACGGGCTCGGCGGCGGTCATGGGCTCGGCGGCGATGGGTGGTCACTCCCGGGTAGGACGCGCGGGCCCGCCGGTGTCCGGCAGGGCTCGGGGATCGATGCAGGCTATGAGAGCGCCACGAGCGGCGGGAACCCGTCCCGAATGAACATCGGCCACGTGTGCGTGACCTTCCGGTGAACAAAGAGGGCGGCCATCGTTCCGCCATCCGGCGTTCGGCAGAAGTTCCTCTCCTGGCCCGTTCGGCAACTCCGCTTCCGGTCAGGGGCCTCCCTAGTCTGGCCCCACCCACCCCACAGGCGTTCCACGTACCCGCACGTTCACCTCCGTGACGGATTGAGGTCGTTGACCCATGAACAGCCGCTCCCTGCTCCGCAGTCCGGTCTCCCGGCGTCTGCTGCGTCCCGTCGCCGACCTCATCGACCAGCGCATCGACCGGCGGGTCGAGCGGCAGGTCGAGCGGCAGGTCCGCTCGGCGGTCCGGGAGGCCGCCACGCACCGGCTCACCCACGAACTGCTCCTCGGCTCCACCGGGCGCGGCCTCTCCCGCGTGGTGGCCGACGGCCCGCTGAAGCGCCTGCACGCCGAGGTCGCGGCGCTGTCCGGCGACCGTGACGCGGCGGTGCGCAACGTCGCCACCGCCTACCGGCTGCTCGTGGCGCTGGAGTCGCTGGGCGTGGGCCGGGTCGCGGGCGGCACCATGAACATCTGCGGCAAGCTCGGCACGATCCCGCTCCTCGATCCCCCGAACGACGAGATCCTGGAGATAGGCACGCTGTACGGCATGTTCTCCACCGGGCTGATCCGGATGATGGAGCGCGACGGCCGCAGCCCGAGCCTGACCATCGTCGACCCCTTCGCCGGCGTGCAGCTCCAGCCGGGCACCAACCCGCGCCCCGACCCCACGGGCACCCCGGTCGACGAGCACGCCGTGCGCACCAACCTCGCCCTCGCCGGCCCGGCCGGCGCGGCGGCCCGTGTCCAGCGGGGTTTCTCCGAGGACCCCGAGACCAGGGCGGCCGTCTCCGACCGCGGCTACGGCGTGATCGTCGTCGACGGCGACCACTCGGCCAAGGGCGTGCGGCTGGACCTCCAGTGGGCCGAGGAGATCGCCGCGCCCGGCGCGATCGTCGTCCTTGACGACTACGGCGACCCCAGCTGGCCCGGCGTCAAGGAAGCCCTGGACGACCACCTGAAGGACGGCACACGCCTCACGTACCTGGGCAAGGCGGCCCACTCGGCGTACCTGCGGGCAACCTGAGCACGGACGAGCGACCGGCACACTCGGCACCGTCGGCACGACCGGCACGACCGGCACGACCGGCACGGTCGAAGTCGAAGGAAGTAAGAGCAGTGACGGAGGCGGTCGTGAGCGCGCGAGCGGCGCGTGCCGACACGGACACCATCCCCGCCCCGGCGCACGCGCCGCGCGGCAGGGGCGCCCCCGGCCGGCTGCGCGCCCTCGACGGGCTGCGCCTGACGGCCGCCGTTATGTCGGCGCCGGCCTGGCTGCTGCACCGGTACGTCGAGAAGCCGCTGTCTCCGTGGCTGCGAACGGTGCTGACCCGGGCACGTTGAGCGATTCGTGCGATTTTCCGGCCACCGTATTGCGCGCGCTGACTCCTTTTCGCGCGTCGAGGAGGCATCCTCCCCTCATGGCCACTGCGCAAGAGACGCACGAGTACCCCGGTGAGCTGAACGACGTCCCCGGCTGGTTCTGGCCGCTCGACCAGGTGCTGTTCTCCTGGTTCCTGGAGCGGCAGGAGCGGCGGGCCACCGGCGGCGACCTGCTCGAACTGGGCGCCTACCTGGGCAAGAGCGCGATCCTGCTGGGGCACCATCTGCGGGACGGCGAGAAGCTCACCGTCTGCGACCTGTTCGAGACCGAGCCGCCGGACGCGGCCAACCGGGCGGAGGCGGCGAAGTCGTACTCCTCGCTCACCCGGCAGGCCTTCGAGCGGAACTACCTCTCCTTCCACGACACCCTGCCGGCGATCATCCAGGCGCCCAGCTCCGCGGTCACCGACGAGGTCGCGACCGGCAGCTGCCGCTTCGCCCACATCGACGCCTCGCACCTGTACGAGCACGTCCAGGGCGACATCGGCGCGGCCCGGGACCTGCTGCTGCCGGACGGCATCGTCGTCCTCGACGACTTCCGCAGCGAGCACACCCCCGGGGTGGCCGTCGCCGCCTGGGAGGCCGTGCTCAACCGCGGGCTGCGACCCGTCTGCCTGAGCAGCCAGAAGCTGTACGGCACCTGGGGCGACCCCGAGCCGGTCCAGGAGGAGCTGCTCGCCGCCCTGCGCGGACGCGACGACGTCGCCGTGACCGTGGAGCAGGCCGCCGGGCACCGGCTGGTCCGGGCCCGCGCCAAGGGCAAGCGGATGCGGTCGCCCTCGCTGCCGTCCTCGCGGCACCCGGCGCCCACGGCGGCGCCGCGCCCGGCTGCCGGGCCGGTGCCGGGGCAGACGCGTCCGGCGGACCGCGCGGCGCGTACGACACGGCAGCCGACTCCGCGTGACCGCACCCGCCGTCTCGCCCTGGACCTGCTGCCGCCGGTCGTCACCCGTGCGGTGCGCCGGTACCGGGCGGCGCAGCGGGCGAAGGGGGGCGGCGCGGCTCAGTCGAGGCGGTAGGCCGCCCCGATCCCCGCGATCACCAGCGCCAGCCCCTCCTCGAAGTGCCGCTCGTAGTCCGTGAAGATCTCCGCGCCCGCCGCGGCCGTCAGGGGGAAGTCGGCCATCAGGCGGGCGCGTTCGTCCATGTCGTAGCCCTCCCGGCGCTCGTCGGGCAGGGGCTGGACGCCCTGTTCCTCGGTGACGAAGCCGAGGGTGAAGAGGTACGCCGTCGTGGTCGCCCGCACCGCCTGGGCGAGGGTGAGGCCGGCGTCGGTGAACAGGCGCAGGTCCTCCTCCATCTGCTCGGCGTGCTCCGCGCCGGTGAAGCGGGAGCCGCTGAACACCTTCGCGCCGTCGCGGTAGCCGAGCAGGGCGGCCCGCAGGCCGCGGTTGGCCTTGAGCAACCGCTCCCGCCAGGTGTCGGCCGGGTCGAGGGAGGTCCCGGCGATCATCCGCCGGTACATCTCGGTGGCCATCTCGTCGAGCAGGGCCTGCTTGTCCTTGAAGTGCCAGTACAGAGCGGGCGCCTTGACGTCCAGCTCCCTGGCGATGGTGCGCAGGGTCAGGCCGTCGAGACCGACCTCGTTCAGCAGTTTCAGCGCCGTGTCCGCGACCCGTCGGCGGTCGAGGGGCGCGCGTCGTCCCGTACCCACGCTTGACAGCTTAACGGCGTTAAGGACATTCTCTGACCCGGATGACGCTTAACGCTGTTAAGGAGAGTGGTCATGGAGACGGACACGGACACGGACGTCCTGGTCGTCGGCGCGGGCCCCACCGGTCTCGCCCTCGGTGTCGACCTGGCCCGGCGCGGGGTGGACGCGCTGGTCCTGGAGCGCGCCGACGGACTGTTCCCGGGCTCGCGCGGCAAGGGCGTCCAGCCCCGCACGATGGAGGTCTTCGACGACCTCGGCGTCCTCGGCCCGATCCGCGCGGCGGGCGGGGGCTACCCGGTCGGCATGGTCTGGCAGAGCGGTGAGCGGCTCGGCGAGCACCCGATGTTCGACCCGGCCGAGGCGAGCGAGGACTCGCCGTACAACGAGCCGTGGATGGTGCCCCAGTGGCGCACGCAGGAGATCCTGCTGGCCCGGCTGGAGGAGGTGGGCGGTGCGGTCGCCTTCGGCCGGGAGGTCACCGTCGTCACCCAGGACGCCGAAGGCGTGACCGCGTACCTCGCCTCCGGCCGCACCCTGCGCGCCCGCTACCTCGTCGCGGCCGACGGGGGCCGGTCGGCGGTGCGCCGCGCGCTGGGCGTGGGCATGGCCGGTGAGACCGTCGACCCGAGCCCGATGCTGGTCGCGGACGTCCGGATGAGCGGCCTGGACCGCGACCACTGGCACGTCTTCCCGCCCGCCGACGGCAGCCCCGCCTTCCTCGCCGTCTGCCCGCTGGCCGGCACCGAGGACTTCCAGGTGGTCGCCCAGTTCCCCGAGGGCACGGCGGTGGACCTCACCCCGGACGGCATCCGGAAGGTCGTCGCGGAGCGCTCGCACCTCGCCCCCGAGGATGTGACGGAGGTGCGCTGGGCCTCCGACTTCCGGCCGCGCGCGGCCCTGGCCGACCGTTTCCGCGCGGACCGGGTCTTCCTCGCCGGGGACGCCGCACACGTGCACTCACCGGCGGGCGGACAGGGCCTGAACACCAGTGTCCAGGACGCCTACAACCTGGGCTGGAAGCTGGGCGCGGTGCTCACGGACGGCGCCCCGGCCACGCTCCTGGACAGCTACGAGGAGGAGCGGCGCCCGATCGCCGCCGGGGTGCTCGGCCTGTCGACCGGCGTCCACCGGGGCGAGGTGCGGCGCGGCGGGGCGACGCGGCAACTGGGGCTGGGGTACCGGGACTCGTCCCTGACCACGGAGACCCGGGCGGCGGTCGCGGAGGGAGCGGTGCGGGCCGGGGACCGGGCACCGGACGGCACGGTGGGCGGGGTACGGCTCTTCGACGCCTTCCGGGGGCCGCACTGGACGCTGCTGGGGCTGGGCGTCGACGTTCCGGGCGGTGCTGCGGGGGCTGCGGTGCGGGTGGTGCGCGGCGAGCCGCACGGGGCGTACGGGGCGGGGGTGTTCCTGGTGCGGCCGGACGGGTATGTGGGGTGGGCGGGCGACACGCCGACCGGCCTCGGCGACTACCTGGGCCGGTTCGGTCTGCCGGGCCGCCCCTGACCGACCGGTCCGTCAGCCATCACCGTCGAGGAGGGTGTCTCTGCTGAGCTCACCCCACCCATGCCCGACCAACGCACCAGCTGCACCACCGGTTACGGGACAACCTTCAGGACCCTAGAAGGCATCCGAGGGCACATAGGTCCCCCAGACCTCCCGCAACGCGTTGCACACCTCGCCCACCGTCGCCCGTGCCCGCAGCGCGTCCTTCATCGGGTACAGGACGTTGTCCTCGCCCTCGGCCGCCTTCTTCAGGGCCGCCAGCGCCGTGTCCACCGCCTGCTGGTCGCGCTCCGCGCGGAGCCTGGCGAGGCGGTCGGCCTGCTGGGCCTCGATGGCCGGGTCGACGCGGAGGGGTTCGTAGGGTTCCTCCTCGTCGAGCTGGAAGCGGTTGACGCCGACGACGACGCGCTCGCCGGAGTCGGTCTCCTGGGCGATGCGGTACGCGTTGCGCTCGATCTCGCTCTTCTGGAATCCGTGCTCGATGGCGTTGACCGCGCCGCCGAGGTCCTCGACCTTGCCCATCAGCTCCAGGGCCGCCGCCTCGACGTCGTCGGTCATCTTCTCGAC
>NZ_JBHYOB010000019.1:0-108196 GCF_042744565.1 Streptomyces sp. NPDC058812
CGCCCCCGCGCTCACGCCGGGCGGCACCCGCCCCCGCGCTCACGCCGGGCGGCACCCGCCCCGGCGTGAGCGCTTCCGGCGTCCGTGTTCACCGCGTCCGTGCTCACCGCGCACGTGTTCACCGCGTCGGTGCTCATCGCGTCCGTGTTCACCGCGTCCGTGCTCACCGCGTCCGTACGACCGTCGCCGCCCACCCCAGCACCAGCCACGCACCCGCCACCGCGCAGACCCCGCCCCAGCCCCAGTGGCCGTAAGCGGGGCCCGCGAGTGCCGAGGCCAGGGCGCCGCCCGCGAAGCCGGACACGACGTACGCGGTGTTGGCGGTGGCCGGAGCGGAGGTGGTGGTCAGGGCGAGGGTCTGGTTGGCGACGTGTGAGGCGACCAGGGCGGCGTGCACCAGGACCGCCGCCGCGCACAGGGCCGCCATCGCCTGCCCGCCCAGCCAGAACAGCGGCACCGAAACGGCGGCGAGCAGATACGCGGACCGTACGACCCTCGCGGCGCCGAACCGGTCGACCAGGCCGCCCGCGAGCGGCGCGACGACACTCGCCGCGAGCCCGAACAGGCCGAACAGCCCGGCCGCGGCGGTGGTCATGCCGTAGCCGTCGCCCCCGGCCAGGAGCAGAGCCAGCGAGGTCCACAGGGCGCTCCAGGCGCCGTACATCCCCGCCTGGCGCACGCAGGCGCGCCACAGGTCTGGCGAGCGGCGCACCACGCCGGGCAGCGCGGCGAGCCCGGCGAACAGCGAACCCTCACGCCGGCGCCGTTCCGCGGGCAGGACGTACGCGGTCGCCAGCCCCAGTACGGCGGTCAGGACGGCCGCGCCCACGAACACCACGCGCCAGCCGTAGGCCTGCCCGACCAGTCCGCCGAGCACGCGGGCCGCCACGATGCCGGTGAACAGGCCGGCGATGACGGCCGCGACATGACGGGCCCGGCGGTCGGCCGGGGCGCGCTCGGCGACCAGCGGGACCAGGAGCTGCGGGACGACGGTCGCGGCCGAGGCGACCAGGACGGCGCCCGCGAGTGCGCCGGTCCCGGCCGACGCGGCGCCGACGACCAGGGCCGCCGCGGCGACCAGCGCCAGGACGGCGACCAGGCGGCGCCGGTTCACGCTGTCCCCGAGCGGGGCGAAGAAGAGCAGGCCGGCCGCGTAACCGAACTGCGCGACCGAGGCGAGCCAGGCCACCGCCGAGGGCGTGGAACCGAAGTCGTGGGCGATGAGGGGGAGCAGCGGCGCCGCGAGGTAGATGTTGGCGGCCGTGACGGCGGTGCAGACGGCGATCAGGGGGAGGAAGAGACGGGAGGAGGCGGACGGCCTCTTCCGGGGCGCGTCGCGGACCTCGCCCTCCGGCGTGGTCCGGGTGGTGGCGGCTGACGGTGACGACATGGGCGGAGCGACTCCTTCGAGCGCACTAACAACTAACTGGTTGGTTGGAAGCAACTCCCGGAGTGTCATCCGCCTCCCTCCGCCTTGTCAACCAAATAGTTGGTTACCGCGCCCGCCCCGCTACCCTGTCCCCATGGGAGCAAGGGACCCCGAGGCCACCAAGGCTCGGATCTTCGAGGCCGCGGTCGCCGAATTCGCCCGCTACGGCATCGCCGGCGCCCGCATCGACCGCATCGCGGCCGAGGCCAAGGCCAACAAGCAGCTGATCTACGCCTACTACGGCAACAAGAGCGAGCTGTTCGCCTCCGTCCTCGAGAAGAAGATGCTCGACCTCGCGATCTCCGTCCCCGTCGACCCGGACGACATCGAGGGCTGGATCGACCGCCTGATGGACTACCACACCGCCCACCCCGAGCTGATCCGCCTCCTCTTCTGGGAGGGCATGGAGTACGGCACCGCCGAGCTGCCCCACGAGGCCGAACGCCAGGACCACTACGTCCGCAAGGTCGCCGCCGTACGGGACGGCCAGGCGCGCGGCGTGGTCACCGACGCCATCCCGGCGCCCGACCTGCTCTTCCTGCTGGTCGCGATGACCAACTGGGCGTCCGTCGTGCCGCAGATGAAGCGCATCCTGGTCGGTGGCGAGGACACGGACGCCGACCGCCTGCGCGCCTCGATCAAGGAGGCGGCGCGCAGGATCGTCTCCGGCCGGGGCTGCTGAACCCGGACCGGCGTCAGTTGGTCCCGATCCGCGAGAGCAGCTCGACGATCCGGGACTGCACCTCGCCGCTCGTGGAACGCTCCGCCAGGAACAGCACCGTCTCGCCCGAGGCCAGCCGCGGCAGGTCGGCCTGGTCGACGGCGGCGGTGTAGACGACGAGCGGGGTGCGGTTGAGCTGCCCGTTCGCGCGCAGCCAGTCGATGATCCCGGCGTACCCGGCCTGCCCGCGCTGCACCCGCATCAGGTCCATCACGACCAGGTTCGGCCGGAACTGCCCCGCCAGCGTCACCGCGTCGGCGTCGCTCGCCGCCCGCGCCACCTGCATCCCGCGCCGCTCCAGCGTCGCGGTCAGCGCCAGCGCGATCTCCGCGTGCTCCTCGATCAACAGCACGCGCGGCGGGTGCTGCTCGCTGTCCCGGGGCGCGAGCGCCTTCAGCAGTACGGCGGGGTCGGCGCCGTAGGCGGCATCGCGCGAGGCCTGTCCGAGCCCGGCCGTGACCAGTACCGGCACCTCGGCCGCCACGGCGGCCTGCCGCAGCGACTGGAGCGCCGTACGGGTGATCGGCCCGGTCAGCGGGTCCACGAACAGCGCGGCGGGGAACGCCGCGATCTGCGCGTCGACCTCCTCGCGCGAGTGCACGATCACCGGCCGGTAGCCGCGGTCGCTGAGCGCCTGCTGCGTGGAGACGTCCGGCGCGGGCCACACCAGCAGCCGGCGCGGATTGTCCAGCGGCTCCGGCGGCAGCTCGTCGTCCATCGGCTGCGGACGCGGCGGGTCCGCCACCTCCACGGCCCCGCCGGGCCCGTCCAGCGGCTCGGGCCCTTCGGCGGCGTTCTTGTCCGGCGCTCCTATGGCGTACGACCGTCCGGCGCCCTCGGTGACCGGCGCGCGCCGGGGCTGACCGCCGGCCGGCGACGGCTGCTCCTGCCCCTGCGACCGGCCCTGGGGCTGGGGCTGTTGCTGTGGCTGCTGCTGGGCCTTCGGCTGCGCCGCGGCGGGCGGCTGTTCGGCCGACGGATGCGGGCGGGCCGACGGTTCCGAGCGCGTCGCGGCCGGGTCGGGCGGCGTACCCAGCTTGCGGCGCCGGCCCGAGCCGCCCGGCTGGTGCGGGGCGGGGGTGGCCGACGGCTGCTGCACCTGGACCGCCTGCCGGTTGAACGGCACGCCCTGGCCCAGCGTCCGCACGCTGATCGCCTGTCCCTGCGTCGAACTCGGGTCGACGGGCGCGGACGCCTCGGCGGGTAGGGGCTGCGCCGCGCGCGGAGCGGGAGCGTTCTCCGGGGGCAGCGGGGTTCCCCGGCTCGGCGTGGAGGCGGGGACGCCCTGCGGGGGCGTCGAGGCGGGGGGCGCGGCAGGGGCGGGGCCAGTGGTGCCGCTCGGGGGTACGGGGGTGCCGGCGTCCGTGGCGTCCGCGGTGGCGGGCCACGGCTGCGGGGCCGGCTGACCGGCGGCAGCGGGCTGCGCGGTGTCGGCGGTGGCCTCGACGGGCTGGGGCGACTCGGGGTGGGCGGCAGGTGCTGGTGCGGACTCGGGTGCTGGTGCGGCCTGAGCGGGTACGCCCTGACCGGCCGTGTTCTGCGCGGCGGGGTGCTGTGCGGCGGTGTTCTGCGGAGGTACGGGGGCTCCCTGCGCGGGGACTCCATGTACGGGGGCTCCCTGCGCGGGGGCTCCGTGCACAGGTGTCCCCTGCACGGGGCCGCCCTGCGCAGGACGGCCACCTTGCGACGTCGACGCCGGCACCGCTTCTTCGGGCTGCTGGGCGGCGGCACCGGCCCGGCGACGCCGTCCCGTGGGTGCCTCGGCCGGGTGCGGCTGCGGCGGGGTGTGGTCGTCGGACTGGTCGTGCGGTACGGCGTCGTGCCGGCCGTCGTCGAGCGGGGCGTCCCCGGAAGCGGCCGGGCCGGGCACCTGGAGCTGCCCCGTGGGCGCCGTCACGGGCGCTGCGGCGCCGGCTGCCCCGTGCGGCTCCACCGTCCCGTCCCCGTCGGACGGCCGGTCCGCGTCGGCGGGCGGCAGGGCGAACACCTGACGCGGCGCCGCCTCCTGCGCGGCGGCACGCTCGTTCGCGGACGCCAGGGCACGTCGCCGGCGCCCGGTCGGCCGGGACGCGTCGTCCGGGTCCGACTCGCCGGCCTGCGCGGGCAGGGCCGGCGGCAGCGCCTGCTGCTCACCACCGTCCCGCCGGGCGCGCCGACCGCCGGGCGCGGGCACACCCTGCGGCGGTACGGTCCCGCCGAGACCGGTGTTGGAGGCCGCGGACCCTCCGCCGTGCTCGCCGGCCATGACGACGGCGCCCTCGGACACCCCGGGGGGCAGGCCTTGGGGCAGTCCCTCGACGGAGGCACCGACGGCCTCCGCGGACCGCCCGCGCCGGCGTCCGGTACCGCCGGACCCCTCGCCCGGCGCCGCCTGCGCGGGAACCGGAAGCGGTACGGACACCGGGACCTGTCCCTGCGAACCGTGGACCTGCTCCAGCGACCCCTGCCCTTGCTCCAGCGACCCCTGGACCTGTCCCTGCGATCCGTGGACCTGCTCCAGCGCCCCCTGCCCTTGCTCCAGCGACCCCTGGACCTGTTCCAGCGATCCCTGGACCTGCTCCTGAGCCTGAGCCGCACGCCGCCTGCGCCGTCCGGTCGGTGCGGTACCCGAGCCTTCGGGACCGGTGACGGCCCCTTCGTCGCCCTCGCCCGCCGCGCCCGCGACCTCGCTCCCGAGGAACGCGTCGACGGACGCCCGCCGAGCCCGCCGCCGCCCGCCACCGGGGGACGGCTCCTGAACGGCCAGGGCGCTGCCCGCACCCGCGGCACCCTCGACCTCGGCGGCCTGTGCCTGTGCCTGCGTCTGTGCCTGCGCCTGCGCCTGTCCTTGGACCGGGCCCGGGGCCTGGGCCCCAACAGCCCCCGCCCCACCACCGATCGGCACCTCCAGCACGTACGCGTTGCCGCTCATGCCCGGCACCTCGTGCGTCTGCAGCACGCCACCGTGCGCCCGCACGATTCCCCGCACGATCGGCTCGTGCACCGGGTCACCGCCGGTGTACGGACCGCGCACCTCGATGCGTACGACTTCGCCGCGCTGCGCCGCCGCGACCACGACGGTGTTGTCCAGGTAGCCGCCCGTCGCCGACACGGGCGAGTTGCCGGTGGCGTCGACGCCCGCCACGTCCGCGACGAGATGCGCGAGCGCGATGGCCAGCAGCCGGACGTCGACCTCGGCCTCGATGGGCGGCGCGTGCACGGCGAACTGCACCCGTCCCGGCCCGATCAGTTCCACGGCCCCGTCGACGCCGGCGGCCACGACGGCGTCGAGCATCACCTTCGAACGGGAGACGTTCTCGTTGCCGACGTCGAGGCGCTGATAGCCGAGGACGTTGTCGATGAGGGTGGTGATGCGCGAGTAACCGGCCGAGAGGTGGTGCAGCACCTGGTTGGCCTCGGGCCACAGCTGCCCGGCGTCGTCCGCGGCCAGTGCGGCGAGCTCCTGCCGCAGTTCGTCCAGGGGACCGCGCAGGGAGCCGCCGAGGAGGGTGAGCAGCTGCTCGTGCCGGGCGGCGATCGCCTCGTAGCGGTCCTTCTCCCGCTCACCGAGCGCGGCGTAGCGGTCGGCGTCCGCGGCGACCTCCTCCGCATGCTTCTCCCGCAGCTCCTCCAGCTCGGCCACGTGCTGTTGGCGCAGCGCGGTCAGCTCGGAGGCGTGCTCCTCGGCGAGCCGCTCCAGTTCCTCGGCGTGCCGCTGCTCCGCCTCCTCGTGCTCCTTGACGAGCGCGTCGTAGGGGCGCCGGTCGGTGAAGGTCATCACGGCGCCGACGAGCTGGTCGCCGTCGCGCACGGGCGCGGTCGTCAGGTCGACCGGCAGCTGGTCGCCGCTCTTGGCGAACACCACCTGCCCGCGCACCCGGTGCTTGCGACCCGAGCGCAGGGTGTCGGCGAGCGGGGACTCGTCGTACGGGAAGGGTGAGCCGTCGGCCCGGGAGTGCAGGATGAGAGTGTGCAGCTCGCGGCCGCCGAGGTCGCTGGCCCGGTAGCCCAGTATCTGGGCGGCGGCCGGGTTGACGAGGACGATCCGTCCGTCGGTGTCGGTCCCGACGACGCCCTCGGACGCGGCCCGCAGGATCATCTCGGTCTGCCGCTGCGAACGCGCCAGCTCGGCCTCGGTGTCGACGGTGCCGGAGAGGTCGCGGACGACGAGCATCAGGAGTTCGTCGCCGGTGTAGCCGTAGTTGTCGTAGGCCTGCTGGCCGGTCTCCAGGTTGGCGCTGGTGACCTCGACCGGGAACTCGGTCCCGTCGGTGCGTCGGGCGACCATCCGCGTGGGCTTGGTACGCGCCCGCGGATCAATGTGGTCCGGCCGCCGCATGGACCCGGGGATCAGCCGCGAGTCGAACTGCGGCAGCAGATCGAGCAGCCCGCGCCCGACCAGCGCGGTGCCCGGAGTCTCGAAGGCCTCCAGCGCGATGGTGTTGGCGTTGACGACGGTGCCGTTGGCGTTGACCAGTACCAACGCGTCCGGCAGAGCGTCCAGTATGGCTGCGAGGCGAGCAGTGCCTCGGGATGGCCTGCTGCTCACGAGACGCTTCCCTCCTGTTACCGCACTTGCCGACCGCCCGGGCCATATTGCCAATCGGTCCGCAGCGTGTCACGCGAGGGAGTCTAAGGGTTGGGGCCGGGCGGGCGGTGTGGGATGGCAGGGACGACGCACGAGGAAGTGACGCAGAACGTGTGACCGAGCGCCCGCGCACCGCCCTCCCGGCGCCGTACCGGAGCGCCTACGACCGTCCCCGCGCCTGCGGTCCCACCTCGGGCAGCAGCGGCACCATGCGGTCCCAGCGGGAGATCTCGCAACCGTCGCGGCGGTCGTACGTCACGTCGACGGGGCGTCCGGCCCAGGTCCCCGTGACGTGCGCGGTGGCGGGACCGCCGTACTGCATGGTGCAGACGCTGCCCTCCGGGACGGGGGCGAAGGTGTCCTCTCCCCACCGCGTGTCGCGCTCGACGACGGCACAGGCGCCGTCCGGGTCGGGGTGGCTGCCGCCGTGGGGGTGGCAGTACAGCTCGTACGTGCCGTCCGCGCCCGCGCCGGCGTCCCGGACGGTGACCGTCAGGTGATCGACGCTCGGCGCCTCGGTAGCGGCGGCGGCCGGGTGCGCGGCGGACAGGGAAGCGAGGGAGGCGACGGACAGGGCGGCGGCGCCGAGGAGACGGGCGGCGGCGGGGAGGCGGGTGAGCTGGAACATGACCTGACTAACGCGCCGACCTGCCGGACGTTGCGCGGCCGGGCGGTAAGGGCTTTGCCCTGCGGCCTGCCCGCCTAGTACCGTAGGGGTCGATTGGTGACAGCGCGCTCAACTGTGTCATCATCGGCACGCGCCACTCGCGCTCGCACGCGAGAGGTGATGTTGTCTGGAGGCGTCGCCTAGTCCGGTCTATGGCGCCGCACTGCTAATGCGGTTTGGGTCTTAAAGCCCATCGAGGGTTCAAATCCCTCCGCCTCCGCACGGATCATCGAAGCCCCGGCCCACCCGGCCGGGGCTTCGGTGCTGTCCGGGCACGTCTGGTCTCGATAGCTCGTTTCCGCAGGTCACAAGCGGTGCGGCCAATGGATTTCACATGGCGGCGGCAGTCATGTAATGTTCTTCCTGTCGCCGCGAGCGGGCCGAAAGGGCCGGGAGCGGCGGTAAAACTGAACAAGACAAGCACTCGTAGCTTAACGGATAGAGCATCTGACTACGGATCAGAAGGTTGCAGGTTCGAATCCTGCCGAGTGCACAGCAGAGCAGAGGCCCCGTCGAGGTGATCGACGGGGCCTCTGGCGTTCCACCGCCGGGGTGATCGCCGTTCGCGACTGTGTCTAGGGTGTGCCCATGTTGCGAGGACGCTTCTTCATATCCATCCGGATATCCATCCGGCCGAGCCTCGACGGAGGACGTCGGTGAACAAGCCGCTGAGGGCCGTGGCGATCTTCTGCGGGCTGCTGGTGCTCGGCCTGCTGATCCGCGCGAACTGGCTGCAGTACGTCCGGGCCCCGGAGCTCGCCTCCGACACGAAGAACCGGCGGGTGCAGATCGAGCAGTTCGCCACCGCGCGCGGGGACATCATCGTCGGCGGCCGGGCGATCACCGGCTCCACCGAGACCGAGGGCACCGACCTCAAGTACAAGCGCACCTACGTCGACGGGCCGATGTACGCGCCGGTGACGGGGTACGCGTCGCAGGCCCAGGGCATGACGCTGCTGGAGAAGACCTACGACTCCATCCTGACCGGCAAGGACGACCGGCTGGCCTTCCAGCGGTTCGCCGATGTCGTCAGCGGTGAGGGCCGGCGGGCCGGGTCGGTGGTCACCACCATCGACCCGAAGGCGCAGAAGGCCGCCTGGAAGGGGCTGACCGACCTGAAGGGCGCGCGGGGCGCCGTGGTCGCGCTGGACCCGGCGACGGGGAAGGTGCTGGCCATGGTGTCGGCGCCCTCCTACGACCCGTCGGTGTTCGCGGGCAGCACCTTCAAGGAGTCCGACCGCTTCGTGGCGCTGGACAAGAAGAAGAACAAGCCGCTGGCCAACCGCGCGCTGCGGGAGACCTACCCGCCGGGCTCCACCTTCAAGATCCTCACCGCGGCCGCCGCGCTGGAGCACGGGGTGGTCACCGATGTCGACGCCCGTACCGACGCCGTCTCCCCGTATCCCCTGCCCCAGTCCACCAACAAGATCGGCAGCGAGGCCGGCGACGCGGTCTGCAACAAGGCATCGATGAAGACCGCGATGCAGTACTCCTGCAACAACGTCTTCCTGGACGCCGCCTCCAAGCTGGGCCAGGACAAGCTGCGCGAGACGGCCGAGAAGTTCGGCTTCAACGAGAACGTCTACTCCGACGACTTCGGTGACCTGCTCGCCACGAAGAGCCTCTACCCCGAGAACCTCGACGCGCCGGGCACCGCGCTCACCGGCATGGGGCAGGGCAGCCTCACCAGTACGCCCATGCAGATGGCCATGGTCACCGCCGGGCTGGCCAACGACGGCAAGGTGATGCAGCCGTACATCGTCGACGAGGTCAAGGGCCCCGATCTCGGCACCCTCGAGAAGACCGAGCCCGCGGTGATGAGCGAGGCGGTCTCCGCCGAGACCGCGCAGAAGGTCCAGCAGATGATGGAGTTCACCGCCAAGGAGGGCAGCGCCCGCCGCGCCCAGATCGACGGCATCACGGTCGGCGGCAAGACCGGCACCGCGCAGCGCGGTGTCAACGTGGACGACGAGGTGCCGTACGGCTGGTTCGTCTCCTACGGCAAGAAGGACGACGGGTCCTCCGTCGCCGTGGCCGTCTTCATCGACCCGACCGACATGGACATCTCCCGTGAGGACATCTCCGGTGGCGGTCTGGGTGCGCCCATCGCCAAGAGCGTCATGGAGGCGGTCCTCAAGCAGTGACGCCGGAGGCGGTGGTGGTCAGGCGCCCGCGGCGTCGTACGCCTCGCGGGCCCGCTCGACCGCCGCCATCCGCCGCTCCGTCCACAGCGCAAGGTCCCTGACCTGCTCGGCCGCCTCACGGCCGAGGCCGGTCAGGGAGTAGTCGACGCGGGGCGGGATCACCGGCCTGGCGTCCCGGTGGACCAGACCGTCGCGCTCCAGGGTGCGCAGGGTCTGGGCCAGCATCTTCTCGCTGACCCTGCCGATCTCACGGCGCAGCTCGCTGAAGCGGTACGGGCGCTCCAGCAGCGCGATCAGGATCAGGGTGCCCCAGCGGCTGGTGACGTGCTCCATGACCAGCCGCTCGGGGCACATCGGCTCACTCTCTGCCATGTCCATACGGTACTTCCGCCGTTGTCAGTGGCTGCCTCTAGTCTCGACGGCGATGGCACAGGCATGGAAGTGCGCGGGACTTCGCTGGACGGGCGAAGGCCCCGTGCTGACGTGGGTCGGGGGCCGCGGCAGCGCGCTGTCCCGGGGGAAGCGGGTGGCCTTCGGGGTCGCCGAGGGGGGTGCGCGGACATGCGTGGGAGCGCGGGGGCACGCGTGTCCGGTGCGGGCCGGTGTGACGGGGCGGAGTACGGGGGCGCGGTGCGAGGAGTGTGCGCGGCTGGACCGGGCGCACTCCGTGGCCGCCGACACGATCGCGGACGATCCGCGGCCGTACCGCGTCTATCTGGCGTGGTTCGGACCGGGCCTCGTCAAGGTGGGGATCACCGCGTACGAGCGGGGAGCCGCCCGGCTGCTGGAGCAGGGGGCCGTCTGTTTCAGCTGGCTGGGTCGCGGGCCCCTGATGTCCGCGCGCCGGACCGAGGAACTGCTGCGGGCCGCGCTGGGCGTGCCCGACCGGATTCCGTACGCCCACAAGCGGGCGGTGCGGGCCGGGTTGCCGGAGACGGAGGCGGAGCGGGTGGCCGAGATCGCGGAGTTGCACGCGCGGGCGGTGGCGCTCGGCGGCTGGCCGGAGTCGCTGACGCCGGAGCCGTTCCGGGGCGTGGACCATGCGGGCGTCTTCGGGATCGAGGGGGACGGCCGTGGGCCGGCCGCCGTGGGGGAGGTGGCCGAGCTGGTGGTGGGCGGGGCGATCGGTGGTGACCTGGTGGCGGCCGCCGGGCCGGATCTGCATCTGGCGACGGAGCGCGGGGTCGTCGTGCTGGACACGCGGCTGATGACGGGGTGGGAGCTGGTGTCCGCCGAGGGCGAGCCGTGCGCCGTGCCCGTGCGAGAGCTCAGACGAGCGGCCGGAGTACAGGACGGGCTGTTCTGACCTCGTCCCTGGCTCCCTCCTCTCCCCCCGGCTCCCTCCTTTTCCCTCGTCCCCGGCTCCCTCCTCTCCCCTCACTCCCGGGCCCCTCACGCCTCGCCCCCTCGCCCTCTTGTCCGCGGGCGCGTGGGACGCGATCGTGGCCCCATGAGTGATCAAGAGGCCGGAGAGGTCCGCCGGTTCTGGGAGGAGCTGGAGCTGCCCGGACTGGTCGACGTGCACACCCACTTCATGCCCGAGCGGGTGCTGCGCAAGGTCTGGGGCTACTTCGACGCCCTCGGGCCGCTGACCGGCGGAGTGGAGTGGCCGATCACCTATCGGCAGGAGGAGGGCGAACGCGCGGCGCTGCTGAGGAAGTTCGGGGTGCGCGCCTTCACCGCCATGCTGTATCCGCACAAGGCGGGCATGGCACGGTGGCTGAACGGCTGGGCGGTGGACTTCGCCCGCCGGACCCCCGACTGCCTGCACACCTCCACCCTCTTCCCGGAACCGGGCGTCGAGACGTACGTCCGCGAGGCCGTCGAGGCGGGGGCGCGGGTCTTCAAGGCGCATGTGCAGGTGGGGGCGTACGACCCGGCCGACGAGCTGCTCGACGCGGCCTGGGGCGTGCTCGCCGAGGCGGGCGTGCCGGTCGTCGTCCACTGCGGCTCCGGGCCCGCACCCGGCAAGCACACCGGGCCCGAGCCCATCGCGCGGGTGCTGGCGCGGCACCCCCGGCTGCGGCTGGTCGTCGCGCACCTCGGGATGCCCGAGTACGAGGACTTCCTGGACCTCGCCGAGCGGTACGGCGAAGTGCGGCTGGACACGACGATGGCGTTCACCGACTTCAGCGAGCGTCTCGCCCCCTTCCCCGGACGGGCACTGCCCCGGCTGGCCGGCCTCGGCGACCGCATCCTGCTCGGGTCGGACTTCCCCAACATCCCGTACCCCTACCTGCACCAGCTGCGCGCGCTGGAGCGGCTGGAACTGGGGGACGCGTGGCTGCGGGGCGTGTGCCACGACAACGCGGCCCGGCTGTTCGGGCTGGCCGGCCACCGAGGAGCCTGACGGACAGTACCCGAGAGGCCTCTGTGGGTTTCTCAGAGAAATCACAGCTTGGGGAAAGGGTGCTCTCAGAGCGCCCCGACATCGTGTCCGGTATGACCACGACCTCGCCCCAGGGGCGCACCGAACTGCTGAGGCCGGACGGGAGCCCCGTCCGGGTGCTCGTGGTGGACGACGAGCTGTCCATCACCGAGCTGCTGTCCATGGCCCTGCGCTACGAGGGCTGGCAGATCCGCAGTGCCGGGGACGGACACGGTGCCGTCCAGGCCGCGCGCGAGTTCCGGCCCGACGCCGTCGTGCTGGACATGATGCTGCCCGACATGGACGGGCTGAGCGTGCTGGGGCGGCTGCGCCGCGACCTGCCGGACGTGCCGGTGCTGTTCCTGACCGCCAAGGACGCGGTCGAGGACCGCATCGCCGGGCTGACCGCCGGCGGGGACGACTACGTCACCAAGCCGTTCAGCCTGGAGGAGGTCGTCGCCCGGCTGCGCGGGCTGATCCGGCGCACCGGTGCCGCCGACCGGCGCGCCGAGTCCGTACTCGTCGTCGGCGACCTCACCCTCGACGAGGACAGCCACGAGGTCACCCGGGGCGGTGACGGCATCCACCTCACCGCCACCGAGTTCGAGCTGCTGCGGTTCCTGATGCGCAATCCGCGGCGCGTGCTGAGCAAGGCGCAGATCCTCGACCGCGTGTGGTCGTACGACTTCGGCGGACAGGCCAACGTCGTCGAGCTGTACATCTCCTACCTGCGCCGGAAGATCGACGCCGGTCGCGAGCCGATGATCCACACCCGGCGCGGTGCCGGCTACCTGATCAAGCCCGCCGCGTCATGAGCGGACGGCGACGACCGCGGCCGCGGACCCTGCGGACGCGGCTCGTCGTCGCGTCGGTGGCGCTGATCGCGGTGGTGTGCGCGGTGATCGGCACGGTGACGACGGTGGCGTTGCGGTCGCACTTGTACGACCAGTTGGACGACCAGTTGTGGGACGTGTCGATGCGGGCCGTGGGCGGTCCGGCGGACGGCCGTCCCGGCCCGGGCCCGAACCCCCTGGACGACCGCGACCCGCTCGAGTTCGTCGTCAAGGGCCCGCAGGCCATCGGCACCATCGGGGCGACCGTCGAGGACGGCGAGGCCACCGAGGGCCTCGTCAGCCGGGCCAAGGAGGAGAACGGGGTCAAGACGGCCGAGGCCGTCGTGCTCGACGAGAGCGGGCTGGCGACTCTCGACTCCGTCCCCAAGGACAAGAACCCGCACACCGTGGACATCCCCGGGCTGGGCGACTACCGCGTGTTGTACCAGAGTGGCAACGACGGGGAGTTCTACGTCGCCCTCCCGACGGAGGACACCGACAACATCGTCAACACCCTGATCCTCGTGGAAGTCAGCGTCACCGCCGCCGGCCTCATCGCCGCCTCCCTCGCCGGTACCGTCATCGTCGGTGTCGCCACCCGCCCCCTGCGCAGGGTCGCCGCCACCGCCACCCGCGTCTCCGAACTTCCCCTGCACACGGGCGAGGTGAACCTCGACGAACGGGTCCCGGAGTCCGAGTGCGACCCGCACTCCGAGGTCGGCCGGGTCGGTGCCGCGCTCAACCGGATGCTGAACCACGTGCACGGCGCGCTGCACGCACGGCAGGCGAGCGAGACGCGGGTCCGGCAGTTCGTCGCGGACGCCAGCCATGAGCTGCGTACGCCACTCGCCTCCATCCGCGGGTACGCCGAACTCACCCGCAGGGGACGGGAACAGGTCGGCCCCGACACCCGGCACGCGCTGGGCCGCATCGAGTCCGAGGCCGGGCGCATGACCCTGCTGGTGGAGGACCTGCTCCTGCTCGCCCGCCTGGACGCCGGGCGGCCGTTGCAGTTCGAGCGGACCGACCTCGTACCGCTCCTCGTGGACACCGTCAGCGACGCCCGCGCGGCCGGGCTCGACCACAACTGGCGGCTCGACCTGCCCGAGGAACCGGCACTGGTGTCGGCGGACGCCGCCCGGCTCCAGCAGGTGCTGGTCAACCTGCTGGGCAACGCCCGCAACCACACCCCGCCCGGTACGACCGTCACCGCGCGCGTGCGGGCCGACGGTGCCTGGCTGTGCGTGGACGTCGAGGACAACGGGCAGGGCATCCCGGCCGAGTTGCTGCCGCGCGTCTTCGAACGGTTCGCGCGCGGCGACTCCGCGCGGTCCCGCGCCACCGGCTCGACGGGGCTCGGGCTCGCCATCGTGCAGGCCGTGGCGTCCGCGCACGGCGGTGCCGTGACGGTCGACAGCGTGCCGGGGCGGACGGTCTTCACCGTGCACCTGCCGGCGCTCCCGGCCGGCGAAACGCAGTGGCAGCAGCACTCACAGGCACGGCACAGCGTCACCACACGGGCACGACAGGGGACTTGAGAAGAGTCGGTCCCATGCGAACCGACTCTTCTCCCGGCTCCCTGCCGGCGCGGGAGCATCTCCCGGCCGCAGGAGCCGGTACGCCTGTCCTGGACGTAGTGGTCCCCGTCTACAACGAGGAGAAGGACCTCCGGCCGTGCGTCCTGAGACTGCACGATCACCTGACGCGGACGTTCCCGTACGCCTTCCGCATCACGGTCGCCGACAACGCGTCCACGGACGCCACTTCGCACGTCGCGGCGCGGCTGGCGGCGGAGCTCGCCGAGGTCACGACCTTCCGGCTGGAGCAGAAGGGGCGCGGCCGGGCCCTGCGGACCGTCTGGTCGGCCTCCGACGCCCCCGTCCTCGCCTACATGGACGTCGATCTGTCCACCGACCTGAACGCGCTGCTGCCGCTGGTGGCCCCGCTGATATCCGGTCACTCGGACCTCGCGATCGGCTCCCGGCTCGCCCGCAGCTCCCGGGTGGTGCGCGGCGCCAAGCGGGAGTTCATCTCCCGCTCCTACAACCTCATCCTGCGCGGCTCCCTCCAGGCCCGCTTCTCCGACGCCCAGTGCGGCTTCAAGGCGATCCGCCGGGACGTGGCCCAGGTGCTGCTGCCGCTGGTGGAGGACACCGGCTGGTTCTTCGACACCGAGATGCTGGTGCTCGCCGAACGCGCGGGGTGCCGGATCCACGAGGTGCCGGTCGACTGGGTCGACGACCCCGACTCCACCGTGCACATCGTGAGGACGGCGACGGAGGACCTCAAGGGCGTGTGGCGGGTCGGCAAGGCCCTGGCCACCGGTTCGCTGCCGCTGGACCGGCTGGCGCGGCCCTTCGGCGATGACCCGCGCGACCGCGACCTGACGGACGTACCGCAGGGGCTGGCCCGGCAGCTCGTCGGCTTCTGCGTCGTCGGCGTCCTGTCCACCCTCTTCTACCTGCTGCTCTACAGCGGCTTCCGCCACTTCGGCGGCTCGCAGCTCGCCAACGCGCTCGCCCTGCTGGTCTCGGCGGTCGCCAACACCGCCGCCAACCGGCGGCTGACCTTCGGGGTGCGGGGCCGCGGCGGCGCCGTACGGCACCAGGCGCAGGGGCTGGTCGTCTTCGGTATCGGTCTCGCCCTGACCGCCGGTTCGCTCGCCGCCCTGAACGCGGCGACGGCCGACCCGGACCACTCCACCGAGCTGGCGGTACTGATCGCCGCCAACCTCGCGGCCACCGTGCTGCGCTTCCTGCTCTTCCGCGCCTGGGTGTTCCCGGACGCGCCGCCCGCCGTGGACGCGCCGCCGATCGCGGATCCGCCGGACGGTCGGCTTCCGGAGCCGTACCGCACCTGGAGCGACGCCACCGTGCGCCTGCAGCCGGTGCCCCCCGCCGACACCGACCCGAGGGACGGACGATGACGACGCACTACGACCGGACGACCCGCGCGGGGGACGCGCACCCCCCGGACGGCCAGGACGGGGCACCGCCGCCGGCGCCGCACGCCCCCGTGGCCGCGCCCGCGCCCGCTCCCGCTCCCGCGCAGCCACGGGAGCCACGGCAGCCCCGCCTCCGCAGACTGTGGCGGGGCCGCCCCGAGGACCCCCGCTGGGTGCGCCCGGCCTTCCTCGGCCTCCTGCTGGCCACCGCCCTGCTTTACCTCTGCAACCTGAGCGCCTCGGGCTACGCCAACTCCTTCTACTCGGCCGCCGTGCAGGCGGGCAGCCAGTCCTGGAAGGCGTTCTTCTTCGGCTCGCTCGACGCCGCGAACGCCATCACCGTCGACAAGCCCCCGGCCGCGCTGTGGCCGATGGCGCTGGCGGTGCGGATCTTCGGGCTGAGCTCGTGGTCGATCCTGGTCCCCGAGGTGCTGATGGGCGTCGCGACGGTCGCCGTCGTGTACGCGGCGGTGCGCCGCCGGTTCAGTCCCGCGGCCGGGCTGATCGCGGGTGCCGTGCTGGCGCTGTCGCCCGTCGCGGCGCTGATGTTCCGGTTCAACAACCCGGACGCGCTGCTGGCGCTGCTGATGTCCGTCGCCTGCTACCTCGTCGTCCGCGCGCTGGAGGACGGCCGGACCAAGTGGCTGGTGTGGGCCGGCGTCGCGATCGGCTTCGCGTTCCTCGCGAAAACCCTCCAGGCCTTCCTGATCCTGCCCGCGCTCGCCCTCGTCTACGGCGTCTGCGCGCCGGTGCGGCTGAGGAAGCGGCTGGGGCAGCTGGCCCTGGCGACCGTCGCGATCGTCGTCTCCGGCGGCTGGTGGGTCGCGGTCGTCGAGCTGTGGCCGGCCTCGTCGCGGCCGTACGTCGGCGGCTCGCAGAACAACAGCTTCCTGGAGCTGACCTTCGGCTACAACGGCCTCGGCCGGCTCAACGGCGAGGAGACCGGCAGCGTCGGTGGCGGTGGCGGTATGGGCGGCGCCGGCGGCGGGCAGTGGGGCGAGACCGGCTGGGACCGGATGTTCAACTCCGAGATCGGCGGCCAGATCTCCTGGCTGCTCCCGGCCGCCCTCGTCCTGCTCGTCGCGGGTCTGATCGCCACGCGGCGCGGCGGCCGTACCGACACGGCCCGCGCGTCCTTCCTGGTCTGGGGCGGCTCGCTGCTGATGACCACGGCCGTCTTCAGCTACATGGCGGGCATCTTCCACCAGTACTACACGGTGGCCCTCGCGCCCTACCTGGCGGCCGTGGTCGGCATGGGCGCGGCGGCGCTGTGGGAGCGGCGCGCGCGGGGCTGGGCGTCCCTCACCCTCGCCGCGGCCGTCACGGCGACCGCGGCCTGGGGATACGTCCTGCTCAACCGCACGTCCGACTACCTACCCTGGCTGAAGTGGCTGGTCCTCGTCGGCGGTCTGGTCGCCGCGCTCGGGTTGGTCTTCGTCGGACGGCTGGGGCGGCGGCTCGCTCCGGCCGTGGCGGGGCTGGGCGTCGTGGCGTCGCTGGCGGCACCCACCGCGTACACGCTGAGCACCGTGCAGGAGGGGCACAGCGGCTCCATCGTCACGGCCGGTCCGGCCGGCGCGAGCATGATGGGCGGCCCGGGCGGTGGCGGCGGTGGCCGGGGCGGTGGTCCCGGGGGCGGCGGCTTCCCCGGCGGCGGGAACGCGCCCGGCGGCCAGGGGCAGGGCCAGGGCCAGGGGCAGGGCGCTCCCGGCAACGGCGGCTTCCCCGGAGGCGCACCGGGCCAGGACGGCCAGACGGCGGCCCCGAACGGCCAGACGGCCCCGAACGGCCAGACGGCCCCGAACGGCCAGACGGCTCCCAACGGCCGGAACGGCCAGACCGGCGAGCGCGGCGGCATGGGCGGAGGCGGCGGCATGGGCGGGCTGCTCAACGGCGCGCAGGTCGACTCCGAGGCCAAGAAGCTGCTGGAGACCGACGCCGACCGGTACACCTGGGTGGCCGCCGCGATCGGCTCCCAGAACGCCGCGAGCTACCAGCTCGGCACCGGCGACCCGGTGATGGCGATCGGCGGCTTCAACGGCACGGACCCGTCGCCGACGCTTGCCCAGTTCAAGGAGTACGTGGCGGACGGAAAGATCCACTACTTCATCGGAGGCGGCGGCGCGGGCGGCGGCATGGGCGGCGACTCGGGTACCTCGTCGCAGATCACCTCGTGGGTCGAAGCCAACTTCAAGGAGGTCACAGTCGGTTCGGCCACCTTCTACGACCTCACGCAGCCGACGAACTGATCCGGAAAGACCATGCTGTACAGCGTATAAGAGCCCCTATACGCTGTACAGCATGACGACGTCCTCCCGGGAACAGGTAACCGTGCCCACGGTCCAGGGCCACCCGCAGCGTTGGCTGATCCTCGGTGTCATCAGCCTCGCCCAGCTGACCGTGGTGCTGGACAACACGGTGCTGAACGTGGCCATCCCCTCGCTCACCGACGAGCTCGGCGCGGCCACCTCGGACATCCAGTGGATGATCAACGCCTACTCGCTGGTCCAGTCCGGCCTGCTGCTCACCGCGGGCAGCGCGGCCGACCGCTACGGCCGCAAGAAGATGCTGGCCACGGGCCTCGCCCTGTTCGGCCTGGGCTCGCTGGCGGCGGGACTCGCGGACACCACCGGCCAGTTGATCGCGGCGCGGGCCGGTATGGGGGTCGGCGGTGCGCTGCTGCTGACCACCACGCTCGCCGTGGTCATGCAGATCTTCGAGCCCGCGGAGCACGCGAAGGCGATCGGCATCTGGAGCGCGGTCAGCGCCCTCGGCTTCGCGTGCGGGCCGCTGATCGGCGGCTTCATGCTGGACCACTTCTGGTGGGGCGCGATCTTCCTGATCAATCTGCCGGTCGTGGCGCTCGGCCTGGTCGCGGTCGTGACCCTGGTCCCGGAGTCGAAGAACCGGCAGGGCGACCGCCCCGACCTGATCGGCGCCGTACTCTCCACGATCGGCATGGCCGCCCTGGTCTACGCGATCATCTCCGGCCCCGAGCACGGTTGGACGTCGGGCCGGGTGCTCGCCACGGCGGCCGTGGCGACCGGAGTGCTCGCGCTCTTCGCGTACTGGGAGAGCCGCATCCCGTACCCCATGCTCGACCTGGCCTTCTTCCGCAACCAGCGGTTCACGGGCGCGGTGGCCGGGCTGGTGCTGATCACCTTCGGCATGGGCGGCGCGCTCTTCCTGCTCACCCAGCACCTGCAGTTCGTGCTCGGGTACGGCCCGCTGGAGGCGGGGCTGGCGACCGCGCCGCTGGCGCTGACCGTGGTGCTGCTGAACTTCTCCGGGGTGGCGGCGAAGTGGCTGGCCAAGCTGGGCACGCCGGTGGCGGTGCTGCTCAGCATGGTGCTGATGTCGGCGGGCCTGGTGGCCATCGCCACCCTCACCGGTCAGGGCTACGCCGGCACGCTCCTGGGCCTGCTGCTGATCGGCGTGGGCTGCGCGCTCGGCAACCCGGCCATGGCACACGCGATCATGAGCTCCATCCCGCCGGCCAAGGCGGGGGTCGGCGCGGGCATCAACGGTACGTTGGCGGAGTTCGGCAACGGGCTGGGCGTGGCGGTCCTGGGCGCGGTGCTGAACTCACGGTTCGCGGCGCTGGTGCCGGTGGCGGCGGCGTCGTTGCCGGCGGCGCTGGCCTCGGCGGAGGGGGAGGCGGAGCGGGAGCGGGTGATCGACGCGTTCTCCTCCGGACTGGAGCGCAGTCAGTTGGTGGGGGCGGTGGCCGTGCTGCTCGGCGGGGCCGTGGCGGCGGTGTTGCTGCGGCGGGCGGACAAGGGGGGCGCCCAATAACCCCGGGCGGTGGGGTATCCGCGCGGCTGCGGGCTCGTTGTGGCTGGTCGCGCCGTTCCCCGCGGCCCTGAAGGGGCGCCTAGCATGACCGGCATCGGTGAGCGAGGTGGGTACGTATGGCGAAGGCGGGCCAAGGGCCGCGGGCCAGTGTCTGGCTGGCGGGCGAGGGGCGTCGGAGCGGGCGGCGCGGCGGGCAGCCGTCCGGGCTGGACCGGGAGCGGATCACCGAGGTCACCGTCCGGCTGCTGGACGCCGAGGGCCTGGCCAAGTTCTCCATGCGCCGCCTGGCCGCCGAGCTGGACGTCACCGCGATGTCCGTCTACTGGTACGTCGACACCAAGGACGAGCTGCTCGAACTCGCCCTGGACGCCGTCTTCGGCGAGCTGCGCCACCCCGGCCCGGAGGTCGGCGAGGACTGGCGCGGGGAGCTGCGCACGCTGGCCCGGGAGAACCGCCGGCTGCTGGTGCGCCACCCCTGGATGTCCCAGCTGACCGGCACCTACCTCAACATCGGGCCCCACTCGCTGGCCTTCTCCCGGGCGGTGCAGGGCGTGATGCGGCGAAGCGGGCTGCCCGCGCACCGCCTGACCGGCGCCCTCTCCGCCGTCTTCCAGTTCGTCTACGGCTACGGCACCATCGAGGGCCACCTCCTCGGCCGGGCGGCGGCCAGCGGCCTGAGCCCCGACGACTACTTCCAGGCCTCCATGAGCGCGGTGGCCGAGTCGCCGGACACCGCGGACGTCATCCAGGAGTCCCGGGAGATCATGTCGGCCCGCGGCGGCGACACGGTCGCCGAGATGCTGGACCGTGACTTCGAGTTCGCGCTGGACCTGCTCGTGGCGGGCATCGAGGCGATGGTCGAACGAGGGTGAGTCAGTCGTCCGCCGCGAGCCGCGCCGGGAAGCCGCCCGTCGCCACCGGTCCCCACTTCTCCGGTGTCACCCGAATGATCGACTTGCCCTGCTCGACCATGGCCCGCCGGTACTCGTCCCAGTCGGGGTGCTCGCCCGCGATGTTGCGGTAGTACTCCACGAGCGGCTCCACGGAGTCGGGCGTGTCGATGACCTCCGCCGTGCCGTCGATCTGGACCCAGGGACCGTTCCACTCGTCGCTGAGCACGATGAGGCTGACCCGCGGGTCGCGGTGCGCGTTGCGGGTCTTGGCCCGCTCCGGGTAGGTGGAGACCACGATCCGTCCGGAGTCGTCGACCCCGCAGGTCAGCGGCGAACCCTGCGGGCCGCCGTCGGCCCGCCGGGTCAGCAGGACCGCCCGGTGCCGGGGGCGTACGAAGTCCAGCAGCTCGGCCAGGGAGACACGGGTGTTCGTCGCGATGTTCGGTGCCATGCCGCCAGCCTAGGCCGCGGCCCCGCTGTCCGGCCCGCTCTCCAGCTCGCTGTCCGGCTCGCTGTCCGGGTCGCCCTCATCGAGGTGGCCTTCCGGGCGCAGCGCCTCCGCCAGGTTGTCGTACACCGGCACGTCACGGCGCAGCCCGGACAGTTCCAGGACGCGGCTCGGTACGCCCTTCGGGGCGGCCACCACCCGCAGCCGGGTGTGCCGGTGTGTGCGGCGGCGTACCTCGGCGAGGAGGCGGACGCCCTGGGAGTCCATGAAGCGGGTCGCGGTCAGGTCCAGGACGAGGACGCGCAGGCCGTCGGAGTGGTGGTCCACCGCGGTCATGATCAGGGGCAGCAGCCCCGTGGCGTTGCAGAAGTCGATCTCGGGGGGCAGCGCGAGCACGGCGTAGCCGGGCGGGTCGCACGGCTCGCACGGTTTTGGGAGGAAGGTCACGTCACTCACCTGACAGACGTCCGCCGGCTTCCGGTCGAGGCCGCTTCCTGACCCGGCCCCCATTCCATCACGCCGCCGACGGGGCGGGGAAGGTGCCCGCCGGTCCTTCGGCCGGGCGTCACCGGCGCGCAACCAAGCAGCTAAAGTGCTGTTCGTCCTGTGCTCGCAGTCGGGAATGTGCTGCGGAGCTCTCCTGCGCACGGCCGTTTGGCCGCGCATGCCGAAGAGGTTCGTGGTGGCTGCGTCCGAATTTACTGATTTGCCGCGTTTTCCGGTGGGCTTCGAGCTGGCCGAAGCCCTGACGTCGGCGGCTCGGCAACTGCACGGGACGGGCACCCCGGACGAGACCCTGAACGCCGCGGTCGAGCTGGCGGTGCGCCTGCTGCCCGGCGCGGAGCACGCGGGCATCTCGGAGATCCAGCGCGGCAGCCGGCTCCGCACCCTCGCCTGGACCGACGAGTCCGTACGGTTCGCGTCCGAGCCCCGGCACGGCGGCGGCCGTGAGCCGCATCCGGACTGGGAGCGTCTGTGGACCACGCCCGTGGTCCGGACGGACGACAGCGACGCCGACGGCGGCGGCAACGCCCTCTCCGGCCTGGGCCTGCGTTCCGCGCTGTCCCTGCGGCTGCGCGCCGACCGGCGCCGCCTGACCGTGCTGACGGCGTACGCCCGCAAGCCGCAGGCCTTCAGCGAGGAGGCCACCCGCATCGGCCGGCTGTTCACCGCGCACGTCTCCCTCGCCCTGGACTCGGCGACCGTGCGCGAGCAGCTCACCGAGGCCATGCGCACCCGGGACCTGATCGGCCAGGCCACCGGCATCCTCATGGAACGGCTGGACATCGACGCGGCCGGCGCCTTCGACTCCCTGGTGAAGGCCTCGCAGCGGGAGAACGTGAAACTGCGCGACCTCGCCCGCCGCATCGTCGACGCGAACACGGGCGCGGGGTGACGAGGCTTGGGCGAGCGGTGACGGGATATCCGTACGGTCATGACCTCGGAGATACCTGACACGCTCGACCGTGCGATAGCGCGCAGCCAGGGTCTCGACACCCTGCTGCGCGACCTGACCGACCGCGCGGTCGTGCAGGTGCCCGGCTCCGTCGCCTGCTCGGTGACGGTGCGCCGCGCCGACCGGCTGATGACCCTGGCGGGCAGCTCCGGCCTGCCCAGCGGCCTGGACCTGCGGCAGTACGAGAACGGCTCGGGCCCCTGTGTGGACGCCGCCGAGACGGAGAGCCCCCGGTACTCCCCCGACCTGGCCGCCGAGACCCGCTGGCCCGCGTACACGGAGTACGCGCTGGCCACCGGCGTGCGCTGCGTACTGGCGCTGCCGCTGGCCGTCGAGGGCGAGACGGGCGCCGCGCTCAACTTCTACGGCGTCGAGCCGGATTCGCTCGCCGACGGGCGCGAAGCGGCCCGCACCTTCGCGGAGCGGGCCGCGGACGCCGTGAACGAGGCCCTGCGCCTGGAGCGGCAGCAGGCGTCGGCCGCCGATGTGCGCACCGCTCTGCTCTCCCGCAGCGTCATCGACCAGGCGGTCGGCATGCTCATGGCCCGGGAGCGGATCGACGCCCACCGGGCCCTGGAGCGGCTGCGCCGGGCCTCGCAGCACCGGAACGTCAAGCTCCGGGACCTGTGCGGCGAGCTGGTGGCCCGCGCGTCCGGCGGCGCCTCGAGCGGCGGGCGGTGAACCAGGCGGCGGGCCGGACTCAGGCGGACGGCAGTGACTCGCCCTGGACCGCCTGGATGTCCAGCTCGACCCTGAGCGTCGTGCCGATGGCGGCGATGCCGGCCTGGAGTACCTGGTTGTAGTTCATGGCGAAGTCCTCGCGGCGCAGTTCCGTCGTCGCGCGGAACGCCGCCCGGGTGCCGCCCCACGGGTCGGCGCCGGTGCCGAGGTAGGCCAGGTCCAGGTCGACCGGGCGGCTCACGCCGTGCAGCCCCAGCTCGCCGTGGACGGTCCAGCGGTCCGGGCCCGCCTGGGACACCCCGGTGGAGCGGTAGGTGATCTCCGGGAACCGCTCGGTGTCCAGGAAGTCGGCGGAGCGCAGGTGGGTGTCGCGCATACCGTTGCCGGTGTCGATGGAGGCCGCCCGGATCACCGCTTCCACCCGGGACTTGGTGACGTCGTCCGGCGCGATCTCGACGGTGCCGGAGAACTCCGTGAACCGGCCGTGCACGCTGGAGATGCCCAGGTGCTGGGCGACGGCGGCCACGCTGGAGTGCGCCGGGTCGACGGTCCACGGCCCCGGCGGCGGCAGCTCGGTGCCGCCCTGGCGGGCCAGCGTCACGGTGCCGACCTCGGCCCGGCCGCTCGCGGTGACGATGGCGCTGGACGCGGCGGGCGCGTAGCCGACGGCGGTGACGATCACGGTGTACGCGCCCGGCGACAGTGGGGTGGCGTCCCGCACGGCGCCCTCGGCGTCCGCCTCGGCGCGCAGCACCTGCGTGCCGGTCATGTCGGTCACCGTGACGACCGCGTGCGACACGGCCCATCCGTCCCGCGTTCGGATCCTCGCGGTCAGTCCCATCCCGTTTTCTCCCTGCGAAAGCTCAGAAAATGGTCGTAAAGCTCGTGAAAGTCGTAAAGGTCGTAAAGAAACCGGCCCGTGGTGGGCGGGCGCACCTCCGCTCAGAGCGCGCTCGCCACCACGGGCCGGGGTCTCGCTACTCGCCGGGGTGGGCGAGCTCGATGTCGTGGCCGTCGGCACCCTGGCCGGCGACCGTCAGGGCCGTCGCCACCGGCGGGTAGCCGGTCGCGATGACGGTGTACTCACCGGCGTCCAGGTCGGTGAAGGCGTACGCCCCGTCCGCGCCGGTGGTGGCCGTGCCGACCACGTTGCCCGCCGCGTCGACGAGCGTGACGCGGGCGTCGGCCAGCGGACCGTGCGGCGCCCGCACGACGCCCTGGACCTGCGCCCCGGCCTGGAGGTCGACCTCGACGCGGGTGACGCCGGTGCCACCGACCTCCAGCGGCAGGGCGCGCGGCCGGTAGCCGGCGGCGTTGACCGCGACGGTCACCGTGCCCGGCACCAGCTCGGTGAAGGAGAACTCGCCCGCCTCACCGGTGGCGGCGGAGGCCAGCAGGTCCCCGCGCACATCGGTCACGATCACCATCGCGTCCTTGACCGGCAGCCCGCTCTCCACGGCCCGGACCAGGCCGTTCAGCCCGCTGGTGCCGCTGAGCAGGATGTCGTAGGCGACCGGCTCGTCGTTCACGACGATCGTCGACGCCTGCGGCTGGAAGCCGTCGGCGGAGGCGATCAGGACGTACGATCCCGCGCTCGGCGCGTCGAGGACGTAGGAGCCGTCGGCCTGGGCGACCGAGCGGCCCAGCTGCCGGCCGCCCAGCGAGATCAGCGTGACCGCGGCCTGCGGGACCGGCGCGGACTCGGCGCCGCGGACGAAGCCGCGGACCGCGATGCCACCGGAGACGGGCGCCCCCGGCTCACCGGAGCCGGTCGCCGTCGCGACGGCGGCGAGCCGCTGCGTGGCCTCGGGCCGGAGACCCGGCTCGGCGACCGAGGTGGCCGAAGTGGCCGAAGTGGCCGAAGTGGCCGGGGGAGCCGCCGACGCGGCAGCCGTGGCACCGGCCGGGACCGGCTCGGGGGCGACCCGGGTGGCCTCGGCCGGGGCCGGGGCCACGGGGGAGGCGGTCTCGGCGGAAGCCTCCGCCGCCTGGGCCAGGGCACCCGAGGTGCGCAGCGGGACTTCCTTGATGAACAGCGTCACCACGAAGCCGAGCAGCGCGATCGGCGCGACGTACAGGAAGATGTCGGCGATGCCGTGCCCGTAGGCGCTCTCCAGCCATTCGCGGATGCCGGGGGGCAGCAGGCTCATGTCGGGGATCGCGCCGCCGCCGGAGGCCTTGGCGGCCGCGGCCTGCTCCTGCGGGCTGAGCTGCCCGATGGTGTCGGAGGCGTAGTGGCTGATCCGGGACGACATCACGGAGCCGAGCACCGAGACGCCCACCGCGCCGCCGAGGGACCGGAAGAAGGTCACGACGGAGGAGGCCGCGCCCAGGTCGCTCGGGGCCACCTGGTTCTGCGTGCACAGGACCAGGTTCTGCATCATCATGCCGACGCCGAGGCCCATCAGCGCCATGAAGATCGCGATGTGCCAGTACGCGGTGTCGTAGCGCATGGTGCTCAGCAGGCCCAGGCCCGCCGTGAGCAGTACGCCGCCGGCCAGCAGCCAGCCCTTCCACCTGCCGGTCCTGGTGATGATCTGACCGGAGACCGTGGACGAGACGAACAGGCCGCCGATCATCGGGATGGTCATGACGCCCGACATGGTCGGGGACTCACCGCGTGCCAGCTGGAAGTACTGGCTGAAGTAGACGGTGCCCGCGAACATCGCGATACCGACGAACAGCGAGGCCAGCGAGGCCAGGGTGATGGTGCGGTTCCTGAACAGGCGCAGCGGGATGATCGGCTCGCTGGCCTTCGACTCGACGAAGAGGAAGATCAGCGTCAGTACGATCGCGCCGCCGACCATGGCACCGGTCTGCCAGGACATCCAGGAGTACTTGTCGTCGGCGAAGGTGACCCAGACGAGCAGCAGGGAGACGGCCGCGGTGACGAAGAAGGCGCCGGCCCAGTCGACCTTGACCTTCCGCTTGACCACGGGCAGGTGCAGCGTCTTCTGCAGCACGACCAGCGCCAAGAGCGCGAAGGGCACGCCGACGTAGAGGCACCAGCGCCAGCCGAGCCAGCTGGTGTCGGTGATGACACCGCCGAGCAGCGGACCGCCGACGGTCGCGACGGCGAAGGTGGCGCCGAGGTAGCCGGAGTAGCGACCGCGCTCACGCGGGGAGATCATCGCGGCCATGATGATCTGCGCCAGAGCGGCCAGGCCGCCGGCGCCCAGGCCCTGGATGCCGCGCGCGGTGATCAGCATCCCGGGGTTCTGCGACAGACCGGCCACGACGGAGCCGATGACGAAGACGATCAGGGCTATCTGGACCAGGGCCTTCTTGCTGACCAGGTCCGCGAGCTTGCCCCACAGGGGGGTGGAGGCGGTCATCGTCAGCAGCGAGGCGGTGACGACCCAGGTGTAGGCGCTCTGGCCGCCACCGAGGTCGCCGATGATCTCGGGCAGGGCGTTGGTGACGATGGTCGAGGACAGGATGGCGCAGAACATGCCGAGCAGCAGCCCGGACAGCGCTTCCATGATCTGCCGGTGCGTCATCGGAGCGTCTCCGTTGGAGCCTCCCCCGTGCTTGGCATGAGCCCGCACACCGGCTGGTGTGGTCGTTGCCATGGACTTCCTTTACTTACGTGGTGATCGCGGGTGTACGGGTGGACTGTTCGTCCCCGGACGGTGCGGGTGGCCGGGGAGCGGGCCCCCGGCAGTCGTCGAAGCTGGCCCTGAGACGGGCCATGAGCCGGGTGAGCTGGCCGACCTCGTCGTCGGACCAGTCGCTCAGCCGGTGGGCGAGCATCTGGCTGGTCCGGTCGGCGATCGCGTCGAGCCGGCCCTGCCCCGCGGGCGTCAGGCGCAGGATGCGCGAGCGCTTGTCCGCGGGGTCGGAGAACCGTTCGATCCAGCCCCGCTCGGCGACGTGGGCGACGTGGCGGCTGGTCACCGACATGTCCACGGCGAGCAGCTCGGCGAGCTTGCTCATGCGCATGTCCCCGTGGCGGCCGAGCAGCGTCAGTACGGCGGCGGATCCGCCGGGGCAGTCGGCCGGCAGCAGCCGTCCCATCTCCCGCTTCACGGCGCCGAAGGCGCTGAACTGGCGGATCAGCTCCTCGTACTGCGCCTTCTCGGCCATGCGCACCTCCCGTTATTCGTTGCTTAGGGCAACCATAGGTTCGGTTGGTTGCTACAGGCAAATAAAAACAGGTCGCTCAGGCATAAAAAGTTGGCAAAGGCAAGTATTGCGATAGTAAACGTGCAGGTGACGGGTGTTGGGCGGGGGCAAGGGGGCTGGGGAGCCCCGCACTTGGGCCGCATCCACGGATTCGCTAGTGTCTCGGCCCATGGCTAACAACCAGGGCCCCCAGGGCAATAACGACCCCGCAGGCAGCACCCAGATGTTCCGCGCGTTCGTCGACGAAGGCCCCCAGTCCCGGCAGGCGGCCCCCGCCGCCTCCTCCGGGCCCCGCATCGGCCTGATCGTCGGCATCGTGGCCGCCGTGGTGATCGTCGCGGCCGTGGCCTGGCTGGCGCTGAAGTAGAACCGGCGCCGGAGCGGAACCGGCACCGCACGGACGCATACGACGGCGACCGCCGCGGCACCCCCGAGGTGCCGCGGCGGTCGCCGGCCTGTCGTGCACGGCCCTTGAGGGCCTGGCGCGGATGAGGCCTCGCGCGCTAGTCGGAGATGAGGCCCTCGCGCAGCTGGGAGAGGGTCCGGGTCAGCAGCCGGGAGACGTGCATCTGCGAGATGCCGACCTCCTCGCCGATCTGCGACTGGGTCATGTTGGCGAAGAAGCGCAGCATGATGATCCGCCGCTCCCGGGGCGGCAGCTTGGCCAGCAGCGGCTTGAGGGACTCGCGGTACTCCACGCCCTCCAGCGCCGTGTCCTCGTAGCCCAGGCGGTCCGCCAGCGAGCCCTCGCCGCCGTCGTCCTCCGGCGCCGGGGAGTCCAGCGAGGAGGCGGTGTACGCGTTGCCGACCGCGAGGCCGTCGACGACGTCCTCCTCGGACACGCCCAGCACGGCGGCCAGCTCGCCGACCGTCGGGGAGCGGTCCAGCTTCTGGGACAGCTCGTCGCTGGCCTTCGTCAGGGCCAGGCGCAGCTCCTGGAGCCGGCGCGGGACGCGCACCGACCAGGAGGTGTCGCGGAAGAACCGCTTGATCTCCCCGACCACCGTCGGCATCGCGAACGTCGGGAACTCCACGCCCCGTTCGCAGTCGAAGCGGTCGATCGCCTTGATCAGGCCGATGGTGCCGACCTGGACGATGTCCTCCATCGGCTCGTTGCGGGAGCGGAAGCGCGCGGCGGCGTAACGCACCAGCGGGAGATTGAGCTCGATCAGGGTGTCCCGGACGTAGGCACGCTCCGGGCTGTCCTCGTCGAGGGCGGCGAGCCGCAGGAACAGGGAGCGGGACAGGGTGCGGGTGTCGATGGCCTCCGTGGCCGGAAGGGTCTGGGCCGGCACGGCGTCGAGGGTCGGTACGGCTTCGATGGCCTGGACGTCATCGACGGGGCCGAGCGCCTCGATCGTGTCGGGCGCGGTCTCGCTCTCCGCGAGCGCGAGCACCTTCGAGCTGCCCTGGTCTGCGGACATGCCACCCCCTTTGGGTCGCGGGACGGTCACGGCGAACGCTCCCATGCCGGGAACGCAGCCTCCACCTGAATACCGGAGCCGAAGCTCCGGCAAACGCGTCTCCGGCAGAATGTCACATGTCGGCAACGCGCTGTAGTGACATGTCGACATCCGAGACGCGAATTCCCCCTGGAAAAAGGCGGTCTGACGGTCTATCGGCCCGATTCCGCCCGCAACGGCCCTGGTGAGCGATTCGCTCGCCCCGGTGACCCCTGGCACGCGCTTTCGATATGCGGGGAGGCCGTGTGGCGAGACTACGCGTCGATCCGGTTCGAGGACCTCAATCGCTGGAAACTACGCGCCAGTAGCCGCGAGACGTGCATCTGGGAGACGCCGAGTTCCGCGCTGATCTGCGACTGGGTGAGGTTGCTGTAGTAGCGCAGCAGCAGGATGCGCTGTTCCCGTTCCGGGAGCTGGACGAGCAGGTGCCGGACCAGGTCGCGGTGCTCGACCCCGTCGAGGGCGGGGTCCTCGTAGCCGAGCCGGTCGAGCAGCCCGGGCAGCCCGTCGCCCTCCTGGGCGGCCTCCAGCGAGGTGGCGTGGTACGACCGGCCCGCCTCGATGCAGGACAGCACCTCCTCCTCGGTGATGCGGAGCCGCTCGGCGATCTCGGCGGTCGTCGGGGAGCGCCCGAAGGCGGTCGTCAGGTCCTCGGTCGCGCTGTTGACCTGTACCCACAGCTCGTGCAGCCGGCGCGGTACGTGCACCGTGCGGACGTTGTCGCGGAAGTACCGCTTGATCTCGCCGACGACGGTCGGCATCGCGAACGTCGGGAACTGCACGCCGCGCTCCGGGTCGAACCGGTCGATGGCGTTGATGAGCCCGATGGTGCCGACCTGGACGACGTCCTCCATCGGCTCGTTGCGGGAGCGGAAGCGCGCGGCGGCGTAGCGCACCAGCGGGAGGTTGGCCTCGATGAGCGCCGCGCGCACCCGGTCGTGCTCCGGCGTGCCCGGCGTGAGGCACTTCAGCTCACCGAAGAGCACCTGGGTCAGGGCCCGGGTGTCGGCACCCCGGCTGCGCTGCGGCGCCGGCTCTCGCGCGGGCGGCTCCTGGCCCTGTGCGGACGGCTCCCGCCCCTGTGCGGGTGGCTCCTGGGCCTGTGCGGGCGGCGCGGGTTGTGCGGGCGGTGCTTGAGGCGCAGTACTGGCCGGCACGGTCAACTCCACCTCGTGATCCGTCAACTCTTCCATAACTCATCCGTCAAAAGCGGTCATAGCATCACAAGACATGTGCACTGTGTGCAAGCACCGCATAACGTCGTGTTGAGTGAACGCGGACGTGAACGCGAAGCGGCCCCGCACCGTACGGGTGCGGGGCCGGGGCGGTGTGGCCGGGCTAGAACTCGTAGTCGGCGATCACCCAGGTGGCGAACTCCCGCCACAGCGCGACGCCCGCCTGGTGCGCCGGGTGGTCCACGTAGCGCCTGAGGGCGTCGGTGTCCTCCACGGCCGAGTTGATGGCGAAGTCGTAGGCGATGAGCCGGTCGCTGATGTTCCAGGCGCACTCCCAGAAGCGCAGCTCCTCGATGAGGCCGCCGAGCGCCCGGAAGGCCTCGACGCCCTCGACGACGCGCGGGTCGTCGCGCTCCACGCCCTCGTTGAGTTTGAACAGCACCAGGTGGCGGATCATCACTTTCCTCCGTTGGCGGCCCAGGTCATGAAGTCGCCGACGGCGCTCGCCGCGTCGGAGATGCCCTGGAACCCTATCTGGACGTAGTCGGCGGCCTTCGCCGGATCCGTGATGATCACATAGAGCGCGAAGACCACGAGCACGTAGACGGCGATCTTCTTCGCATTCACCGCCACCGCGGCCTCCCCTGTCCCTTCGACGCACGCCTTCGATCGGTCATGATCGCACGAAGGGCCCCGTCTTTCGACGGGGCCCTTCAAGAGCGGTAGCGGAGGGATTTGAACCCTCGGTGACTTGCGCCACACTCGCTTTCGAGGCGAGCTCCTTCGGCCGCTCGGACACGCTACCGAGAGAGACCTTACAGCACAGTGCGGCATGGTTTGAAATCGGTTCTGGCGCCTTGGCGGATCGCCGTCAGCGGTCGCGGAAGAAGTCCGTGAGCAGGCGGGCGCAGTCGTCCGCGAGCACGCCCTCGATCACTTCGGGGCGGTGGTTGAGGCGCCGGTCGCGCACGACGTCCCACAGGGAGCCGGCCGCGCCCGCCTTGTCGTCGCGGGCGCCGTAGACGACTCGGTCCACGCGGGACTGCACGAGCGCGCCCGCGCACATCGTGCACGGCTCCAGGGTGACGACGAGCGTGCAGCCGGTCAGCCGCCACTCGCCCGCTTCCGCGGCGGCCCGCCGGATCGCGAGGACCTCGGCGTGGGCCGTCGGGTCGCCGGTGGCCTCGCGTTCGTTGTGCCCGGCCGCCAGCACGGTCCGCCCGTCCGGCGCCAGCACGACGGCGCCGACGGGGACGTCCCCGCCCCGCGCCGCCCGCCCGGCCTCGGCCAGGGCGAGCCGCATCGCGGCCCGCCACGGGTCGCGCACCGGGTCGGGCGGGCCGTGCGGGACGGAGTGGTCCGCCGGTTCTCCTTCTCGGTCCTGTTCGGTCGGCACGGTCAGCGGACGGTCTCCAGGACCTCGGAGGCGCCCAGGGCCTCGGCGATCTCGCCGACCGCGTCCCCGGACATCGAGCGCAGTTCCTTCTCGCTCACGCCCAGGTCGTCGAGGACCTCGGCGTCACCGACCGGGCCGTGCGGCACGGCCTCACCCGTACCGGCGGCCGTGTCGCCGCCGTCGCCGCCCTCCTCGTCGTCCTCGTCGTCGGATTCACCGTCCTCCGTGCCGTCGAGGTCGAGGGCGTCGAGGTCGTCGCCCTCCACACCGGGGTCCCGGCCGAGCAGCTCGTCGGTGAGCAGGATCTCGCCGTAGCTGCTGCGGGCGGCAGCGGCGGCGTCCGAGACATAGATACGGGGATCCTCCTCGCCGTCCACCCGGACGACTCCGAACCACGCGTCCTCCTGCTCGATCAGCACGAGCACCGTGTCCTCGTCGGGAGAGGCTTCCCGGGCCAGGTCGGCCAGATCCGACAGGGTCTCCACATCGTCGAGCTCCGTGTCGCTCGCTTCCCACCCGTCTTCGGTGCGCGCGAGCAGTGCGGCGAAGTACACCGTGACTCTCCCACTGGTCATAGGCGTGCCGGTTGGGGATCCCCCCGGCGGAGGCTGCGGGCGGGGGAGCGGTGCTCCGAGCCCCACCCACTCGGAATCGTGGCAGAAACAAGGCCTTCAGGGGACGTCTTCGGCGCCCTGTGTCCGGCAGTTTCGTGTTCAGCGGTTTCGGCCAGGGTCCCGGGAGTACCTACCCGGGAAGCCACCCGTCAGCGCACTTGTCGCAGCCACGTGCGGATCGTACGCGGATTCTCGCGGCGCCCGCGTACGCCCGTCGTCGTAACGTCGGCGCGGCGCGCGATCTTCCCCGGCCGGGCCGGAAAGTCACCAGCGGAACGTGCGCATGCGCATCGCGTGGCGCAGCCGGGCGGCCTTGGCGCGGCGCGGCTGGACGCGGTCCCGCAGTTCCCTGGCCTCCGCCAGGTCGCGCAGGAACTGGGCGCGGCGCCGACGGCGCTCGGCCTCCCTGTCCAGCTCCGTGCTCCGCTCCGCCCCGCGCCCCGCCCCCGGCTCCTCGCCGGGGGACGGCGTGTCGTAGAAGTCCCGGTCAGGCACAGTCTCACCACCCAGCGTCCGTCCCTCCCACCTTCCCCTGGTCGGGCGGTTTGACGCCGGGGAACGGGTGGAGCCGTGGCCGGGGCCCAGGGGGTGTCGTTCGGATCCTGCCGGGGGCCACCGGTCCCACGGGGCCCGGCTACTGTGGAGGACATGCGTCTCCACGTCGTCGACCACCCCCTGGTCGCCCACAAGCTCACCACGCTGCGCGACCAGCGCACCGACTCCGCGACCTTCCGCCGTCTCGCCGACGAGCTGGTCACCCTGCTCGCCTACGAGGCCACGCGCGACGTGCGCACCGAACAGGTCGACATCCACACGCCGGTCTGCCCGACCACCGGCGTCAAGCTCTCCCACCCGCGCCCGCTGGTGGTGCCGATCCTGCGGGCCGGCCTCGGCATGCTCGACGGCATGGTCCGGCTGCTGCCGACCGCCGAGGTGGGCTTCCTCGGCATGATCCGCAACGAGGAGACGCTGCAGGCCTCCACGTACGCGACCCGTATGCCGGAGGACCTCTCGGGACGTCAGGTGTACGTCCTGGACCCGATGCTGGCCACCGGCGGCACCCTGGTCGCGTCGATCCAGGAGCTGATCAAGCGCGGCGCCGACGACGTGACGGCCGTGGTGCTGCTCGCCGCCCCCGAGGGCGTCGAACTCATGGAGCGCGAGCTGGCCGGCACCCCGGTGACGGTCGTGACGGCCTCGGTGGACGAGCGTCTCAACGAGCAGGGCTACATCGTGCCGGGCCTCGGCGACGCGGGTGACCGGATGTACGGGGCCGCCGAGTAGCGCACGCGCTCCGGGGCTGTCACGCCCCCGTACGGCTGCTCAGCAGCTCTTCTTCTCCGCGGCGGACGCCGGCTGCGGCGCCGCCAGCTCGGCCAGCGCCGCGTCGGCGTCCGCCCGCTTCGCGAGGCCCTTGAAGCCGTTGCCGATGATCAGGTCGACGGCGGCGCCCTTACGGGCCGCGTCGGTGCGGCGTTCGGCGGCGGGGAGTTGGGTGCCGAGCACGGGCAGCGAGGTCTTCGGGGAGGCGGCCGGGCCGAGCAGGAGGCCGGTGCCGTCGACCTTCTTGTCGTACTTCTTGGGCGCGTTGCTCACGTCGCCGATGCGGAAGCCGCGCTTCTTCAGTTCGTCGGCGGTCTTCTGCGCGAGGCCGCCGCGGGTCGTCGCGTTGAGCACGTTGACGGTGACCTGGGCCGGCTTCGGCACGGCCACGGCGGCGGGCGAGGCGCTCGCCTTCGCGGCCGTGACCCCGCAGTCCGTCGCGGCACCGGCCGCCGAGGCCTTGTCGCCGCCGGAGAAGACGTCGATGAGCTGCAGCGTGCCCCAGCCGAGCACCCCGAGCACGGTGACACAGGCGACGGCCACGACCGCGAGTCGGCCGCGTCGTCGGGCCGGTCGCATCCGCGGGTACTTGCCCCCCGTGATCTTGTACTGGCCGCCCATACCAGGGGGAGTGAGCATGCTCATGGGCGCAGCGTAGTGCGCCCGGGCGGCGATGCCTATTAGATGATCAGTCGGTGTTCCGCGGTTCGGTGCAATGCAACCCGAAAGGGTCAAGCCGAAGCGTCGAAGGGGCCGTCGCGGGTGGTGCGAGGGGGGGGCGAGGGTCCCGGTCAGTCGAGTTCGAGGACCCGTGCGTGCAGCACCTGGCGCTGCTGGAGCGCCGCGCGCACCGCGCGGTGCAGGCCGTCCTCCAGATACAGGTCGCCCTGCCACTTCACGACGTGCGCGAAGAGGTCGCCGTAGAAGGTGGAGTCCTCGGCGAGGAGCGTCTCCAGGTCGAGCTGGCCCTTGGTCGTCACGAGCTGATCGAGGCGGACCGGGCGCGGCGCGACGTCCGCCCACTGCCGGGTGCTCTCCCGGCCGTGGTCGGGGTACGGCCGGCCGTTTCCGATGCGCTTGAAGATCACACGGAAAGCCTACCGGCCAAGACGTTGCGGGCGCAGCCATGGCGCCGGAGCGCGGCGCTGGAAATGACGCCGTAAACGGGGGCAAACGGGAACGGGGGCCCGGGACGGGCGACCGTGAGTGTGCTCCGCCGGAGGCGGAGGCGGTGTCGGGCCCGCCTCCGCCGCTCGGGCGGCCGCGTCAGTCACGCCTCCCTTCCCGCGCGGGCGGCCGGGGTTCACTCGGGGCCTGCGGCCTGCTGGTGTCGGGCTTGGGGGTGCGGCGGGCGGCCTCGGCGCGCAGGAGGGCGCGCAGGACGGCGTAGGGGTCGTTGAGCATGGCGGATTCCTCGTTCCTCGTTCCGTGTTCCGGGTGTCGCGTGCTGCGTTCCGTGTGTCGCGTTCCGCGTGTCGCGTTCGTGCGGTGGGCCGGCGGCCGGTGCGGTCGGCGCCGGTCCGGTCCTGTCAGCAGCGCAGGACCACGGAGCGCGGGGCGCGCGGGGTGGGCGGCGACCCGGTCGGAACGGGTGGTGCGAGGGTCCGGTTGGTGGGGGCGTGGCGGCCGGGCGCCGGGGGCGGCGGGACGGACAGGGCCACGACGGAGCGCCGGCCGCCGCGGGCCGGAGTGCGCAGTGCGGTGGTGTCGAGGTGGTCGTGCTCACCGGTGGTGCCCGGGGCAGCGCCGCCCGGCCCGCCGCCGACGACTCCCCCGCTCCCGCCGGCCACCGAAGCGGTCGGTGCCGCCTGGGCCGTCGCGTGCGTGCACGGCACGATCAGGACGAGCAGCAGGACCAGGGCCCGCAGGCAGGCCCTGCGGCGTCTCATGCGCGCCGCACGCCCCGCACGCCCCGCACGCCCCGCACGCCCCGCACGCGCCGTATGTCCGGCGCGCGCGGCGCGGGCGTCGGCAGCGGCGTGCGGTGCGGGGCTCACGACAGGTCGTGTCCCCGCCGGGCGTACGCCGACCACCGCGCCGGGGCGAGAACCGCTCGCTCGGCGTAGGGGCGGTTCACAGGGCGCGCGGGACCTGGTGGGCGCGCCCACGCAGGCGTACGGACGTGACGATCTCGACCACGCCGACGGCCACCAGCCACCAGCCGCCGAGCAGCATGAGGACGGCCGCCGACTCCACCGGCGAGTCGATCAGCACGATGCCGGCGACGACGGTGACGGCGCCGAGGAAGATGTGCCAGCCGCGCGCGGGCATCGCCGGGTCGTGGACGGCGGCCAGGATCTGCGTGACGCCGCGGAAGAGCCAGCCGATGCCGATCCACAGCGCGAGCAGCAGCACCGACTGCAGGGGGCCGCGGAAGCAGAACAGGCCCAGCAGGATCGACACGGCGCCGCTGATGAAGGCGAGGACCCGCAGCGAGGTCGTCCGGTGCGTGCCGAAGGCGGCGGCCAGTTGGAGGACGCCGCTGATGACGAGGTAGAGGCCGAAGAGCACACCGGCGGCGCGCAGTGACGCGCCCGGCCAGACCAGGACCAGCACGCCCAGGACGAGTGAGGCGATCCCGGTGAGCAGCACGGTCTGCCATGCGGCGCGGGACAGCTGGTGCAGCGGTCCCTCGAAGGCGGGTTCGGGTTCGGGCCCGGGCTCGTGCCGTCCGGCTGTCGGGGTGTGCGTGCCGTGGCCCGTGCGGGCGTGGATCCCGCGGTCGTCGTACGGCTGCGGCTGCCCTCCGGGGGTGCCGTTGGGTGGCTCGGTCATGCTCCATGCTGGGAGCGGGGGTGGTGGGGGCGCCAGTTGGGGCGGGCCAGTGGGCTGACGTGGGCGTGGGCGTAGGCGTGGGCGGGGGTTCGCGGGGCGCCCCTGGCGTGGGTGTGGGGCCGGGGGTGGGTGTCGCGGCCGGCGCTGGCCGGTGCCGCCGCGTCCACCCGTGCCGCCCCAGCGGCACGGCTGCCCGCAGCGGGGACGGCACGACCGCCCGCAGCCGGGGGAGCGGAGGGGCGTCTACCTGCTACTTGTCGGGGGCCTTCGCCGCCTTTGCCGCCGCCTTCATCTCCTGCTTGTGCGCGCGGACCTTCGTCAGGGACTCCGGGCCGGTGATGTCGGCGACGGAGCGGAAGGAGCCGGGCTCGCCGTAGGCACCGGCGGCCTCGCGCCAGCCCTCCGGGTGGACGCCGAGCTGCTTGCCGAGCAGGGCGAGGAAGATCTGGGCCTTCTGCTTGCCGAAGCCGGGCAGGTCCTGGAGCCGCTTCAGCAGCTCCTTGCCGGTGGGGACGCCCCGCCAGACGGCCTCGGCGTCACCGTCGTAGGTCTCGACGAGGTACCGGCACAGCTGCTGGACGCGGCCCGCCATCGAGCCGGGGTAGCGGTGCACGGCCGGCTTGTCGGAGAGCAGGGCGGCGAACGCCTCCGGGTCGTGGGCCGCGATGTCGTGCGCGTCCAGATCCTCCGCGCCCATGCGCCGGGCGATGGTCGACGGGCCCTTGAACGCCCACTCCATGGGGACTTGCTGGTCGAGCAGCATGCCGACCAGCGCGGCGAGCGGGCTGCGGCCGAGGAGCTCGTCGGCCTCGGGGTCCTGGGCGAGGTGAAGTGTGACGTCCATGCCCCCGATGATCGCGCGTGCGGGCTCAGGTCGCGCGCCAGTACCCCAGCGCGTTCACCCGCTGCTTGGGCAGCCCCAGCTCCTTGCGGGCGTAGGAGGCCAGCGCCCGGGTCGTCGCCGTGTCGCAGGCGATCCAGACGAACGGCTCGGGCGTCGACCGCAGCAGCTCCGGCAGCGCCTCCTTCACCTGCGCGACCAGGTGGGCTCCCGCGTCGCGGCGCGGGACCGTGCGGACCTCGTGGCGGGCGGGGTCGGTGCGGAACGGCAGGCCGTCGGTGCCGGTGCCGGTGCCGCCGTCCTCGAACCAGATCGTCGCGGGGACCGGTCCCAGCGCGTCGAGGAGGGAGTTGAGGGCGGGCAGGGAGGCCGGGTCCGCGACCGCGAAGACACGGGACGGGACCGGCTCCGGGACCTCGAAGCCGGTGCCCTGGACCGTCGCCTCGATGCGGTCGCCCGGCTTCGCCGCCCTGGCCCAGTCGCTCGCGCACCCCTCGTGCAGGGCGAACTCCATGCCGAAGGTGCCGGCCGCCGGGTCCGGGTCGACCAGCGTGTACGCCCGCTGGTGCGGCTTGCCCGCGTTGTCGAACCACAGCCGCACCCACATCGTGGGGTGGACGCCGGTCGCCGCCAGCATGCCGCCGTCACTCAGGCGCAGCCTCCGGAAGTCCGGCGTCACGTCCTCCGCGTCCGTCACGGTGAACTCGAAGTCCTTCGCACGCATCAGCTTGAGGACCGCGCCCTCCCAACCCCGCCCCTGCCCCATCGTTTCTTCACCCTTCACGTACTATTCGGCCACGACGTAAGACTTAGGTGAGCCTAACCTAAAGGAAAGTAGGGGCACAGGGGTGAGCGCCGAGACATACCGCGACGCCTGGGGGATCCCGCACCTGCGCGCGGACAGCACGGACGAACTCGCCCGCGCGCAGGGCCGGGTGACCGCAGGTGACCGGGCCTGGCAGCTGGAGGTCGAACGGCACCGCGCGCAGGGCACCTCCGCGTCCTTCCTCGGGCCCGGGGCCCTGTCCTGGGACCGGCTCGCCCGGCGGGCCCGGCTCGCGGACACCGCCCGCCGCTGCTTCACCGCCCTGGAGGACAAGGACCCCGAGACGGCCGCCTGGGTGCGGGCGTACGTCGACGGTGTGAACGAGGGGCTGGCCGAGACCGGGTCCGCCGCTCCCGAGTTCGCGCGCGCCGGTCTCGCCCCCGGCCGCTGGGAGCCCTGGACCCCGCTCGGCGTCTGGCTCGCCACGCACATCCTCTTCGCGGGCTTCCCCGCCAAGCTCTGGCGCGAGCACATCACCGCGCACCTCGGCCCGGACGCGGTCGCCCTCTTCGCCGCCGACGGACCCGGCACCGCCGGCAGCAACGGCTGGCTGGTGAGCGGCGAGCGGACCGCGACCGGGCACGCCGTCATCGCCGGCGACCCGCACCGCTTCATCGAGGACCCCGGCGTCTACCAGCAGATCCACCTGTCCTGCCCGGAGTTCGACGTCGTCGGCCTCGCCGTGCCCGGTGTCCCCGGCATCGCCCACTTCGGCCACACCGGCACGGTCGCCTGGGCCATCACCAACGCCATGGCCGACTACCAGGACCTGTACCGCGAGCGCCTGCGCCGCACCGGCGCCGGTGTCGAGGCGCTCGGCCCCGACGGCACCTGGCACCGCGCCGCCCGGCACACGGAGACGATCCGGGTCGCGGGGGAGAAGAGGGAGGAGGGGCAGGAGGGGCAGGAGGAGGAGATCGTCGAGGTCGAGGTCATCGAGACCGACCGGGGCCCGGTGATCGCCGGCGGACCCGAGGGACTCGACGACGGCACCCCCACCGCCCTCAGCCTGCGCTACCCGCCCCGCGTCACCGCCGACCTCGGCTTCGGCGCCCTGCTGCCGCTGCTGCGGGCCCGCCGGGTCGCCGACGTGGACCGCGCCCTGGACGCGTGGGCCGAGCCGGTCAACGTCGTGCAGGCAGCCGACACCGCGGGCGGGCTGCTGCACCGGGTGGCGGGGCGGGTGCCGGTGCGGTCCGCCGCCAACGGCCTCCGCCCGGTGCCCGCCTGGGAGCCCGGCCACGAGTGGGAGGGCTGGCACACCCCACCCCGCGCCGGCCTCACCGACGGCGTCGCCGTGATGGCCAACCAGCGCGGCCCGGCCGCCCCGCTGGGCGTCGAGTTCGCCCCGCCGCACCGCGCCGACCGCATCGCCGCTCTGCTCGCCGGGAAGGAGCGCTGGTCGGCCGCCGACATGCCCGCGATCCACACGGACACCCTCCTCGCCTCGGCCGGCCCGCTCCTGGACCGTCTGACGGCCCTGGACGACCTGACCCCCGAGGCCGCCGCCCTCCGCGACCGGCTCCTGTCCTGGGACCGGCGCATGGACGCCGACAGCACCGGCGCGGCGGCGTACGCGGCCGTACGCGGAGCGGTCGTACGGCGGTTGGCGGCGCACCCGGTCCTCGCCCCGGCGTCCGTGCCGCCCGCGTACCCCGAGGTGCTGCTGCCGTGGCTCGCGCTCGTGCCGCGCGTCGGCCACGCCCTCGAACACCTGCTGCGCGCCGAGGACCTGTACGGCATCGACCGTGCCGGGGCCGTCCGCGCGGCGCTGGAGGAGGTGGCCGCCCGGCCGCCGGCCGGCACCTGGGGCGACACCCACCGCCTCGCCCCCTGGCAGGCGCTGCCGGACCCCTCCCACGCCGACGAACCCCGGCTCTCCGGAGACCACGACTGCGTGCTGTGCACCTCCGCCGTCCCCGGCCTCACCGACCGCGCCGCACGCGGCCCCGCCGCCCGCTACGTCTGGGACCTGGCCGACCGCCAGGACAGCCGCTGGGTGGTGCCGCTCGGCGCCTCCGGCGTCCCCGGCTCGCCCCACCACCGCGACCAGCGGGCCCTGTGGCTCGACGGTGAACTCGTCCCGGTGGTCACCGACTTCGACCGGCTCACGAAGGAAACCGATGTCTGACCAGCACCCGCCCCCGTACGCCTCCCGCGCCGCCGTCCACGAGCAGGAACTCGACGGCTTCGGCACCGTCCGCGTCCTCCCGCTCGACGCCGCCGCGGACGCCGGCGTGATCCACCGCTGGGTGAGCGAGGAGCGGGCCGCCTTCTGGGGCATGAACGGCCTGACGCGGGACCAGGTCGCCGGCGTCTACGCCCACATGGGCACGCTCGACACCCACCACGCCTTCCTGGTGGTCAAGGACGGCGAGCCGGTCGCGCTGCTCCAGACCTACGACCCCGAGGCCGACCGGGTGAGCGAGTGCTACGACGTCGAACCCGGCGACATCGGCCTCCACCTGCTGCTCGCCCCCGCCGGGACCGAGGGCGCGCGGCCCGGCTGGACCGCCGCGCTGGCGGGGTCCCTCATGGCGTACGTGCTGCTGGGCCTGGACCGGCAGCGGATCGTGGTCGACCCGGACGTCGGCAACGAGAAGGCGATCACCCGCTTCCTCAGACAGGGCTTCACCGCCGGGCCGGCGGTCGTGCTGCCGGAGATCGACCTGCCGGACGTGTACCTGCCGGAGAAGAAGGCGCAACTCGCGTTCCTCCGCAGGGAGGTAGCGTTCGGCGGGTGACTTCCCCGCCGACCGCCGAGGATCTGATCGCGCACTACGGGCTGGAGCCCATCCCGCGTGAGGGCGGACTGTTCCGGCGCACCTGGGCCGGGCCCGAGCGCCCGGACGGACGCCCGGCGGGCTCCGCCATCGTCGCCCTGCTGACCGCCCGTCCGGGTGACTTCTCCGCCCTGCACCGCCTGCCCGCCGACGAGACCTGGCACTTCTACCTCGGCGATCCGCTGGAGCTGCTGCTCCTCGACCCGGACGGCGGCGCGCGTACGGCCGTGCTGGGACCGGACGTCCTGGGCGGGCAGCACGTGCAGTTCACCGTCCCCGCCGGGACCTGGATGGGCGGCCGGGTGGCGGCGGGCGGCGCATGGTCGTTCTTCGGGTGCACGATGGCGCCCGGATTCACCTACGGGGACTACGAGCACGGCGACGCGGCCGGCCTCACGGCGCGCTATCCGGCGGCGGCCGGGCGGATCGTGGAACTGTGCCGCCCATGAACCTGCTCGACGGTCAGGTGGCGCTCGTGACGGGCGCGGGCGGCGGCATCGGACGGGGCGTCGCGCTGCGGTTCGCCGAGGAGGGCGCGGCGGTCGCGGTGCACTGCCGTACGGCGGTCGAGGCGGCTCGGGACGTGGCCGCGCGGATCGGGGAGCGCGGCGGCCGGGCGGTGGTACTGCGGGCCGACCTCACCGACGAGGACGCCTGCCGGCGCCTGGTGGAGGAGGCCGCCGACTGGGGCGGGGGACGGCTGACGGCGCTGGTCAACAACGCGGGCGTGCAGCCGCTGCGGGAGCTGGCCGGCATGACCGCCGCCGAGTGGCGGGCGGTGGTGGACACCAACCTCACCAGTGTCTTCGCGTGCACGCAGGCCGCCGCCGGGATCATGCGGACCCAGGACGCCGGCGGCACGGTCACCCACATCGCCTCGATCGAGGCGAACGCCCCCGCACCCGCCCACGCGCACTACAGCGCCTCCAAGGCGGCGGTCGTGATGCACGCCCGTTCCGCCGCGCTGGAGTACGGCCCGTGGGGAGTCAGGGTCAACACAGTCTCGCCCGGCCTCGTCGACCGGGACGGGCTCGCGGCGGCCTGGCCGGACGGCGTACGCCGGTGGCGGGAGGCGGCGCCCACAGGACGGTTGGGGCGGCCGGAGGACGTGGGCGACGCGTGCGTGTTCCTCGCGTCGCGGTTGGCGTCCTGGATCACCGGCCACGACCTCGTGGTGGACGGCGGGGTGACGGCACGCCCGTCGTGGTGAGGACCTGACCGGGCCTTCGGTGAGCGGTAGGGCGCCCGCGTCCGTACGTATCCCCGAGGCAGTGGGTCCCGACGACGGAGATGCGACGTGAGGTGTGGTGGCGGTACGCGCGCTGGAGCCCGGGGCGGCCGGAGACTACGGGGACTGGCGCTGCTGGGCACCGTGCTGGTCCTGCTCGTCCTCGGCGGTGCGGGACCGGCGTCCGCCCACGCCGCCCTCCGCTCCACCGACCCCGAGGACGGCAGCATCCTCCAGCGGGCCCCTCGCCACGTCACCCTGACCTTCACCGAGTCCGTCGGCCTGCGCGACGACTCCTTCCGCGTCCTCGACCCCGGCGGCCACCGGGTGCGCACGGGGGAGGCCGGGCGCGCCGACGGCCGTTCCGACACGGCCCGCGTCGCGCTGACGGGCGAACTCGGCGACGGCACGTTCACGGTGGCCTGGCGGGTGGTGTCGGCCGACAGCCACCCCGTCTCCGGGGCCTTCACCTTCTCGGTCGGCAAGCCCTCCGTGACAACCGCGTCCGTGGACACCGGTCCCACCGAGGACCCGCTGACCGCCGCCCTCCACAAGATCGCCCGCTACCTCGCCTACCTCGCCGCGGCCCTGCTCATCGGCACGGCCGCCTTCGTCGCCCTGTGCCGCCCGCCGGATCCCGCCCCGCTGCGCCGGCCACTGGTGGCGGGCTGGTGGACCCTGCTGGGCTCGACCGTCGCCCTGCTGGTGCTGCGCGCCCCGTACGAGGCGGGCACGGGGCCGTCGGAGGCCCTCGACGCCGACGCGCTCGGCGGCACCCTGACGTCCCGGCCCGGCGTGCTGCTGCTGGTGAGGCTGGCGCTGCTGGTGCCGGTCGCGCTCTTCCTCGTCCGCATGGCCCGCGGGGCCCGGTACCGGCACCGGGAGCGCGCCCCGCTCGCCGCCGCGGTGGGCGCCGCGCTCGCCGTCGGCCTGGCCCTGACCTGGGCCGCGGCCGAGCACGCCGCCGCGGGGGTCCAGGTGCCGGTGGCGGTGACGTCGGCCGTGCTGCACCTGCTCGCCACGGCGGTCTGGCTCGGCGGCCTCGTGGCCCTGCTCGCCACCCTGCGCTCCGCCCCGGACGCCGCCACGGTCGCCCGCTTCTCCCGGACCGCCTCCGCCGCCGTGACCGTCCTGGTCGTCACCGGCGTCTACCAGTCCTGGCGCGGCCTCGGCTCCTGGCCGGCGCTCACGGAGACGACGTACGGCAGGCTGCTGCTCGCCAAACTGGCCGGGGTGGCCGTGCTGCTGGCCGCGGCGGCGGTCTCGCGGCGGTGGACGGCCGCGTGGGTGACGGTGGGGGCTGGTGCGGTGCGTGCGGTGGGTGTGGGTGTGGTGGGTGTGGCGAGTGCGGTGGAGGCGGTGGATGCGGAGACGGCCGTACGCGAGCGGGTACGTGAGCGGGTGCCGGAGCCGGTGGGCGGGCCTCCGTCGCGGGCGTCGGAGCCGTCCGAGCCGGAGCCGTCCGAGCCGGGGTCGTCCGAGTCGCCGCCGTCCGCCGCCGGGGCCGCCCGCCGTCGCGGGCTGCGCCGGTCCGTCCTGGTCGAGGCCGTCGTCGCGGCCGTCGTCCTGGTGGTCACGACCGTGCTCACCAGCACGCTGCCGGGCCGGGCGGCGGACGAGGCGGCACGGGCCGTACCGGCGGGCGGGGTGCTGCCCGCGTCCGTCACCGCGATCCCCTTCGACGTCGGCGCCTCGGGCCGGGGCACCGTCCAGATCACCCTGGACCCCGGCCGCACCGGCGACAACGCGGTGCAGGCCGTCGTCTTCGGCCCCGACGGCAGCCTGGCCGCCATACCCGAACTGCGCCTCTCCTTCACCCTCCCCGACCGGGGCGTCGGCCCGATCGACGCGGAACTCGTCGATCGGGGCGGCTACTGGAGCGCCAACTCCCTCACCCTTCCCCTCCCCGGCGCCTGGACGATGAAGACGACGGTCCGGGTGTCGGAGGTCGACCAGGTGAGCGAGACGAGGCGGATCCGGATCGAGCGGTGACGGTCAGGCGTAGAACAGGACGATGCCGAGGAGTACGACGATCAGTGCCGCGCCGACTCCCATCACGCAGCCGGGCTTGTTCATCTGCTCGGTGAGCCGGGCCGTGAAGTCGGGCCGCTCCGGTGTGGGCGCGGAGGGCGCCCGCAGGGTCGGTGCCGGCGCCGCCGCCGTCGCCGGCGGAGGGAGGGCGGCGGGCCCGCCGTTCCGTCTCAGCGCGTCGCCCACGATCTGCTGCCACAGCACGGGTGGCAGGTCGGGGGCCTGGCCGTTCGCGGGCGCGACGATCGCCTTGTGGAGCCAGTTGCCCGCCGTGGGGCTGGGGTCCCGGAGCATGCGGTGCAGCAGCTCCCGCAGGTCGGGCAGGTAGCGCTCGTCGCGGGCCAGGGGGGCGACGGCCCAGGTGAAGAGGCCGGCCGCGCGGTCCGCCAGCGCCGTTCTCGACACGGGCCCCCCGGGCTGCCCGTACGGCGGCCAGTACAGGTTTCTGCGGAGCACCAGCTCGCACAGCGCGTGCCGTGTCGCGTCCTCACGCGTCCGGATCCGGTGGGGTGCGCTCAGCTCGTCGAGCAGCAGGTCCACGGAGTCCGGCGGCAGGTCCTCGGAGCGCAGCTCCTCCAGCAGGAACTCGTCGGGCAGTGCGCGCAGTTCCGTCCGCAGGACCTCGCGGCGGAGAGGCTCCTTGTGCTGGGCCTCCCGCAGTTCCCGGCGCAACGCGTACATCTCGCGATCGGGGGCGGAGGGGGGACCAGGGGTGCGGTCGGGGCCCTGGATGCGGCCGCGGTCGTGGATGTGGTCGCGGCCGTGGTCGTGGGGAGTGGGGTACGGGTTCGGGTTCGGGTTCGGGTACCGCGTCGGAGACGGGGCGGGGTGCGGGTCCGTGTACGGGGGGCCGGAGTACGGCGTGGGGGCGAGCGGGGCCGCGTCCCGCTCCTGGTCGCTTTCTGGCATCGGCGCCGGGGTCGGAGTCGGAGTCGGTGCCGCGAGGTCCGGGTGGGCCGGGGACGGGTTCGGGGGGCGCGTTCCGGTCCGGTCGGCGCCGAGGATCTCCCGGAGCCGTGCGCTCCGCCGCGTCCAGTCCCACGTCGCCCCGTCGGCGAAGGCGTCGACCAGCTGCGGCACACCGGCGGACGCCTCCGGGTCCGGGTGCGCGAGGAGCTGGTCCACCAACCGGTCCGCCACCAGGTGCTCGACACCGGGGCCGGACACCGGGCGGCCGGTCACCCGGGCCAGCGGGCCGGAGCCGCCGGTGTCCGGCTCCCAGCGCGGGACGGACATCAGCCGCAGCGGATGGGTGTCCACCGCGTCGTAGGTCGCGAACGTCCACTCCCGTCCCAGCCAGGGTCCGAAGAGCAGGAACAGCCCCAGGTAGACCAGCGCGGCCTCGTCCCGGTCCGGATGGCCGGGCCGCCGTTCCCCGGGCTCCGTCCGCAGCGACACCCGCTGGGCGGGATCGCGCAGCCACTCCGCGGTGACCACGGCCAGGGTGTCCCGGACCGTCGGCAACCGCTCCAGCATCTCCGGCAGCCGTTTGCGCGCCACCCGGTCGAGATCCGCGCAGTCGACCTCCTCCTGCCGGCCGGACGCCGTCTGGGCGGCCTTCCGGGTCCCCCAGCCGGCGTACGCGAGAGCGAGGCACTGCCGCGTCTTCAGGGTGCCGGGCCGGCCGACCAGCACATGGCTGACCGTGCTGGGCCGGCCGCCCGGGTCGGTGGTGGGCCAGCGGCGGACCAGCATGACGTCCCCGTCGCGGGACAGGGCGCGCACGGTGCTCGGCCGCGAGGCGGCGGCGCCGGACACCCACAGCAACGGGCCCAGCTCCCGGCCCAGTTCCTCGGCCCGCTCGACCGTGCAGGAACGGGCGACGGCGTTCATGCCGGTGCCCTGCCGCCCGTGGTTGCCGTCCCACCGGAAGACGACCTGCTGCACCGAGTCGGTGCCACCGCCCGGCCCACCCGGCCCGCGCGGGGCGGCCGCTCCCCCGCGGCCCTGGTTTCCGCTCTGCACGTCGCTCATTTCCGTTCCCCTCCTCGGGCGTCCTCCACCGGCACCGCCTCGAACGCGGGCGTCTCACCCAGGGCGAACGTCCCCGCACCGCCCGGTACGTCGATGAGCCCGTGCATCGCGAGCAGCGACAGCAGGGGCTCCAGCACCCTCCTCGGACCGGCCCCGGCCGGGTAGCGGCCCCGGTCCTCCTGGCCTCCGGTGGCGGAGGCGACGTGCAGGGTGCAGCGGCGGATCGCGTCGAAGGGACGCAGCCACGCCTGGCCGGCGTGCCGGTGCAGCAGCCGGTGCACGTCCCGGCTCTCCTCCCGCACCAGCGCGGGGTCCAGGGAGGCGGCCGGCGGCCGGTCCAGCCACCGGTCGACGGGCGGCTGGAACCTGAGCAGGTCCGCCTTGCCGAGCACCATCGCGGCCGCCACGTCCAGGTAGGGGCCGTTCTTCGGCAGGCGGTCCAGGACGGTGCCGAAGGCGAGGTCGCCGTCCCGGTTCACCTCCACCCCCAGGCGTTCCCTGGCGTGGTCCAGGTGCGGCAGCGGCAGGGCCAGCGCCGGGTCGACCACGAAGACCAGCGCGTCGATGCCGAGGAGGAACCGCAGCGCGGAGTCGGTCCGTACGAGGTCCTCGCCGCCGAGGTCGAAGAAGGCGACCGGCCGCACCCGGCCCTGGGCGTCGGTGATCAGCAGCGACTCCACGAACCGGGCGAAGCCGTCCAGGCCGACGCCGGGGGTGTGGTCCAGGACCCTGCCGTTGCGCAGGGGCTGCACCCACTCCCGAACGAAACGGGCATGCTGCTCCGGGTTGACGGACTGCCACTTGAGGCCGAACGGCTCCAGCCCGCCGTCGGTGATCGCCGCGATCATCTGGGTCAGCAGATGGCTCTTGCCGGTGGAGGACTGGCCGACCATCGCGACGGTCAGCGGTCGCCCGTAGGTGAGGTACGGCACCGGGATGTAGTGCTCGGGGAAGTCCGGGTCGGCCGCGCACTTCTGGACGGCACCGCGCATGACGTCCTGCCGACGCAGAGGGTTGCCGATCCCCGTGGGGTCCAGTGGCCGGTACTGCATCCTGCTGTCGGTGACGTACAGCGCCGTGAGGTCGAGCCGGATGGTCTCCAGGCAGTACGGGCAGAGCACCCCGCCGTCGCCCTCCCCGGCCGCCGCTCCCGGCTCGGGCCCCGAAGGGGCGGCGGTGGCCCGGCGCTTGAGCCGCAGCGCCTGCTCGAAGCCGTCCGCGTCGTCCTCCTGGCGGGCTCGCGGCTCGGCGGCGGAGGTGGCGAGCGCGGCGCGGCGGGCGGCGCCCGGCACCAGCAGGTCGAGCAGTTCCGCGGGCGTCGGCCGGTCGGCCGCCCGGGGGGCGAACGCGTCGCGCAGCGTCCGGGCGAGCATCCGGTGCTCGTCGAGGTCGGCGGGCGCCCGGTCGGCGTGGCCGGGTCTGCCGGTGACGAGCTGGTAGAGCACCTGTGCCGCGCTCCACACCGCGTCCCGGGAGTCGGTGAGCCCCTCGCCCCGGCGCTGTTCGGGGGAGCAGTAGGGCGACCGGCCCCAGGGCCGCCTCGGCCGTCCGGCACGGGCCACCCCCTCCAGGCCCCAGAGCTGGGCCGAGGCGCCGTCCCACAGCACGGTGGCGGGCGAGACGCCGCACGGCACCAGGCCCTGGAGGTCCAGCAAGTACAGGGCCAGCAGCAGGTCCCGGGTGAGACCCCGCTGATCGGTCGCGGACATCACATGGGTCCGTGCGGCGGCGGTGCCGCGCGGCGCCGCGTACAGCAGGAACGGCTCCGCCGCGTCCAGGTCGTAGCCGATGATCCGGGGGAAGAGAGCCGCGTACTCGGTGTCGTCGAGCGTCCGGTACAGGGACAGGGCGGTGCCCGCCTCCGTGTCCAGCAGCTCACGCGCTCCCGGGTTGGCGGCGTCGGCCGTCGTGAGGCGTACCTGCACGCACTGCTGTCCCTCGTCGTCGAGCAGGCCGTTGCGGACCAGTTGGGGCAGCAGCGGATCCCGACGGGACTCGGGCCCCAGGCGCACGGGGGCGACGCGACGCCGCCCCGAGGGCGTGGTGAACGCGAGCGTGGCCGCCCGCGGGCCGCCCGGCCCCGCCGTGAGCCGGTGGGTAGTGCTGGTCACCGGAGATCGCCGTCCCCTCGCTCGTATCGCTCGTACGGACCGGCCGGGTCGGCCGCGTCGGCCTGGTCCACCGGGTGCACCGGGTCGGCCGGGTCGGCCGGGTCGTATGGGCTGGCACGGTCGTACGTGTCCGTCCGGTCGTACGCCTGGTGGCGGCTGTCCGCGCGTTCGTACCTGTCCGTCCTGTCCGTCCTGTCCGTCTCGCCGTACCGGCCGGTCCGGTCGTACGCGTCCGTGTCGTCGTACGAGGCGGCCCGGTCGTACGGGTTCCGCGCGCCGTACGTGTCCGGCCGTCCGTACGTGTCCGTGCCGTCCGGGCCGGTGTTCTGGCGGGGCCGGACGGTGTCCACCACGCCCATCCGCAGCGGGGTGAGCCGCAGCAGGCCCGCGTAGCGTCCCGAGGACGTCCACAGCACCGCTCCCGGCTGCGTCGAGCCGCTCGCCTCCCAGGCCTTCTCGACCTCGTCCCGTACCGCCTGCGGGGCGAACCTGATCCACACCGCGGCGGCCGGGTCGCGGCTGAGCAGCGTGCCCTGCTCGGGCGAGGAGAGCTGCACCACCGCCTGCCGGTCCGCCTCCGCGCCGACGAGTTCCGCGAGGCCCCGCGGGTCGGTGCCGAGCAGGCTCGCCGAGGTGGCGCGGACCCGGCGGGCGGCGGCGAACGGGGGCGGCGCCAGCACCCCGTTGTGCCGCAGGTGCCGGCGGGCGGCCGACAGCAGTTCGCGCACCCGTTCCTCGGTGCGGCGCAGGGCCAGTGCGCCGGCCTGGCCGCGCTCCACGGCACCCCAGTACGGCCCCATGGCCACCAGGGCGGCGTCCGTCAGGTCGGCGGCCAGCGTGGCGACCAGCTCCGGACCGCCCTCGCCGTTCTCCCGGTCCAGCCAGCGCGGCGCGCTCGCCGCACGGTCCTCCCACGGCGCCCCGGCCGGCCGCTCCCCGGCGGGCTCGTCCCACGAGGGCGGGCCGTCGCGCCGGGCGTACGCGCTCGCCCAGTCGGCGTCGTCGTCCCCGGCGAAGGCGTCGGTCTCCAGGACCGAGGTGCTGGAGAGCCAGTCGTCCTCGGCGACCGTACCGGCGCGGTCCTCGGCGCCGGACCCCCCGCCGGCCACGGGCCGTTCCGGCTCGGGCACCGCCTCGGCCTCCGCGGCGGCGGCCGTGGCCCGCAGCATCCCGGCGACGGACCGGGCCGCGTCCGCGCAGTACAGGCGTTCCTCCACGGCCCAGTGCTCGCGGACCGCCTCGGCGAGCAGCGCGTCGAGTTCGTCCAGGGCGCGGTGGAGGGCGGCGGTGGCGTGGCCCGGGGCCCACGCGCCGGCCGCCGCGCGCCAGAGCCGGCGTACGGTCTCGGCCGCGACACCGAGGGCCACCAGCAGGCCCACGGTGCTCAGCCAGCGCGGAGGATCGGCCGCGTAGGCCAGTGCCGCCCCGACCGCGGCGCCGGTGAAGGCCGCGACCCGGGGGGCCACGGCCCAGCGGCCGGTACGTCCGGTGTCCCGCAACCGGGCCGTGCCGAGTACCGCCATGCCGACGAACAGCAGCGGGACGGCGAGCGCCAGCGCGAGCAGCGGCCCCTGCCACAGCGCGCCGAGCAGGCCCGCCGCGGCCGCCGCCGCTGGACCGGCGACGGCCGCGACGTCACCGCGGTCCCACGCCCCGTCCCCGTCACCGGCGGGATCCGTCACGTCGCCGGACGGGCAGGCGGCCAGCCTCGGCAGCAGTGCCGTACCCGGTACCGGCTCCACCCGCCCGGCGAGGCCGGTGAAACGCTGGGCCACCGACCGCAGGGTGAGGCCCTGGCCCAGCAGTTTCCCGGCGAACTCCTTGAGGCCCTCGCCGATCCGCTCGCCCGTGCCCTCCGCCGAGGGCACCCGCAGCCCGAGGGCCGCGAGCCGGGCCGCCGCCTCGGCCGCGGACGCCGTCGCACCACCGCCGCGCAGCGCGGCGCCCACCAGTTCGCGGTAGGAGTCGAGGTCGTGGCGCGCCTGGTCCACGTCCGCCTCGAACGCCTCCCGGCGGGCGGGCCGCAGCAGTCCCGGCAGGGACCCCAGCCCGGCCAGCGCGTCCTCGGCCCGTCCGATGGAGTCCACGCACGCGCGGTACGCGTCGTCCGCCACCCCGCCCGGGTCGCGGTGCCGCTGGTCCCGGGCGCCCCGGCCCGTCACCAGGCCCCGCAGGGGCTCCGGCAGGTCGGCTCCCGACGAGGCCGGCGCCAGCACCTCCGGCGCGAGTTCGGTGTCCTCGCCGGCGAACCGGGCGAGCGCGTCCCGCCAGGCCCGGTCGCGCACCTCGGGCGGCAGGTCCTGCTCCAACAGCCGGACTCCGGGCGCGGCGACGGCGTCGGGCAACGCCTCCAGGCGGTCGAGGACCGTCAGATAGACGTCCGGCACCGCCAGCACGTCCACCAGGACCGCGAGCGCGTCCGGGGCGTCGGGCGTGGGCTGCTCCAGCGCCGTCCGGGCGGAACGCAGATCGCCCGCCCAGAGCAGCGCGCAGCCCGACGCGCGCAGCACCGCCGGCCGCACCAGCCGGCGGTCGGGCTGGAACGCCTCCCCCTCACCCGCGTACGAGCCCGGCGCGCTGCCCACCAGGAGGACCAGGATCCTGACCTCGCCCACCGCGCGGTAGCCGGTGAGCAGTTCGTACTGCGGCTGGTGGTCGGTGAGTCCGGCCGGGGTGTCGACGACCAGGAACAGGGGATCGTCCGGCTCCGGCAGCCCGGCCTGGCCCAGCTGCCGGGCGACCCTGGCGCGCAGGGCCGGCGGGGTGTCGAGCTCCGCCGCCCCGGTGCGCAGGTCCAGGTGGATGACGGCGCCGAACTCCTCGGGCGTGCTCACTGCGCGTCACCGTCCCAGGGGTTGCGGCGGTCACGGTCACGGTCGTGGGCGTCGGTGTCCGCCGGCTCGTCCCACGGCGCCCGGGGGCGCTCGGCACCGTCCCCGGCGGCGACGCGGTCGTCCCCGTCGCGGTCGCTCGCGGGCGTGCGGCGCTCCGGCACGCCGTACCGCTCGCCGCGACCGGTGCCGTACGGGTCGCCGTGGTTGTCGGTGGGCGTGCGGCGTGGGCCCGTGTCGTAGTCGTCGGCGGGTGTGCGGCGGGGCTCCGCGTCGTAGTCGTCCGCCGGTGCGCGGCGCGGGCGTTCGGCGCGGCCGGTGCCGTACTCGTCGTCGTGGTTGTCGGCGGGTGCGCGGCGTGGACCTGCGTCGTAGTCGTCGGTGGGTGTGCGGCGGGCCCCTGTGCCGTAGTCGTCCACAGGTGCGCGGCGGGCCTCCGCGTCGTAGTCGTCCGCCGGTGCGCGGCGCCGGCGTTCGGTGCGTCCCGTGCTGTACGGGTCGTCGTGGCCGTCGGCGGGAGCGCGGCCCGTGCCGTAGTCGTCCGTGGTCGTGCGGCGGGGGCGCTCGGCGTGGTCGTCGGCCGCGGTCCCGCGCCGTGTCCCGGTGTTCTCCGTGCGGTACGCGGCGAAGGACTCGCGCGGCGCCGTGCCCCAGTCGTCGTCATCGTGGACGGCCCGCCTGGGAGCCGGCAGGTCGTCGGCGACGCGGGGCCGTACCGTGCCGAAGCGGACGTGCTCCAGCAGCGTGCGCAGCGTCGGCTGGACGGCGCGCTGGTCGCCGAACTCGGTGTCCAGCGCGGCCGGCAGCGTCTCCGCCCAGAACTCCCACAGCGGCCGGACCCAGCCCTCGACCCGCTCGCCGCCGCGCTCCCGGCGGTCCGCCAGCAGCTCCAGCTGGCGCGGGGCGATCTTCTCGACCAGCTCGACGAAGAGCGGGTGCGGATCGCTGCCCGCCCGCGCGAGCCCGGCCGGCTGCGCCCCCATCAGCTCGCGGCAGTAGTCCTCCACGGTCCGCTCGTCGTCGAGGACCGTCCACCGTTCGTACGAGCGCAGCAGCTCCGCCCAGCTCGACACACCGCCGGGGAAGTCCCCCAACCGCAGCCGCACGCCCGGGACATGGGCGCCCTCCTCGGGGAAGAGCCGCAGCCGGATGCGGGCGGGCGAGGCGTCGTCGCCGTCCACCACGTCCACCTGGCCGTTCCACATGCAGCACAGCAGCCGGTGCAGGATGGTGCGCCGGTCGTCCTCGCTGCTCACCATCCAGCTGTCCCGGAAGCCGAGCCGCTGGCGCCAGCGCAGCACGTCGTGGGCCTGCTCGGAGTCCTTGGCGCGGGCCCACTGGCGCAGCACCTTGCGGGCCTCGGGCACCTGCGTGAGGCTCATCTCGCTGCGGAAGAGGACCACGGTGACCGAGTCGCTCTCCACACCCCGGTACTCCACGGAGTTCTTGGCGTCCGAGGGCAGCCGCAGCGTCTTGCCCAGGTACTCCTGCACCTCCTCCACCGCCTGCACCCGCGGATACGTCACCAGCGCCCGCAGCGGCCCGGTCCCCTCCGGGGTGAAGCCCACCGGCAGCAGCCCGGTCAGCTTCCGGCCGAACAGGTCCAGCGCCTCCTTGCTGACCTGGTCGGTGGCGCCCTGGTCGCCCGCCGCGGCGGCCAGCAACGTGCTCATGGCCGGCAGCAGCGGACGCTCCTCCAGACGTTCGCCGCTCTCCGCGAACAGCCGCGTGATGCGGCCCTCCAGCAGCGCCTTGACGGTCGCCACCGCGCCCTCGGGGTTGCGGCGGCTGACCGCGTGGACCGTGCGCCAGGTGTCCCCGCCGACCAGCCGGAGCAGCAGCGCCGCCTCGTCGTCGGTCTCCCGCAGGCCCTCCCGGCGGATCAGCCGGGTGACGACGTCCTCGTAGAAGTGGTTGAGGGTGCGCTGCGGCGGCAGCAGGTACGAGATGCCCGTGCGGTCCTCGTAGAGTTCCAGGCCCTTCTGCTGGGACACCTTGCGTTCCTGGTCGCTGTGCCTGCGGAAGGCGTTCACCAGGCGTCCGAGGTCGGCCCCGGCCGTGTCCGCCTGGGACTGCCAGTGCTGCTGCTGCTCGCGCCACGCCTCGTGCCACACCGTCCGGCAGCGCCACCGGTACCAGTCGTCCTGTTCCTGGACGGCCGCCTGGACGTCCTCGTCGCCCCAGCGGGCCGGGGACATGCCGGCCAGCCGGCCCTTGATCCGGGGGGCCTTGGGCGGCTGCTCGGTCACGCCGGGCGGCCGCTGGGGAGCGCGGGACCGGTTGTCCAGCATGCCGAGGAAACCGAGCCGGGTGATCGGCTCGTCGCTGTCCGGGACGCCCCGCACGACCCGCTCGGCGAGGAAGGGGTCCACGGTCTGCAGCAGCTTGTCGATGGCGGGACGCGGCGCGAACCGGTCGGCCATCACGGTGGCCTGCCGTTCGGCGTCGATCCGCAGGTCGGACAGCAGCCGCTGCATGTCCGAGATCCGTTCGCCCAGGGCCTGTTCGATGTTCTTGCCCCCGCGCGGCAGCGGATCCGGCTCGGGCACGTCCAGTTGCCTGCGTTCCCAGAGCTCCTCCAGGTGGGAGTCGGCGAACAGCTGGCGGATCATCGGCACCGTGCTGTCCCGCTGCATCGCGCGCGGCCGCTCCACGAGGTCCGTGACCGCCTCCCGCAGCAGTCGGCCGGCCACCAGGTCGGCCAGCTGGTCCATCGGCGCGGTCATGGACGCCACCAGGCTGGTGGAGACGCCCTGGCGTCCGATGCCGGTGGGGGACAGGGCGCTGCGGTGCACGCCGCGGTTGATGAAGCTGGCGGCGAAGGTCTGGTAGTCGTCGTCGGCCGCCATCGTGCGGCCCTTGGAGCGGCCGTCGCCGAGTTCGGTGCCGATCAGCGACATCACCAGGGACACGATGGAACGGCGCAGGTCGTCCGCGCGGATGCCGGCCGTCGGGCTGAACAGGAACGCCGTCGGCAGGATGCCGGTGCGCAGCCGGATCGGCATGGTGCCCGGGTAGCGGACGCCCATCCCCGCGTCGTGGTCGAGGTCGCCGATCTCCGCGCCCTCGGTCGGCGCGTTCTGTCCGTCGACCAGGCGGAACAGGTCCACCAGCGCGCGGGCGGCGTTGAGGTCCGCCTCGCGCCCGCCGCCGGAGGCCGCGGAGAACGACGACGGCATCACGACCAGCGGGTAGATCTTCACCCCGTCGAACCGGCGCAGCTGGAAGGCGTGGTTGATCAGGTGCAGGTAGTCCAGGAAGATGCCGGCGCCGGTGCCGCCCGCCACCGAGAACGCGACGAACACGTCGCAGCCGTTGGTCTTGCCGCCGCCGAACTCGCTCAGCCCGCCCGCCGACTTGGCGATCAGGTCGATCGCCTGGAGGAGCGGTTCGAGGACCGGACCGAGGCCGTGCCGGAGCGTGGCGAACAGTGCCGCGCGGCCGACGGTGGGCAGCTGGCCCGCGCCGTTGTGCAGCGGGGTGACCTTGGGCTCGTCGATGCGCGGCGGCAGCCAGTCGGCCACCTCCTCGCGCATGCTCGCCCGGAGCATCTTGGTGACCTCGGGCGAGGCGTCGAAGTTCGGCAGCAGGTTGTGGGTGGCCCGGGAGGTGCGGGCGTACGCGGCCCGCAGTGACGGGTCCACGTTGAACTGCGGCAGCCGCTGGAGGTCGCTCTCGCTGTAGTCCGCGTACACGAACTGGAGGCCGTCGGGCAGCTGGTAGGGCGCGTAGCCGTTCAGGCCGGTGAGGGCCAGGCCGTCCGGGCCGCACAGTTCGGCGCGCAGTCTGCGTTCCAGTTCGGCGCCGACCAGGCCGCCGGTGCCGCCCAGGCCGACGAAGAGCATCGGCTGGAAGATCTTCATGGGTTCCTCCCCGCTGGCGGCCGTCGCGGGCCGCAGGTTCGTGCTCGGTACGTCCGTGAAGTGCGCGTGGCGTGCGTTGCTTCGCGTGGTGCACGTGGCGGGCGGGGGCGGGCGCGGAGGTGAGGCGCCCGCCCCCGCGCGTCACATGTACGAGTCGTAGGCGCCGCCCGTGCTCCCGCTCCCGCTCTCGCCGGAACGGGAGCCGGACCCGGTGCCGGAGGCGGTGGCCGCGCCGCTGCGGGCCGCGGCCGCCGGCCTGCGGCCGCGGGGGCCGCGGGTCTCCTCGCCGAGGGCCAGGCTCACCGTGTCGTTGAGCGGGACCTGCCCGCGCACGGGCAGCGGCGTCCGGCCGCCGCCGCGCCTGCGCAGCACCGCTCCGCCCTCGGGGTTGCGCTGGACGGCGTACTCGCCGTGGGTCCGGCGTTCGATCCGCGGGGCGCGGTGCGGTTCGACCAGGGCGAACTCGTACCACTGCTTGTGTCCGTGTCCGGCCACGTGATCGGTGCCGACGGCCTCGCCGTCCGCGGAGACCAGGCGCAGCACCAGTCCGTGCGGGTCCCTGCGGGTGCGGCGCTGCCGTACCCAGGCGAGCACCGCCACGACGGCCGCCGCGAGCACCGCGGCGCCGGTCACCACCGCCCACCAGTACTTCTCCCAGAAGCCGGGCTCCGGGGTGACCTGTACGGAGAGCGGGGTACGGACCAGCGTCCGGTCGTCGTCGGTGGTGTCGACGGCCGTGACGGTGCCCGACAGGCGCAGTCCGTCGTCGCCGAGCCGGTCGCCGAAGACGTCGGCGGGGGCGACCGCGACGGTCACCTTCCGGGTGCCGGACTCGCCGGGCGCGAGCTGGATCTCGGCCGGGCTGATCGACAGCAGCCCGGAGCGCACGTCGGCCACGGACAGCCGCAGGGTGTGCCGGGCGTCGCTGTTGTTGCGGACGGTGAGGGTGCCGGTGACCTTGCCGCCGGGGTGGGTGTCCCCGGCGGCGATCTCCAGCGCGGTGGTGACGGGCAGCTCGCCGGGCGCGACCTGGCCGAGTTCGCTGCGGGTGTCGGCCCGCAGTCCCGAGGCGGTGAGCGTGCCGTCCACCTTCAGCGCACCGTCGGCGCCCTCGGGGATGCGCGCCGAACCGCTGAAGGAGCCGTCGTTCGCGTCCGGGTCGGGGCCCTTGCCGTCGTCGGTGAGGGACAGGGACTGCGGGGCGAAACCGTCCCCGGTCAGCTCGCTGCTCACGCGCAGTCCCTCGTAGTGCTCCGGGTCCTTGATCTGGTAGCCCTCACGCGTCTGGAGCCGCATCGTCACCGTGACCTTCTCCCCGGGCCGCGGCGAGGGCGGGTCCATGGTGATGGCGCCGCGCAGCTCCCCCTGCCACAGCACGCTGACCGAGACGGGCAGCGAGCGGTGCCCTTCCGGGGCCTCGGCCTTCACCCGCCAGGTGCCGGGCAGCGGGTCGACGATCTTCAGCGCCTCGACGGTGCCGTCGCCGCCCGCCAGTTCGAAGCGGGACTTGCGGTAGGTGCCGGTCGTGGGGACCTCGTGGCCGCTGGGGTCGAGGTAGCTGATCCGCACCTCGGGGTCGCCCTTGTCGACGACGATGCTGCCGACGGTCGCCAGCGGCGAGATGCCGATCTCCAGGGTGGCCGGCGGCTTCTTGCTGGGGCCCTCCTCGTGGCGCAGGCAGTGCGCGGCGGCGAAGATCTTCTCCAGCGTGGTGCCGACGTCCTTCGCGCCGGAGACCTTGTGCGCCTTCGGGCTTGCGGAGGGCAGGTTCACACAGCCCTTCTGGTAGCCGCCGGCCGCCATCCGGTCGAGCTGCTCCTTGTCCGGTTCCGGTCCGAAGCCGAGCGGCCAGATCTGCACGTTCTGCGCGCGGGCGTTCTCCAGCTCCTTGGTCAGCTGCCGTTCGCCCTCGGCCTCGCGGTGCGCGGGGTCGCCGTACTTCTCGCTGTCGGTGACGTCCATCTTTCCGTCGGTGAGGACGAACAGCACGCGGGGCTCCGACGGGTCGGTGCCGGTGGTGAGTTCGTGCACTCCCTGACGTATCGCGGTCGGGAAGTCGGTGCCGGTGCCCTCGCTCTCCTTGCGGGTGCGGAGCTTGTCCACGCAGGCGCCGATCGTCTTGCGCCCCGCCGCGTCCAGGGTGGTGCGCGGGCACACCGGGTCGACCGCGCGCTGGCTGGCGGACTCGGCGGCGGCGAAACCGAAGACGGTGACGTGGGAGGACGAGGAGACGTCGCCCAGCGCGATGCGGGCGGCGGCGGCCTTCTCGGCCTTCATGTCCTCGGGCGCGAGGCTGGCGGACTCGTCCACGGCGACCGCGTAGTTGACCGACGGGAACGCCGGCTCGGAGTCCGCCACCGGCACCGGATCACCGCCGGTGGGTGTCAGCAGGGACGCGAGCACCGCGGCGCCGCCCAGCGCCAGGACCGTGGCGCGGTGCGCGCGGCCTCTTCCCGTCCGCCGTCTTGCCCAGGCTCTCTGCACGGCCGTCCCCTTGGTTCTCGGTGGTACTCGGTTCGTCTCTGCTTCGTGTGCGGGCCCCGGCCGCGCCGTCAGCGCGCGGTCAGGCCCCAGACCATGGCCAGCGCCGCGGAGGTCGCGAGGGCGGCCATCCCCCACCGGATGGCCCGGTACTTGGCGGTCAGGATCGAGCTGACGTCCACGGCCTGGACGAGCAGCCACCCGGCGGGGTCCCGCCCGGCCTCGGTGATCCGGGCGGACAGCCACGCGAGGTCGCGGGCGGCCACCAGATCACCGAAGTACGTCACCCCGTCCTCGCCGCGGACCGTGCCGGTGCGTGGCATGAGCGCCCCGACCAGCGCGGTCACCGCGACCGCCCAGAGCAGCCCGGCGAGCAGCAGCGGCACGTCGACGAGCCCCCGCCAGCCGGGCGCGCCGTGCCAGCCGAGCAGGAACGCGGGCAGCGCCAGCGTCCCCGACAGCAGCACGGCCGCCTTGGAGTCGGCCCGGCCCAGGTCCTCGCGGACCGTGTTCAGCAGCAGCTCCGCGATGCGCTCCCCCGCCCGGTCCGGGCAGTGCCGACCCCCGTGCGGCACAGGCCCGGCCGGGTCGGGGGAGGCACGCCCCCCGCTCTCAGTGGTCCCAGTGGCCGGTTCCCCGCCCGCGGCGGTCACCGGTCCTCCTCCGCCCAGTCCCAGCCGTCGTCCCGCGAGCGTCTGCGGGAACGCGGCGGCGCGTCCTCGGCGTCCTGCACCGCGCCGGACCCGTCCCGGTACGGCGGCTCCTCCGCCACCCAGTCCGGGGTGAACGGCTCGGCGCGGGCCGGCTCCAGCCGCGCGGGCTCCCGGCGGGCGGGCACCGAGCCGATGGGCCCCTGGACGGGCCGGCCCCGCCCCTGGTTGAGGAGGTTCAGGGCCTGCGTCTCCACGTCGTTGGACTGGATCTGGCCGCTGTCGACCATCGCGAAGAGCCGGTCCACGCGCTCCTTCTCGTCCTGTCGCCCCTCCTGGCGGATCTGCTCCAGGAAGTCCTTGGCCCGCTCGGGTTCGGCCGCCAGCATGTAGCTGAGCTGCTCCAGGTCCCCGCCGCGCAGCATGGCGCGGAACGCGTCCTGTCGTACCCCGGTCAGCTCGGCCGAGGCGCGCGCGTCGCGGATCTCGTCCATGTGCTCGATGGTCCGATCGTCCACCCGCAGCCGGACGTACAGCCGTACCCGCAGACCGAGTTCGCCGCCCAGGCTGTCCCAGCGGCCGCCCGCGCACTCCCGGGTGAGGGCCCGGTCGGCCTGCTCGGCCTCGGTCACCCGGAAGGTCGAGGTGACCTCGCGCAGCCGCTCCAGCACCGGGGCGGTGAGCCGCTGGGCGACGTCGGTCACGACCTCGACGGCGGCCAGGTGGGGGTCGGTCACAGCCCAGTGGATGTCCACCTCGGCCTTGAAGAAGGTGGTGCCGCCGGCGGCCGGGAGGTCCATCTGGAGCCGCGTCTCATAGGTCCCGAGCGCGATCTCGCAGACGGTGTACGGCCGGGCCAGCGCCCGCTTGTCGACGTGCCGGGTGCCGGAGACGGTGACCACGCTGTGCCCGCCGTTGCGGTAGAACAGCACCGAGGCCCGCTGGGCGCTCACCGGCGGATGCCCGCCGGTCGGCGTGTACTCCCGCAGGAAGGGGCCCGCGGGACCCGCGTCCGCCCGAGCGGCCTGGTCCCCGTCCACGTCCTCAGCCATGCCTTGCCTCCTCGCGCGTCCGGTCCCGCGCCGCGACGGCGAGCCACCACAGGGAGCGCGCCTGCGCGTCGGGGAGCGGATCCTCCGGATCGTTCATCATTCGCCGCAGCAGCCAGTCCAGCCGCCGCCGGTCGTGCTCCTCGGTGGTCAGCGCGGGCAGCAGCGCCGCCAGCCCGGGCCGGGCCCACTCCGCCCCGTCACCGCGCACCGCCGAACGCAGCAGCGTCTCCAGCGCGTCCGTCGCCACCTCCTTGGAGCGCGGCGTGTTCAGCGCGGTCCACAGCAGGTCGGCCATGGGGCGTACGAGTTCGGGGCGGGCCGCGGCGAGGGCGAGCGGCAGCGGCCAGTCACCGCGGTCGCCCAGCGGGGAACCGGCGTCGTCGACCAGCACCTCGTCCACCGTCGTGAGCGCGAGCCGGACGGTGGTCACCAGCCCCAGGTCCTGGTGGATCTCGCGCTTGTGGTGGGTCCAGTCGGCCACTCGCCGCAGTACGGCCGGCGCGTCCGGGAGCGCCAGCAGCCGTACGACGTTGAAGGAGGCGACCGCCAGCTGGTCGCCCTCGTCGCGGACCGCGATCCGGGCCAGGGCGTCGAGCGTGTCGCCGGTCGTGGCCGCGGAGTTGCCGTAGCCCAGCGCCATCGCGGCCGTCCAGCGCAGCGGCCCGGTGCCGTACCGGCTCCAGTCGCCGACCACCTTGTGCACGATGCGGCGGTGCGAGTCGTGCCCGGCCGCCTGGTCGAGGGCGGTGGCCGCGAAGACCCGGCGCCGGGGCGTGGCCGCGTCGGCGAGCGGACGGATCAGCTCCGCGTAGCCGTGGTCGAAGTCCCGTACGCACAGCTCTCCCGCGGCGACCGCGGCCCGCATCCACACCTGGGAGCGCGGGTCGTCGGCCAGCAGCCGCAGCCAGCGCACCACCGGCGCCCGGACGGCGAAGTGCCGGTCCCACAGCTCGCTGAGCACCGCGGCCGGCAGGGCGGGACCCCGGTACCAGATCAGCCGCGACGCCACCTCGGCACCGGCCACCTCGACCCGGCCGTCCCTGAGTTCGGCCCGCGAGAGCGCGAGGTCGGAGCGGGGGTCGTCGCAGAACAGCGGCCGGGCGGGGGTGCGGTCCGGGTCGGACTGCACGGACAGTTCCCAGGTCAGCAGGTGGGCGGCGGCGGCCACGGCGCTGTGCGAGGCCCCGCCCAGTACGGCGAGCGCGATCCGGAACGCCACCGGGTGGAACAGGCTCGCGGTGCCCGGCCGTTCACCGCCCGGCTCGTCCCCGGCCGGTGCCGCCAAGGCCCGGTCCACCCCGGCGAACCACTCCTGGGCCTGGCGGGCGGCGAGGCTGCGGCAGTCGGACAGCAACTGCTCGTGGGTGAGGTCCCCCAGTACGTGCCCGGCCAGCAGGGAGGCGAGCACCTCGGCCTCGGCGGGGCGCAGGTCGTCCAGTCCGACGGCGTTCCTGACCTCCGGCCGGGCCCAGAGGGCCTCCGCCTCGGCCAGCAGACCGGCGGCGCGGCCGGCGTCGGACCCGGTCGCGGTTCCCTGCTCCTCCAGCAGCTCCCGCAGCCGGGTGACGAGCAACTCCCCGGTGGGGGCGGGCGGGCAGAGGGCGCCGTACCGTCCGGCCAGCATCGGATCGGCCGCCGAGCCGACCGGGACGACGACGACCGCGAAGGCGTCGCGGCGGGCCAGGGCGGCGGCGAGTTCGTCGAGGTCCATCTCGTCGGGGACCGACGCGCCGGGCCGGGTGAGGGACAGCTCGAACAGGTACCCGGAGAAGTGCCCGGCCTCCTCGTCCTCGTCGCCCAGGCAGTCGGCCAGCCGCCGGGTGCCGCCGGCCGGGTCGACCCGCCGTACCCGGGCCGCGGACCCGGTCGCGGACCGCGGCTCCGTGCCGTTCGCCGCCGGGCCGGTGACCTCGTCGAGGAGCGAGAGCGCGGTGCTGGTGCGTCCGGTGCCCGGTGCGGCCCCCAGCACCAGTAACCGGCGGGCGGTGAGCGCCTCGCGCAGCCGCACGTACCCCTCGGGTTCCACGTGGACCCGGCGGAGCCTGCGCAGTTCCTCTTCGGGCACGGGCCCGCCGCGCAGCGCCGAACCGGACCGGCGGGCGTCCATCCGCAGGTGGATGTCGCCGATGTGGGCGCTGGCGAAGTACGAGCGGTCGAAGCTGTGCAGGTCCCGGCCCGCGTCGAACAGCATGCGGGTGGCGCGGCGCGCCCGTGCGGCGGAGGCGAGGTCGGTGGGCGCGTCCTCGCCCTGCTCCTCGGCGAGCGGGTCACGGGTGTGCTCTTTGAACCGCCCGGCGGCGCGCTCCCGTTCCCGCTCCTGCTCCTCCCGCTCCTGCTCGGCGGCGTCCTCGCCGGTCCCCTCGCCGGCCTTCTCGCCGTCGTCGGCCTTGCCGTCGTCCGCGCGGGGCGCCTCGTCCCGGTCCTTGTCCCGGCTGCGGTCCCGGTCGCTGTCCCGGCTCCGGTCCCCGTCCTTGTCCCGGCTGCGGTCCCGCGCCTTGTCGCGGTCCGTGCCCCGTGCCTTCTCCCCGGCCCCGGGGGCGCGGGCGTCGTCGGCCTTTCGGGGCTTGTCCTGGCCCGCGTCGGCGCCCGCCCGCTGGTCGTCGCTCACTCGCCCCGCTCCTTCCGGGAACGGGCACTGTCGGTGATCCGCCCGATGTGCACGGGCTGCTGGTAGACGTTGTCGTGGTGCCGCGACATGTCGCCGTGCACGGTGTAGCGGGTCCCCGGGGATCCGGCGTCGTCGTCTTCGTCACCGTCCGCACCGGCGTCCGCACCGACGGGCGAATCAGGCGTGTCAGCGGCCGAGTGCGCACCACCTGTGGACGACGGTCCACCGGCTGGCGACGGACCACCGCCGGGCGACCGAGGCTCGGCCGGAATCTCCGGAGCGGGCCGCCCCGGAAGCTGGAACCAGGCGGTGACCTCGCCCTCCTTCAGCTCCAGACGGGCGGGCGAGTAGCGCGCGGCCTCGATGAACTTGCCGCCGCCGCTGACCACGTCCTCGTACAGGGAGTTCGACGTCACCAGCACCAGGTCCGCCTTCTCGGCGTCCAGCAGCCGCCGGGCGACGGGGGAGTCGGCCAGCCGGCAGGCGAGGTCGACCGCCCGTCCGCTGATGCCCCGGGCGTCGTGCCGGACCGGTCCGACGTGCATACCGATCCGCAGGCCCAGCGGCACCCGCAGCGCACGGTTCTCGTCCCGCAGGTTCTCGTGCACCTCGACCAGCCACAGGCCGAGCAGCCGGGTCACCGCGATCCGGCCGGCCACCGCCAGCAGCACCCCGTCGCCGCGGTCCTCCATGTGCACGGCGTCCCGCGCCACCTTGGCGTGGGTGAACGCCGTCTCCAGCACGCGGTAGATCCGTGCGCGCATCCGCGGCTTGTCGACGTCGTCGTACTCCCCGGAACGTCTGGCGTCGACGCTGATCACCAACTCGTAGCGCGCCTCGGTGAGATCCATGGCGTCGTCGTTCACCCGTGCCCCCTGCTGCCTGCCGGTCCGTCTGCTTGCCGTCCCCTCAGCTTCGGGCCCGGGACGAGAGCCGTCTGTAGCCGTTTACACACGGCGGAGCGCGGATCTACTCCTGATGGCCGTCCGCGAGGAGGGCGAGCAGTGTGGGGTCGAGGATCTCCACCATCCGGTTGCCGGTCCGCACGATGTTCTGGGTCCGCAGCAGCCGCAGCGCCTTGGCGACGGCTTCCCGGGTCGCTCCCACGGTCGCGGCCAGCTCGTCCTGCGCCAGATGGACGACGGACCGGGCGGCGGAGGGCGCGGACGGGGAGGAAGAGCCCCGCGAGGAGGGGGAGTAGGGGCCGGAGCTGTCGGGCTTCGACAGTTCGATGAGTCGATGGGCCAGGCGCTGCAGCACGGTGAGCGAGGCGAGGGCGGAACGCTCCTGGTCGGCGCTGCGCAGCCGGAAGGTGAGCTGACGTATCACCAGGCCGCTGACGCGGGGGTGCAGTGCGAGGAAACGGCGGAACGCGTCCCCGCCTATCACCTGGGCCTCGGTCGGCCCCAGCGCGCGCACGGTCGCGCTGCGGGGGTGGCGGTCCAGGGCGGCCATCTCGCCGAGCAGTTCACCTGGGCCGCGCAGACCGAGTATCAGCCGGGTGGCACCCCGGTCCGTGGCGAGGGAAACGGTCACCCATCCGTGAAGGATTATCAGGACGTGACTGGACCGCTCGCCCTCGGTCAGAAGATGGGTGTCGGCCGGGTAGCGCTTCCGGTTTCCGAGAGCCATCACGCCCTCGTGCTCCTGGACGGTCAGCGCCTGTGCGAACGCGAGTTCGTCGCCGAGCAGTCCCATGGCTACGCCCCCCGCCGCAGTCCGGACGCCTGGTTCTTGGATGGCGTTGATGGTGACAGAGTGATAATCGGGAGGGAGTGAATTGCGCCACATCCACGCTACTGTCCGGTAGTGACGGAACTGCCTGGCAGAAGCTCCGCCAGGGCCCGCCCCCTCCCCGCCCCGCTCCTCCGGCGACCGTGCGCGACGGCACCCTCACCGGTCGTGTTCAGGCGTGATCCTCAAGGTCAGCACCGGCCACCGGGTGACGAGGCCCGTCGGCCGCTGGAACCGGCCCACGAGGCGGAGTTGGCGGAAACTCGGGATCGTTTCCGGGCAGTCGTGGACTTCGCCGGTCACGCCGCCTTCCGCCCGCGTACGGTTCGCGCGGGCCGGCCTAGGACAGGCCGCCCCGACCGTCCACGCCCCGCATCCGGCGCACCCCCAGCGCGCAGGCGCCGCAGACCGCGCCCCACACTCCGTTGACGAGGAACATCGGCAGAATGGCCTGCGGTCGCGCGAGAGGTCCCCGCAACTCGCCCGTGAGGACGGGAGACAGCACCCCGCTGAGGACCACGGCGGCCAGCGCGTACGCCACCCCGGCGGCCACCGGCGTCAGCAACGGCTCGCGCACCCGGCTGAGCCCGACGGCCAGAACCCAGGCCAGGCTGATGCCCGCGGTGAGCAGCAGCGGCGTGAGCGGCCTGCCGAGGGCGTCGGTCAGCCCGGTGACCGAGAACAGCGGCCGGACGAGCGCGACGGCGGTCAGCAGCGCCACCATCGGCCGGTCCAGCCGGCGCAGGCGTACGGGGAGAGGGAGGCCGGGGGCAGGTTCGGTACTCATGACCCCAGCGTCGGCGGCCCCCTCGCGCGGGGGCGTCGGCCGGTGGCGGGTACGTGCCGTACCCCGGCGGTTGTGGCGCGGGGCGTCGGCTTGCGCCTGCGGGTGTGGGTGTCGCGACCACGACTACGACCACGACCACCGCCGGACTCCAGCGGCACCCACCGGCCTCACCGGCCTCAACGGTCCACGTTGTTCTCACCGACCATCACCGGCCGGCCCCACGCCTCCGACCTCGACCCCGACCCGTGGTCGCTACCTGCCGTACCCCGGCGGTTGCGGCGCCCGGCGCCCCGCTACGCCCGGAGTTGCGGATGGGCGCCGGGCGGTTCCGCCGCGCGGGGGACGGCACGGCGCGGGTGGCCTGCCTACGCTGGCGGCATGGTTCTCCGCGCCCTCCCGCCCCGCTCCCGGCCGCGGCTGCCGCGCGGTCGTGCGGCGGACGCCGCGCTGGCCGGGGCCGTGCTGGTCCTGGTGGCGGTGGGCAGCCTGCGCTCGCTGGTCGGTGAACGGGAGGAGACCTGGGAAGCCACCGCGCTCGGCTGGGCCCTGCTCGTCGCCGCCTGCGCCGCCCTGTACGTCTGCCGGCGCCACCCGGTGCCGACCGCGTCGTTCGTGCTGGCCGCCACCATCGCGTACTACCTGGTCAGCGCCTACGACGGCCCGCTCATGGTCGCCTTCGTCGTCGCCCTCTACACGGTCGCCGCCGAGGGCCGGCTCCGCGCGGCGATCCTCCTGGCCGCCCTCGGCCTGCTGCTCACCGGCACGGGCACGCTGCTCGGCAACCACGACGTCAACGGCGTCGCCCTGTTCATGATGACCGGCTGGCTGGTCGGCGTGGTCGCCCTCGGCTGGGTGCGCGAGAACCGGCTGGCCCTGGCCCGGGAGGCGGAGCAGCGGGCGGTGAGCGAGGAACGGCTGCGCATCGCGCGGGAGCTGCACGACGTCGTCGGCCACCACATCTCGCTCATCAACGTCCAGTCCGCCGCCGCCCTGCGCCGTCTGCGCAAGGACCCCGAGGGCGGCCCGAAACGGGCGGAGGAGGCACTCGGCGCCGTCAAGGACGCCAGCCGGGAGGCGCTGCGCGAGCTGAGGGCGACCCTGGGCGTACTGCGGCAGGCCGACGAGTCGGCGCCCACCGCGCCCGCGGCCGGCCTCGACCGGCTCGGCGAACTGGTGGCGGCCGCCCGGGTGGCCGGCCTCGACGTCCGGGTGAGCGCCGCCGGCGACCGGCGACCGCTGCCCGCCGAGGTGGACCTGGCCGCGTACCGCATCGTCCAGGAGTCGCTGACCAACGTCACCCGCCACGCCCACGCCACCGCGGTCGACGTCCGTACCGAGCACGGGCCGCGGCACGTCACGGTCGAGGTCACCGACAACGGCCGCGGGCCCGCCCCCGTGGGCGCCGGGTCGGGCAGCGGCATCACCGGGATGCGCGAACGGGCCCGGGCCCTGGGCGGCCGGCTGACCACCGGCCCGGCCCCGGACGGCGGCTTCACGGTCCGGGCGACGCTGCCGTGCCCCGAGGTGTCGGCGCAACCGGCGCAACCGAACGGAGAACCTCCCCGACCATGATCAGAATCGTGCTGGCGGACGACCAGCGTCTGGTGCGCGCCGGGTTCCGGTCGATCCTGGAGGACGAGGACGACCTGGAGGTCGTCGGCGAGGCGGGTGACGGCGCCGAGGCCCTGGCCGCCTGCCGCGCCCTGCGCCCCGACGTCGTCCTGCTGGACATCCGCATGCCGGGCGTCGACGGCCTCCAGGCGGCCCGGGACATCGCCGCCGATCCGCGCCTGAACGACGTACGCGTGGTCATCCTCACCACCTTCGACCTCGACGACTACGTGTACGGCGCCCTGCGCGCGGGTGCCACCGGCTTCCTGGTCAAGGACACCGAGCCGGAGGAACTGGTGCACGCCGTCCGGGTCGCGGCCCGCGGCGACGCCCTGATCAGCCCCTCCGTCACGCGCCGCCTGATCGCCGAGTTCGCGGGCCGGGTCCGCGCCCCCGAACCCGGCCCGCGGTTGAACGCCCTCACCGACCGCGAGCGCGAGGTCATGTCCCTGGTCGCGGCCGGCCTGACCAACGACGAGATCGCCGCCCGCCTCGTCCTCAGCCCCGCCACCGCCAAGACCCACGTCAGCCGCATCATGACCAAGCTGGACGTCCGCGACCGCTCACAACTGGTCGTACTGGCCTACGAGTCGGGGATGGTCAGCCCGGGCTGGCTGACGGAATGAGCCGGGCCCGCCCGGTATCGCGGCGGGCGCAGGGCGGCAGGCCCGCTGGCGATCCGGCGGTTGTACGGCGGGAGGCTGTCCCGCGATCCGGCGGGCGTACAGCGGGTGTACGGCGCGAGGCCGCCCCGCGACCCGGCGGGCGTACCGCGTCAGGCCCCCCGCAACCCACGGGGTACGGCGGATGCCCACCCGGGGCCGACGCCCGCGGGCATGCCGGGGCCGGACGCTTCGGGCATGGATCCACACCGCCTCCCTCCGCCACCCGTCGCCCGCCCCGGCGTCTTCGGCCGCCTCGCCTCCTGGTCCGGACGGCACCGCTGGGGCGCCCTGCTGCTCTGGCTGGCCGTGGTCGCCGTCATCACCGTCGGCTCCCAGGCCGCCGGCAGCGCCTACCGCAACGACTTCGGCCTCCCCGGCACCGACTCCCAGGCCGCCGCCGACCTGCTGGAGCGGCACGGTTCCGCGCAGGCGGGCGACAGCGTGCAGATCGTCCTCCAGGACCCCGCCGGACTGGCCGGCGACCGCGCCGCCGTGGAGCGGACCCTCGACCGGGTGCGCGACCTGCCGTCCGTCGCCGAGGTCCGCAGTCCGTACGCCGACGCGTCCGCCGTCTCCGAGGACGGCACCATCGGCTACGCGACCGTCGTCCTGGACGCCAAGGCCGAGGAGGTCCCCAAGGAGGACGTCACCCGGATCGCCGACACGGCGCGGTCGGCGGCCGGCGACGGTCTGAGGGTCGAGCTGGGCGGAGAGGCGGTGCGCGGCGCCGAGGAGGAGGGCGGCGGGTCCGCCGAGGGCGCGGGCATGCTCGCCGCGCTGGTGATCCTCGTACTGCTCTTCGGATCGGTCGTGGCCGCGGCGCTGCCCCTGGTCACGGCCCTGTTCGCGGTGGGCGGCGCGGTCGGGTTGATCGCGCTCGCCTCGCACGTCTTCACCGTCGCCGACTTCACCCCGCCGATCATGATGCTCGTCGGCCTCGGCGTGGGCGTCGACTACGCACTCCTGATCTTCTACCGCTACCGTCACGAACTCGTCCGGGGCACGGACCGCGACACGGCCGCCCGCACCGCCCTGGACGCCGCGGGCCGTACGGTCTTCTTCGCCGGCTGCACCGTCATCATCGCCCTGCTGGGCCTGGTCGCCCTGGGCCTCGGTGCCCTCCAGGGCGTGGCCCTGGCCGTGGCGTTGACCGTGCTGGTCACGATGGCCGCCTCACTGACCCTGCTGCCGGCCCTCCTCGCCCAGTTCGGCGCCCGCATCCAGCGGCACGTCCTGAAGCGCGCGGCGAAGGCCGGGGCCAAGGGCGCGGAGGAGGGCCGAGGCTGGCGCCGCCTCGCCACCGCCGTACAGCGCCGCCCGCTCCCCGCGCTGCTGGCGGCCGGCGTGGCGCTGCTGGCCCTGTCGGCGCCGGCCGCCGGGATGCGCCTGGGTTTCGCCGACGCGGGCAACGACCCGGCGACGTCCACCAGCCGCCAGGCCTACGACCTGCTGGCCGAGGGCTTCGGTCCCGGCTTCAACGGCCCGCTGGTCGCGGTGGCCCAGGGCGACGAGGCGGCGGCGACGGCACTGCGCACGACGCTCGCCGGCACTCCGGGTATCGCGGCGGCGACCCCGCCGCTCCCGTCGCCCGACGGCGCGGTCTCGACGGTCATCGCCTTCCCCACCACCGCGCCGCAGGCCGAGCCCACCGCCGACCTGGTCCACACCCTCCGCGACGAGGTGCTGCCCGGCCTGGCCGACCGCACCGGCGCCACGTACCTGATCGGCGGCCCGACGGCCGCGGCACAGGACTTCGCCGACTCGGTGTCGTCCCGTATCCCGCTCTTCGTGACGATCGTCGTGGGCCTGTCCTCGCTCCTGCTCCTCGTCGTCTTCCGCTCGCTCTGGATCCCGGTCAAGGCGGCGATCCTCAACCTCCTCTCCATCGCGGCGGCGCTCGGCGTGATCACGCTGGTCTTCCAGCACGGCTGGTTCGGGGTGCAGCCCGGCCCGGTGGAGGCGTTCATCCCGGTCATGATCTTCGCGATCGTCTTCGGGCTCTCCATGGACTACGAGGTCTTCCTGGTCTCCCGCATTCACGAGGAGTGGGAACGCACCCGCGATCCCGCCCTCGCCGTCCGCGAGGGCCTGGCCTCCACCGGCCGGGTCATCACCGCCGCCGCGGCCATCATGATCGTCGTCTTCGCGGCCTTCGTCCTCAGCCCGAGCCGCATGCTCCAGCAGTTCGGTCTGGGCCTCGCGACGGCGATCCTCCTGGACGCCGCGGTGATCCGCTGCCTCGTCGTCCCGGCGGTCATGCACCTCCTGGGCCGTCACGCCTGGTGGCTCCCGGCCCCGCTGGCCCGGCGGCTGCCGAGGGTGACGCTGGAGGCCGCCCGGCCCACCGAGCGACCGGGTGACCGAGCCACCGAGTGACCGAAGGCTCAGGTGGCGGTGGCGGTGGCGGTGGCGGCGGGCCGCGGGCCGCCGTGGAAGGCCCGCGCAGCCGCGCGGAAGTCCTCGCCGCGGTCAGGAGACGGTTGCTGGGCTAGGGCACGCGGCCCACGCACGTCGAAGGGCCCCACCGCAAGCGGTGGGGCCCTTCGACTTCGTGCCCGGTGAGGCACTGGCGGAGGATACGAGATTCGAACTCGTGAGGGGTTGCCCCCAACACGCTTTCCAAGCGTGCGCCCTAGGCCTCTAGGCGAATCCTCCGCAGAGAACATTACATGACGTCGGAGAGTGCTTGCGAACTCGTTCTCCGGGCCCCACATCGGGTAACGTGTGGCCCAGCCCCTCACGCGGCGCTATCTGACTGAACTCCCCCAGGGCCGGAAGGCAGCAAGGGTAGGTCGGCTCTGGCGGGTGCGTGGGGGGCGCCTGCGTTCGCGGGGTGGGTCCGGTTCCACGGGGCGGGCCGGTTGTCGGTGGGCGCCTATAACCTCGTATGCGTGTCGTCTCTCGCGCTCTACCGCCGTTACCGCCCGGAGTCCTTCGCCGAGGTCATCGGGCAGGGGCATGTCACCGACCCGCTGCAGCAGGCGCTGCGGAACAACCGGGTCAATCACGCGTACCTGTTCAGCGGTCCGCGCGGATGCGGCAAGACGACCAGCGCCCGGATCCTGGCCCGGTGCCTGAACTGCGAGCAGGGCCCCACGCCGACCCCGTGCGGCGAGTGCCAGTCGTGCCGCGACCTGGCGCGCAACGGGCCGGGTTCCATCGACGTCATCGAGATCGACGCCGCCTCGCACGGAGGCGTGGACGACGCCCGTGACCTGCGCGAAAAGGCCTTCTTCGGACCCGCCTCCAGCCGGTACAAGATCTACATCATCGACGAGGCCCACATGGTCTCCCCGCAGGGCTTCAACGCCCTGCTGAAGGTCGTCGAGGAGCCTCCGGAGCATCTGAAGTTCATCTTCGCGACCACCGAGCCCGAGAAGGTCATCGGGACCATCCGGTCGCGGACCCATCACTACCCCTTCCGCCTCGTGCCGCCCGGCACCCTGCGCGACTACCTCGGCGAGGTGTGCGGCAAGGAGGGGATCCCGGTCGAGGACGGCGTGCTGCCGCTGGTGGTGCGGGCCGGCGCGGGTTCCGTCCGGGACTCCATGTCCGTCATGGACCAGCTGCTCGCGGGCGCCGGTGCCGACGGTGTGACGTACGACATGACGACCGCCCTGCTCGGCTACACGGACGGCTCGCTGCTCGACTCCGTCGTCGAGGCGTTCGTCACGGGGGACGGCTCGGCCGCCTTCGAGGTCGTGGACCGGGTGATCGAGGGCGGCAACGACCCGCGGCGCTTCGTCACCGATCTGCTGGAGCGCCTCCGTGACCTGGTGATCCTCGCCGCCGTCCCCGACGCGGCGGAGAAGGGGCTCATCGACGCCCCGGCCGACGTCGTCGAACGGATGCAGTCCCAGGCGAGGTCCTTCGGCGCCGCCGAGCTGAGCCGTGCCGCCGACATCGTCAACGAGGGGCTCACCGAGATGCGCGGGGCCCACGCGCCGCGCCTCCAGCTGGAGCTGATCTGCGCGCGCGTGCTGCTGCCCGCCGCGTACGGCGACGAGCGTTCGGTGATGGCGCGCCTGGACCGGATCGAACGCGGCGTGCAGCTCTCCGCGGGCGCGGGGGCGCCCGCCATGGGATACGTGCCGGGACCCGAGGCGCATGCCGGTGCCGGCGGTACCGGTACCGGTGGTGTCGTGGCCGCCGCCGCTCCGGTTCCGCCGGGCGGCGGACCCGCCGCTGCCCGGGCGGCGGTCCGGGCGCCCGGACCCGGTGGCGGTGGCGGTGCCCCGGCGGCCGGTCAGGGCGGTCCGCCGCCCGCGGAGACAGCTGCCGGTGCCGGCACGGGTCCCGCTCCCGACGAAGGCGGCGGCCCCGCCGCAGGCGGGCAGCCCCAGGCCGCCCCCGCGCCCCCCGCCGCCCCCGCTGCGGCACCTTCTTCCGCACCCGCGCCCGGGGCCTGGCCGACCGCGGCTCCCGCGGGTGGCGGGCGGCGCCCCGGAGGGTGGCCCACGGCGGCACCGGCGGGCGGCGGCCAGTCCCGGCCCCCGGCTGCTCCCGCTCCCGCTTCCGGTCCCGCCTCGACTCCGGCTCCGGCCCCGACCCCGGCACCCGTGCCGGCCGCCGCCCCCGGGCCTGTCTCTCCGCCGCCGGGCACGGGAGTCGACCCCCGCACGATCTGGCCCAACATCCTGGAGGCGGTCAAGAACCGCCGCCGGTTCACCTGGATCCTGCTCAGCCAGAACGCCCAGGTGACCGGCTTCGACGGCACATCCCTCCAGATCGGCTTCGTCAACGCCGGTGCTCGCGACAACTTCATGAGCAGCGGCAGCGAGGACGTGCTGCGGCAGGCCCTGGCCGAGCAGTTCAACGTGCAGTGGAAGATCGAGGCGGTCGTCGACCCCTCCGGCGGCTCGGCACCTCCGCCCCCCGCCGGCCCCTCCGGTGGCTACGGCGGATCCGGTGCAGGTGGTGCCGGAGGCGCCGGTGGAGGCGGCTACGGCGGTGGGGGCGGCTACGGAGGCGGGGCGCCCGCACAGCGCCCGTCGGCGCCCTCGCCCGCGGCCCCGGCTCCCGCGCCGTCCGCGCCGTCCGCGCCGTCCGCGCCGGGACCGGCGTCCGACTCGGTGTCCGCCCCCGCCCCCGCCCCCGCGCCCCGGCCCCCGGCCCCCGAGCCGCGCCCGGTCTCCCCCGAGGACGACACCCCCGAGGACGACGACCCCGATCTCGACGAGTCGGCCCTCTCCGGCAAGGAACTGCTGGTACGGGAGCTGGGGGCGTCGGTGGTCGAGGAGATCCCGCACGAGTAGGCGGGGGTGCGGGCCGCGCGATCCGGGCCCCGCCCTGGAGGAACCCACAAGCCTCCCCGACCCGCCCCTTCGGAAGCCCGCACAAACCGCACCGGCCCGTTCCCATTAGGCTTCACCCCGTGAAGGTCCTTGTCATCGGCGGCGGCGCCCGCGAACACGCCCTGTGCCGTTCCCTGTCCCTCGACCCCGACGTCACCGCGCTGCACTGCGCACCCGGCAACGCCGGTATCGCCGAGGTCGCCGAACTGCACCAGGTCGACGCCCTCGACGGCGCGGCCGTCACCGCGCTGGCCACCCGGCTCGGTGCCGAGCTGGTCGTGGTCGGGCCGGAGGCGCCCCTCGTCGCCGGGGTCGCCGACGCCGTGCGCGAGGCGGGCATCCCGGTCTTCGGCCCCTCCGGGCAGGCCGCGCGGCTGGAGGGCTCCAAGGCATTCGCCAAGGACGTCATGGCCGGCGCCGGCGTCCCCACGGCCCGCTCCTACGTCTGTGTGAACCCGGCCGAGGTCGACGCGGCCCTCGACGCCTTCGGCGCGCCCTACGTCGTCAAGGACGACGGGCTGGCCGCGGGCAAGGGCGTCGTCGTCACCGACGACATCGAGGCGGCCCGCGCGCACGCGAACGCGTGTGACCGCGTCGTCATCGAGGAGTTCCTGGACGGCCCGGAGGTCTCCCTCTTCGCCGTCACCGACGGCGAGAACGTACGCCCGCTCCAGCCCGCCCAGGACTTCAAGCGCGCGCTCGACGGCGACGAGGGCCCGAACACCGGCGGCATGGGCGCGTACTCACCGCTGCCCTGGGCCGACCCCAAGCTGGTCGACGAGGTCGTGCAGAGCGTGCTGCAGCCGACCGTCGACGAGATGCGCCGCCGCGGCACCCCGTTCTCCGGACTGCTGTACGCCGGTCTCGCGATCACCTCGCGCGGCGTCCGCGTGATCGAGTTCAACGCCCGCTTCGGCGACCCCGAGACCCAGGTCGTGCTGGCCCGCCTCAAGACGCCGCTCGCCGGTCTGCTGATGGCCGCCGCCACCGGCAACCTCGCCGACCTGGAGCCCCTGCGCTGGAGCGACGAAGCGGCCGTCACCGTGGTCGTCGCCTCGCACAACTACCCCGGCACCCCGCGCACCGGCGACCCGATCACCGGCCTCGACGAGGTGGCCGCCGAGGACGCCCCGCACGCCTACGTCCTGCACGCCGGCACCCGCGGCGAGGGCGACGCCGTCGTCAGCGCCGGCGGCCGCGTCCTGTCCGTCACGGCCACCGGCACTGACCTCACCGAGGCCCGCGACCGCGCCTACCGGGCCGTCGCCCGCATCGGCCTCGACGGTTCCCAGCACCGCACCGACATCGCGGCGAAGGCGGCCGCGGGCGCCTGACCCGGCCCTGCGGAACACTCCCGCGCACTCAACGACAGGCCCCGGCTCCCCCTCAGAAGCCGGGGCCTGATCCTTGCTGTCCGTCATCCACCTTTCCCCAAAGCCATTCCATCGAGTGACCGATACGCCATACGGCTGACGGGCCCGGAGGCCCCAACTATGGTGCCGCGCAGGCATTCCGGCACTTGGCCCACCGGCATTGCGATGTCAGTGGCGGGTGCCACAGTGGGGGAGTGAGCAAGAGCCGGAGAGCAGCAAAGTCCAGGGCAGCAAGGAGGGGGTGAGGTCCGGCCGTGACCAGTACCGGTGGTGTGGAGATGGGCGCGCAGGCGGCGCGCTCCCGGGCGCTGGCCGTGCTGCGCGTCCGCAGCCGGGCGCTGGCCGTCGCCCTGTTGCCCGCTGCGGCCGCCGTGATCCTGCTCGTGGGCGGCACCACCGGGCACCTCGTGGGCGGGGGCTGGGACACAGCCCGCTGGGCGGTGTCGGCGCTCGCGCTTCTCGCACTGGCGGCCGCCGCCGCAGTCGCCCTCGTCGTCGCCCGCTCCCGGCCCGCCGTGACCCCGACGGTCACGATCGCCGAGGAGTCGGCGCCGGACCTCTACCGGATGGTGCGCGACCTGGCCGACCGGCTCGACGTCCCCGCCCCCTCCGCGATAGCGCTCACGCCGGACTGCGACAGCTGGCTGGAGGACCGTACCCACCCGGCCCACGGTCCGCCGCCCGTGGAGGAACACGACGACGTGGCCGGCATCGGCGGACCCGCCCACCGCCGGACCGCCGCCGCGCCCGTCCTCGTCATCGGCTCGCCTTTCCTGTGGTGGATGCGCGTGGGCGAACTGCGTGCCGTCCTCGCCCCGGTCGTCGCCGGTGCGGGTCCCTCGGCGCACCCCGACATAGCCGCGGCCCGCCGCTTCATACGGGGCCTGGACGCCGCGGTGGCGGTGGCCTCGTCGGGCGGGCGCGGCCCGCTCTCCCGGGCGGCGTGCGCGGGCCTCGGCTGGGTGTCCCGGCTCCTGCTGCGCAGCTGCCGCGTCCACGCGGCACAGATGGAGCGCGGGGTCGCGGCCGCGGCCGCCGAGCGTGCACAGGCTGTGGACTACGGTCTGCGGATCGTCGCGCAGGAGCAGGTCGGGCTCGCCTACGCGGGCTGGGACCGGCTGCTGACCCGGGTGGCGCTGCCCGCCTGGCGGATGGGCCGCTGGCCCTCCCGGCTGGACGTGGGCGTGGTCGCCGCGCTCACGGAGCTGTCCCGCCGCGACCGCCTGGCCGAGGGCTTCGCCTCCCGCCTGGGCGAGCGTCCGGCCTGCGACCTGCTGGAGGAGCCAGGGGTGATGGACGAGGCGGTCTCCCTCCTCGCCGCGCGCCTCTTCCACGGCGGGCCGGCCGAGACCGGCCCGGACTGGGCGCCGGTGGCTTGGGACGAGTATCCCGAGGAGGTCGTCGACCGGACCTGGCGCACGGACGCGGCGCGTCTCCACCGCGTCCTGGACACCCTGGGCGTCCGCCGCACCGCGGACGGCGCGACACCGGGCACGGACGGCCCGACCCTGGCCCGCGTCCTGGACCACCTCACGACAACCCCCGCCCCGCCCCCCGACGCCCCCTCCACTCCGCGCAACACGACAGCCACGACCGACACCGGGCCGGGCCCCGGCCCCGGACCGGCGACCGAGCCCGACACGGACTCCGACACCGGCCCCGGACCGGTGACCGAGCCCGGCACCGGCACCGGCGCCGGACCCGGGACGGCGACCCCCCAGCCCGGCACCGGCGCCGGACCCGGGACGGCGACCCCCCAGCCCCGCACTGACACCGGACCGGTGATCGAGCCAGGCACCGGCACCGGACCGGTGACCGAGCCCGGCACCGGACCGGTGACCGAGCCCGGCACCGACGCTGAGCCCGAGACCGGCGCCGAGGCCACCGCGTATCCGCCGTACAGCGACCATGGCGCGCACGCCGCCCACGACAGGCACGACGTCCACGCTGGGCACGACGTCCACACCGCCCACGCTGGGCACGACGTCCACACCGCCCACGCTGGGCACGACGTCCACACCGCCCACGCTGGGCACGACGTGTACGACGCCCACGACGCCCACCTCGGCACCCACGGCGACGGGAACACTCCCGGCGGCCACCACCCGGACCACCGTGCCGCCACGGCCTCCGCCGCCTCCGCCTCCGCCGCCTCCGCCTCCGCCGCCTCCGCCTCCGCCGCCTCCGCCTCCGCCTCCGCCGCCTCCGCCGCCTCCGCCTCCGCCGCCTCCGCCGCCTCCGCCTCCGCCGCCTCCGCCGCCTCCGCCGCCGTCTCCTCCGCTGCCGACGCCGACGCCGACGCCGACGATGACGATGACGACCTGGCCGGCACCACGGCCCGCGGCGCCGCCCTGGCGGCAGGGCTCAGTGCCCAGCTGGCCCGCGAGGAGGCGGAGGCGCAGCCGACCGGGGCCCAGTCCCCCGCCCAGGGAGCCCCGGCGCCGGTCGGCCCCGACACCGCCCTCTGGGACGACCGCGCACTGCCCCTCTTCCCCCTGCAGCCCCCGCGCACCGGCCGCGAGATCCTCACCGCCCACATCACCGCGATGGTGTGCTGCGCGGCGATGGACACCGCAGGCGCGACCCCCGGCCTCGACTGGCTCGACGGACCGTCCCTCCTGGTCGACGGCGCCCGCGCCGTGGACCTGGCCCCCCACGTCCGCAGCCTCGTCGAGACGGGCGACCCGGGCCCCCTGCGCGTCTGGATGACCGAGCTCGGCATACGCCCGGAAAAGCCGGTGCGCCTGGTCTGACCCGCCCCACCGGCTGCCGTGGCGGAACGCCGAAGCGGAACCACCGATTCCACTTTGGGCCACTTCGCAACGAACAGTGACAGCACGCGCGCGAAATGTGATGTGCTGGGACCGATCGCGCACATGGCAAAGGCGTTCGTCATACGCACGACCACGGGGGCACGAGGGAGGGGACTGTCCCATGGGGCCCGAACAGATCCGCCGCTGGGAGTCGGGAGCACTCGCGCATGCCGTGACGGATCCCTTCGGACAGGGGCCCGTCCCCTGGTTGCGCGGCGGCGAGACGTACTTCGGCGACACCGGCCAGGTCGTCGCCTGGTACGCGGACCAGGACGCCGTACCGGACCCGGACGGCGGGTCCGGCACGAAGACCCGAGGGCAGCGCACCGACCGCGGCGGCCCGCGCGCCGCCGACGACGTCCGCCGCCAGATCAAGGGCTTCACCGCCACCGGAGCCGCCGCCCCCGGCGAGGCCATCGACTTCCACATCACCGTCGACCCGCCCCAGGAGTTCAGCGTCGACGTCTACCGGATCGGCCACTACGGCGGTGACGGCGCCGCCAAGATCACCACCAGCCCCCGCCTGTCCGGCATCGTCCAGCCCCCGCCGCTCACCGCCGACCGCACGGTCTCCTGCCACCACTGGTGGCTGTCCTGGCGGCTCCAGATCCCGTCGTACTGGAACATCGGCGCATACGTAGCCGTCCTCACCACCGCCGACGGCTACCGCTCCCACGTGCCCTTCACGGTCCGCGACAGCCACCCGGCCGACCTGCTCCTCCTGCTGCCGGACATCACCTGGCAGGCGTACAACCTCTACCCGGAGGACGGCCGCACCGGCGCCAGCCTCTACCACGCCTGGGACGAGGAGGGCCGGCTGCTGGGCGAGGCGGACGCCGCGACGACCGTCTCCTTCGACCGCCCGTACGCGGGCGCCGGCCTGCCCCTCCACGTCGGCCACGCCTACGACTTCATCCGCTTCGCCGAGCGCTACGGCTACGACCTCGCCTACGCCGACGCCCGTGACCTGCACTCCGGCCGCGTCGACCCCACCCGCTACCGGGGCCTGGTCTTCCCCGGGCACGACGAGTACTGGTCCGTCCCCATGCGCCGCACCGCGGAACTCGCCCGCGAGCACGGCACGTCCCTGGTCTTCCTCTCCGCCAACACCATGTACTGGCAGGTGGAGCTGGCCCCCTCCCCGTCCGGCGCCCCCGACCGCCTGCTGACCTGCCGCAAGCGCCGGGGCCCGGGCCGGCCGGTGCTGTGGCGGGAGGTCGACCGCGCCGAACAGCAACTGCTCGGCATCCAGTACGCCGGCCGCGTCCCCGAACCGCACCCGATGATCGTCCGCAACGCCGGGCACTGGCTCTGGGAGGCCACCGGAGCGCACGAGGGCGACGAGATCGAGGACCTGGTCGCGGGCGAGGCCGACCGCTACTTCCCGCGCACCGCGCTCCCCGAGCACGACGAGCGGGTCCTGCTCGCGCACAGCCCGTACACCGACGTCGAGAACACCCGGCGCCACCAGGAGACGTCGCTGTACCGGGCGCCGTCGGGCGCCTGGGTCTTCGCGTCCGGGACGTTCGCCTGGTCGCCGGCGCTGGACCGCCCGGGCCACGTCGACCCCCGTGTCCAGCGGGCCACCGCCAACCTCCTGGACCGCATCTGCAAACGGGACTGACCCGCACCCGGGCCCAGACCCCGCTCCACCCCCGGACCGACCCGCCGTCCCCGATCACCCACCCGTACGGGACAATCGGAGCATTGGACAGAACCACGGGGAGGAACCGTGTCCGGATTCGTTGAAAAGCCCGAGCCGATCCAGGTTCCGGGTCTGGTGCATCTGCACACCGGCAAGGTGCGCGAGCTGTACCAGAACGAGGCGGGCGACCTCGTGATGGTCGCCAGCGACCGCATCTCCGCCTACGACTGGGTGCTGCCGACCGAGATCCCCGACAAGGGCCGGGTCCTCACCCAGCTCTCCCTGTGGTGGTTCGACCAGCTCGCCGACCTGGTCCCGAACCACGTCCTGAGCACCGAGCTGCCCCCCGGCGCCCCCGCCGACTGGGAGGGCCGCGCGTTGGTCTGCAAGTCCCTGCGGATGGTCCCCGTGGAGTGCGTGGCCCGCGGCTACCTCACCGGCTCCGGGCTGGCCGAGTACCGGCAGACCCGCACCGTCTGCGGCCTCGCCCTCCCCGAAGGCCTCGTCGACGGCTCGGAGCTGCCCGCCCCGATCTTCACCCCGGCCACCAAGGCCGAGGTCGGCGAGCACGACGAGAACGTCTCCTACGAGGAGGTCGCCCGCCAGGTCGGCGCGGACACCGCGGCCGCCCTGCGCCAGGCCACCCTCGCCGTCTACTCCCGCGCCCGGAACATCGCCCGCGACCGCGGCGTCGTCCTGGCGGACACCAAGTTCGAGTTCGGCTTCGCGGGCGAGAGCGGCGACGACCTCGTCCTCGGCGACGAGGTCCTCACCCCGGACTCCTCCCGCTTCTGGCCGGCCGACCAGTGGCAGCCGGGCCGCGCGCAGCCGTCGTACGACAAGCAGTTCGTCCGGGACTGGCTGACCTCGGCGGAGTCCGGCTGGGACCGGAAGAGCGAGCAGCCCCCGCCGCCGCTGCCGCAGCGGGTCGTGGACGCGACCCGAGCCAAGTACGTGGAGGCGTATGAGCGCCTGACCGGCCTGAGCTGGTCGTAGCCGCCGTAGCAGCCGTAGCCGCCGCACCGCGGACACGAGAAAGCCCCCGGCCGGAACCGGGGGCTTCCTCACACTGAGCGAACGACGAGGTTCGAACTCGCGACCTCAACCTTGGCAAGGTTGCGCTCTACCAACTGAGCTACGTTCGCACTGCGCGCCGTGGACTTCGCCGTGGCGCGACAGCCACTATACCCAACCCCGCTCCCGTGCGAGCCGCACCGCCGCGTGCCGGTTCTCGGCGCCGAGCTTGCTCGCGGCCGACGACAGATAGTTCCGTACGGTCCCCTCCGCGAGCGCGGCGCGCTCGGCGATCTCCGCGACGGGCGCCCCGTCGGCGGCGTGCTCCAGCACCTCCGCCTCACGCGCGGTCAGCGGCGAGTCCCCGGCGGAGATCGCGTCGGCGGCCAACTCCGGGTCGACGTAGCGGTTTCCGGCGTGCACCGCGCGGATCAGCTCGGCGAGCCGCTGGGCGCTGACCGTCTTGGGGACGAACCCGCGCACTCCCGCCGCGAGCGCCCGCTTCAGGTGGCCGGGCCGTCCGTGACTGGTCACGATCAGCACCCGGCAGGCGGGCAGCTCGGTCCGCAGGGATGTGGCGACCTTCACACCGTCCGCGCCGGGCATCTGGAGATCCAGCACGGCGACGTCCGGCGCGTGCGCCCGTGCCATCGCCAGCGCCTCCGGCCCGGTGGCCGCCTCGGCGACCACGACCAGGTCGTCCTCCAGGGACAGCAGGGCCGCCAGCGCCCCGCGGATGAGGTGCTCGTCGTCGGCGAGCAGCACCCGTACGGGGGTCGTCACGACGCGGCCTCCAGCACTGCGGAACCGGCCACCGGCAGCGGCACCTGGGCCGTGAGCCGGAACACGCCCTTGCCGACCCGACCGGCGTCCAGCGTGCCGTCCACGGCGGACAGCCGCTCCCGCAGCCCGGCGAGCCCGGACCCACCCGAGGGCTCTTCCCCGGCCGCCTCCGCCACCCCGTCGTTCTCCACCGTCAGCACTACCCGCCCCTCCGAAATCCGCACCGTCACGGCGCACTTCTCCGCGTTGCCGTGCCGCAGCACGTTCGTCGTCGCCTCCCGCACCACCCAGCCGAGTGCCGACTGGACCTCGGCGGGCAGTCCGGCCGTCTCGCCGGTGACCTCCGAGACGATGCCGGCCGCCGAGAGCACACCCCGGGCGCCGGCCAGTTCGACCTCCAGGGCGACCTCCCGGTAGCCGCGCACGACGTCCCGGACCTCCCGCTGCGACTCCTGGGCGATGCGCTGCACCTCGATCATCTGCTCCACCGCTTCGGGCCGGCCGCGCCGGGACAGCTGGACGGCCAGTTCGCTCTTGAGCGCGATCACCGCCAGGTTCCGGCCCATCACGTCGTGCAGGTCCCGGCCGAACCGCAGCCGTTCCTCGGCGACCGCGAGCCGGGTGCGGGTCTCCTTGGCGCCGTCGAGCGTGTAGACCGCGTTGAGCAGCCAGACGGAGAAGATCGAGGTGAAGGCGAGGAACCCGCCGGCCACCAGCACCATGCCCGCCAGTACGACCGAGGCGAGGGCCGGCATGCCCAGCGGGAACGTGATGACGCCGGAGCCCAGCGCGAAGCCGCCGACGACGGCGACCACGCGCCGGCGGTCGCGCAGCCCGAGCGTGATGACGCCGGCGCCGAAGCACATGACGCCCCCGTAGACCGAGCCGGCCGCGGTGTCCACCTCGCCGCCCGGCCCGCGCTCCGCGATCCCGACCGCCGCGATCGCGATCGCGGCCGTGACCACGGCGAGGCCCCACACCAGCCGCACGGGCTGCGGCCGTCGCCCGAGCGTCCAGTCCAGTGCCCGGGACGAGACCAGCATGCAGACGGCGGCATGCACGGTGACCAGCAGGCACAGTGCGGTGGCGAGCCCGGCTCCCGCCCGGCCGTAGGCACTCACCCCGAGCGCGACGACCTCGATGACGCCGAAGAAGTGGAACGACCACCGGGTGTACGTCTCCACCTTCTCCGGCGTGCTCTTCCGCCGCCACCATCCGCCCGGCCTGCGCATCCGACCCACTGCTCCCACTCGCCCCGTACCTCAGTGCCGCGGCTCCCAGCGGAACCACCGCCGTACAGCAAACACCGCCACCACGGTCCAGGCCACCGCCGTCGCCACGGAGCCCAGCGCCTCGTAGGCCGACAGGTCGCCGGTCCAGCCACCGCGCACCAGGGTGATGACGGGTGTCAGCGGCAGCAGCTCGCAGAAGGAGGCCAGCCGGTCGGGGAGCACCTCCAGCGGCACGAACATGCCGGAGCCGAACATCGAGACGAACATGAACGGCAGCGGCGTGACCTGCGCACTCTCACCGGTCCGGGTGAAGCTCGCGGTGACGGCCGCGAGCGCGGCGCACATCACCAGGCCGAGCAGCAGACCGAGGACGGCCAGATGGGGCGCGGACGGCGCGGACAGGTCGAGCAGCACGAAGCAGCCCGCCGCCAGGAGCAGGCTCTGCACGAGGCCGCTGAGGACGGCCGGCATCGCGGAGCCGCTCAGGATCTCGACGTCCCGCAGCTCACCGGTGCGCAGTCGCTTGAGGACGAGTTCCTCGCGCCGGACGACGAAGACGCCGACGAGGGCCGAGTAGACGGCGAACAGCAGGGAGAAGCCGATCGCGGCGGGCAGGACGAGCGTCCCGGTGGTCAGTCCGGCCTCGGCGAGATCCATCTCCTTGGACGCCGACCAGACGCTGAGCGGCAGCACCAGCGGCACGAACAGCGCGGCGAAGAGGGTGCCCTTGTTCCGCCCGAGCAGGGTCATCTCGGCACGGGCGAGGGCGGTCATGCGCCCCATCGGTGTGGTGACCGGGGCGTTCGTGGCGCGCGCCGCGGGGTGCTTGGTGGTCGTGGCGCTCATGCCGCGTACTCCTTCGTCGTGGTCCCCTCGGCCGTCCTCGCGGACGCCTCCTTCGCGATCCCCAGGAACGCCTCCTCCAGGGACGCCGACCGCACGTCCAGGCGGCGCAGCTCCACTCCGGCCTGTCCGGCCCACACCAGCAGTCCGGTGGCGGCGCGCTGCAGTTCGTGGGTGCGCAGCCTGACCATCCGGCCGTCGGCCTCGTGACCGCTGACGCCCAGCTCGCCGAGCGGCGGCAGGTCGCCGACGAAGTAGCCGTCGGGCAGCTCGAAGGAGATCCGGGACGGCTGCGCGGCGGTCACCTCGGCCGGGGTCCCGGTGGCGGCGATCCGGCCCTCGTGCATGATCGCGAGCCGGTCGGCGAGGTTCTCGGCCTCCTCCAGGTAGTGCGTGGTCAGCAGCACCGTCGTACCGCCGTCGCGCAGCGCGCTCACCAACTCCCAGGTGTCCCGGCGGCCTTCGGCGTCCAGCCCGGTGCTGGGCTCGTCGAGGAAGAGCACCTCGGGGTCGCCGAGCAGCGCGAGCGCCAGGTCCAGGCGGCGCCGCTGGCCCCCGGACAGCTGCTTCACGCGGGTGCCGGCCTTGGACTCCAGGCCGACCATCGCCAGCACCTCCGCCGGAGGGCGGGCCCCGCTCACACAGCCCGCCCACATCCGCGCGGTCTCCGCGACGGTCAGCTCGGACGGGAAGCCGCCCTCCTGGAGCATCACCCCGGTGCGGGGGCGTATGGCGGCCCGCTCGGTGTACGGGTCGTGCCCGAGGACGCGCACCCGGCCGCCGGCCGGAGCGGCGAGGCCCTCCAGGAGCTCGACCGTCGATGTCTTGCCGGCGCCGTTGGTGCCGAGGAGGGCGAAGACCTCTCCGCGGCGCACGGAGAAGTCGATTCCGCGCACGGCCTCGAACCCGCCCCCGTACACACGTCGCAGGTCGGTGACCTCAATCACGTGTTCGTGTCCGTTTGATTGCATGCCTCAAGCATTCCGGTCTCCCGGGCCGTACGACAGTGCGGCTCGTCATCACCGGGCATGACAAATGTCAGACGGAGGCCGCCCGGTCCCCCCTGGCCCGGACTCCGGACTCCGGGCGCCGGGCTCCGGGCGCACGAAAAGACCCCGGTCCTTGGAGGACCGGGGTCTGATTCCCGAGCGGACGACGAGGCTCGAACTCGCGACCTCAACCTTGGCAAGGTTGCGCTCTACCAACTGAGCTACGTCCGCATTGCCCCCGACCGGCCTTCACCGATCGGTGCGAGCACCAGCCTACCTGATCAAATCGAGTGATCGGTACGGCGATGCAGAGCGGGTGACAGGAATTGCACACTGCGCCTTCCCCCTGGAAGGGGGATGTTCTACTACTGAACTACACCCGCGTGTTCCGTGAGCTGGGCCTTTCGGCCTCGCCCCTCGGCGTGCTCCAGACTTTAGCTGATCACCCGGGGTGCTGCGCAAGTCGGTTGCCGCGAGGGGCGGCTGAGCGGCCGTCGGCCGCTCCTGCCAGGAGCAGCTCCCATCGCGCACGGCTCATCCCGCACCGCTCACCGCTCACCGCTCACCGCGCACGGCTCACTGTGCCGCGGCGAACGCCTCGTACACCTTCTTCGGGATCCGGCCGCGCGCGGGCACGTCCATCTTGTTCGCCTGCGCCCAGGCCCGGACCGCCGCCGGGTCGGGGGCGACCTCCGTCTGCCGGTACGCCTTGCCGGACCGTGACCGCTTGCGGCCGGCCGACACGAACGGCTCGAGAGCCTTGCGCAGCTTTCGGGCATTGGCTTCGTTCAGGTCGATCTCGTACATCCGGCCGTCGACACCGAAGGCGATCGTCTCCGCCGCTTCCGAGCCGTCGATGTCGTCAAAGAGAGTGACCACGACACGCTGCGCCACGAATATCGGTCCCTTCGTGCGGCATCTCCGCGATGACGTGCCAAGGCACCGCGATGATGCCGACTGTTCGCCTGTAATTGGGCAAAGTATCGGCTAATGACATTTCATTTGTACAGTGCCCGGCATTGCAATGGGAAGCCCGACTAAATCTCTCCGCGTGTCCGTCGCGCAATAGGCGTCCATGCCTGATCCGGGATCTTTCCCGAAGCTTTTCGTGAGCACCTCCTCCCGATGCCGAATCGTGACAGGGCTCACGTAGTTTCCTCCAAGGCTACGCGCGTAGAAATTTTGTACGGGTAGTCTGAAGGAACCTGCTCAGCACCACACACCGGGAGTGCCAGTGGCACGCGTCGTAGTCGACGTCATGCTCAAGCCGGAGATCCTCGACCCCCAGGGCCAGGCGGTGCAGCGCGCACTGCCGCGGCTGGGTTTCGAGGGGATCTCGGACGTACGTCAGGGAAAGCGATTCGAACTGGAAGTGGACGGGCCGGTCGACGACGCCGCCCTCGCCCGCATCCATGATCTTGCGGAATCCTTCCTCGCCAACACCGTGATCGAGGACTTCACCGTCAAGGTCGAGTCCGACGACGTAGTCGCGGGGGCAGTGAAGTGACCGCTCGTATTGGCGTCGTCACTTTCCCCGGCAGTCTCGACGACCGGGACACGCGGCGCGCGATCCGCGTCGCCGGTGCGGAACCCGTGGCTCTCTGGCACAAGGACAAGGACCTCAAGCAGGTCGACGCCGTGGTGCTCTGCGGTGGTTTCTCTTACGGCGACTACCTGCGCGCCGGCGCGATCGCCCGCTTCTCGCCGGTGATGGACACCGTCATCGAGCAGGCGAAGGCCGGGCTGCCGGTGCTCGGCATCTGCAACGGCTTCCAGATCCTCACCGAGGCGCACCTGCTGCCGGGCGGCATGCTGGGCAACGACCACCTGCACTTCATCTGCCGCGACCAGAAGCTGCGGGTGGAGAACGCGGGCACCTCCTGGACCAGCGACTACACCGCCGGCCAGGAGATCCACATCCCGCTGAAGAACATGGACGGCCGCTACGTCGCCGACCAGCGCACGCTGGACGAGCTGGAGGCGGAGGGCCGGGTCGCGTTCCGCTACCTGGACATGAACCCCAACGGCTCGCTCAACGACATCGCCGGCATCACCAACACCGCCGGGAACGTCGTCGGCCTCATGCCGCACCCCGAGCACGCCGTCGAGCCGCTGATCGGCAGTGGCCGCACCGACGGCCTCCCGTTCTTCACCTCGATCCTCAAGAAGCTGGTCAACGCATGAGCCGGACGCCTCTGGACACGGTCGAGCACGCGACCGCGACCCCCGACGTCGAGCTGCCCTGGGCCGAGCTGGGCCTGAAGAAGGACGAGTACGAGAGGGTCGTGGAGATCCTCGGCCGCCGCCCCACCGGGGCTGAGCTGGCCATGTACTCCGTCATGTGGTCCGAGCACTGCTCGTACAAGAGCAGCAAGGTCCACCTGCGCCAGTTCGGCGAGAAGGCCCCCGAGTCCGACGCGATGCTCGTCGGCATCGGCGAGAACGCCGGTGTCGTCGACGTCGGCCAGGGCTACGCGGTCACCTTCAAGGTCGAGTCGCACAACCACCCTTCGTACGTCGAGCCCTACCAGGGCGCGGCCACCGGCGTCGGCGGCATCGTCCGCGACATCATCGCGATGGGTGCCCGCCCGGTGGCCGTCGTGGACCCCCTCCGCTTCGGCGCCGCCGACCACCCCGACACCAAGCGCGTCCTGCCCGGCGTCGTCGCCGGCATCGGCGGCTACGGCAACTGCCTGGGCCTGCCCAACATCGGCGGCGAGGTCGTCTTCGACGCCTGCTACCAGGGCAACCCGCTGGTCAACGCCGGTGCCATCGGCGTCATGCGGCACGAGGACATCCACCTCGCCAAGGCATCCGGCGCGGGCAACAAGGTCATCCTCTACGGCGCCCGCACGGGCGGCGACGGCATCGGCGGCGCCTCGATCCTGGCCTCCGAGACCTTCGACGACGCGAAGCCGTCGAAGCGCCCCGCCGTCCAGGTCGGCGACCCCTTCCAGGAGAAGCTCCTCATCGAGTGCACCCTGGAGGCGTTCAAGGAGAAGCTGGTCGTCGGCATCCAGGACCTCGGCGCGGCGGGCCTGTCCTGCGCCACGTCCGAGCTGGCGTCCAACGGCTCCGGCGGCATGCGCGTCACCCTGGACGACGTACCGCTGCGCGACTCGACGCTCTCGCCCGAGGAAATCCTCATGAGCGAGTCGCAGGAGCGCATGTGCGCGGTCGTGGAGCCGGAGAAGGTCGACCGGTTCCTGGAGATCTGCGACAAGTGGGACGTCATCGCCACCGTCATCGGTGAGGTCACCGACGGCGACCGCCTCGAGATCTACTGGCACGGCGGCAAGATCGTCGACGTCGACCCGCGCACGGTCGCCCACGACGGCCCGGTCTACGAGCGTCCCTACGCCCGCCCCGAGTGGCAGGACGCCCTCCAGGCCGACGACGCGAACAAGCTGCCCCGGCCTCAGACGGGCGAGCAGCTCAAGGACCAGGTCCTGAAGCTGGTCGGTTCGCCCAACCAGGCGTCCAAGCAGTGGATCACCCAGCAGTACGACCACTTCGTGCAGGGCAACACCGTCCTCGCCCAGCCCGAGGACTCGGGCATGATCCGCGTGGACGAGGAGTCCGGCCTCGGCGTCGCCATCGCGACCGACGGCAACGGCCGGTACGCCAAGCTCGACCCGTACACGGGCGCGCAGCTGGCCCTCGCTGAGGCCTACCGCAACGTGGCGACGACCGGCGCCAAGCCGCTCGCCGTCTCCGACTGCCTGAACTTCGGCTCGCCCGAGGACCCGGCGGTCATGTGGCAGTTCGCGGAGGCCGTGCGCGGTCTGGCGGACGGCTGCCTTCAGCTGGGCACCCCGGTGACCGGCGGCAACGTCTCGCTCTACAACCAGACGGGCGAGGCGGCCATCCACCCGACCCCGGTGGTCGCGGTCCTCGGTGTGATCGACGACGTGGCCCGCCGCACGCCGGTCGCCTTCCAGGAGGAGGGCCAGCTGCTCTACCTCCTCGGCGACACCCGTGAGGAGTTCGGCGGCTCGGCCTGGTCCCAGGTGATCCACGACCACCTCGGCGGCCTGCCCCCGAAGGTCGACCTGGAGCGTGAGCGCCTGCTCGGCGAGATCCTGATCTCCGCTTCCCGCGACGGCATGATCGACTCCGCGCACGACCTGTCCGACGGCGGTCTGGTCCAGGCGGTCGTCGAGTCGGCGCTGCTCGGCGGCAAGGGCGCGCGTCTGGTCGTACCGGACGGGCTCGACGCCTTCACCTTCCTGTTCTCGGAGTCGGCGGGCCGCGCGGTCGTCGCCGTCCCGCGCTCGGAGGAGCTGCGCTTCAACGACATGTGCGGTGCGCGGGGCCTGCCGGCCACCCGCATCGGTGTCGTGGACGGCGACGCGGTGGAGGTCCAGGGCGAGTTCTCGCTGCCCCTGGCCGAGCTGCGCGAGGCCCACGAGAGCACGATCCCGGCGCTGCTCGCGTAGGCGCACGGCCCCTGGAAGACTGAGGTCCCGTCCGGTTTTGGGCGGGACCTCGTCGTTTCAGCGCACGTAGTTCTTGAGGATCTCCGTGTCGAGTTCGATGCCCAACGGGTCGGGGAGCGCCACCGTCTCGCCGAACTTCGCGACGTGGGCGACGCGGTAGCCGCCGACTTGCCGGTCGGGGCTGCTGCGCACAGTGACCGTGCGGGAGTCCCTGTCGATCAAGAGGTACACGGGGATCCCCGACTCCCCGTACGCGGTCGGCATTTCGTGCCGGACCCGCCGGTCTGTGTCCGCGTCGTACGAGGTGACCTCGACGACCATGAGCGCTCCGGCCGGGTCGGCCCATGCGCCGTGACCCGCGAAGTGGGCCTCGGGCGCGAGGACGGCGTCCGGCCGGGCTCTGCTCTGCCGGTACGCGTCGACCCGCAGGCCTTGTGCCGGGCACAGATCCAGGTCGGGCCGGGCCCGCATACAGCGTTTGGCCAGCCAGGACACGATGGTGCCGTGGTCCCCGTCCGTCGCCTTCCTGACTCCGATCCGTCCGTCGATGAACTCCAACATGACGGTCTCAGGAGCGGCGGAGGCGATTGTTTCGAACTCCTCCACCAATATCTGAGACGTGTGCTCGGCCATCACCGTCGTGCTGCACCCCCTTCCAGGTGAAAACAAGTGTCGCCAGGGGTGGGCGCTCGGGTGACGGCTTTCCCCGGCCGGACACACGCACGGGTGACTGCCCTCATGGCCGCATTCCCTCTTGCGCATGATTACGTACTTACGTAATCTCAAAGAAGTGGAGCAACTGGAACAACGCGTAGCCGACCTCGAACGGCGCCTGGCCGCCCTGGAAGCCGCCGACCGGCCCGCGCCCCACCTCGGAGAGGGCGAGTTCTGGGCCCTCGAAGGGTTGAAGGAGCAGCTCGCCGAGATGCCGGCCGCCGACGGGGGCGTCCTGTTCACCGGCGCCGTCCGCCTGCCGGCCGGTGAGCGGTACGAATGGCAGCAGGGCGCCCTGACCGAGGGGCTGCTGGAGGCCGACTGGTCCGAGTCCGCCGAGGTGTTCGCCGCGCTCGGTCACCCCGTACGCCTGCGGCTGCTGCGCGAGATCCTCGGCGGCCGGCGCACCGCCGCGGAGCTGGCCGAGCTGGACGAGGTGGGCACGACCGGCCAGATCTACCACCACCTCCGCCAGCTCACCGGCGCCGGCTGGCTGCACACCACCGGCCGGGGCCGCCACGAGGTGCCGCCGGGGCGGGTCGTACCACTGCTGGTGGTGCTGTCGGCGGCCCGCGGGTGACCAGGCTGACCAAGGACCGATCAAAGCCCGATCAAGGTCCGATCAAGGGGGAACCATGACCGCACGCAAGCTAGCCATGAACACCTTCCGGGCGCTGCAACTGGGCTTCATAGCCCTGGTCTCCGCCCACGTCATCTTCGATTTCGGGTATCCGTGGTGGTGGAACTGCCTGCCGCTCGTCCTTGCCTACGTCCTCATCACCGTCATCAACCGGTGGGGCGGCGGCGCTCCGGACGCCCCGCGCGTCGCCCGTGAAACCGTCGAGGTCGACCCGCCCGTCACCGGCCGCTGGTCCGCGCTGAACAGCCCCGCCGACCGCACTCCCAGCCACGGCACCCACGCCTACGGCCAGACCTTCGCCGTGGACCTCGTCGCCGAGCCGGAGCCCGGCGCCCGTCCCGGCTTTCGCGTCCTGTGGCCGATCGCCCGCCGCAGTCGTGACTTCCCGGCGTTCGGTGCCCCGCTGCTCGCGGTCGCCGACGGCACGGTCGTCCGGACCGACGACACCCAGCGCGACCACCTGAGCCGCAACTCGCTGCTCGCGCTGCTGTACCTGATGCTCGTGGAGGGCTCGGTCCGCGAGATGGGCGGGGTCCGCCGGATCGTCGGCAACCATCTGGTGCTGGACCTCGGCGACGGCACGTACGCGATGTACGCCCATGTGCGGCGCGGTTCCTTCGCCGTGCGCGAGGGCGACCGGGTGCGCGCCGGCGCGCTGCTGGCCCGGTGCGGCAACTCCGGCAACTCCTCCGAGCCGCACGTCCACTTCCAGCTGATGGACGGCCCCGACCCGGACACCGCCCGGGGCGTCCCCTTCACCTGGCGAGGGATCGGCGTCCCGCGAGGCGGCGAGGTCTTCGACGTACCCGAACCGGCGGACCACGCCTCCCACCGCGGCTGTTAGCTTCGTCGGGCGGTCGCGGAGCCGGTGGAGCCGCCGGAAGCCGCGGAACGGGGATACGGGGGAGCGGTGCGGGTTCCAGACGGTGTGCGCAAGTCCGTGAACGTCCTGCTGTGCCTGGGCGCCGTCGTGGCGATCGGCTGGAGCGGCCGCGAGACATGGCAGGTGTGGGACGGCCGGCGGCAGATCGACGAGGCCTGCGCGGGACTCGTCCCGGCCGGGCGGGTGCTGGCGCTCTCCCCGGCCGGCGGCCGGATCACCCACCGCGAGGCCGACGAGGGCGTGATCGAGATCGACGGTGGCCTCGGCGCCGGGTCCGCGCAGGACTGCGAGATCTTCAGCACCGAGGCCGGCGAGAAGGACGGCGAGGAGACGGGCGGGCGGTGGTTCTTCACGGGCGCGGTGGGGGTGCTGCCGGCCGACCGCCCCGTGATCGCCGACGGCCCGCTGGAGGACCTCGTCGACAGCTTCGGCGGTCCCACCCACCCCGACCAGCCCCTCGGCGGAGACATCGCGGGATGGGTCACGGAATCCGACGTCGTCGTCCAGCTCCCGTGCGCCGAGGGCAGGCTGAACGGACGGCAGGTGAAGGCCCTGTGGGCGCGGGCCTCGCTGCAGAACCCCGGGCGGCGGTTCACCGTCGGCGGTCAGCTCAGCGCGGACGACCGCGACATCCTCGCCGAGACGGCCGTGATCACCGCCAACAACCTCGCCGACCGGCTGGGCTGTGCCGACCGGCTGCCCGACCCGCCGGAGAACGTCCCCGCGCTGCCCGAGGGGCCGGTCCCGGCGGCGGGCGCCGAGGGCACCTGCGCCTGGTACGGCAAGGCCGGCTTCGCCCGCCGGGAGGGGTTCCCGGACCAGGTCGTCGAGAGCCGCACGGACGACCGGCTGTGGGACCAGCGGTGCGGCCTCGTACTCAGCGAGAGCCGGGCGAGCGCCCTCTACCTGGCCGAGGGGAGCGAGCACCGCGTCAGCCGCCCGGAGCGCCCCGGCCGGTGGTTCGTCTCTCTGCACACCTACGCCGGCGAGGAGGCGAAGACCCTCCTGCTCACCAGCACCAACCCGCGCGAGGAACCCGAGCCCGCGACACCCGGCCGGGCCGGACGCAGCGCCGAGGACCCGATCTGGTGGGCGTCCTCCGTCTGCGACGGGAAGCCGCAGATCCACACCATGACCGTCTCCCTGGGCTACCACAGCATCATGGCCCCGCGGATGGAGCAGGTCTTCCGCGCCTACGTCGACGACGTGACGAACCGCCGGCACTGCACGGACCTGGTGTTTCCCGAGAGCGTCACGTTCCGCGCCGGAGAGGACAGGCCCTAGGCTCGCCGCCATGCCGCCTGCCAGGAAACGCGCCCGCGCCTACGACCCCGCCCGGACCCGCACCGCCGTGCTGGCCCAGTTCGGAAACGTACGGGCGGCCGTCCGCACCCTCACCCCCGGGCAGCTCGCCCTGCCGACACGGCTCGGCGACTGGACCGTACGGGAGCTGGTCGCGCACATCGGAACAGCGTTGACGGTGGTGGACCGGCTGCTCGGCGAGCCCGAGCCGACGCGGCAGGACGGGCACCTGCTCGACTGGCCGTTCGCGATCGCCGCCGACGCGGACGCCATCGCCGGAACCGCCCGGCGCCTAGCGGCCGAGCATCCCGACCCCGACGCCCACCTCGCCGAGGTCGAGCGGCGCTTCACCGACCGCCTCGACGCCCACCCCGGCAGTCGGCTGCTGCCCACCAACGCGGGCGTGCTGCCGCTGGCCGACTACGTCGTCACCCGCACCGTCGAGCTGGTCGTCCACACCGACGACCTGAACGCCGCCGTGCCCGGCCTCGACGTGTCGTACGACCGGCAGGCCCTGGCCGCCGCGACCCGGCTGCTGGCCGACGCGCTCGCCGCGAAGGCACCCGGCGGCTCGACGGAGGTGCGGATCCCGCCGTACGCCGTCGTGCAGTGCGTCGAGGGTCCCCGGCACACCCGTGGCACCCCGCCCAACGTCGTCGAGACCGACCCGCTGACCTGGGTACGGCTGGCCACCGGGCGGCTGGCCTGGGAGGACGCCGTGGCCGGGGCGAAGGTGAGCGCGAGCGGGGAGCGGGCCGACCTCGGAGAGCTGCTGCCGCTGCTCAGGTGACGCAGGGGGCGACGAAGGTGAACAGACAGAGGGGAACCAGTTCCTCCGCACCTCCGTCGAATGGGCATGTACAGGCAGAAGCAGCAGCAGCGCAGCATGACCCTGACCGTGGCGGCAGTCGCCGCGCTCGTGCCGCTCGCGGCGGCCTGCGGCAGCGAGAAGGCCGATGGCGGCAGCGGCTCCGTCGGCGCGGGCAAGCCCCTCACCGGCGTCCAGTGGAGCATCGACAGCGTCACTGTGGACGGCACCACCCGCCAGGCGCCGGACGCGGCGCGGGTCCGGATCGACGACAGCGGCGAGGTGGCGGGCAGCACCGGCTGCAACACCTTCAGCGCCCGCGCCGACATCGACGGTCAGCGCGTCCGGCTCAGCGACGCCATGTTCACCGAGAAGGCCTGCGAGAAGACGCCCATCGACTTCGAGAAGTCCCTCGGCCGCACCCTCACCACCGGCCCGCTCACCACGAAGACCGAGGGCGAACGGCTGACCCTCACCACCGCCGACGGGGACACCGTCCGGCTCAGCAGGCAGCCGGACGCACCCCTGTACGGCACGAAGTGGACCGTCACCACCCCGGGCCAGAAGGACGCGGACCAGAACGACGCGGACCAGAAGGACGCGGATAAGAAGGACGCCGACCACAAGGGCAGCGCCCACCTCACCTTCGACCGCGACGCGAAGACCGTCTCCGGCCGCCTCCCCTGCAACCGCGTCAACGCCGAGGCCACCGTCAGCGACGGACATATCACCCTCGGCGCTCCGTCCACCACCCGAATGGTGTGCGAAGGCTCACTCATGGACGCCGAGAAGCGGATACTGCGCCTCTTCGACGGCCGGGTCGACTATCGGATCGATCAAGAAACCCTGACGCTGACCAGCGAAGACGGCACCACCGTCCGAGCAGTCGCCGAACAGTGACCCACGCGTGAGCCCATGTCACCAATTCGGACCAGTGGTCGATCTCGCCTACACTCGAAGACGTGCCACGTGGTGACGGTCGACTCAATCACGATCTGCTTCCCGGCGAGAAGGGCCCCCAGGACGCTTGCGGCGTCTTCGGTGTCTGGGCCCCGGGTGAAGAGGTCGCAAAGCTCACGTACTTCGGGCTCTACGCCCTCCAGCATCGGGGCCAGGAATCCGCGGGAATCGCGGTCAGCAACGGCTCCCAGATCCTCGTCTTCAAGGACATGGGGCTGGTTTCCCAGGTCTTCGACGAGACCTCTCTCGGTTCGCTCCAGGGTCACATCGCGGTCGGTCACGCCCGCTACTCGACCACCGGCGCCTCCGTGTGGGAGAACGCCCAGCCGACGTTCCGTGCCACCGCGCAGGGCTCCATCGCGCTCGGGCACAACGGCAACCTCGTCAACACCGCCCAGCTCGCCGAGCTGGTCGCCGACCTGCCCAAGCAGGACGGCCGCTCGACGCGGGTCGCGGCGACCAACGACACCGACCTGGTCACCGCCCTGCTCGCGGGCCAGGTGGACGACGACGGCAAGCCGCTGACCATCGAGGAGGCGGCCGGCAAGGTGCTGCCCGAGGTGCGCGGCGCCTTCAGCCTGGTCTTCATGGACGAGCACACCCTCTACGCCGCCCGCGACCCGCAGGGCATCCGCCCGCTGGTCCTCGGCCGCCTCGAGCGCGGCTGGGTGGTCGCCTCCGAGTCCGCCGCCCTCGACATCTGCGGCGCCTCCTACGTCCGCGAGATCGAGCCGGGCGAGTTCGTCGCCATCGACGAGAACGGCCTGCGCACTTCCCGATTCGCGGAAGCGAAGCCCAAGGGCTGTGTCTTCGAGTACGTGTACCTGGCCCGCCCGGACACCGACATCGCCGGCCGCAACGTCTACCTCTCGCGCGTCGAGATGGGCCGCAGGCTGGCGAAGGAGGCCCCCGCCGAGGCCGACCTCGTCATAGCGACCCCCGAATCCGGCACCCCCGCCGCGATCGGCTACGCCGAGGCCTCCGGCATCCCCTTCGGCGCCGGTCTGGTGAAGAACGCCTACGTCGGCCGCACCTTCATCCAGCCCTCGCAGACCATCCGCCAGCTCGGCATCCGCCTGAAGCTGAACCCCTTGAAGGAAGTCATCAAGGGCAAGCGGCTGGTCGTCGTCGACGACTCCATCGTCCGCGGCAACACCCAGCGGGCCCTGGTCCGCATGCTCCGCGAGGCCGGCGCCGCCGAGATCCACATCCGGATCTCCTCCCCGCCGGTGAAGTGGCCCTGCTTCTTCGGCATCGACTTCGCCACCCGCGCCGAGCTCATCGCCAACGGCATGAGCGTCGAGGAGATCGGCACCTCCATGGGCGCCGACTCCCTGGCGTACATCTCCATCGACGGCATGATCGAGGCGACCACCATCGCCAAGCCGAAACTGTGCCGCGCCTGCTTCGACGGCGAGTACCCGATGGAGCTTCCCGACCCCGAGCTGCTCGGCAAGCAGCTCCTGGAGACCGAGCTGGCCGCCGGGCCCGCCGGTACGGCCGCCACCGACGCCATCCGTCGCCCGTAGCCGTCCGCCTCCCTGGCCTCCCTGCAGTACGACACGAAGGTTCTCATCGTCATGCCTGACACAACTGGTGCCAGCTACGCAGCCGCCGGCGTCGACATCGAGGCGGGCGACCGCGCCGTCGAGCTGATGAAGGAGTGGGTGAAGAAGACCCAGCGCCCCGAGGTCCTCGGCGGCCTCGGCGGCTTCGCCGGTCTCTTCGACGCCTCCGCCCTCAAGCGCTACGAGCGTCCCCTGCTCGCCTCCGCCACGGACGGCGTCGGCACCAAGGTCGACATCGCCCGGCAGCTGGGCGTCTACGACACCATCGGCCACGACCTGGTCGCCATGGTCATGGACGACATCGTGGTGTGCGGCGCCGAGCCGCTCTTCATGACCGACTACATCTGCGTCGGCAAGGTCCACCCCGAGCGCGTCGCCGCGATCGTCAAGGGCATCGCCGAGGGCTGTGTGCTCGCCGGGTGCGCCCTGGTGGGCGGCGAGACGGCCGAGCACCCGGGCCTGCTCGGTGCGGACGACTTCGACGTCGCGGGCGCCGGTACGGGCGTCGTGGAGGCCGACCGGCTGCTGGGCGCGGATCGCATCCGTAAGGGTGACGCGGTGATCGCCATGGCGTCCTCCGGGCTTCACTCGAACGGGTACTCGCTCGTCCGCCACGTCCTGCTGAACGAGGGCGGCCTGTCCCTGGACGCGCACCTCGACGGCCTCGGCCGCACCCTCGGCGAGGAGCTGCTGGAGCCCACCAAGATCTACTCCCTGGACTGCCTGGCCCTCATGCGCACCGCCGAGGTCCACGCCTTCAGCCACGTCACCGGTGGCGGTCTCGCCGCCAACCTGGCCCGCGTGATCCCCGACGGCCTGCACGCCGTCGTCGACCGCTCCGCCTGGGCCCCGGGCGCGATCTTCGACCTCGTCGGCACGACGGGCCGGGTGGAGCGCCTGGAGCTGGAGAAGACCCTCAACATGGGCGTGGGCATGATCGCCATCGTCCCCGAGGAGTCGACGGACGTGGCCCTGGCGACCCTGGCCGACCGCGGCGTGGACGCCTGGGTGGCCGGCGAGATCACCGACCGGGGCGACCACGAGACGGGCGCGGCGCTGGTGGGCGACTACGCCGTCTGAGACGCCGCGGGTAGCACAGAACCCGGTCGGTGACAGATGCCACCGACCGGGAAGGTGTTCAGTGCAGGGTCAAGCGCCGCGTCGCTGTTGAGACGGGGACTGGCCGTCCTCGTCCTCGTCGTCGTCCTCATAGAGGTCGGCGTACTTTGCGTACACGTCATCGTCTTGCTCATCGTCCTCGAATCGCTCGCCGTTAGGCGGTTGCGGATTCGACGGCGATGCGCCCAGCTCCTCGGCCAGGCGGGAGAGATCAGTCCCACCGCTGTTGTACTTCAGCTGGCGGGCGACCTTCGTCTGCTTGGCCTTGGCCCGGCCGCGCCCCATGGCTCGACCCCCTCAACGACGGGGCTCGACGGCCCCAGAGTCTTGACACGCGTTCATGGTCCGGCACGGGCTCTCCGCGGAGAGACCGGTCCGTAGGGCTTCCACGGTACCTGAGCCCACGCCCATACGGTACGTCGCCCGCAGCACGTGGCCATGCCCAGGACCTTCGAGGCGCCCCGTCCTCGCTGGTCAACGGCGATTTTAACCACCTTTCGACGGTCGACCCGCCGGGATAAGTGAGAGTTCTCTCTAACTGCCCCCCGACGGGTACCGGTCAAACCTGCGAAGACCCCGCCCCGACCAGCGCGCGATCACCGCGGGATCACCGCGCGATCACCGTCGGGTACGTGCCTCCGCCATCCGCTGCTCGGCGATCCGGTCGGCCGCCGCGGCCGGCGGAATGCCGTCATCCTTCGCACGTGCGAATATGGTCAGCGTGGTGTCGTAGATCCTCGACGCCTTCGCCTTGCACCGGTCGAAGTCGAAGCCGTGCAGCTCGTCGGCGACCTGGATGACACCGCCGGCGTTCACCACGTAGTCCGGCGCGTAGAGGATCCCGCGGTCGGCGAGGTCCTTCTCCACACCCGGGTGCGCGAGCTGGTTGTTGGCCGCGCCGCACACCACCTTGGCGGTCAGCACCGGCACGGTGTCGTCGTTCAGCGCGCCGCCCAGCGCGCAGGGGGCGTAGATGTCCAGGCCCTCGACGCGGATCAGTTCCTCGGTGTCCCGGACGGCCGACACGTCACGGTGCCGCTCGGTGACGCGCCGCACGGCGTCCTCGCGCACGTCCGTCACGAAGACCTCGGCGCCCTCCGCCACGAGGTGGTCGACCAGGTGGTGGCCGACCTTGCCGATGCCGGCGATGCCGATGCGCCTGCCGCGCAGCGTCGGGTCGCCCCACAGGTGCTGGGCGGAGGCGCGCATGCCCTGGTAGACGCCGAAGGCGGTGAGCACGGAGGAGTCGCCGGCGCCGCCGTTCTCGGGGGAGCGGCCGGTCGTCCAGCGGCACTCGCGTGCCACGACGTCCATGTCGGCGACGTACGTGCCGACGTCGCAGGCGGTGACGTACCGGCCGCCGAGCGAGGCGACGCACCGGCCGTAGGCGAGGAGCAGCTCCTCGGACTTGATCTGCCCCGGGTCGCCGATGATCACGGCCTTGCCGCCGCCGTGCTCGAGGCCGGCCATGGCGTTCTTGTACGACATCCCGCGCGCGAGGTTCAGCGCGTCGGCGACGGCGTCCGCCTCGCTCGCGTACGGGTAGAAGCGCGTACCGCCGAGCGCGGGGCCCAGGGCGGTGGAGTGGATGGCGATGACGGCCTTGAGACCGCTGGCACGGTCCTGGCAGAGCACGACTTGCTCATGACCTCCCTGCTCCGAGTGGAACAGGGTGTGCAGTACATCAGCAGGTGCGCCGGTTACGTCGGTCACGGTGGTGACTCCTGTGTAGGTGCGGCGGGTGGAGACGGCCCCCGTGCGGGTGGCGGGGACTTTGGCATGAGATTAGAGCCTGCCGGTGCCCGCCCGCCGCACAGTGCTCAGGATCACCTCCGCACGGAGTACGGGCGTGCGACGATTTGCAGAGATTCCCGCGCGTTTGTGATCGGTTCCCGCAGGTTTTCGCGGCGGTGCGCGGGGGAGGGAGCAGGCGTGCCCAAGGTGTCCTCGGTGATCGTCCCCTACGCCGCGTATCTGCGCGTGTACGAGCCGCTGGCCGCCTTCCCGGAGGCGGAGCGAGCCCACTGGTCCCGTTACGCCCGCCGCGCGGACCTGCCCTCCTACCAGGACGAGCTGCGCCGCTCCCTGGCCGACCTGCTGCCCACCCCGCCCGTGGCGGTGCCGGTGCACGAGAGCGCCGACGCCTTCGTGACCGAGGTCGACGGCGTGGTCTGCGTCTGCCCCTGGCGGACCCGGCTGCGCGGCTGGCAGGCGCTCGGCGAACTGGCCGAGGACTTCCCGGAACCGGTGCTGGACGCCCTGCTCCCGCCGGTCGTACGCCGTGAGAGTGCCCAGGACTACGAGCGCTGGCTGGAGCGCAACCCGGACGCCCGCCCCTGGATCCGCACCGCGACCTGGCAGGTGCCGATCAACTGGTTCGTGCTGGTCTCCGACGCGGAGCGGGAGTACGACAAGGGCGGCGACGGCGAAGGGGCGGCGGCACCGGTGCTGCGCTACCGGACGCCGATGGTGCAGGCCCGCCGGCGGGTGGCCCGGGGCCTGCGGGCGCTGAAGGAGGCCATGGACGAGGGGCCGCTCATCGACGGCCTGGTGGACGTGGGGCGCTGGCTGGAGGAGTTCCACCCGCGTTCCCTGGTGGAGCTGGACTACGGCGGGCTCGTGCACGCCCTGTCGGCCGGTGAGTTGGAGGGCGACCACTCCGCGGCGGACGTGGCCGAGGGCATCGAGGCGCTGCGGCACGGCGACGGGGCCACGGCGGGGGCCGCGTACGGGCGGCTGGTGCAGCGCTGGCGGGCGGTCCGGGACCGGCGGTCGACGAACTGACGTTTGACGTACCGCCCGATGTGGGGTTTCGTCTTCCGATCCGACACTTGTCCGGTGTGGGCTGATGTTCTGTCAACAAGGGACGTAGGTCCCGATCCGGGCGTATGCGTCAAGCGTGACGGACCGCACGTACATCACTCTTGCGCCCCTTCCCCCTCCTCATGCCAAAATAGGACAAGGAGTCCGGGGAGGGCTCCTTCCGTCCTGCCGTGATGCACTGTGGGCGGAATCTCCGCATTGCACGCTTTGGGGGGTCTGATGACGGGTCTGGTGACCCCTGATCGCCCTGTGACTGATCGTCACAGTGGCGTGACTGTCCGCTATGGCATGGTCCATCGGCTTCCGTCGCTGATGAACACCTGGGAGGGCAATTCCATCGGTTTGGCCGACGCGGCTGGACAGATGGTGTAGTTGTAGTGCCGAGGACAAGCCGTTCGTCCTATAACCGACTCGACTCGCGTCCGCCATTTCGGGCAACGCGGGTCAAGGTGCAGAATTTAGAGGAAAGAACCGAGAAGGTTCGGTTCTCCCGAGGAGGCCGCTCATGACCGCTCGCACCCCTGATGCCGAGCCGCTGCTGACCCCGGCTGAGGTCGCCACCATGTTCCGCGTCGACCCGAAGACGGTCACGCGCTGGGCGAAGGCCGGCAAGCTCACGTCGATCCGCACGCTCGGCGGGCATCGCCGCTACCGCGAAGCCGAGGTCCGCGCTCTGCTCGCGGGCATTCCGCAGCAGCGCAGCGAGGCCTGAACAACTGAATAACCGGGCAAAACGGCAGGTCCCCCAACCCGCCGAGGCGCTCGGAACCACAGCTCCGAACGACGTCGTTCCTGCCCCAACAGGGGTGCGTCGTGGATCGCGCTGGACTCCGCCGGGTCCAGCGCGATCTTTTTTGTGTCCGGTCCTGTGCCTGGTGAGGGCCTGCCGGCCGGCTCTGTGAGCGGGCTTGTCGGAGTCTGGGGAGGGGTGTCGGATCAGCTGTGCGCGCGCCCTGGGAGGTGGTGCAATTGCACATATTAAATTGACTACTTGTAGGGGAGCCGTAAGTGCCACGGTTTCAAAAACTCATGCGGTGACACCCGTCACATGGCGCGACGCTTGTTGGCTCTGGCATATGTGCGCTAGAGGAGGCGTGGGCTCCAGTAGGTCTGCGTGGCAAGGGTGTTGGGGCCGACGGGGATCACGCGGTGGACGCGCTCCCCTCCTCGACGCCCTCTTGACGGCCCGTCGGAGACTGCGGAACGGGCGAGTCCAACGCCAGGCGCAGCAGCCGGTGACAGATCGGGCAGTGGCGCGTCAGGTGGCGGTACGACGAAGCGGCCGACAGATGCGCGCGGAGCAGGGCTCGCGTCTCGTGCCTGACCGATGCCGCCATACGCCACCTCCGGGGGTCGCACGGAGAACGTGCCCTGTCTTTGGAGTACCGAGCGAATGTGACGCCGTCAAGGCCGCGAGAGGGCCACTCAGGGCCTTCTGGGGGCGAGGGGTGGGGCGGGGCGAGTGGGGGGGCACGCCAAGAGGGCCCGCACCAATCGGTGCGGGCCCTCTTCACTGCGGTCCTGACGGGATTTGAACCCGCGGCCTCCACCTTGACAGGGTGGCGAGCACTCCAAACTGCTCCACAGGACCAGGTTTTGCTGCGCTTTTGCTGCGTTGCGCTGCGAGAAGAGACTCTACAGGAGGGCGAGCCCCTAGAGCGAACTCACCCTCCGTGCGCCCCTCGTCACGGGAACGGCTACGGCGCGAGCGCGTCGATCGCCTTCACGATCCGCTTGTCGGAGACGGGGTACGCCGTGCCCAGCGCGTGCGCGAAGTAGCTGACCCGCAGCTCCTCGATCATCCAGCGGACGTCCAGGACCTGCTGCGGAACCGGCCGTCCCCGCGGCATCTGCTCCAGCAGCCACGCGTACTCGTCGCGCATCTCGTGGACCTTCTCCATCCGGGACGTGTCCCGCTGGACGCCGGTCGGCATCTGCTGCAGCCGCCGGTCGGCGGCGACCAGGTAACGCATCAGGTCCGGCAGCCGCCTGATCCCCGCCTCCGTGACGAAGCCGGGCTTCACCAGCGCGTCCAGCTGCCCGCGCACGTCCTGGAGGTTCGCCAGCAGCGCGGGGCTCCGTACGGCCTTCAGGCGGCGCTCACAGGCCTGCCATGCCGCCAGCACCTGCTGCACCTGCCCCACCGTACGGACGGTCGTGTCGACGATCTCCGCGCGGACCTTGTCGTAGAGCTTGCGGTACGACTCCTCGTCCCACGCCGGCCCGCCGAAGTCCGCGATCAGCTTGTCCGCCGCCGCCGTCGCGCAGTCGTCGAACAGGGCCTGGATCGAACCGTGCGGATTCGCGGACAGGTTCAGCTTCTGTTGGTTGGTCAGCTTCTCGGACGCGAACTTCGCGGGGCTGACCGGGATGTTGCGCAGGATCAGCCGACGCGTGCCCTTCCACATCGCCTGCGCCTGCTCGGCCTCGGTGTCGAAGAGGCGTACGGAGACGGTGTTCGCCGTCGGCCCGTCGTCGACCAGTGCCGGATACGCCCTCACCGGCTGACCCGCCCGACGCGTCTCGAAGACACGGGACAGCGTGCCGATCGTCCAGTCCGTCAGTCCGGCGCGCTCCAGTGACTCGCCGCCACTGCGCTCGGCGGTGGCCGCCGCGGCCTGTGAGAGGGCCTTGCGTGCCTTCGGCTTCAGGCGGAGCTTCAGTGCCTCCAGGTCCTTGTCCTCGGCCAGCTTGCGGCGCCGCTCGTCGACGATCCGGAAAGTGATCTTCAGGTGGTCGGGGACCTTCGACCAGTCGAAGTCCTCCGCGTCGAACGGCACCCCCACCATGCGCTTCAGTTCCCGCGCCATGGTCACCGCCAGCGGCTCCTGGAGCGGCACGGCCCGGTCGAGGAACGCCTGCGCGTAGTTCGGCGCCGGTACGTAGTGGCGGCGGATCGGCTTGGGCAGGGACCGGATCAGCTCCGTGACGACCTGCTCCCGCAGGCCCGGGATCTGCCAGTCGAAGCCCTCGTCCGTGACCTGGTTGAGCACCTGGAGCGGAACGTGCACGGTCACGCCGTCGGCGTCCGCGCCCGGCTCGAACTGGTACGTGACACGGAACTTCAGCGGCCCCTGGCGCCAGGAGTCCGGATAGTCGTCCTTGGTGACCGCCCCGGCCTTCTCGTTGATGAGCATCTCGCGCTCGAAGTCGAGGAAGTCGGGCTGCTCGTGCCGCTTGTGCTTCCACCACGAGTCGAAGTGCGCACCGGAGACGACGTGTTCGGGCACCCGCTGGTCGTAGAAGTCGAACAGCGTCTCGTCGTCGACCAGGATGTCCCGGCGCCGTGCGCGGTGCTCCAGCTCCTCGACCTCGGTCAGCAGCCGGCGGTTGTCCGCGAAGAACTTGTGGTGCGTACGCCAGTCGCCCTCGACCAGGGCGTTGCGGATGAACAGCTCACGGCTGACCTCCGGGTCGATCCGCCCGTAGTTCACCTTGCGCTGCGCCACGATCGGCACGCCGTACAGCGTGACCTTCTCGTACGCCATCACGGCCGCCTGGTCCTTCTCCCAGTGCGGCTCGCTGTAGGTGCGCTTGAGGAGATGCCCGGCGAGCGGCTCCACCCACTCGGGCTCGATCTTCGCGTTGACGCGGGCCCAGAGCCGGGAGGTCTCCACCAGCTCGGCGGACATCACGAAACGCGGGGGCTTCTTGAAGAGCGCCGAGCCCGGGAAGATCGCGAACTTGGCGCCGCGCGCGCCGAGGTACTCGTTCTTCGCACCCTCCTTCACGTCCTTCATGCCGACGTGGGAGAGGAGCCCGGCCAGCAGCGAGACGTGGACGCGGTCGTCCGGCGCGTCCTCTTCGTTGAGGTGGATGCCCATCTGCTTGGCGACCGTGCGCAGTTGCGTGTAGATGTCCTGCCACTCGCGGATCCGCAGGAAGTTGAGGAACTCCTGCTTGCACATCCGGCGGAAGGACGACGAGCCCCGCTCCTTCTGCTGCTCGCGGACGTACCGCCAGAGATTGAGGAACGCCAGGAAGTCGCTGGTCTCGTCCTTGAAGCGGGCGTGCTGCTGGTCGGCCTGGGCCTGTTTCTCCGCCGGGCGCTCCCGCGGGTCCTGGATGGACAGTGCCGCCGCTATGACCATGACCTCGCGGACACAGCCGTTCTTGTCGGCCTCCAGGACCATCCGCGCCAGCCGCGGGTCCACGGGCAGCTGGGCCAGCTTGCGCCCGGTGTCGGTCAGCCGCTTGCGTACGTCCTTCTGCCCGGGGTCGAGTGCGCCCAGCTCCTGGAGAAGCTGTACACCGTCGCGGATGTTGCGGTGGTCCGGCGGATCGATGAAGGGGAACTTCTCGATGTCGCCGAGGCCGGCCGCGGTCATCTGCAGGATGACGGAGGCGAGGTTCGTACGGAGGATCTCCGCGTCCGTGAACTCCGGCCGCGCGGTGAAGTCGTCCTCGCTGTACAGCCGGATGCAGATGCCGTCGCTGGTCCGCCCGCAGCGGCCCTTGCGCTGGTTCGCGCTGGCCTGCGAGATCGGCTCGATCGGCAGCCGCTGCACCTTGGTGCGGTGGCTGTACCGGGAGATCCGGGCGAATCCGGGATCGATGACGTACTTGATGCCCGGGACGGTCAGCGAGGTCTCGGCGACGTTGGTCGCCAGAACGATCCTGCGCCCGGTGTGCTGCTGGAACACTCGATGCTGCTCGGCGTGCGACAGCCGGGCGTACAACGGCAGCACCTCGGTGAATCTGTACTTCTTCTTCTCCAGCGCGTCGGCCGTGTCCCGGATCTCCCGCTCACCGGAGAGGAAGACGAGGATGTCGCCCTTGCCCTCGCCCATCAGCTCCTCGACGGCGTCGGTGATCGCCGTGATCTGGTCACGGTCGGCGTCGTCGCCCTCTTCTTCCAGAAGCGGGCGGTACCGCACCTCCACCGGATACGTCCGCCCGCTGACCTCGATGATCGGGGCGTCGCCGAAGTGCCGGGAGAAGCGCTCGGGGTCGATGGTCGCCGAGGTGATGACGACCTTGAGGTCCGGCCGCTTCGGCAGCAGCTGGGCGAGATAGCCCAGCAGGAAGTCGATGTTGAGGGACCGCTCGTGCGCCTCGTCGATGATGATCGTGTCGTAGGCGCGCAGCTCGCGGTCGGTCTGGATCTCGGCGAGCAGGATGCCGTCCGTCATCAGCTTGATGAAGGTGGCGTCCGGGTTCACCTGGTCGGTGAACCGCACCTTCCAGCCGACGGCCTCACCGAGCGGCGTGTCCAGCTCGTCCGCCACCCGCTCGGCGACGGTGCGGGCGGCGATCCGCCGCGGCTGGGTGTGCCCGATCATGCCGCGGACGCCGCGGCCGAGCTCGACACAGATCTTCGGGATCTGGGTGGTCTTCCCGGACCCCGTCTCGCCGGCGACGATGACGACCTGATGATCACGGATGGCCTCCGCGATCACGTCCTTCTTCTGGCTGACGGGCAGCTGCTCGGGGTAGCTGACGGCGGGCACGCGGGCCCGGCGCTCTCCGATGCGCAGCTCGGCCTTGGCCACCTCTGCCTCGATCTCGGCGAGAACGGTGGCGCGGGCCTCCGGCTTACGGATCTTCCGCGCACCCTCCAGCCTGCGGCCGAGCCGGTGCGCGTCGCGCAGGGACAACTCGGTCAGCCGGGGGGCGAGGGTGCCGAGGGCGGGGGCGGGGTGCGTAGACATACGGGTTCCAGGATCTCATCCCCGCGAATTTCGTGGCGAACGATTTCTGTCCGGCCGCGCCGACCGTCCCCCACGCAACACAAAACCCCCGTCGATGATCTCGACGGGGGTTGCATGTGGCTGGGGCCGGGGTCGAACCGGCGACCTATCGCTTTTCAGGCGATCGCTCGTACCAACTGAGCTACCCAGCCGCGAGGTTTCACGTGAAACCTCAGCGGTCCTGACGGGATTTGAACCCGCGGCCTCCACCTTGACAGGGTGGCGAGCACTCCAAACTGCTCCACAGGACCAAGCTTGTGTACGACAGTGTCGCACACCGTACTGCGTGCCCCCAACGGGATTCGAACCCGTGCTACCGCCTTGAAAGGGCGGCGTCCTAGGCCGCTAGACGATGAGGGCTATCGGCCCGCCTGGGCGCTTCTCAGCGCGTCGGGGACGTGAGAAGCATATGGGATGGCGGGAGGTATCGCCAAAACGGTTTACGGACGGCTGGGGGCCGGGCCGGTCGGGGGCGGGCTCGTGCCGGACGGAGACGGCCCCGTGCCGGTGGGGGACGGGCTTGTGCCGCTGGGGGATGGACCCGTGCCGCTGGGGGACGGCCCCGTGCCGCTGGGGGACGGGGTCGCGCCCGGCTGGTTCTCCTTGGGGAGGTGGCGGCTGACCTCGGCCGTCGTCAGGCCCAGGCCGCCCAGCTTGATCTGGTCCCAGGCCTGGAGGCGCCGGCTGTCCCGGTCGAAGTAGAGGATCGACGCCTGGATCGGGTCGGGGTGCTTGCCCTCGACCGCGCGCAGGCCGCTGCCGCCGGTGGAGCCCTCGATGCGCAGGCGGGTGCCGTACTTCATGAGCTCCATGTCCTCGCGGTGGACGTGACCGGCGAGGACCAGTGGCACCGCGCCGTCGACCTCCCGGGCCGCCGACGGCTCGTGGGCGACGGCGACGTCCACGGGGGTGCCGGCCGCGCTCTGGTCGCGCAGGGCGGAGGCCAGGCGGGCGCCGGCCAGCTCCTGGGAGGCCTCGGCACCGTCCGGCTTGGAGCGGTCGGGGGTGAACTGCGGGTCCCCGATGCCGGCGAAGCGCAGGCCCGCGACGGTCCGGGCCCGGCCGTCGTCCAGGACGTGCGCGTTCTTGAGGCCCTTCAGGTACTCCTGGGTGACGCGGGAGTCGTGGTTGCCGCGGACCCACACGTAGGGGGCGCCGAGGTCCTCGATGGGGTCCAGGAAGCCGTTCTCCGCGGCCGTGCCGTGGTCCATCGTGTCGCCGGAGTCGACGATCACGTTCACCTTGTACTGCTCCACCAGCGAGGCGATGATCTTCCAGCTCGCCGGGTTCAGGTGGATGTCCGACACGTGCAGGACGCGGATCGTGGTCGGGTCGGGCTGGTAGGCGGGGAGCGTGGACGTGACGTCGTAGAGCTTGGTCACGTTCGTCACCAGGCGTGCGAGTTCCTTCTGGTAGACGTCGAACTCGGTGACGATGCTGCGCGCGTTGCCGACGAGGGAGGGCGCGGAGGAGAGCAGGCCGGAGAACCTCGGTTCCAGGACCGAGTCGGGGTTCCAGGTGGCGTACGCGGTGCCGCCGGAGGCGGCCAGGAGGCTGAGGGCGAGGCCGCCGGCCGCGAGGGCGCGCCGGGGGCGGCGGTAGACGGCGAGGCCGAGGGCGGTGGCGCCGGTGACGACGGCGACGCAGGAACGGACGGCGAGGTCGAGGGTGCCGTGTTCGACGTCCTGGGCGACCTCGTCCTGAAGGCCGGAGAGGCGCTCGGGGTGGTCGACGAGTGCCTGGGCGCGGTCGGGGTCGAGTTGGTCGACGTTGACGTCGAGGCGGACCGGGGCGAAGTGGCTGTCGAGCTGGAGGGCGCCCAGCGGTGAGACGTTGATCTTCGTGCCGCCGGTGACGGACGGGCGCAGGGTCATCGTCGTGTCCATGGGACCGACGGGGACGCGGACGTCGCCCACGACGAGCAGGCCCAGCCAGGCGCCGAGCAGGACGACGCCGACGAGGCCGACGGCGCGGGTCCAGGGGCGTGACCGGGGGGCGAGTTCGACCGCCGGGGACGTCCGGCGGGCGCGGTGGCGGCGGATGAGGGCGCGCGGGGCGTTGCGGATGGGGTTCATCACCTCGGCCAGGACGTGCGGGACTGCTGCTCGGACGCGGGCCATTGGTCCCGTATGCCCATGGCCCGGGTCGGGTATGCGGGGGCGGCCGTGTCGACGGTCGGCGCCGACGGCTGTGTCGTGTGCCACGGTCGTACCCGACAATGGGCCTGTGCTGGAGATGACGCGCGAGGAGTTCGAGGAACTGGTCGCCGAGGCCCTGGACCGGATTCCGCCGGAGCTGACGCGGCTGATGGACAACGTGGCGGTGTTCGTCGAGGACGAACCGCCGACGGACGATCCCGAGCTGCTCGGGCTGTACGAGGGGACACCGCTGACCGAACGCGGGGAATGGTACGCGGGCGTGCTGCCGGACCGGATCACCATCTACCGGGGGCCGACGCTGCGGTTCTGCGAGACGCGGGAGGACGTCGTCGCGGAGACGGAGGTGACGGTGGTCCACGAGATCGCGCACCACTTCGGAATCGACGACGCGCGGCTGCACGCCCTCGGGTACGGGTGACGCGCTCGGGTCAAGGTCCGCCGCTCGTGGCGCGTGTCCTCTTGTGGGTGACGGGAGTTGGGCACGGCGACTCCTGACCCCCGGAGGTGGCCGCCCGTGCGCCCCTTGTACGTTCCCGTCCGTCTGGCCGCCACGGTGGTGGCCGTCGCCGCCGCCACCGGCTGCATGAGCGTCGGCGACGACGCGTCCGGCGGGGGCGCCAGGCCGTCGCGCTCTGCCGGGGAGCGCGGCGGCGAGGTACCCGACGGCGGCCCCGCGGCGACGGGAGGGAACGCCGGGTACGACGCGACGGTGGCCGACAAGGACCGGGGGCGCGGCAAGGGGAAGAAGGCCAAGGGTGACGGCAAGGGGAAGGGCAAGGGCGAGAAGGAGGGCGGCACGGGGAAGGACGCCACCCCTTCGGCCCCGCCGCCCGAACGCCCGACCGGGGCCCCGCCGGCCAAGGGCGGGGACGACGGGTCGGCGCCCACCCGTACGCCGCCCGCGGAGCCCACCCGGACGGTCGAGCCGCAGCCGACGCCGCCCCCGGAGCCACCCGCCTCACCGACGCCGGAGCCGACGGTGGCGGAGCCGTCCTCGTCGGCGCACGAGCCTCCGGGGACGCAGCTGGCGCAGCGGGAGCCGGCTCCCGAGGCCGGGGCTCCGGTGTAGGGCGAGCGCGTCCGCGCGAGGGCTGTCGCACGAGGGCTCCGGCGCGGGGCGACAGCCCGGCTGAGCTGGGCATGTGCTACTCGGTTTGCCTTCCGGGGGGAGGGGTGCGTATGGTGGTAGATCGTTTGATCCCATTTGCCCGGCGCCACCGCAGAGCGCGCCGTGTGGCGCGTACTCTCTCCCTTGCCGTGGTGGACCGCATTGAGGCGGTCGTATTGCGAATCGCGATTCACGGAGTTGACGGGCGCGTGCCGACGAGAGACTCCGGAAGGTTTCGCATTCGCATGTCCATCATCAGTACTGATCACGTCGTCGTGCCCGAGAACGCCGACATCCCCGACATCACCGAGACGGTCGAGGAGACCGGGACCGAGGCCGTCGAGGCCGCTCCCGAGGTCACCTTCGCCGGGCTCGGCCTGCCCGAGGGCGTCGTGCGCAAGCTCGCGCAGAACGGCGTGACCACCCCCTTCCCGATCCAGGCCGCGACCATCCCGGACGCGCTGGCGGGCAAGGACATCCTCGGCCGTGGCCGCACCGGCTCCGGCAAGACCCTCTCCTTCGGTCTGCCGGCCCTGGCGACGCTGTCCGGCGGCCGCACCGAGAAGCACAAGCCGCGCGCCGTCATCCTGACGCCGACCCGCGAGCTGGCCATGCAGGTGGCCGACGCGCTCCAGCCGTACGGGGACGTCCTCGGGCTGAAGATGAAGGTCGTCTGCGGCGGTACCTCCATGGGCAACCAGATCTACGCCCTGGAACGCGGCGTCGACGTCCTGGTCGCCACCCCGGGCCGACTGCGCGACATCATCAAGCGCGGCGCCTGCTCCCTGGAGAACGTGCAGATCGCCGTTCTCGACGAGGCCGACCAGATGTCCGACCTGGGCTTCATGCCCGAGGTCACCGAGCTGCTGGACCAGGTGCCCGCGGGCGGTCAGCGGATGTTGTTCTCCGCGACCATGGAGAACGAGATCAAGACTCTCGTCGACCGGTACCTGAACAACCCGGTCAGCCACGAGGTCGACGCCGCCCAGGGCGCCGTGACGACCATGTCGCACCACATCCTGGTCGTGAAGCCCAAGGACAAGGCGCCGGTCACCGCGGCCATCGCCTCCCGCAAGGGCCGCACCATCATCTTCGTCCGCACCCAGCTGGGCGCCGACCGCGTCGCCGAGCAGCTGCGCGACTCGGGCGTGAAGGCCGACGCGCTGCACGGCGGCATGACCCAGGGCGCGCGTACCCGCACCCTGGCCGACTTCAAGGACGGGTACGTCAACGTCCTGGTCGCCACCGACGTCGCCGCGCGCGGCATCCACGTCGACGGCATCGACCTGGTCCTGAACGTGGACCCGGCCGGTGACCACAAGGACTACCTGCACCGCGCCGGCCGTACGGCGCGCGCCGGTCGTACCGGCACCGTCGTCTCCCTCTCCCTGCCGCACCAGCGGCGCCAGATCTTCCGGCTGATGGAGGACGCGGGCGTCGACGCCACGCGCCACATCATCCAGGGCGGCGCGGCCTTCGAGCCGGAGGTCGCCGAGATCACCGGGGCCCGGTCGATGACCGAGGTCCAGGCCGAGTCGGCGGGCAACGCGGCGCAGCAGGCCGAGCGCGAGGTCGCCCAGCTCAACAAGGAGCTGGAGCGCGCCCAGCGGCGTGCGACCGAGCTGCGCGAGGAGGCCGACCGGCTGGTCGCGCGGGTCGCGCGGGAGCGCGGTGAGGACCCGGAGGCGGTGCTCGCCGAGGTGGCCGCCGCCGCGTCCGGGACGGCGGAGGCCGAGGTCTCGCTGCCCGAGCAGCCGGGCGCGCGGGACGTGGAGAAGGTGGAGAAGACCGAGCGGAGCGGCGGCGGCAACGGCCGGGACCGCTTCGCCGACCGCGGCGACCGTTCCTACGACCGCAATGACCGTGGCGGCGACCGCGGTGGGCGCTCCTTCGACCGTCGTGACGACCGGGGTGGCGACCGTGGCGGCTTCCGCCGTGACGACCGCAATGACCGTGGCGGCGACCGTGGCGGCCGTTCGTTCGACCGTCGTGACGACCGCGGTGGCCGTTCCTTCGACCGTCGTGACGACCGGGGTGGCGACCGTGGCGGCTTCCGCCGTGACGACCGCAATGACCGTGGCGGCGACCGTGGCGGCCGTTCGTT
>NZ_JBHYOB010000019.1:108294-122999 GCF_042744565.1 Streptomyces sp. NPDC058812
GTCGACCGTCGTGACGACCGCGGCGGCCGTTCCTTCGACCGTCGTGACGACCGCGGCGGTGACCGTGGCGGCTTCCGTCGCGACGACCGTAACGACCGTGGCGGCGACCGTGGTGGCCGTTCGTTCGACCGTCGTGACGACCGCGGCGGTGACCGCGGCGGTGACCGCGGTGGCTTCCGCCGTGACGACCGCGGCGACCGTGGTGGGCACCGTGGCAGCGACCGTCCGTTCAACCGCGACCGCCAGGGCGACCGCCCCGGCAGCGACCGTCCGTTCAACCGTGACCGCCAGGGCGACCGCCCCGGCTTCCGCTCCGGCGGCCACGACCGTCCGTTCGGCCGCCGTGACGACCACCGGGGTTCGTCCTTCGGCCGCCGTGACGACAAGCCGCGCTGGAAGCGCAACGGCTGACGTCTGAACGTCTGAACGCGCCGTGGCCTCCGCCCTACCGGGTGGAGGCCACGGCGCTTTGTTCAGGCGCTTTGTTCAGGCCACTGAGTGACGCATGTCACGCCCGCCGAGAGGGAATTGCTGGGGGCATGACAGATGACGCCAAGGCGAGTGGGCTGTCGGACGAGGAACGGCTGGCCCAGCTCGGCTACACCCAGGTTCTGGCCCGCCGCATGTCGGCGTTCTCCAACTACGCGGTCTCCTTCACCATCATCTCGGTCCTCTCGGGTTGCCTGACCCTCTACCTCTTCGGCATGAACACGGGCGGCCCCGCCGTCATCACGTGGGGCTGGGTCGCCGTCGGCCTCATGACCCTCTTCGTCGGCCTGGCGATGGCCGAGATCTGCTCGGCGTACCCGACCTCGGCGGGCCTCTACTTCTGGGCCCACCGCCTCGCGCCGCCCCGTACGGCGGCCGCCTGGGCGTGGTTCACGGGCTGGTTCAACGTGCTGGGCCAGGTCGCGGTGACCGCCGGCATCGACTTCGGCGCCGCGTCCTTCCTGGGCGCCTACCTGAACCTCCAGTTCGGCTTCGAGGTCACCCCCGGCCGCACGATCCTCCTCTTCGCCGCCATCCTCGTCCTGCACGGCCTGCTGAACACCTTCGGCGTCCGCATCGTCGGCCTCCTCAACAGCATCAGCGTCTGGTGGCACGTCGTCGGCGTCGCGGTCATCGTCGGCGCGCTGACTTTCGCCCCCGACCAACACCAGTCGGCGTCCTTCGTCTTCGGCGAGTTCGTCAACAACACCGGCTGGGGCAGCGGCGTCTACGTCGTCCTCATCGGTCTCCTCATGGCCCAGTACACCTTCACCGGCTACGACGCCTCCGCCCACATGACCGAGGAGACGCACGACGCGTCCACGGCCGGCCCGAAGGGCATCGTCCGCGCCATCTGGACGTCCTGGATCGCCGGCTTCGTCCTCCTCCTCGGCTTCACCTTCGCCATCCAGTCCTACGAGGGCGCCCTGACGTCCCCCACCGGCGCGCCACCCGCCCAGATCCTGCTCGACGCACTGGGCGCCACCGCCGGCAAGCTGCTCCTCCTCGTCGTCATCGGAGCGCAGCTCTTCTGCGGGATGGCGTCGGTGACGGCCAACAGCCGCATGATCTACGCCTTCTCCCGCGACGGCGCGCTGCCCTACTCCCACATCTGGCACACGGTCAACCCGCGCACCCGCACACCGGTCGCGGCGGTCTGGCTGGCGGCACTGGCCGCGCTGGTCCTCGGCCTGCCCTACCTGATCAACGTCACGGCGTACGCGGCGGTGACGTCCATCGCCGTCATCGGCCTCTACATCGCGTACGTCATCCCGACCCTGCTGCGCGTGCGCAAGGGCGCCGCCTTCGAACGCGGGCCCTGGCATCTGGGCCGCTGGTCGCAGGCGGTGGGCGTGGTGGCGGTGGCGTGGGTCGGCGTCATCACCGTCCTGTTCATGCTGCCGCAGGTCTCCCCGGTCACCTGGGAGACCTTCAACTACGCGCCGATCGCCGTCCTGGTCGTCCTCGGCTTCGCCGCGACCTGGTGGCTGGCCTCGGCCCGTCACTGGTTCCTCAACCCCGACCACGAACGCACCCGGGCCCGCGCCGCGGCCCGCGCGAACGCCCCCGAGCCGGTGGACCCGTAACCACCGCGTCCTGCGTCCGCGTCCCTCGACACCGGCGCGACGCGGCCGGGACCCCGATACCCGATCGGCGTCCCGGCCGCGTCGGGCTATGCTCGGTATGGCAACATCACGCACCACCGCGTGACACACCGCCTGGGCCCTTAGCTCAATTGGCAGAGCAGTGGACTTTTAATCCATTGGTTGTGGGTTCGAGTCCCACAGGGCCTACGGTTCGCAGGCGGGCATACGCCCTCTGACCTGCTGCACAGCGCCCGGGTCGGCCTCGGCCGGCTCGGGCGCTGACTCGTTTCCGGGCTCGTGTGTGAGCGAAAGCGCCCCTTACCGCCCGGAGGCGCGATGGGTAAGGCGGCCGTTTCAGCGGGCGATGGAGTCCCGGCGGCGAAGGGCCTTGACCATCCAGGGTTGGAAGGGAAGGTGCGCGGGAACCACCTGCCAGTCGTTGACGATCCAGACCAGGCGCCAGTACCGCTCGACGAGCGGGTCGTGTCCCGCCTCGAACTGCCGGGCCATCCACTCCCGCAGTTCGGTGCCGTCAGGGCGGCCGAGGGTGGCGGCGAAGCGCTCCACGACGGCGTCGACGAACGGGACGGCATCGTCATCGTCCGGGTCGATGTCCGCGGCCCTCGCGGCGGCGACGGTCTGTCTGACGAAGGGGATGAGCTCCGCCACCGTCTCGGGAGCCACACCCGGCAGGGCGTCCTCGTCGGCGGGCGGGACCGCCGCATGCGCCATGCGCGCGCGGAAGCCGTCGTCGGCGATGAGTTCGGCGATCTCCACCCACGCGGCGAGCTGGGCGTCGGACGGTACGTCGGGGAGATCGGGCAGGGCGGTGCGCAGGGCCGCGGCACCGCTGCGGGCGCGGGGAGTGTCGGTGCTTAGGCCGGCGATGAAGTCGGCGACCATGCGCCGTCGTTCGTCGGAGGTGAGGCGGGAGAGGCGGTGCATGAGAACTGTCTCCTCGGGGCTCGAGCCGCGCTGGGCAACGAGACGCAGCATGCTTTGCCGCGCTTGCAGCACGCGGATCTGGAGGGCGGTGGCGTCGGCGTGCGCGGCGGCGACCTCGGCGACGGGGAGGTCACCGTCCAGGACGCGGCGGACGGTGGCGAGGTCGACGTCCAGCTCCCGCAGGACGCAGATGAGGTGGAGTCGACTCAGGGCCGCGTCGCTGTAACGGCGGTAGCCGGCCGGGGTGCGGTGAGTGGGTGGCAGCAGGCCGGTGTCCGAGTAGAACCGGATCGTCCGTACCGGCAGGCCGGTGCGGGCCGACAGTTCACCGATCGAGTGCGGGGGCGTCGCGCCGTTCATGACGCACACTCTCCGGTCTCCAGTCACTGGAGAGTCAAGCCGCCGTACGGGAGGCATCAGGCCGGCAGCGTTGTCCGCGGTTCCTCCCACGTCACTTCCCGCGCCACCCTGCGGGCCGCGCCGGCGAACGCCTCTACCGCACTGGTGTCATTCCCGGCCCGCACACCAGGCCGTATCCGACAGGTTCGCGTCGACGAAGGGGAGGTACACGACGCCCGGACGCGCGTAGTACGTCGTCGTGTGCGCGGCTGCGAGCAGCGCACCCCTGCCGCCCGCGACCAGCATCAACGCCTCCTGCGTGTTGGTCACCGCCGGCCCGCGCGCGATCGGCTGCCCGCCCGGTGTGTGCGTGGGGACGTGCTGCTCCAGCCAGTAGTCCGGCAGTCGGCCCTCGATCGTGAGCAGGGGGATGTCGGCGAGGTCCTCCATGGCCACCGAGTCCCGCGCGGCGAGCGGGTGTGCCGAGGAGACGGCGAGGACGCGTTCTTCGGAGACCAGCGCCGGACCGCCGCCCAGGTCCTTCTCGCGCACCGGAACTCCTGCAGCTGGACGCCGGGCATGGCGCTGTGGCTGACCGAGATGTTCTGGGTGACGGTCCCGTTCCACCGCGCTGCGACCGGCACGCAGCCGTTTCCCGCACCGTAAGCAGGCGCTCTCCCGGCGTCGACGCGGTCGTGGGAGACGGTGAGGCCGGTTGCGGTCCAGGGGGCGGGTTGTGGACTTTTTTGTGGGCGGCTTCCCTATGGTCCCGTGGCCCCCGTACCCTCCTCACGCTGAGCCAGTGTGACCGCTCCCGCCGCGGCCAGGGCGCACCCTCCGGCGACGAGCCACAGCACCACGCAGGCGTGCTCGACGGGTGCCTGTCCGTCGTCGGCGGTGAGCAGTGAGCTGAGGACCGACGCGACCGCGCCGCCCGCGACCGCGCCGCCGAGTGTTGCCTTGAGGCCCGGAGACGCCCTCCCCGTGCGGCCACACGTCGGCGCCCCGCGCACGAGGACGCGGGTTTCTCGCACGGCTCTCAGGCGACCACATATTCCCGATATGCGGTCAATCGGGCAAACGCCTGCCACTAAGATGCCGCTGGAGGTCAGGCGCGGCGCGTGCGCGGGCAGGCCCGGTCGCCTGATGTGCTGCGGCCCGAGGCCTCCGTCCTGCACCCACGTCCCATTGCTCGAGGAGGCCCTCAGTGACGCCAGCCGCGCGGCCGTCCGCTCCCAAGCCCGGACCACCTCCGGTGCGCGAGCGCTGGTTCCAGCCGAGGCGCAGTGGCCATGCGTGGGAACAGGAGGGGCTGGACCACGTCCGGCAGCGGATGCCGAAGGCCGAGCCCTACCGGGCGTGGGCGACGTTTCAGTTCACCGGTCCCTCCGGCCGGGTCAGCGAGTGCGACCTGCTGATCGCCGTACCCGGCGGCGTGTATCTGCTGGAACTGAAGGGCCACCCGGGCCGGGTCGTGAACCACGGAGACACCTGGCAGTTCCACGACGACCGGGTGCGCACGATCAAGAACCCCCTGCACCTGACCGATCTCAAGGCCAAGGAGCTGAAGGACCAGCTGGCGCGCGCCGCACGCGCCATGAACGAGGATCCCAGGCGGGTCCCCTTCATCAAACCGGCCGTCTTCCTCCACGATCCCGACCTGGTGAGTGGCCTCGACGAGTTCCAACGGACCGGTGTCTACGGACGTGATGGCGGCGGGAGCGGTCTGCCCGGGATCTGGGGCGGGCTGCTGAGCCTGCCGCCCGAGCGCGAGAGCTGGCGCGTCACCCCGCAGACCAGTCGGCTGCTCGAAGAGCTGATGAAGCGCATCGGGGTCAGCCACTCGACGGCGCACCTGCGCTTCGGTGACGACTGGCGGCTGGAGCCCCGTGCGCTGGACGCGGGCCCGGGCTGGGAGGACCGGCTCGCGGAGCGCGACGACGGCCTGGTCCGGGAGAACGGCCGGGTGCGGATCTACCTGGCCGGAGAGGCCGCCTCGCAGCATCAGCGGGACCAGGTGGACCGGGCGGCTCGCCGCGAGTACCACGTGCTGCAGGGCATCAACCACCGCGGCATCGTGCAGGCGGTGCAGATTCAGGAGCATGTCAGCGGTCCGGCGATCCTGTTCCGGCACCGCAGGTCGGACCTGCGCCTCGACGCCTACCTGGACGCTTACGGCGGCCGACTCAGCCCGGAGGCCCGGACGGACCTGGTCCGGCAGCTCGCCGAGGCGGTGCGCTACGCCCACAACCGCTCGCTCTACCACCGTGCCCTGTCCGCCCGGTCGGTGTATGTGTCGGCGCGGGAGGACGGCAGCGAGCCGGTGCTGCGCATCGCGGACTGGCAGACCGCCGCCCGCGACTTCAAGACCACGATGCACCACACGCTCGGCGACACTCCGCTGGACGGGGACCTGATCGCGGACGTGGCGCAGGTGTACCTCGCCCCCGAAACCGATCAGGAGTTCGCCGACCCGGTGGACCTCGACGTGTTCGGGCTGGGCAGCCTCGCGTATCTGCTGCTCACCGGGCGCCCGCCGGCCGACCGGCGCAGCGCCCTGGTGGACCGGCTGCGGGAGGAGGGCGGCCTGCACCCGTACGCCGTCGCCGACGGGGTGTCCACCGCCCTGGATTCCCTGGTCTTCCGCGCCACAGCGGCCGACGTACAGGACCGGCTGACGTCGGCCGAGGAGTTCCTGCGGCTGCTGGACGCGGCCGAGGCCGACGCCGCGGCACCCGAGCCGGCCGGGGCGGCGGCCCCTGACCCCCTGACGGTGCAGCCGGGCCAGCCGCTCGACGCCACCTGGACGGTGGCTCGGGTGCTCGGCACCGGTGCGACGGCGCGCGCCCTTCTGGTGCGCCGCACGGAGGGCGAACCGGGCGGCGAGGCGGACTCCCCGAGGGTGTTCAAGGTCGCGCTCGACCACGAGAAGGACGCCCGGCTCACCGCGGAGGCCGCGGCTCTCAAGGAGGTCGGCGGCGGACGCATCGTGAAGCTGCTGGCCGAGCCGCGTGAGTTCGGCGGGCGCATGATCCTGGAGATCGAGTACGCGGGTGGCTTCCGGCCGGCCGGTGACCGTGAGCCGGTGAGTCTCGGCTCCAGGCTGCGCGGCGAGGGAGCCCTCGGCTACGACCAGCTGGAGCGCTTCGGCAACGACCTGTTCGAGGCCCTGGACAGCCTCTCCGCGCGCGGCGTGCGGCACCGGGACATCAAGCCGGACAACCTGGGTCTGTTCAAGCGCAGTGACGGCTCCTGGCAGCTGATGCTGTTCGACTTCTCGCTGGCCGACGCGCCCGACCAGGACCTGCACGCGGGTACGCGCGGTTACCTCGACCCGTTCCTGGGCGGCAGCAGGCGTGAACGCTACGACGACCACGCGGAGTGGTACGCCGCGGCGGTCACGCTGCACGAGATGGCCTCGGGCGAGCGCCCGGTGTGGGGCGACGGCCACGGCAACCCGCTCACGGCCACCGACGCCGAACTGCATGTCGCGGGCGAGCTGTTCGACCAGGCGCTCCGCGACGGCCTGAGCGACTTCTTCCAGCGTGCCCTGCACCGTGACGTCGAGCAGCGCTACGACAGCCTGCGCGAGATGCAGGAGGCATGGCGACGCCTGTTCCGTACGGCGGACAAGGCGCCCCCCGCCACCACCCCCGCCACGGTCGGGATGACCGTCGAGGACATCGAGGAAGCCCGCGACCGGGCCGCCGAGGCGGCAGAGCCGGGCACTTCGCTGGATGCCGCGGGACTGTCCCCGCGCGCCGTGTCCGTCGCCGCCGCCCTCGGCGCGTCCACCGTCGGGGCACTGCTCGACATCGCCCCGCACACCATTTCCCGCGCCCGCGGCGCGGGCAACGTGATCCGCAAGGAGCTCAACCGCCGCCACCGCCAGTGGACGCAGGCCCTGCGCAAGCGTGCCGCCCGGCCCGCCGCGGCCGTCCCGGCGGACGCGCCCGAGGACGCGCTGGAGTCCGTGGAAACGCTGGCCGCACGGCTCACCCCGCCGGAGGGCAAGCGCCGTACGAAGCCCCGCCCCGACGTCGTACGGGCCATGCTCCAGCTGCCGGGCGCCGAACGGCTGGAACTGTGGCCCGCGCAGTCGGCCATCGCCCGCGCACTGGGCATCACCCAGACCACCGTTTCCCATCACCAGCAGGCCGCCGTCGAGCTGTGGTCGGCCATCGGGTGGCTGCGCCGGGTACGGGACGAGATGGTGGCGATCCTGTCCGAACAGGGCAGGGTCATGACCGCCGAGGAACTTGCCGTGGACCTGCGCGCCCGGCACGGGGCGGGCGACGGCGACCCCGCCGACACGCTGGCACAGGCGTTGGCCGTGGTCCGGGCCGCGGCGGAGGTGGAGTACCGCAAGCGCGAGGAAATCACCGGCCCCGACGCCGAGCCGCCGGCCCGGCTGGCGGTCCTGCGGCGCGGTGGGCGGGTCCTGCTGGCCCTTGAGGACCAGCCTGGCACCGACGACCCCACCCCGGCCGAACTCGCGGACTACGCCACGATGCTGGGTGAGGCGGCCGTCGCAGTCGCCCGCCGCGACCCTCTGCCGGGCCGGGCGACAGTACTGCGCGAGCTGCGTGAGGTGCCCGCACCGGAGGGCATGACGGCCATCGCGGACACCCGGCTCGTCGACCTGGCGGCAGCCATGTCGCCCGGCGTCTCCGTCTCCCCGCGCCTGGAACTCTTCCCGCTGGACCTGGATCTGGTCCGTGCCCTGCGGATCTCCCAGGCCCCCGCGGGCGTGCGCTCCGACGCCGGCATAGGCGTCGCGGACCTGGTCGCCCGTATCCGTGCCCGTTTCCCCGGCCTGGAGGTCCTGGCCGACACCACGTACGTGGACTTGGAGGAGGCCCTCGCCCAGACCGACTTCCCGCTCACCTACGACCACCAGCGCAAGCGGTTCATGCCCCGGATCCGCGAGGCCGACGGCAGCCGTTACGAACCGTCGGTGTCCATGCTCACAAGCACCGGCACGCTCGTCGCCGCCGCACAGGGCGAGCTGGCCCTGGGCAACGACCCGCGTCGGATCATGGCGGCGCGGCTGCAGGCGGCACGCCGGCGTGGCGGGTTCCTCGCCCTCACCGTCAAGGCCGCCGAGCTTCCGGGGGTCGCGGACCGGCTGGCGGAGCGCTTCGAGGTCGTGCCGGTGTCGCTGGACGATCTGTTCCTCACGGCCCTGCGGGAGCTGGCCGCCGAGAACGGCGTCGAGTGGCAGGCACTGTTGCGTGCGGACGCCGCGTTCGCCACCTCGGGCGCGATCGGCGCGGGCCTCGCCTCCTACGCCCGGGCCGCGACCGAGCGGGTCACAGAGCGGGCCGTGGCCCTGGCGGAGCAGTCGGGCCCGCGTACGGTGCTCTTCGCTCATGAGGCCGCGCTCACCGCCCGGTACTGGACCGCTGGAGGCCGGGAACTGCTCGTCAGGCTCCAGGACTTCGCCCGCCGCCCGGCCGACATCCCTCATGGGCTGTGGCTGCTGGTGCCCATGGAGGATCCGGACGCGTCGCCCGCGCTGGACGGGCGGACGGTGGACATCCCGGACCGCAGGAGTGAGTGGGAGCCGCTGAAGGGGCTGTTCCTCAAGGATCTGAAGACTGGGGACGCGGTGGCTGACCAGCCGGCGGGACGGAGCTGACACGATGCCGAACGGCCGGCCCGTTGTGGCACGACGGGCCGGCCTCTCAAGGCAAAAAGCTCAGGACAGGCGGCGCCCCAGCTTTGCCGACTGCCGGTTGTACCCCTTGGTGTCCCACCATTCCTCCAGCAGTGCACGAACCACGTGCACGAACTGCTGGAGGCGAACGGGGTCCGGGACCGGTGAGTCGAGGACGTCGGTGAAGGAGCTGTCCTCCCAGGGCAGACCGACGGTCCAGCGCTCGTCCGGCCGGCCCGGCTGCTCCACCGTGAGGTCGTACGCCAGCAGGGCGTGGCCTCCTGGACGCCGCTCGACCGACAGTCCGGTGATGCCGAACCGCACACTGCCGTCACCGGTGGTGTAGGAGCGGGCCAGTGCCCGCTCGGCCGGCGTCTGCGCAGTCATGCGTATCCCTTCACTTTCCGGCCCGTGAGCACGGGTCGGCGTGCATCTCGCGCTCAACCGGCGCTCAGCACTTGGCGGCCGTGGCGGCTGCCGCCGACTGGTTCACCTTGTACGCCGTCAGCAGGTCGTTGGTTCCGGCCGGGGTACCGATGATCGTCCGGAACTTCTCGATGCGCGGGCAGGAGTTGGTGTAGGTGGAGTACCCGCCCCGACCGTTGGCGCTTCCGGACCAGATGGCCGTGCTTATTTTCTTGTCCATGGTCGCGTTCCAGCCGTGGCGGGCCTTGATGTGCTTCCACCCCCACGTCTTGGTGCCGCAGCGCAGCGTGTAGAACTGCGGGCCACGGTAGTACTTGCGAACCACGTAGTTCCGGCTGTGGCTCCTGCACGTGGCGTCGATGCTGTCGACGGCGACACCGACGGCCCGGCCGTCCGGGTCGGGCGCGGCGGACGCGGAAGTGGCCGGTACCAGCAGAGCCGAGGCGGCGACAGCGGTCACCAGTGCTGCGCCAGCAGTGTTGAAAGCGAGGCGAGGCAAGCTTTCCCCCTTGTGACGATGGCCCCCGTGGTCAGCGGAGACACGTTGGCTGACCCCTGGTCCAGGGTCGCGTACAGCCCAACATGATCCGTTCGGAGGGAACAAGAGAGGTTTCAAGCCGCTGTTGACCCTTTGGCCGCAAAGCGCCGAAAGGAGTTCATTGCTCGCCGGAACCATCAACAGCTGTCGGCGCGGGCCTGGTTCGGCGGCAGTCGATCTTGGAGGGCAGGTGATGGTCACCGATAGGATCCGAATGTGCCGGAGACCTTACAAGAGGATCATTTCGCCAAGGCGGCGAAGCGTCACTTCGAGGACGCGGACTACGTCCACCGCGACAGCCGCCTGCCGACCGCCGACCACCTCTACGGTTTCGCGGCGGAGTGCGCCATCAAGAGTCTGCTGCTGCGCTTCACGGATGTGGAGATGGGTCCGTCCAACAAGCCGGAGATCGCGCACCCGGTTCCGCCGGAGGACGATCCTGACCGAACCCTCCAGTTCGGTCACATCAACGAACTGGTCAGGGAGATCAAGCTGCTGGCACACGGCCGTACCGGCGCGCCGCTGCACGCAGCGCTCGACGGCGATCTGCGTGTCTTCAGACGATGGCACGTCAGCACCCGTTACTCGGACGGGACCTACGCCCAGGCGGAAGTGGTGCAACGCCGTTGCGACGCCGCCCGCCGCATACTCGTCCTGCACGAACAGGCCCTGCTCAACGGAAGGCTTCCCTGATGTCCGCCGCGCTCCCCGTCCGCTTCGACCAGGCCCGGGAGCGTGCCTTCGAAGCCGCCCGTGAAGTCGCCGGGCAAGGCTTCCCCGTGGTGCTGGTCCGCGACGTGCTCGGGCGCTTCTCGCTCGTCGTCGACGACTCCGGGAAGGACAAGGGCGCGGTACGCGGGCTGGTGGCGGGCTGGGAGGCGGTGTTCTCCGACGGGCTGGGACGGTACCGGTCCGGCCAGCCCGTGCTGCTGGCCTCGGACATGTTCTCGGCGGACACCCTGCTGGGCTCGCCGCGTGCGGTGGCCGACCAGGACGGCCCGAGCGGTCCGGACTCCGTCCGCTTCATCGACAACACCGTCGTCGGCGAGGACTGGGCCATGGTCAGCATGCCGGACAGCGGGGACGACGGCCGCCCGCACCGCACCGCGTTGTACGGGTTCAAGGGCGGCGTGGGTCGTACAACGGCGATGGCCGTACTGGCCCGGCACCTGGCCGACCGGGGCCATGCGGTGCTGGTCGTCGACCTCGACCTGGAATCCCCCGGGGCGGGCCCGCTCCTCATGGGCCGCGAGCTGCCTCCGCACGGGCTGGTGGACCACCTGGTCGAGGACGCGGTCGGCAACGCCGACGGCCTGGAAATCGTGGCCCGCACCCCCTACGCCCCACCCCGCGCGGCGGACGGCCGGTACGGAGAGCTGTGGGTGGCCCCGGCCCGGGGCAGCGGCACGGGGGACGCTCGTTACTCGTACGTCGACAAACTGAACCGCGTCTACGCGGACACCGCCGACACGTCCTTCGCGGAGCGGCTGGAGCGGGCGGTGTGTGCCTGCGAGGACACGATGGAACGGGACAGCGACACCGGCCGCCGCCCGGACGTCGTCCTCCTCGACAGCCGCGCCGGCATCCACGACGTCGCGGCCGTCGCGATCTCCCGGCTGAGCGACCTGGCCCTGCTGTTCGCCGGGAACAACGACCAGACGTGGATGGGCTACAAGGACCTGTTCACCGCCTGGCAGACCACGGGTCAGGCGGCGCGCATCCGGAGCAGGCTGCGGATGGTCGCCTCGATGGTGCCCGACTCCGTGCACCATTCGATGGAGACCTATCTGACGGCCTTCCGCAAGCGCGCCTTCGAGTGCTTCGACGAGGTCCTCTACGACACGGTCGAGGCGGTCGACGTGCATGCCGACGACGCGCTTGCCGACGCCGTGGCAGCTGCGCGGGACGACGTCTTCGCCCCACCGCTGACCGATGACCAGGCACCGCACTGGGCCATCCCCATCCTCTTCGAACCCGGCCTGGTCGGCATGGACGCGATCAACGCGCCGGGCTGGCAGGACCGCGCGTTCGTGCAGGCCGCGTACCGTGACTTCCTGGCCGCGGCCACTCCGCTGATCGAGCAGGAGTTGTCCGTCGGACGGGACCAGGGAGGATCGCGAGAGTGACGAACGAGGAGGCGCTCACCGCCCACGAGTACCGTGACCTTCTGTCGGCGGCGCTGCGCGAGTCCGGTCACGCCGACACCAGCCGGCCGACCGCGCACACCTTGTTCATGCCGGACTCCCACCGCACCGCTCTCTACGTCGACAACGTGGTGGTGCCGGGCGGACGGGGAGTCGGCAAGACCTTCTGGTACCACACGCTCCTGGACGAGCGACTGCGCGAGCTGGCCGCCAGTGAGTACCGCATCAATCGGCTCCGCCGTCTGAAGGTCCACCCGGGGCACGGACTGGACCTGCGGTCCGAGCTGTACCCGGGGCCGCCCGCCCTCCGAGGACTGGTCGAAGCGAAGGAGGACCCGTACTACATCTGGTACGCGGTGCTGCTGACGGCGCTCGGGCAGGAGGAGCTGCGGGACCTGCTGGAGTGGCGGGACAAGGCCGCGTGGGTGCGTGCCAATCCCGGCGCGGCACAGCGCACCCTGGAGCGGGCGGACGAGGAGGCCCACGCGGCGAAGATCGTCCACCTGCTCCTCTTCGACGCCCTCGAACACCTGCATCCGGAACGCGCGCACGCGGACCGACTGGTCGTGGGCATCCTGCGGCTGGCGTTGGAGATGCGGTTCGGTACGCGCAACATCCGGCTCAAGGTCTTCATCCGCCCCGACATGTTCGAGTCCGCGCAGGCCGCCTTCGCCGACGCGTCGAAGCTGTCCGGCTACGCGGCGGCCCTGGAGTGGACGCAGACGGACCTGTACGGCCTGATGTTCCACTGCCTGGGCAACGAGGACGAGGACGAGCCCGAGCTGGCGCGCCGGTTCCGTGAGGTCACCGGCGGCTGGGAGACCGCGGTGGCCGGGACGCGGCACGACCCGCCGATGCTGCTGCGCAACGACGCCTTCGTCCAGGAGGCGCTCTTCGGCAAGATCGCCGACCCGTTCATGGGCGGCAACTACCGCAAGGGCAAGCCGTACACCTGGCTGCCGAACCACCTGATGGACGGCAAGGGGAAGGCCAGTCCCCGCAGCTTCCTCCAAGCCCTGGCCACGGCCGCGGACGCGACGCGCTCGACGAACCCGGCGCATGACCGTGCCCTGCATCACGAGGCGATCCGCGTGGGTGTGCAGGACGCGTCGAAGCGGCGGGTGAAGGAGGTCGGCGAGGACACGCCGTGGGTGAAGCTGGCGATAGAGCCGCTGGTCGGCTGTCAGGTGCCTATTGAGGAGTCGATCGTCCTCAAGCTGTGGAAGGACGCGGGCCTGTCCAACGTGCTGGCCGAGGACGCGGCGCGTTACGTGCAGGCCGACCGGCCCGAGCACGTCCGCACCGGTCCACGTCACCCGGACGACCTGCCTCGGCTCGTCAGGGAGCTGATCGACCTGGGTGTGATGACGGAACCGCGCAGCGACGGCCGGCTGGACCTGCCCGACGTGTACCGGATCGCTTTCGGGCTGGGGCGCCGGGGCGGGGTTCCGAGGCCGAAGCACTAGCCGGGAGCGTGGATAGTCCGGTGCCGGGCCGTGAGTTGCCTGGGGATGGCTTCCGCTGCGGGGCAGGGTTGCGTTGCGGGGCGCGGACCATGCAGTGTCATGTCCCGATGCGCGTCGCTCGTGCGCGGGTTGTGCGGCGCGGTAAGCAGCGGCGCAGCCCGGAGGCTCGCCAAGCCGGAGAACGGGGACACGAGTGGGCAAGTCGGACCTGACGGTCGACATCACGCTGCTCAAGGCGACGGAGAAGCAGCTCCGCTCCATCCAGGGTGAGTTCGAGGGGATCGACGACTGGAAGAAGGAGCTGCGGGCCGTCGTCGGGGCGGAACGCATGGTCAAGGCGATGACGACCTTCGTCGACAACTGGGACAGGCACCGCAAGGAGCTGGTCGAGGAGATCGGCAAGATCGGCGGCTGGGTCGGTTCGACCCGCAAGGCCTTCGAGGACCTCGACCGTGACCTGGCGAACCAGGTCAAGCAGAAGAAGGCGAAGGAGAAGTAGCGATGGCTCGCCCTGTCGACTGGCAGCCGCTGGCGGACGGCGATCCGGTTCCCGGCTCCGTCAAGGACATCGAGGACGAAGTCGGCCACATGGAAAAGGTCGCCAAGAAGCTGCGCGACCAGGCCGAGAAACTCCACAAGATCGCCAAGAAAGAGGGCCTGAAGGGCAAGTACTCGGACAAACTGACCGAGGGTGCCGCAGAGCTGGGCAAGAAGCTGGACCAGACGGCGGAGCGCTACGAGGGTGTGAAGAAGCACCTGTCCGGCTGGGCTGAGGACCTGCGCAGTGTTCAGGACGCCGCCGACGACGCGCTGGACCTGGCGAAGTCGGACAAGGAGCAGGCCGAGAAGGACCTGAAGAAGGCAACCGACCGGTACCACCACCAGGCCGACCACTACGCGTCGTTGATCGAGAAGGCCATCGACGACGACCCGCTGACCGACAGTTGGTGGGACAACGTCAAGGACTGGATCGACAAGAACGCCGACTGGCTCAAGGTCGTCATCGAGGTCGCGAGCTACGTCGCCACGGCCCTCGCCATCGCGGCGATCTTCGTCTCCGGCATCGGGATCGGCATCGTCCTCGCCGCGGGCATCGCCGTACTCGTGGCGAGG
>NZ_JBHYOB010000019.1:123093-164242 GCF_042744565.1 Streptomyces sp. NPDC058812
CGTGCTACGTCGCCACGGCCCTCGCCATCGCGGCGATCTTCGTCTCCGGCATCGGGATCGGCATCGTCCTCGCCGCGGGCATCGCCGTACTCGTGGCGAGGGTGGTGATGGCCGCGGCCGGGCAGGGTTCCTGGGCCGACGTCGCGCTGGACGTGTTCGCACTGGCCACGATGGGCCTGGGGCGGGGTGCCGTCACCGGGCTGAAGGCCGGGCAGGCCGCGACCCGGGCGGCTGCGGCGGCGGGCGCGAAGAAGGCCGCCACGAGTGCCGCGAAGAACGGCATGAGCAAGGCGTACGGCCAGGCCGGACGCACCCTCGCGAGCAAGAGCGCGTCCAAGGCGCAGAAGCGTGCGGCACGCGAGGCCATCGAGCAGGCGGACGCCCTCGCCGCCAAGGCGGGCTCCGGTGCCGAGACGGTGGCTGCGAAGGCGCCGCTGCCCAAGGTCGGCAAGATGGACATCATCAAGGCCGGCGGCGACAAGGACGCGGCCGTGGCGTACAAGGACATCATGAAGACGCGGGCCGCTTACGCGGAGCACGGCGGTGTCCACGCGGCCAGCCAGGGCGCCGAGGAGTACCTGCGCCACAGTCAGCAGGTGTTCATCGCCGGACAGGGCATCGACCTGGGCGGCAAGGCCCTCGGCTCCAGCGACACGGTGACCGACAAGCCGTACTTCGAACCGTTCCAGGACTACAAGAACATGTACACCGCCGAGGTCGGGTCCACCTGGTGAGCCGGCGCGAGCCGGGCGAGCGCTACTTCGAGCGCTTGCGGGAAGGCAGACGGGAGACGCAGCGCGAGCGGGAGGCGGCCGAGCGCGCCTACTCCCGGGACGTCGCCGTCGCACGCGTGGTCTCGATGATCCCGCCGCTCCTCTTCTGCACCGCCATGGTCGCGGGTGCGGCCTCGGAGGACGTGGCGACGACCGTGCTCCGGTACGTGCTGGGACCCGTCGTCGTCGTCGCCACGGCCTTCCTGGTGCGGCTCGTGGTGAAGTACGCGCGCTCGCCCGAGCAGGACTCCTCGCTGCCCGTCGTGGTTTTCGGCGGCGCCCTGCTGAACTGCCTGACCGGCTTCGCGACGGGCTCCCTCGCCTACGTACTGTTTCCCCTGGCCGCGCCCCTCACCCAGTGGGCGCTGCCGAGGGTCCACACGCTGCGGAAAGGCAACCGTGACTGACCGCACGACCACCGCCCCGCACGGCTACCAGCTGATCCTGCCGCCGGAATGGGTCCGCATACCGATGCGCTCCGGAACCGACGAGGCGATACGGTCCATAGTCGACGACGCCTTCGCGGAACTCCCGGCGAACGTCCCCCACGACAGGATCGGCCCGTACCGGCGCGAGATGGAGCGGCGGCTGACCGAGGCCGTGAAGGAGGCCCGGCGCGCCGAAGCCCTGGACCTCTACCTTCCCCTCGAACGGATGCACGGCATCGCCGTCCCCGCCTCGATCGTGGTGTCGGAGATGAAGTTCCCGGATCAGGTCGCCGTCGACCCCTCGGCCGTCGCGCACCGGCTCCTCGAAGCACCGGGCCGGGGCGGCGAGACGAGCGTCGTCGAACTCGACGGCGTGCGCGCCGTCCGGACGGAGCGGACGGTCGCCGCCGACGCCCCGGCCGGCGGGGAACTCGCCTCGCGCCGCGTCGACTACGTCGTACCCGTCCCCGAGGACCACGGTCGCTGGCTCGGCGTCGTCTTCTCCACCCTCGGCGCGGGCGACCCCGAGGACGCGATCGCCGACCTCTTCGTGGAACTCTTCGACGCGATGATGACCACCTTCCGATGGAGCCGCTCGTGAGCTGGCCGCATGTGGACTACGACACCGACCTGTGGATGAAACTCCCGGACGCGTGGGAGACGACACCCTGGAAGGGTCCCAAGCAGTGGGCCCGCCACATGTCCGAGGCGTGGTGGGGCGACAGCGACCTCGATCCGACCCGCAAGGACCTCAAGGGCCTGGCCGCCACCCTGCAAGCCTGCGCCGAGCAGTTCCCGGGCAGCCACCCCGGCTTCGACGTCTACCTCCACCTGCCGGACCCGCGGCTCATGCCCCTGCCCGTGTACGTCGGGGCCTTCGAGGCGGACGGCGACCGCGAGGAGACCCTGCGGGCACTGGTCGCCACGGAGGACCCGTACCTGGTGGAGAAGCCCGTGGTCGAGGACTTCACCACCGAGCTGCTCGGCACCGGCCTGCGCTCCCTGCGCTACACGCAGACGGAGGAGGACCGCACGATCGTCGCGGGCGTGCGGTACGCCTGGCGGGTGGAGGAGGCGGGCTGCGACGTGCTGGTCGTCGTCGCCGCTCCGGACCCGCGCCGGGTCCTCGGCGCCATGGACGACATCGACGCCTTCGCCGGGCGGATCAGCGTGCCGGTGTAGCACGCGGTACGGGGCACCCCTCGGGCTGCCACTCGCCTCCGTCCTGCCGTCACCCGGGCCGGAACTGGCAGGATGGGCGGGCACGCCGTGTCCACACGGCGGGTCGGTCGGGATGGAGAGTGTTCACCGGTGTCGTCTGCGGAAGTCCGGGGCGTGGAGTCGCCCGCATCGTCCGAGGAGAGCGCGTCGCCGCGCCACGAGACGCTGCTGAAGGACCTGCAGAAGCAGGTCGCGTTGCTGGAGGCGGATCTCAGGGAGCGGGCGGCTCGTGAGGAGATCGCGCCGTCGCTGGTCGCCGAGTATGAGCGTGCCGACGATGAGGGCCGTATCGGCGTCGGCTACGAGACCTGGCTTGAGGACCGACTCGTACAGATCGCTGCCGCGTGGGTGCTGGCCTGCGTGTTCGTCCGCTTCAGCGAGGACAACGGGCTGATCCCGGACGCGTGGCTGTCGGGCCCGGGGGAGCGGTTGTCCGAGGCGCAAGATCGTCACGATGACTACTTCCGGGCGCATCCGGAGCACAACGACCGGGACTGGCTGTTCGAGGCGTTCAAGGCGCTGCGTGATTCCCACCCGACTGCGGCTGGGCTGTTCGACGAGCGGTTCAACCCGTTGTGGGAGGTCACTCCGTCGTACGGGGCGGCGACCCGCCTGCTTTCCTTCTGGCGTGAGCGTGACGCGGAGGGGCAGGTCCGCCACGACTTCACCGACCCCGAGCTGAACACCCGTTTCCTCGGTGACCTGTACCAGGACCTGTCCGAGCACGCCCGGAAGACGTACGCGCTGCTCCAGACGCCGCGGTTCGTGGAGAAGTTCATCCTCGACCTGACGCTGGAACCCGCCGTGGAGGAGTTCGGGCTCGATCCGGTGTGGAAGCACCGGCCTGATGGCTGGCGGGGGGAGATCGACGAGGACGGGCAGGTACGAGGGCTTCGCTGCATCGACCCCGCGTGTGGCTCGGGGCACTTCTTGCTCGGCTTGTTCGAGCGGATCTTCAACAAGTGGCGTGAGCTGGAGCCCGGCACGGATCGGTGGGTTCTGATCCGGCGTGCGCTGGAGTCGGTCCACGGGGCCGACAAGAACCCGTTCGCCGCGTCGATCGCCCGGTTCCGGTTGCTTGTTGCCGCGCTGAAGGAGGGGGGCGTACGGGAGCTTCGGCGGGCGCCGGCCATGCCCATTCGGGTGGCGGTGGGGGATTCGCTGCTGCACGGGCGGGAGGCCGGTCAGGAGGCCGACGCGACGTTTGACGACCTTGTGCGTCGAGAGGTCTTTACGTATCGGACGGAGGACGTCAAGGAGTACGTGCGGGAGGTGGACCTCCTGGGGCGCGGGTCGTATCACGTGGTGGTGGCCAATCCGCCGTACATTACGGTCAAGGACAAGCAGGAGAACCAGAATTATCGGGACGTGTACTGGGCTTGCTCGGGCAAGTACGCGTTGTCGGTTCCGTTCGCTCAGCGGATTTTCGAGCTTGCGCTGCGGGCGGGGGGCAGCCATCAGGACGGTGGCTTCACGGGGCAGATCACGGCGAACTCGTTCATGAAGAGGGAGTTCGGCAAGGTTCTGATCGAGTCATTCTTCCATGGGGGGCCTTACAAGGACCCGAGGAGCAAGCGGAAGCGTGACTTCGGTGGTGTGGATCTGACGCATATTATCGATACATCAGGGGCCTATATTTCGGGCCATGGTACGCCGACGGTGATTCTGGTGGGGCGGAATCAGGTGGCTCGGCAGGCTAAGCCGATTCGGGCTGTGTTGGGGGTGCGGGGTGAGGCGGGCATTCCGGAAGAGGGATCGCCCGGGTCTGTATGGGGCGCCATCACCGATCAGGTGGGGAAGCCTGGGAGCGAGTCGGAGTGGGTGAGCGTCGAGGACGCCACGCGGGATCGGTTCGCTTCTTTCCCTTGGTCGCTGAGCGGCGGTGGTGCGAGTTCGGTGATGGAAACCTTGGAGGGGCGGCGAGCATGTCGGCTCGGGGATGTCATCGAATCCACCGGATTCCATGACATCCTGGGAGAAGATGACGTTTTTAGTGCTGATAGATTGTCGACCCTATGGAATCGACACCACGCGGCAAATAGAACCCTGATCACTGGTGACGTACTCCGCGACTGGAATGCCACCACTGATGCTGTGGTTATCTGGCCTTATGGAGGCGAGCGGGCGGATGCGTCGCTACAGGAGACGGTTCTTTTTTGGCCGTATCGCAGCAATTTGCGGGCAGGGCTAACCTTTGGCAAGACTCGCGAAGAGCGAGGCATGGCGTGGCATGAACATATTATGTTGTCCTGGGATCGTACCCGTGCTCCCTTCTTGATTTCCTTTGCTTTTGTTGCCACGCACAATCATTTTATACTTGGTAGAGGTGGTGCGGTATTCAATCGTTCTGCACCAGTTATCAAGTTGCCGGATGGTTCCGACGAGGAGCGGCACCTGGGATTGATGGGAGTGCTCAACTCCTCGTCTGCTTGTTTCTGGCTGAAACAGGTCAGTCAAGGGAAGGGTGGTAGCGGTCTCGGGCGTGGTGTGCAGGATGAAGAGTGGGAGGAACGCTACGAATTCACTGGTACCAAGCTTGAAGATTTCCCTCTACCGGAAACGCGTCCCCTGGCCCTGCCATGTGAACTCGACGCTCTTGCTCAGAAGCTGGCCAAGTGCGAGCCAGCGGCTGTCACTGCGTCTGGCACGCCTACCCGCTCCCTTCTCGACGAAGCCAGCGAGGCTCAGGACCGCATCCGGTCCTGGATGATCCTCCTCCAGGAGGAGCTGGACTGGATTGTCTACGGAGCCTATGGGCTGCTCACGGCCAAGGAGGTCGCGGCCACCACACTGCCCGGGGACCCCGCTGAGCTGAGTGATACCGACGTGCCGCAACTCGCCCTCGGGCAGCGGGCTTTCGAGATGTTGTTGAAGCAGGAGGCCGACGCCGGTGAAATCGAGACTGCGTGGTTCGAGCGACACAAATCGCAAGACACCGCTGTCTCCGGCATTCCCGCATCATGGCCCGATGCCTACAAGAGGGTCGTGCGGGCGCGGCTTGATCTCATCGCTTCCAACAAGGACATCCGGCTGCTCGAACGTCCCGAGTACAAGCGTCGTTGGTCCATCGAACCTTGGCACAAGCGTGAGGCTGCCGCACTGCGTGCCTGGTTGCTGGGCGCTGCCGAGCGGAAGGAGCTGTGGTTCGGGGAGCGGGGGGAGTACACGGCACCCCGCACTCTCACCGTCTACCAGCTCGCCGACGCCCTGCGGCACGACGACGACGTGCAGTCCGTCGCGGCGCTCTACGCGGCGGACCACCTCAAGAAGCCCGAGGCTTCCCTCGCCACCGTGCTCCAAGCCGTCATCGAGAGCGAGCACGTCCCCTATCTCGCCGCCCTCCGCTACAAGGAGTCCGGCCTGCGCAAGCGAGCCCAGTGGGAGCGGGTCTGGGAGCAGCAGCGTGAGGAGGACCGCACCGGCGAGCGGCTCGACATCAAGGTGCCGCCGAAGTATAGCGGTGCCGATTTCCTTCGGCACTCCTACTGGTCCCACCGCGGCAAGCTCGACGTGCCGAAGGAGCGGTTCATCTCCTACCCCGGTGCCTCCACCGACAGTGACCCCTCCCTGCTTCTGGGCTGGGCCGGCTGGAACCACCGGGATCAGGCCGAAGCCCTCGTCAACCTCATCAGCGACCGTGCCGAGCAGGACGGCTGGAAGCGGGAGGACCCGAGGTTCGTGCCGCTTCTGGCGGGGCTGCTGGAGATCATGCCCTGGGTTCACCAGTGGTACGACGAGTACGACGAGGAGTGGGGCGACAGCCCCGCCCGCGAGTTCCAGACCGCGCTGAACAAGGGCTGTGCCGACCGGCACCTTTCGGAGTCCGACCTTCGCGACTGGCGTCCTGAAAAGGGGCGGGGCGGGCGCAAGAAGGCCGCCCAATAACGATACGACGAGAACAGGCGGGACGATCAGTCGGTGGTCCCGCTCTCGTTTTCGGGCGAGTTGGTCGGTAGCTGCTCCACGACAAAGGAGCCCTTGCCGCGCACGGTGACGATGAGTCCTCGTTCCCGGAGTTCCTGAGCAGTTCGGCGCGCGGTGAGGCGTGCCACGCCGTACTCGTCGGCGAGATGGCTCTCCGAGGGGATGGGCCTGTCCGGCGCCAGTTCGCCCGACTGGATCTTCTTGGCGATCACGTCGGCCAGTTGGATGTAGAGCGGTCTGGCGCTCATCGGGTCCAAGGGAGTCGGCTGGTCCTTATCGCTCATATGTCCAACGTAGGCGTGTCATCATCTCCACGTTCGGATGGATCTCTCTGTACTTGTATGTAGAGGGATGCATCCAGGTGTAGCTTCAGCGACGTAAAGACCCCGGCGAGGTGGCTAGACCTCCCGGGGCACGGCCAACGCTTACGTAGGAGCGTCGACATGCAAGACCTTATCCGCCGCCTCACCCACTGGCTCACCCTTCTCCTCGGCCCCGGCACGGGAACCCACCGAGCAGGCGCCCCCCGCCACCGAACCCCCCGCCCCACCCACCGCACCCCGCGAGCCACGGCCCCCACACGCCTCCCCCTCCACCACTCCCCGTACTGCCGACACCTGCCCCTCGACGGCGCAGCCACCCGCCTCGTCCGCCCGTACCTCACCGCCCACGAAGAAGAACGGTCACGTCAGCAGTACCGCCGCCTCGCCCTCGTCCTCGCCGCCGACTTCAGGATCGACCTCGACCAGCACATCGTCGGTGCCGAGCAGCGGCCGGTGGCCGCGTGACGTACCGACCCACCCCTCTCCGCCTGCTCCCCTGGCTGTCACCGGAGGGCAAGCCCTGCTACCTCGCCCCCGGAGGGAACGGCGGGATCATGTCCCGTCTTGCCGACGAGACGGAGGCCCGCCAGCTCGCCGAAGGGCTGGACGTGTGCCGTTCCGCCCGTCGCGTGCTGGACGACCCGCTCACCCCGAACGCCGAGGTCCGCTACACCGCCATCCGGCTGACCGAGTGCCTCGCCGACGCCCTCAGGGTCGCTGAGTCCCGAGGCAGACGGCTGCCCCCGGCCGGTGACGACGCTGACGACCTGGGTGAGGAGCCCATCCGCGAGGTCGGCAACGGCCCCGCTGACCGTGATCTGGGAGCACGCCCATGACCTACCGCCTCACGTCCCTCGCGCAGCCGCAGGCCCCGCCCCGGGCCACCGAGGCGGGCTATCGTCGAAGGCACGGTGCGCCGAAGGAGCACGAAGGAGTACATCCGGTCATGTCCGCTCACGCCGCAGAACCCAGGCCGGGCGTCCCGCCCATGCCCGAACGGAACCCGAAGGCGCTCCGCGCTGCCATCGCCCAGCACGCTCCCCAGCTCCTGCCCGACTTCGACGAGCACTGGAAGCGGGCGATCGCCGATACCTTCGACATCGGGCCGCTTCCTGCGTTCATGGCCCGTTGGTGGAGTGAGTACGCGATCGCCCGTGATCCGGAGCTCGACGCGCACATGGCAGACCTGCACCACCGTGCGGCGGAGTCCACCGACCTCGCCGAGGCCAAGGCCCTCCTTGAAGAGGCGTCGGAGATCCGCCACAAGGTGCGAACGACGGAGCCCGGCGAGTGACCGATGCATTCATGGGGCCGCCTTGGCAGATGGACTGGCGGGTCGACGCGCTGGCGGACCGTGACGGACTGCCGGAGTCGGCCCGGAAGATGGTCGACGCGGTCCGCGCCGAGCTGGTTACCGCCAAGGACCCGTACTTCCGGGGTATCGACGCCGATGCCGACCTCCCGGCGTCCATGTACGTCGAACCGGTACGGTCCACCGACCCCAAGGGCCCCCACATCCTGTTCTTCGACAACCATCGGGGATGGCTCGTCTACACCTTCGTCCCGCGTGTCCAGGATCCCCAGATCACCGTGGAAGAGGTCTTCTGGCAGTGACCGGGAATCCGATGCCCCGTCGGAAGCCCCTCGACCGACCCCGCCGGACGGCACCCCGCCCCGGCGGGCAGTCACCCCCGGTCCCGCGCACCCCCCGCCCCCGCCCCGCCGAGCTGGCAGGATGGAAGGGTTGTGTGCGGGGCCCGGGTGACCGCCGGGCCGCGCCGGGCAGCCGGCCGGGTGGCGGTCGGGTGGGACGTTGTGGGAAGCAGGGGCGGCAGATGGCCAGGGGCGGCGGAAATGTCGTACTGAAGGACGTTCTCGAGATCAAGGAGGACGCCCACGCCGGCGACTTCAAGATCGAGCTGTCCCGGGGGTTCGGTGACGACTCGGCCGGATCCGTCGCGGACTATGTCGTCACCGAGCAGCTGGCCAAGGAGTTCGACAAGGCGCTCAGGCTGGTCCGCGGCGCCGTCCGGAAGAACAGCTCGTACGCCGCCTACCTGCACGGATCCTTCGGCTCCGGTAAGAGCCACTTCCTGACCGTGCTGCACGCCGTGCTGAACGGCGAGCCGTCCGTCCAGGGCAAGCCCCGGCTGCGCGAGGTCGTCGCCGAGCACCGCGAGTGGCTCGGCGGCCGGAAGTTCCTCATGGTGCCGTATCACCTGATCGGTGCCGAGAACCTGGAGTCCGCGCTGCTCGGCGGCTACGTCAAGACCGTACGGGCACTGCCCGGCAACGTGTCCGTGCCGACCGTGTACAAGTCGGACGCGCTGCTGGCCGACGCCCGCGCGCTCCGGGAGTCCATCGGTGACGAGGCCTTCATCCGGCTTCTGGGGGACGCGGCCACCGCCTCGCCCCAGGGAGCCGGGGGCGACGGCCTGACCCCCATCGGTAACGCGTCCGCCGTCGCGGGCGACCTCGCGCCCATCGGCTCCGGCACCGCCACCCCCTGGACCGGCGACGAACTCGGTGCCGCCTTCGCCGCGCCCGCCGGGGACAAGGGGCGGGAGCGGCTGGTGTCCGCCCTGGTCAACGGGCCCATGAAGTCGTACGCCGGGGGTGCGGACGGCTTCCTGTCCCTCGATGACGGGCTCAGCGTGATCAGCAAGCACGCCCGCAGCATCGGGTACGACGGCGTCGTACTGTTCCTCGACGAGCTGATCCTCTGGCTCCAGGCCCGGATGCGGGAGCGGACGTGGGTCAACGAGGAGATCCAGAAGCTCGTCAAGCTGATCGAGTCGGACAACCCCGACCGGCCCGTGCCGATCGTCTCCTTCATCTCCCGCCAGCGTGACCTGTCCCAGCTCGTCGGCAAGGACATCCTCGGCTCCGACGTGCAGAACATGGAGCAGGCGCTGGAGTACCTGAAGGAGCGCTTCACGGTCATCAACCTGGAGGACCGCAACCTCCCGGAGATCATCAAGGAGCGGGTGCTCAAGCCCAAGGCGGGGCAGGAAGAGGTCCTGGAAGCGGCCTTCCGGGGCGTCGACAAGTCGAACCAGCAGGTGAAGGACGTCCTGCTGGACGACAAGGGCGTCACGCACGCCGACTGGGACGACTTCCGCGCCGTCTATCCGCTCTCGCCCGCCCTGCTGAACGTGCTTGTCGCCCTGTCGGGCGCGCTCCAGCGCGAGCGCAGCGGTCTGAAGCTCGTCCAGCAGCTGCTGGAACGGAACGCCGACGCGCCGCTCGGCGGGCTCATCCCGCTCGGTGATCTGTGGGACGTACTGGTCGACGAGACCGGTGCCGCCTTCACCGACCAGCTCGCGCACGAGGCCGAGGCGGCGAAGAAGTTCCACGCCAAGGCCCGTCAGTTCCTGCTGGGGAAGTACGGGCGTCCGGATGACAAGGACTTCCTCGCCGACGACCGCTTCGTCAAGACGCTGCTGCTCGCCGCCCTCGCCCCCGAGGTGCCCGCGCTGCGCAGGCTCACCGGCACCCGGCTCGCCGCCCTCAACCACGGGTCCGTGCACTCCCGGACCGTGCCCGTCGGTGACAAGGTCGTCGAGCGGATGGCCGCGCTCCAGGGCGAGTTCATCACCGAGGTGCGCACCGAGGGCGACACCGACCCCGTCTTCTCGCTGCACCTGTCCGACCTGGACATCGAGCCGCTGCTCAACACGGTGGCCGGTGAGGACAAGGACGGTGTGCGCCGGGTGTGGGTGCGCGACCGGCTGTGGGAGCTGTTCGGCGTCAAGCAGGGCGAGCTGCTCGACCAGAAGGACATCGTCTGGCGCGGCACCAAGCGCACCGTGGAGTTCGTCTTCGGAAACGTCTGCGACTCCGGGAAGCTCGCCGACGAGCAGTTCGCCCCGGGCACCGGCGGGAACATCCGGTTCGTCGTCGACTACCCCTTCGACGAGGACAACGACCGTACCCCGTCGTACGACTACCAGCGGGTCATGGAGCTCCAGCAGAACGGCGTCGAGGAACCCACCCTCGTCTGGCTGCCCGACTTCTTCTCCGAGCAGCGAAAGGCCCAGCTCGGCCGCCTGATGCGGATCAGCTTCCTCCTGGAGCGCAACCGGCTCGACGAGTTCACCCGCAACTACGCGCCCGACGACCGCGCCAAGATCCGGCGGCAGCTGGAGATGGGACGCGACAACCTCACCAACACCCTGGTGGACTCCCTCGGAGAGGTGTACGGCATCTCCCACCCCCGGGAGGACACCAAGGGCGCCGAGGTGGTGGCCGGCAGGCACGTTCTGTCTCTGCTGCCCGCCTTCGGGCGACCCGAGCCCGAGGGCGGCAAGACCTTCGCCGACAACGTCCTCCACCTCGCCGACGGCGTCTTCGGCGCCCTGTACGACAAGCACCCCGACTTCGGGCCCGACCCGCGCAGCGGACAGCGCCGGGCCGTCACCGTGGGCGAGCTGCGGACCACCCTGGAGTGGATCACGCGGGCCATGGACGAGGAGGGCCGCGTCGAGGTCGACAACGGCCACCTCGCCACCGTCAAGCGCATCGTGGAGCCCCTGGAGATCGGCACCGTCCACGACGGGCCGCTGGTGCTGCGCGGGGAGTGGCGCACCCGGATCAACCAGGCCGCGGCCAAGCACGGCGAGCGCGAGCTGCTCAAGGTCGAGGACATCCGGCGCTGGCTCGCCGAGGACCTCGGGTACACCGGCCTCGACCGGCAGACCGAGAACCTGATCATCGCCGTGTACGCGCTGCTCGACGACCGCGCCTGGGTGTTCCACTCGGGCCCGGAGACCGCCGCGCCCGACCTGACGTCGATCGCCCCCGGCTGGGCCCTGCGCGCCCAGCCGCTGCCCGACAAGGACGTGTACGAGGCGGCCCGGGACCAGGCCGCCCGCCTGTTCGGCGTGCCCGCCAAGCCGAACCCGTACGCCCGCCACGTCAACAAGCTCGCCGAGGACGTGCGTGCCCGCGCCGGGAAGTTCGAGGACGACGTGGCCGCCGTACGCGCCACCCTGGAGCGGCACGCGGCACTGGTCGGCCTCGACGGCCCCGACCCGGCCCCGCGCACGGTCGTCCTGCGGGAGGCCGCCGGGCTGCTCGCACGGCTCACCCGGCACGCCACCGACGCCACCGCGCTGGTCGCGGAACTCGCCGCACTCTCCTACAAGACACCTGCCCGTGAGCTGGCCCAGGCCATGGAGAGCGCGGCGGAAGTCCTGGCCGCCCTGGACGGCACGGACTGGCGGCTGCTGAAGAGCGTCCGCGAGCTGACCGGCCGCGACGACAGCGTCGGCGACCGCGCGAGCCGGCTTCTGGCCCAGCTGACCGAGGCCGGCCGTGCCTCGGAGTACGAGCGGTCGCTGGTGCCGGTACTGGGTGGCGTACGGGAGACGGCGATGGCCGTCGTCGATGCCGCGCTGCGGGTCGAGCGGACCGTTCCGGTCACCCCGGAGCCGCCCGCGCCGGGACCCGAGCAGGTGTCCCTGACCCAGCACGGGAATCCGGCCGTGCCCTCGCAGCCCGTCCTGCCGAGGCCCGCCGACGGGGAGCCGTCCGGGGCGTCGCAGTCCGGAGCGGCGCCGGCCGGAGGCTCCCTGCCGCCCGGTACGTCCGCCAGGGGCGTCCGACGGGTCATCGGCGCCGGGACCAGCGGCCTGGAGACCCTCATGGCCGAACTGACCGCCGTACGGCAGGAGATCGAGGAGTTCCGCGCCGGGCAGCCGGACGCCGAGGTGGAGATCATCTGGCGCCGGGCCGACGGCACGGACAGCACCGGCCGGGGCTCCGGCGGCGCCGATACCGGAGGTACTCGTTGACGACCACGCGTCCCGTCGTCGGACGGCGCGCGATCGAGGTCCTGCTGCAGGCCGAACTGCCCAAGGCTCCGGACCGACGTCTCGTGCTGGTCGACGCCGCCTACGAGGCCCGCGGCCAGGAGACCGAGTTCGGCCTGCGCGTCGACGGCAGGACCCACTGGGTGCGGGTCAGTGACCAGGACTCCGTGCTCGGCATCACCGACGCCTGGCAGCGCCACCGCGCCGAGGCCGAGCCGGACCGCACCGACGTCCTCGTCGTGACCGGGCAGGTCCCCGCCGACCAGCTGGGCTGGGACCTGCGGGCGCACGCCGTACGCCACCACCCTCTCGCCGTCGACCGCGCCGACATCGTCAAGCAGCTCTTCGGCGCCGCCGACCTGGACACCCGCATGGCCGGGGAACGCTGGCTCCTCGACGCCCTGCTGGAGGCCGAACCGGTCGACGGCTGGCCGCGCGTCGGCGCGGTCCTCACCCGGGACCGCGCGGTGCGGGCCCTGATCGCCGCCCGCCTCGGGATCGGGGACACCACCTCCGACACCCTCGACCTCGACGCCGACACGCTGTTCGTGTGGTCCCGGAACGCCACGGGACCGGCACGCTACGCCGGGCTGTCCGCGGCCGAACGGGACGGAATCGGCGCGTGGCTCGCCATGACCGTGGGGTTCGCCGCTCCGACCCTGCTGGCCCTCGCCGCCGACGGACGGGGCACGGATGCCCTGCCGCTGGGGGCTCTCGCCTCGGCCGCGCTGTCTTCCACCGCGGCAGAGGCCGCCGGGTTCGCCCTCGGTACGCTCTTCGGCTCCGCGCTGGCCTCCTTCGACGCCCTGCGGCCCTTCGCCAACGCCGCGACCGGCGTCCTCAGCCGTTGGATCGCCCAGGCCGAGGGCAGCGGACCACAGCGCAGTGCGGCCCGCGACCGCGTCCTCGACGTCCTCGACCACGCCGACCGGCTCGCCGCCGATGCCCGGCTCAGCCCCCTGATCGGCGCCGACCGGCTGCTCCCTTCCGGTTACCGGGCGCGGCTGCGCGCTCTGGCCTCTGTCCTCGACGGACCCGCGGCACCCGCGGAAGCCGCCCTGCGGGAACTGACCGAACACCAGCTGAGCGGGCTGTACGCGGAGTCCACGGAGACCGCACGCACCGCGGTAAGGCTCGTTCGCTGGATGCGGGCGCCCCTGCCGGAGGTGGAGTCGGTGGCCCAGGGCGTGCGCACCCACCTGGCTTCGTCCGGCTGGACCGACCTGGCCGTGGGTGTCCTTGCCGAAGGGGAGAGCTCCCGGGACCCGGCCGTCGCCGACGCCTACCAGCGGCTGATAGGGGCCGTACGCGCCCGCCGCACCGGACTCGACGAGGCGTTCGCCCGCAGGCTCACCCGGTGGACCGAGAACGCCTGCCAGCAGGCACCCGGCGGTGCCCTGCTGATCGAGGACGTACTCGCTCAGGCGGCGGCGCCCCTCGCCCGCGACGGCGGCCGGCCACTGATCCTCGTCCTGGACGGCATGAGCGCCGATGTCGCCGTGCAGCTCGCCGGAGAGCTGGACCGGCGTGTGTGGACCGAGGTGGTGCCCAAGCCCCGCGAGGGAGCCCGGCCCGCCCGGCAGGCCGCCGTGTCCATGCTGCCGTCCGTCACCCGGACCAGCCGCACCTCCCTGCTGTGCGGGCAGCCGGCCGAGGGCGGGCAGGACAGGGAACGCGGCGGATTCGGCACCTTCTGGAAGAAGCGCCACCGGGGCGCCCACCTCTTCCACAAGGGCGGCTTCGAAGGCCCGCCCGGCCACCGGCTGGCCCCGGAACTGCTCCAGGCGCTCGCCACCGACGACATCGTCGCCGTCGTCGTCAACACCATCGACGACGCGCTCGACGACGGCCGGGAGGGCGCCCAGGGACGCTGGTCGCTCGGCGACATCGCCAAACTGCCCGACCTGCTGAACGCCGCCCGCGACTACGGCAGGCCCGTCCTGCTCGTCTCCGACCACGGCCACGTCCTCGACCGCACCCCGCGCGGGCGGCAGCAGCCCTCCGCCGAGGGAGTCGAAGGCGCCCGCTGGCGCATCGGATCGCCGGGCGACGGCGAGATCGCGGTGTCCGGGCCACGGGTGCGTACGCCCGGCGGCCGGGCCGTCCTGCCCTGGCGTGAGGACCTCCGCTACACCGCCCGACAGGCCGGGTACCACGGTGGAGCCTCCCTGGCAGAGGTCACCGTGCCCGTGCTCACCTTCGTACCGTCCGCCGACCAGATCCCGGCCGGATGGACGCTGCTGCCCATCGAGGACATCGCTCCCGGCTGGTGGCGAGGCAGCGACGAGCACCCGCCCGCCGCATCTGCGTCCGACACCCGGACCCCTGCGGGAGGGACACGTCGGCAGAAGCCGGAGCCGCAGAGCGAGGGCATCTTCGAGGTGCCGGGTCAGGGTTCGCTCGGGGAGCGGACCGTGCGGTCGGATCCCTACAAGGCTCAGCGCGAGTTCGTACGGCTCGCCCCGGCGGACAAGGCCGTCGCCGCCGTAGTCGACGCACTGCTCACGGCGGGCGGGAAACTGTCGCCCGGAGCGGTGGCGGCTGCGGCACAGGTGGCCACGGGCAAGTCACAGCGCAACCCCGAGCGCTTCGCCACCGTGCTGGAACGCCTCCTCAACATCGACGGCTACCCCGTGCTCCAGCTCATCGAGTCCGGACGCACCGTCCAGCTCGACAAGGCGCTGCTCGTGCAGCAGTTCCTGGGAGAACCGGCATGAGCGGCCCGCCCGCAGCCGGAACGGACATCAGCCTCGCCCGCAGGCGCGACGTGATCGACGCCCTGCGGCGGGGCACCGTGCCCCAGGCCGGTCTCGGGCTCTTCGCCGTCGGCCTGGAACGCTTCGAGGCCGCCCTCGACGACGACCTCGCCACGATCGCCCGCGGTGGCTCCGCCTTCCACGCGCTGCGCGGCGAGTACGGCTCCGGCAAGACGTTCTTCGCGCGCTGGCTCGCCGAACGGGCCAAGCGGCACGGGCTCGCCGTGAGCGAGGTGCAGATCTCCGAGACCGAAACGCCGCTGCACCGCCTGGAAACCGTCTACCGCCGGCTCGGCGAGCGCCTCACCACGGCGACCCACCCGCCTTCCGCGCTCCGGGCAGTGGTCGACTCCTGGTTCTACGCGCTGGAGGAGGAGGTCCTCGACGGCGGTGAGGCCGACGAGGACGACGAGGACGCGCTGGCCGAGGCGGTTGACGCTCTGCTGGAGCGTCGGCTTGCCGACGTGGCCCGCACCACCCCGGCCTTCTCCGCGGCCCTGCGCGGCTACCGGCGGGCCGTGGCGGCCGGGGACGGCGCGAGCGCGGAGGCGCTGATCGCCTGGCTCGGCGGGCAGCGGTCCGTGGCGGCGTCCGCGAAGCGCGCCGCCGGCGTCCGGGGCGACCTCGACCACTTCGCCGCCCTCGGCTTCCTCCAAGGCCTGCTCACCGTGTTGCGGGACTGCGGCCACCCCGGGCTGCTCCTCGTCCTCGACGAGGTCGAGACCCTCCAGCGGGTGCGCAGCGACGTGCGTGAGAAGTCCCTGAACGCGCTGCGCCAGCTCCTCGACGAGATCGACGCGGGCCGTTTCCCCGGACTGTTCCTCGTCATCACCGGCACTCCGGCCTTCTACGACGGTCAGCAGGGCGCGCAGCGCCTGGCGCCGCTCGCCCAGCGACTGGCCACCGACTTCACCACCGACCCGCGGTTCGACTCACCGCGGGCCGTGCAGCTGCGCCTGCCCGGCTTCGACCTGACCTCCCTCGGCGAGCTGGGCCGCAAGGTACGGGACCTGTACGCGGGGGCCGCCCGCCATCCCGAACGGCTCACCGAGCGGGCCGACGACGCCTACCTCGACGAACTGGCGCGCGCGGTCACCGGATCGCTCGGTGGCAAGGTCGGCGTCGCGCCGCGGCTCTACCTGCGCAAGCTCGTCGCCGACATCCTGGACCGCGTGGACGAGTTCGTCGACTTCGACCCGCGCGCCCACTACGCGCTCACCGTGAACACCGAGGAGCTGACGGAGATCGAACGGAACGCGGCCGCGAGCGCCGCGGACGTCGCCCTGGACCTGGACCCGTGATGAGCGACACCGGCGCAGGCGAACACCCGGGCGCGGGAGAAGAGCCCGCCGACGTCTTCGACCTGCTCGACCCGGTCCTCGGCCACCACATCGTCAACTCGCTGGGCTGGCGCTCCCTGCGCCTCCTCCAGGAGGCGGCGATCGAACCGCTCCTCGGCGGCGAGGACGCACTGCTGCTCGCCCCCACGGCCGGCGGCAAGACCGAGGCCGCCGCCTTTCCGCTCCTGACCCGCATGGGCCGGCACGGCTGGAAGGGCACCAGTGTCCTGTACGTCTGCCCGCTCAAAGCCCTGCTCAACAATCTCCACCCCCGGCTGAGGACCTACACCGAGTGGCTGGGCCGCACCGCCGAGCTGTGGCACGGCGACATCACGCCGCCGCGCCGTCGCCGCATCCTCACCCAACGTCCCGACATCCTCCTCACCACGCCGGAATCCCTGGAGTCCATGCTGGTGAGCACGCATGTCGATCACCGGGCCTTCTTCTCGGGACTGCACACAGTCGTGGTCGACGAGGTGCACGCCTTCGCGGGCGACGACCGGGGCTGGCACCTGCTCGCCGTACTCGAACGCCTCAGCCGCACGGTCGGACGTCCGCTTCAGCGCGTCGGCCTCTCGGCCACCATCGGCAACCCGCAGGAGCTGCTGGCCTGGCTCCAGGGCTCGGGACGGGGGCGACGTCCCGCTCGTGTCGTGGCCCCGCACTTGGACGGGCACTCCGACTCCCGCCAGCCAGCCGCCGCTCCGTCACCGCCGCCACCTCCCGGGGACATCGAGCTCGACTACGTCGGTTCGGTCGCGAACGCCGCGACCGTCATCGCGGCCCTGCACCGGGGCGAGAAGCGCCTGGTCTTCTGCGAAACGCGCCGTACGGTCGAGGAACTGGGCGAACGGCTCCGTGCGAAGGGCGTCACCACCTTCCTCTCCCACGCCTCGCTCGCCGTCGACGAACGGCGACGCGCCGAGGCCGCCTTCGCGGAGGAACGGGACTGCGTGATCGTGTCCACCAGCACCCTGGAACTCGGGATCGACGTGGGAGACCTGGACCGTGTCATCCAGCTCGACGCACCCTCTTCCGTCGCCTCCTTCCTGCAACGCCTCGGCCGCACCGGCCGACGCCCCGGCACGACACGCAACTGCCTCTTCCTGGCCCTGGACGGTGAAGGGCTGCTCTCCGCCGCGGCACTGCTGCTCCAGTGGTCCCGCGGATGGGTGGAGCCGGTCGTCGCCCCTCCCGAGCCACGCCACCTGGTCGCCCAGCAACTCCTGGCGCTCTGCCTGCAGGAACAGCGGGTCGGAGGGAACCTGTGGCAGGAATGGTGGAACGGCATGGGGCCCTTCGGGCCGGGCGCCGCACCCGTCGTACGTCACCTCGTGGAGCAGGGGTACCTCGACGAGGACGGCGGACTGCTGTTCGTCGGACCGGAAGCGGAACGCCGCTACGGCTACCGGCACTTCATGGACCTGACAGCGGTCTTCACGGCCCCACCCGAGTTCACCGTGTTCCACGGCCGCACCGAGATCGGACGCACCGACCCGGATCTGCTCACCGAGCACGTCGAGGGCCCACGCAAGCTGCTGCTCGCGGGGCGCAACTGGCTGGTCACCTACATCGACTGGAACCGCAAGCGCTGCTTCGTGGAACCGGCCGACGAGGGCGGACGCGCGCGGTGGAGCGGATTCGCGACCGTCCGCGTCCGTTCCTTCCACCTCACCCGTGCCGCCCGCGACGTCCTGCTCGGGGAGGACCCGCCGGTCCGGCTGACGCCCCGCGCGGCCGCCAGACTCGCCGAGGCCCGCGACAGGCACCTGCACACCGTCCACCCCGGCGGAACTCTCGTCACCCGGCACACCGACGGCGACATTCGCTGGTGGACCTGGGCGGGCCACCGGGCCAACGCCACCCTCGCCGCGTCCCTGTCAGCCGTCGTCGTGCCGCATCGGCGGGCCAACGACCAGTGGGTCCCGCTCCGGGAGGACGTCACCCCCGCAAGCTGGCGCGCTGCCGTCGCCCAAGTCCCCTCGAGGCTGTGCCTGCCCGAGGTGGACGAGCGGGCCGTGCGCGGCCTGAAGTTCGCGGAGGCACTGCCGGCCCGGCTCGCGGTGGCGACGCTCGCCGCGCGTACCGCGGACGTGCCCCATGCCGGCGAGGTCCTGGCGGAGCCGGTGCGGTTCGTCCGTCTCACGGGCACGTAGCGGTCCTCCACCGTCCCCCCAGTCCATCCGCCCGCCCCGCATACCGGAGTGCCGCCTGATGCCCCTCCCCTACGTCCTCCTCTCCGCCGCCGTCTCCCTCGACGGCTACCTGGACGACACAGGCCCCGACCGGCTCCTGCTGTCTTCGCCGGCCGACTTCGACCGCGTCGACGAGGTGCGGGCCTCCGTCGACGCGATCCTCGTCGGCGCCGGCACGATCCGGGCCGACAACCCTCGGCTGCTGGTGAACTCCGCCGAGCGGCGGGCGGCCCGGGTCGCGGCCGGGAAGGCGGAGTACCCGCTCAAGGTGACGGTCAGCGCCACCGGCGAGCTGGACCCGGCGGCGCCGTTCTGGCACACGGGAGGCGAGAAGGTGCTCCTCACCACGGACGAGGGGGCCCGGCGGGCCCGCGCGCTGGAGATCGGCGCCGACGTCGTGCCGCTCGGTCCCGCACTCGACTGGCACGCGGGCCTGGAGTACCTGCACGACCGGCGGGGCGTACGGCGGCTCATGGTCGAGGGCGGGGGGACCGTCCACACCCAGTTGCTCCAGCAGGAACTCGCCGACGAACTCCAGCTCGTCCTCGCGCCGCTGTTCGTCGGGGACCCGGACGCACCCCGCCTCTTCGGGCCCGGCGCCTACCAGGGCGGGCGGCTGCGGCTGGTGGAGTCGCGGCGCATCGAGGACGTGGTGCTGACGCGGTACCTGCCCACCGCCCCCGGCACCGGCGACCGCGTCACCGCCGCCGACCGGCACTGGCTGGCGCTCGCCTGCGAGCTTGCCGAGCTGTGCCCGCCGTCCGGGACGGCGTTCAGCGTGGGGGCGGTCGTGGTCGCCGCCGACGGGAGCGAGCTGGCGCGGGGGCACTCACGGGAGGGCGGTGACGCCGTCGTGCACGCCGAGGAGGCGGCGCTCGCGAAGGCCGACCCCGCCGACCCGCGGCTCGCGAGCGCCACCGTGTACAGCAGCCTGGAGCCGTGCGCCCGCCGCGCCTCCCGGCCCGCGCCCTGCGCCTGGCTGATCCTCGACGCCGGGGTACGGCGCGTGGTCACGGCCTGGCGGGAGCCGGACACCTTCGTGCCGGGGGCGGACGGCAGCGGAGTGCTCGCCGCCGGGGGCGCCGCCGTCGTCGTACTGCCTGAGTACGAGGAGCGGGCGAAGGCGCCGAACCGCCACCTGGAGGAGCAGGGAGATACGGATGTGCATTCCACCCCCGGGATGACGTACAGTAGAGACACAACGGCGCGGGGTGGAGCAGCTCGGTAGCTCGCTGGGCTCATAACCCAGAGGTCGCAGGTTCAAATCCTGTCCCCGCTACTCAAGGCCGAAGGCCGGAATCCATGAGGATTCCGGCCTTCGGTGTGTTTGCGACGAATGCGCGAAACCCGGTCACCCGATCGGCCCTCACGGACTCGCCCACCGCCCCCGCTCCGGGAAACCTGGAGGACGGGACGGCAAGCGGCGCGGACGTGCGGGGTGGCGGGAGACGAGTGGTGCGGCCAGGTGACCTGGAGGACGAGGGAGCGTACGCCCGGGCCGGCGGTCGGCTCCCCGGCGATCCCGTGCCCGACCCCGGCCTCGGCGACGGACCGGAACGCGTGCCGCCGGCCGCAGGGCCGCCGCGGCGGACCTCGTACGGGCGGGCCTTCGTGCGCCTGCTCCCCGTGCTGCTGATCGTCGCCGCCGTCCTGTACGACATCTTCACCCCGAGATACTTCACCGCAGGCCCCCTCTACACGGCCGCGCCCCTGGTCGCCGCCCCGATCTACTCACGGCGCGGCACGGTGCTCACCGGTCTCGCCGTGGTCGCCGCCGTCATCGGGCTGCAGCTGAGCAAGGACGTCATCCACTACGTCGACTCCCTCACCGAGCTGATCACCATCGCGACGGTCGCCGTGCTCGCCGTCCTCGTGAACGGCTTCGTCCGCCGCACGGGCGAGCGCCTCGTCTCCGTCCGCGAGATCGCCGAGGCCGCCCAGCGCGCCGTGCTGCCCGAGCCCGCCGAGCGGATCGGCGGTTTCGAGATCGCCGCCTGCTACGAGGCCGCGCAGGCCGACGCCTTCATCGGCGGCGATCTGTACGCGGTGCAGGACAGTGCGCGCGGCATCCGGCTCATCGTCGGGGACGTGCGCGGCAAGGGCATGGGCGCGGTGGCCGCCGTCGCCGTCGTGATCGGCGCCTTCCGGGAGGCCGCCGAGCAGGAGGCGACGCTGGAGGCGGTGGCGCAGCGGCTGGAGCGGGCGCTGGCGCGCGAGGGCACCCGGCGCGACGGACTGGACGCCTTCGAAGGGTTCACCACCGCCGTACTCGCCGAACTCCCGCACGGCGACGGGATCGTCCGCATCGTCAACCGCGGCCATCCGCCGCCCCTGCTGCTGTACGCCGACGGCACCCTGCGCCCGCTGCCCGCCCGGGAGTCGGCGCTGCCGCTCGGCATGGGCGAGCTGGGTGTGTGGCCCGACCGCGCGGAGGAGGCCGACTTCCCCGGTGGGGCCACGCTGCTGCTGTACACCGACGGACTGTCGGAAGCGCGGGACGGGCGGGGCGAGTTCTACGAACCGCACGTGCGGCTGGCCGGCCGCGTGTTCCGGCATCCGACGGAGCTGCTCGACACCCTCGCCGAGGACGTACGCCGGCACTCCGGGGGCGGCATGGCCGACGACATGGCGCTGCTCGCCGTACGACGACCCTGATCGACCCTTGATCAACATCACCGGACGTGACGGACCGACCGCCCTGCGCATAACAACTGATACACCATCAGAAATTCGTGGTGGAGCAGGGAATACTGAAGGGCGGTCAACTCGCCCGGTTTTTGCCGTTCGTGAGGCGTACGTCCGGGCCGGATCCGTTAATGATCAAGAGGAACGGCTTGGAATCCGAGCCCCGCGTCTATTAACGTTCGATAACGCAGCGCGGTCGTCCCAGCCGTCACAGAAGGCGGCTCCGTGCGCACGCGCCGAATCCCGCAAGGGAACCGGGGAACCACCACATTGGGGTGAATCGGGCGTATGACGCCGTGCCAGACACGGCGGGTATACGCGCGTAGGAGACCTTCCTGCTCCGAACCCGTCAGCTAACCCGGTAGGCGAAAGGAAGGAAAGGAGTACGCCCACGTGGCGTCCAACCGGCCTGCCCCCGAGGCCCCGTTCGTGCCCAGCGGGCACGACACCGACACCTTCGGATACGACGGCTACCGCACCGAAGAGGGCCCCTGGGAGGAGTGGAATCCCACCGCGGACTCCATCCGCCCCGTACGCGGCCGGCACCGCGTCGCCAAGCAGCGCGGCGGACTCGCCCGCAGCTCCACCGTCCTCGGCGTCGGTGTCATAGCCGCGGTCGGCGCGGGCGGCATGGCCAGCGCGCAGACCGGCAAGCCGCCGGTGTCGATCTCCATGCCGGACCTGCCGAACGTCGGCTCGCTGATCTCCGACGAGGAGAAGCCGCAGCCGGAGGGTTCCGCCACCCCGCTCAGCGGCATCGGCACGGTCGCCGCCGAGACCTCTTCGGAGAGCGACCCCGACGCCGGTGAGACGCTGCGGGCCCGGATCATGGCGCAGGCCGAGCAGCAGCAGGCCCAGGTCGAGACCAAGGCCGCCGCCGAAGCCGCGGCCGCCGCCGAGAAGAAGGCCGCGGAAGCTGCCGCCAAGGCGGAGAAGGAGGCCGAGGCCAAGGCCGCCGCCGCCAAGAAGAAGGCGGAGGAGGAGGCCGCGAAGAAGGCCGAGGCCGAGCGGCTCGCGAAGCTGGCCAAGCAGTACACGCTGCCGACCTCCTCGTACACCATCTCCTCCAGCTTCGGCCAGGCCGGCGCCTACTGGTCCTCCGGCTACCACACCGGCCTCGACTTCGCCGCCCCCACGGGCACGCTGCTCAAGGCGGTGCACAGCGGCACGATCACGTCGGCCGGCTGGGACGGGTCGTACGGCTACAAGACCGTGCTCACCCTCGATGACGGCACCGAGATCTGGTACGCCCACCAGTCCTCCATCAGCGTCAGCGTCGGCCAGGAGGTCACCACCGGTGACGTCATCGGCCGCGTCGGCGCCACCGGCAACGTCACCGGCGCCCACCTCCACATGGAGGTCCACACCAGCGGAGGCGGCGGTATCGACCCGATGGCGTGGCTGCAGAGCAAGGGTCTGACTCCCTGAGCGGTCTGACCCCCTGAGCCATGCCGTTCCCGGCCCTCACCGCCTCTGGTCCCCGGCGGTCCTGATGGCGACCCCCCGACGTCAGGGCTGCCGGTTTGCGGGATTTTTGCCCCGCTTCCGGAATCGCCGGGTCCTGTGCGTTCGTTGACGCAGGACATGACTTCTCTGCGCAAGCTCGGCTCCTCCGACCTGGAGGTCTTCCCCCTCGCCCTCGGCGGCAACGTCTTCGGCTGGACCGCCGACCAGGACACCTCCTTCGCCGTCCTCGACGCCTACACGGCGGCCGGCGGCAACTTCCTCGACACCGCCGACTCCTACTCCGCCTGGGTCGACGGCAACAGCGGCGGCGAGTCCGAGACCGTCATCGGCAAGTGGCTCGCCTCCCGCGGCAACCGCGGTGACGTCGTCCTCGCCACCAAGGTCAGCCAGCACCCCGAGTACCCGGGACTGTCCGCCGCGAACATCAAGTCGGCGGCCGACGCCTCGCTGCGCCGCCTGGGCACCGACCACATCGACCTCTACTACACCCACTTCGACAAGCCCGAGGTGCCGGTGGAGGAGATCATCGGCGCGCTCGACGAGCTGGTGAAGGCGGGCAAGGTCCGGCACATCGCCGCCTCCAACATCTCCGCCGAGCGGCTCGCGGAGTCCCTGGCCTTCTCCGACCGTGAGGGCCTCGCCCGGTACGTGGCCCTCCAGCCCCACTACAACCTGGTCTCCCGCGACACGTACGAGGGCGAGCCGCGCGACCTCGCCGAGCGGGCCGGCCTGGCCGCCGTGCCGTACTACTCCCTGGCATCCGGCTTCCTCACCGGCAAGTACCGGCCCGGTGCGGCCGTCGACAGTCCGCGGGCGGGCGGGGCGGCGAAGCACCTGGAGACCGAGCGCGGCCGGCGGGTCCTCGCGGCCCTGGACGATATCGCCGAGGCCCACGACGCTCCCGTCGCCACGGTCGCCCTCGCCTGGCTGGCCGCGCAGCCGACGGTGGCCGCGCCGATCGCGTCCGCCCGCACGGTGGAGCAGCTGCCGGCGCTGCTGGGGGTGGCGGAGCTGAGCCTGACGGAGGGCGAGGTCGGCAGGCTGACGGAGGCGTCGGCCTGAGCCTCTCGGGCGGTCGGGGCGACCCTTAATGCCCTTACCGCCCTTACCGCCCTTACCGCGGTTACGGCCGGTAATGGCTGGGCGGGGAGTCGGCGGAGTACGGGGTGTGCGGGGTGTACGGGGCGTATGGGCTGTACGCGGCCGGTGCGGCGTACGGCGTCGGGGCCGTCGCCGGGTGGCCGGGCCCGTACGCCCCGTACGGATGCGCCCAGGGCCGCACCGCCACCGGCGCGGGCGGAGCCGTGGCCCGGGCCGCGTAGTCCAGTGCCGGACGCGCCACGTCGCGTCGCTGCCACAGGGCGTCCAGCAGTTCCCGCTCCTGTACGGCGAAGTCGGCGCCCGCCCTGCCCAGGCGCCCGCGCCGGCGCAGGAACGCCAGGGAGGTCGCGTACGCCTCGTACCGCGCCACCGCCCGCGCCGCCTCCTTCCCGGCGTGCCGGAGGGCGTGCCGACGGGCGATGCGGCGGGCCCGCATCGAGCCGAGCGCGTACGGCTCCGTCGGTGTCAGCCACCCGGCCATGACGTACACGGGGAGTTCGGCGCGTACGGCGCCCAGTTCGCGCTGCCGGGTCCAGATCACCAGCCAGGTCAGCAGGCCGAAGGACGGCACCATGAACGCCCCGTACACGGCGAGGAAGCCGTACTCGCCGAACGCCGCCGAGCCGTTCCACAGCGCGTGCACGCCCATCGCCAGCAGCAGGCCGGCCAGGGGGAGCAGGGCACGGCGCAGGCGGTGGCGGCCCGCGGAGAGCGCGGCGATACCGAAACCGATGCCGGTGAGCACGGTGAAGAGCGGGTGGGCGAACGGTGACATCACGATGCGGACGAAGAAGGTCGCCGCGGTGACGGAGGCGATGCCGCTGTCGCCGGTGAGCTGGTCGGTGCCGAAGGCGTTGCCCAGGTAGAGGATGTTCTCGGTGAAGGCGAAGCCGGTGGCGGTGACGCCCGCTATGACGACGCCGTCGACGATGCCGGTGAAGTGCCTCCTGCGGAAGAGGAAGACCAGGAGGACGGCGGCGGCCTTGGCGGACTCCTCGACCACCGGGGCTATGACCGTGGCGCCCAGGGTGTCCGCGCCGGCCGGGTCGGCGGTGGCCGTCGCTATCCATCTCGTCGCGAAACTGTTGGCGACGATCGCTATCAGCGCTGCCGCGCAGGCTCCCCAGGCGAAGCAGAACAGCAGGTTCCGCCAGGGTCCGGGCTCCACCCGGTCCAGCCAGCGGAACGCGGCTATGAGCAACGGCACGGGCAGGACCGCGAGGCCGAGCCCCACCAGGAACCCCCGCGTGCCGGTCTGTTCGCGCACCAGGGCCAGGATCACCAGGCCGGAGAGCGCGAGCAGGGTGATCAGCGCGCCGTAACGCACCCAGGCGCGCTGCCACCAGTGCGGATGCGTACGCGCGTGCGTGTGCGGACGCGTCGGATACGGGGGACAGGTGGCCACGGCAAGGACCCTAACCGGTGGGGGGCTGCTCCTTGTGCTGATCGCGGTGCGATACGGCGTGCGATACGGGGTGCTGTACGCGGCGGAAGAGCAAGTCGTTCACCACATGACCCTTGTCCAGTCCCTGGCCCTCGAAACGGGTCTGTGGCCGGTGGGCGGGACGCGGCGCGAAACCGCCGCCCCGCACGGTGTTCTCGAAGTCGGGGTGCGCGGTGAGGACGTCGAGCATCTGCTCGGCGTACGGCTCCCAGTCCGTGGCGCAGTGCACGACGGCTCCCGGCGCGAGGCGGGCCGCGGCCAGGGCCAGGAACTCCGGCTGGATCAGGCGGCGCTTGTGGTGCCGCTTCTTGGGCCAGGGGTCGGGGAAGTAGACGCGCAGTCCGGCGAGGGAGTCGGGGGCGAGCATCTCGCGCAGGAGGATGATCGCGTCGCCGTTGGCCACCCGGATGTTGGACAGGTCGTTCTGCTCCGCGAGACCCAGCAGGTTGCCCTGGCCGGGGGTGTGGACGTCCACGGCGAGGATGTTGGTGTCCGGGTCGGCGGCGGCCATCCGCGCGGTGGCCTCGCCCATGCCGAAGCCGATCTCCAGGACGACGGGACGGGCGTTCCCGAACAGTTCGGCGAGGTCGATGACCCGCTGTCCGTCGATGTCCAGCCCCCACAGGGGCCACAGCCGCTGCAGTGCGTCCGCCTGCCCGGCGGTCACCCTGCTGCGCCGGGGCTGGAAACTCCGGATCCGTCGCTCGAAGTGCGACCCGGCGGGATCGGCCTTCGGCCCGTCCGGGAAACGGGGCTCGCCCTTGGCACGGGTGTGCCGGAGGGAGTCACCGGCATGGGAGTCACCGGCGTGGGGGACACCGGCGCGGGAAGCGGCGGGCTCGGGGGCGGCCGGCTCCTCGGCGGCGGGCCGGCGAGCGTCGGAGGCGTTGCGGAAATCAGACACAGTGCCCTCAATTTTACGGGCGGCCGAGCATGGCCAGCGCCCTGCGCCCCACCTCCCGCCCGATCGGCAGCGCCGCCGTCGCCGCGGGCGACGGTGCGTTCAGGACGTGCACGGCGTGGGCGCCCTCGCGGATCATGAAGTCGTCCACCAGCGTGCCGTCCGCCAGGACCGCCTGCGCCCGCACTCCCGCGGGCGCCGCCACCAGGTCCGACTCCGTCACCCCGGGGAGCAGCCTGCGTACGGCCGTGGTGAACGCCGTCTTGGACAGCGACCGCCGAAGCTCGCCCGCCCCGTACCTCCAGTGCCGCCGGGCTATCCGCCACGAGCCCGGCCAGGCCAGCGTCGCGCCCAGCTCGCCGGGCCGCACCACGCCCCAGCCGTACCCCTCCCGGGCCAGCGCCGGTACCGCGTTGGGCCCGACGTGCACGCTTCCGTCGATGCCGCGGGTCAGATGCACCCCGAGGAACGGGAACGCCGGGTCCGACACCGGGTAGACCAGCCCTCGCACCAGCTCGGGCCGGGCCAGCTCGTAGTACTCACCCCGGAAGGGGACGATCCGCATGCCGGGGTCGTCACCCGTCGTCCGGGCGATCCCGTCGCAGTGCAGCCCGGCGCAGTTGACCAGGACCCGGGCGCGGATCACGTCCCCGGAGCGGGTGCGCACGGCGACTCCGAGGCCCGGGCGCCGGTCGATGTGCCGCACCTCGGCGCCGTAGCGGATCTCCGCGCCCGAGGCCCGGGCCAGCTGCCGGGCCACGGCGACGTAGTCGCAGACGCCGGTCGTGCCGACGTGTATGGCGGCGAGGCCGCGCACCTCGGGCTCGTACTCCGGGATCTGCGCCGCGCCCAGCTCGCGGACCGGTATGCCGTTCTCCCGGCCGCGCTGCACGAGTGCGTGCAGGCGGGGCAGCTCGGCGCGGTCGGTGGCGACGATCAGCTTGCCGGTGACGGCGTGGGCGATGCCGTACTCGGTGCAGAACTTGACCATCTCCGCCGCGCCCCGCACCGCGTAGCGGGCCTTCAGGGAGCCCGGGCGGTAGTAGACGCCGCTGTGGATGACGCCGCTGTTGCGGCCCGTCTGGTGCCGGGCCGGCCCCGGCTCCTTCTCCAGCACCGTCACACGGGTGCCCGGCGCGGCGCGTGTGATCGCGTACGCCGTCGACAGGCCGACGATTCCGCCGCCGATCACCAGCACGTCGCAGGCGTACGCGACGCCGTGCGCGATGCCCTGCGCGGTCGCGGTCCGCACTCGTTCCATCTTCCGGCCCACCTCCCGGCTTCGATAGTGCACTGCGCCACTGACAATGCCCTCAAACCCGGGAGGGGGCGGTGGGTCAGGTCAGGCCGGGGTCACCAGGAGGGGCCGGGCGCGCTCGCGCAGCTCGACCACACGCGGCTCGTCGCCGTACGGCTCCAGGCGGTGGAGGAGATCCTTCACGTACTCGGTGGTGCGGGCCGAGGAGATGCGGCCGGCGACTTCGACCGCCCGCACGCCCTGCTCGCAGGCCGCGTCCAGATTGCCCGACTCCAGCTCGGCCACCGCCGAGACGACGAGTCTCAGGCCGTGCGAGCGTACGAACTCCTCCGTCGGTTTCGACAGGGCCTGCTCGGTGAAGCGGCGGACCTGGCGTGGTGCCTTCAGGTCGCGGTAGCACTCGGCCGCGTCGGCGGCGAACCGGTCGTAGGAGTAGAAACCCAGCCACGTCGGGTCGCTGTCGCCGGGGCGGGCCCGCTCCAGCCAGCTCTCGGCGGCCTTCAGGGCCGCGCCGGCCGCCGGTGCGTCACCCGCGCGCGCGTGGGCGCGGGCCTCGACCAGGCGGAAGAAGCTCATGGTGCGGGCCGTGGCCAGGCCGCGGTTGCGTTCGAGGGCGGCCTGGGCGAGGTCCACGCCCTCGTCGCCGAAGCCGCGGTAGGTGGCCTGGAGGGACATGGAGGCGAGTACGTAGCCGCCGAGGGGGACGTCGGCCGCCGCGCGGGCCAGGCGCAGGGCCTGGATGTAGTAGCGCTGGGCAGCCTCCTGCTGGCCGGTGTCGAAGGCCATCCAGCCGGCCAGGCGGGTCAGCTCGGCCGAGGCGCCGAACAGGGCGCGGCCGACCTCGTCGGAGTAGGAGCCGAGGAGCAGCGGGGCCGCCTCGACGCGTAAGCACTCGGGCACCATCGACGAACGCCAGTCGCCGCCGCCGTACTTGGAGTCCCAGCGCCGGGCGTCCTCGGCGGCCTCCCGCAGCTTCTGCACATCACTGTGGCCGACTTTGAGCGGTGCGCCGGAGCCCTCGGCCGGGCTCGCGTCACGCGCCACCGAGCTGTCGGCCGGGGTTATCAGCCATCGCGAGGCGGGCGTCGCGTACGCGCTCACCGCGAACGAGCCGGCCAGCGACTGCCAGATGCCGCCGCCGGCCCGGCGGCCGGCGAGGTCGAGACGGTACAGCTCGGTGGCGGACCTGACCGCCTGGCCGACGTCCCGGGGGAAGGCGAGGCCCACTTCGGGGGCGGGGTCCGCGTCCGCCAGGCCGATCTCGTGGAGCGGCACCGGGCGGCCGAGCTTCTGGCCGATGGCGGCGGCGATGAGGTGCGGCGCCGCACCCTGCGGCACCATGCCCTTCGACACCCAGCGCGCCACCGACGTCTTGTCGTAGCGAAGAGTCAACCCGCGTTGGGCGCCGAGGTCGTTGACGCGCCGGGCGAGTCCTGCGTTGCTGATTCCCGCGAGGGCGAGAACGGCGCCGAGCTTTTCGTTCGGCCCGCGTTGCTCCCTGGACATGCGCCACCCCTCGACACAGACGGCTGCCGCGCTGGCATAACCACGCGGCATTCGTAAACCCAGCGTAGTTCGCCGGATCCCATGCGTTAAGAGGCATTGTTCCGGATGGCGGGATTGTGGTCCGTACTGAAGTGCGGTGTCCACACGGTCCGTTGCCACGTGCTCCCAGTGTGTGGCCGTGCGCCCGCCCGTGCGCTCTACTCCGGCCACGGGGGGGAGCGGTTCCATGAGCGGTGCGTGGGTCGGCCCGCTGTACTGGATCCAGTGGGCTGGGGGACGCCGCCGCCTACATCCCCGCGGGCGGCGGACCGGTCCGGGGGGCGTGCCTCGCCTCCCGGACCGCGCGCCACTGGTCGGTGCAGGCCGGTGCGCACAGCCTGTACGGAGCGTGTTCGAACGCGTTCGCGTGACGCCGATTTGGCTGAAAATTGACCCCGGCGTTTTCGGGGTACTACGGCCCTCACCATGGGAGTTGAGGGCGCGTGGGGGAGCCAAGGGGCGCGTTGCGGGGGCGCATTCGCGTCGTCTTCGCGCTCTCGGAGAGCCTCCGAGAGGAAGCGGAGAGGGAGTTGGCGTCCTCGCGTGGGTTTCCGCGGGGGCGCATTCATGGGAGCACATGCGGCTCCGCCGCTGCTCTGCGGCGCGCCCTTCATGGCAGCATGGGACCAGTTCGTACGGTGCACTGGTTGTCCCCAGCCTGTGGAGGCGTCGATGCGGTGGTTGGTGGGGTGGAGCAGCACCACCGTGGGAGCCGCGGGAATCGCCGGAGCGGGTGGCTCCGCGGGGGCCACCGGTTACGACGGCGAGACCGTGCAGCCCGTGGGCTCCCAGCTGTTGTGGGGCGACCCCGATCCCCTGTGGGCGGTCGGCGACTGGCGCCCCGACGAGGTGCGCGTCGTCACGGCCGATCCGCAGACCCGCATCGCCGTACTCGGCATCTGCGGCGCGACCGACGAGCAGCTGCGCGTCGGACTGTTCGCCGCGCGCGGCGGAGCCCTTCGGCATCTGACCGCGTGGCCCGGCAGCTACACGGCCGTCGTCCAGGTCGGCCGGCGGATCACCGTCTGCGGCGACCTCGCGGGCGCGCGACCGGTGTTCCACACCCCCTGGGCGGGCGGCACGGCCTACGCGACGGCCGCGCTGCCCCTGGCCGACCTCATCGAGGCCAACCTCGACTTCGGTCACCTCGCCGCGCTGCTCGCCGCGCCCGACGTACCGGCCGCGCTGGACGACTCCACCCCGTACGACGGCGTGAAACGCATTCCGCCGGGGCATGCGCTGATCCTGCGCGCCGGGGCGCGCGAGATCGCCGGGTACGAGCAGGTGGCCTCGCTCGCCGTGGCGGCGCCCACGGCCGATCCCGACCGGGCGGTGGACGGCGTGCGGGACGCGTTGGTCGAGGCCGTGCGCACGCGTCTCGCCGCGCCCCGGCACGTTCCCGGGGACGGCATCGACCCCGGGCCGGTGCCCGGCATGGGACCGGCGGAACGGCGCGCCGCGCGCGGGATGCCGGTTCCGGGGATCGGGGCCGACCTGTCCGGCGGACCGGCCTCGGGCACGCTGGCGCTGCTGGCCGCCGGGCTGCCGGGGATGCCGGGGACCGTGCTCGGGCACGGCACGGGCGCGGGGGAGCGGCTGCTTGCCGTCACCTTCAACGACCTCGCGGTCGGCGGACAGGAGGCCGAGCTGGAGCGGGCGGGCGCGCTGGCGGCCAACCCGAGGCTGCACCACGTGGTGGTCACCGGCGGCGAGGACGTCCTGCCGTACGCCGCGCTGGACGGGCCGCTGACGGACGAGCCGGGCTCCTGTCTCGTCGCGTCGGCACGGCACCGGGCGCGGCTGGCCGCGGGCAGTGCGGACCACTTCACGGGGTACGGGGCACGGCAGGTGCTGGACGCCCATCCGGCGCGGCTGGCCGACCTGCTGATGGACCGCAAGCGGCGCCATCTCGTGCGGCCGGTCGCCGCGCTGGCCAAGGCCGACGGTTCGGTGCTGGTCCCCGCGCGCGTGTACGCCGCGGCGCGGCGGCTGGCGCGGACCCCGTACCGCACCGGCCTGGAGGTGCTCGCCGAACGGCTGCTGCGCCGTCGCTTCGACACGCCGGGCGACGGTGCGATGGAGGCGTCGCTGGCCGTGCTGGCCTGGGCCGGGCCGGGGCCCGCGGCGCGGTGGCTGACCGGAGAGGCGCTGGCTGAAGTATCGGTTCGCCTGCAGACGTCCTCCCAGCGTTCCGGGGTGGGGCCGGGGCAGCGGCCGGGTGACTTCCGCGCGCGTGCGGCGCTGGCGCGGCAGGCCGCCGACGTGCGGGTACTGGAGCAGGCCGCCGAGATCCGCTTCCAGCGGCTGCACACGCCGTTCCTCGACAACCAGGTCGTCCGCGCCTGCCGAGCGCTGCCGGAGGCGCTGCGGGTGCAGCCGGGGGCGCGGGCGGCGATTCTGCGGACGGTGCTGGAGGGCTCGGGGGTGAGCGATCTGCCGAGCGGCTGGGGGGCGCCCACGCAGGGGCTGGCGGCTTCCGCCGCGCGGACGGGGCTGCGGGTCGCCGCGGACTCCCTGCTGGGCCTCTTCGACACGCCGCTGCTCGCGGAGGCGGGGCTCGTGGAGGCGCGGGTCGTGCGCAAGGCGGTGCGTGCGGCGGCCGCGGGCGAGACGCTGCCCCTGGACGGGCTGGCCGACCTCGTCTCCCTCGAACTGTGGCTCCGCCGCCTCCTCGCCCGCCGCGGCACCTGCTGGACCGGCACCCCGGCCCGCCAACGCGCGGTGCCGGCGGGCATCGCACCGCAGCGGGGGGCGCTGGGCGGGGCGGGGGCGGTTGTGCGGCGGGTCTGACGGGAGCGGGTTTGACGGAGGCGGGTTTGACGGGCGCGCGGGTGCCGGTGCGTGTGCTGGGCCGTCCGGCTTCCGCCACGGGCCCCCAGGCCTGCCCTACTCGCAGGTGAACCGCGACCGCGCCCAGTCCGCGAGCGCCACCGAGTCGAAGGGGCTGTGCGGCTCGACCACCAGCCGTACGGTCTCTCGCCCCGAGATGTCGACATGCACGGGCACCGCCGGGTCCCCGCCCTCGACCGGCCCGGAGCTCCACAGCCGGACGCCGTCGGCGTGCACCGAGAAGTGGACCTCGCCCAGCCTCATCGTCAGGTCGTCGACGCCGACCAGCGCGTCGTAGGACGAGCAGGAGCGGTTGAGGTCGATGGTGACGGAGGAGCGTCCGTGCACCGTGACGCCGTGCGCGTACCGTTCGCCGCCGATCGACAGGGCGGACCGTTGCCAGACCCAGCCGCTCCCGGCCAGCCGCATCTCGGGTCCGGTCCCGTCGCCGCCCACGTCGTACGCCAGCTCGCTCCACTGGTAGACGGTCGGGGCGGGCGGTGGTGTCGGGGTCGGGGCCGGCGGGGGAGTGGGGGTCGGCGTCGGGGTCGGTTTCGGGGTGGGGGAGGGCTTGGGCGAAGGGGGCGGCGTCGGCCTGGGGGTGGGCGTCGGGGACGGGGACGGGGACGGGGACGGCTCGGGTGCGGCCAGCGGTGGGCGTGGGCGCGGTGGCCGCGTAGAGGGCGTGGGCGTGTCCGGGGCCGGCTGGGCCACCGGTGAGGAGGCGGGCGGGGCGGCCTTCGGCGGCCGCTCCTCGGGGGTGTCGTTGCCGACCAGCGCGAAGACCAGCGCCGCCGCCGCGGCCACCGCCACCACACCGGCCGCGATGCCGGCCTTCACCGGCGCGCCCAGCCCCTCGGAGGCCGCCGCACCGCCCCCGGCACCCGCACCGCCGGCCGCGCCACCGCCCGTCGTGGCCGCCGCGCCGGCGGCACCCGCCGCACCCGTGCCGCCGGCGATGATCCCCGCCGCCTTGGCGTACCCGGCGGCGCCGAACCAGCCGATGACCGCGACCGGCACCACGGCGGGAATTCCGCTCGCGACCTCCTTGATCTGTCCGGCGGCCAGCCGGCACCTGGCGCACTCGTCCAAGTGCTTGCGCAGCCCCCGTTCGGCCCGGGTGCGCAGCCTGCCGCGCGCGTAGGTGCCGAGCTGGTCGGCGTAGCGGGCGCACTCCTCGTCGGTGGCGAGGGCATCGCTGACATGGGCCTGGAGGTAGGCCTGCTTCAGGCCCTCGCGGGCGCGGCTGGCCAGGACCCGGGTGCCGTTGGCGTCCAGCCCGAAGAGCACGGCCACCTCGCTCGGCGACTCGTCCTCGACCTCGGTGTGCCACAGCACGGCCTGCCACCGCTCCGGCAGGGAACGGAAGGCCCGCATGGCCATCGACTGCTCGGCCTCGTGCATGGCCCGGACGTCGGCGCCCAGTTCCAGGGTGTCGTCGTCCGGCACCTTGGTGGTGTGCGCGGCCTGCGCGGCGAACACCGCGAAGTCGTCGACCAGCTGCTCCCGCCCGGCCGACCGGGTCCAGCCGGCGGCGACGCGCCGGACCGCGGTGAGCAGGTAGGCGCGCACGGCGTGCTCCGGGCCCGAACCGCCGCGTACCGCCTGGAGCATGCGGGCGAAGACCTCGGCGGTGAGGTCGTCCGCGGTGTGGGCGTCGCGACAGCAGGTACGCGCGTACCGGCGCACCGCGTCCGCGTGGCGCCGGTACAGCTCCTCGTAGGCCGTGTCGTCGCCCGAGCGCATCCGCTCGATCAGCTCGGCGTCGGACAACGGCAGTTCGCGGAGCGGGGGCAGGACGCCGCCGTCGTGCAGGTCGTGCAGGTCGCGGGGCGGGGGCAGGACGCCGCCGTCATGCGACTCGCGGGGCGGGGGCAGGACGCTGTCCTCGTGCAGCTCACGCTGCGCCGGGACGCTCCCGTCCGCCGGGATGCCGCCTTCCGCCGACCCAACACCCTCCGCGGGGACGCGACCGTCCGCGGGGACGCGGCCGTCCGCGGGGACGCGGCCCTCCGCGGGGACGCCTCCCCGAGGAGCCTGACCCGGTCCGCCCTGGCCCGGCACCTGCGGCGGGTCGCCGGGTCCGGTGTCGCCGTCACCGAGTGACCCGTCCCGCCCGTCAACGCTCATCGCGGAAAGCCCCCGCCACCTGCCCAGCCTGTCCCGAACACCGGGTCAGCGTGCCATATTGGCTTTTGGTCAGGACCCCGCAGTGCGGACCATCACTCGTCCGTGGGGACTTGCCGCGACGCAGTAATAACGCTCAGCCGTTCGGGGAAGGAGAGCACCCCGTCCAGGCAGGCGTTGGGCGAGACACGTGGAAGGCCCGACCGGCCCACCCGCCCGCGCGCCCTCCCCTCACCCGCACGACGGCACGGCGGCGTCGGCTCACGCCGGTCGCGACCGCAGTCCCTCCAGCAGGATGTCCAGCAGCCGGGACGAGGCCGCCGCCTGCTGCGCCGCGTCCGGCAGCGAGGGCGCCGCCGTGGCTATCACCAGCAGCACGTCCGACACCGACACGTCCGGCCGCAGCTCACCCGCCGACCGCGCCCGCTCCACGAGCCGGCCCACGACCTCCAGCAGCGCCGCCGCACCGTCGTCGTCCTCACCGGTGCCCGACGCGCCGACGGGCGCGGTCCCCTCCGAGACCAGCCGCAGCTCGCCCGCGCCCGGCTGTATCCGCTGCTGCGGCACCCGCGGCTCTCCGGCCACGGCACCACCGGCACCGCCGTCACCGTCGTCCGACACCCCGACCCGCAGCACCCCCGGCGGCAGCAGCCGGCCGGCGCCCGAGGCCACCGACGTCCGAAGGAAGCGCGACAGCGCCGACCACGGCTCGTCCTCCTGCCCGAGCGCCGCCCGGGCCTGGTCGGTCAGCCGGGCCGTCTCCTCCTCGGCTATCCGCCGCACCAGGACGTCCTTGCTCGGGAAACGCCGGTACACCGTGCCGACACCGACCCGCGCGCGCCGTGCCACGTCCTCCATCGGCGCTCCGTACCCCAGCTCGCCGAACACCTCGCGCGCCGCGCGCAGCACGTGCTCCAGATTGCGCTGGGCGTCCACGCGCAGTGGCGCGGTCCGTGATTCCCCGCGTGCGCCGCCCGCCGCCGCACTCATCGCGCCACCGGGCGCGACAGCGGACGCGGACGACCAATGAGAGTCCTGAACATGCATGACAATCCCCCGGTAATGACGTCTCCCCCCGGAGACTCTCCCCGCCATCGAAAGCCGGAGTGCGCGGAACAGGCCCGGTTCGGCGGTCCGCCCGTCGCGGACCCCATGAGCACATCCCCCTACACACCGTGGGGAAGAACATAGTTGAGCGGGAGTCAATTCAGAAGGGGCACGTTCCGCACGGAGTACCCACCGATCGGAGTACGGATCGGATACGCCCCGAATGTGCCGCCTCCCACCCCCGCACCCACCCCCACTGACCTGCACGACCACCCCGCACCACGACGATCCGGCCCACCCCGCGCCGTCCCGATCTCCGATCACACAAATCGTCGAGCCTGTGGACAAACGCAAGCGCCGGGTGCGTCATGGGATGGTGAAGGAACGTGCGCGCATTCTCGTTGTCGGCGGCGGCTACGTCGGGATGTACACGGCCCTGCGTCTGCAGCGGAACCTGAGAGGCGAACTGCGGCGGGGCGAGGCCGAGATCACGGTCGTCACCCCGGACCCCTACATGACGTATCAGCCGTTCCTCCCCGAGGCGGCGGCCGGCTCGATCTCCCCCCGGCACGTCGTCGTGCCGCTGCGCCGCGTCCTCGACCAGTGCCACGTCGTCATCGGCGAGGCACGGTCCATCGACCACACGACGCGCACCGCCACCATCACCACCCTCGCCACCGGCGAGGAGAAGACGGGTGCCCGCCGGCTGACGTACGACGAACTCGTCCTCGCGCCCGGCTCGGTCTCCCGCACCCTCCCCGTCCCCGGCCTCGCCGACCACGGCGTCGGCTTCAAGACCGTCGAAGAGGCCATCGGCCTGCGCAACCACGTCCTCGAGCAGATGGACATCGCCTCCTCCACCCGCGACCCCGCCATCCGCGACGCCGCCCTCACCTTCGTCTTCGTCGGCGGCGGCTACGCGGGCGTGGAAGCCCTCGGCGAGCTGGAGGACATGGCCCGTTACGCCGCGCGGTACTACCACAACGTCACGCCGGACGACATGAAGTGGATCCTCGTCGAGGCGTCGGGCCGCATCCTGCCCGAGGTCGGCGAGGACCTGGGCCGCTACACCGTCACCGAACTGCGCCGCCGCAACATCGACGTACGCCTGGACACCCGCCTGGAGTCCTGCGCGGACCGCGTCGCCGTCCTCAGCGACGGCGCCCGCTTCCCCACCCGTACGGTCGTCTGGACGGCCGGCGTCAAACCCCACCCGATCCTCGCCGCCACCGACCTCCCCCTCAACGACCGCGGCCGGCTCACCTGCACCCCCCACCTGTCCGTCGACGGCGCCACACACGCGTGGGCCGCGGGCGACGCCGCCGCCGTCCCCGACGTCACCGCCGCGGAACCCGGCCGGGAATGCGCCCCCAACGCCCAGCACGCCGTCCGCCAGGCCAGGGTCCTCGGCGACAACATCGCGCACGCCCTGCGCGGCGAGCCCCTCGACACATACGCGCACAAGTACGCCGGCTCCGTCGCCTCCCTCGGCTTCCACAAGGGCGTCGCGCACATCTACGGCCGCAAGCTGAAGGGCTACCCCGCGTGGTTCATGCACCGCGCCTACCACCTCAGCCGGGTCCCCACCGTCAACCGCAAGGCGCGCGTGCTGGCCGAATGGGCCCTCGCCGGACTGTTCAAGAGGGAGATCGTCTCCCTGGGTTCACTCGAACATCCGCGAGCGGAGTTCGAACTCGCGGCCGGTGGAAAGCCTTCTCAAGAACCTCCGCGCAACCCGAAGGGGTCGTCCTGACCGGAGTCAGGAACTCCCCCGGCCGGCCCGGCGTCTGACGGATGTCGGCCCGGCCGGCACCTACCCTGCCAGACTGGTCCACCACCGCGGGCGCGCCACCGCTCGCTCCCGCGCGGCCCCCGGGCCCCGGCCGGCCCCCGGCCCGTCCCGGTCCCCGGCCGCCGACAACTACACGAGGCAAGGATTCGTGAACTTCACGCGCTGGAGCGCCCGACTCCCCGGAACGCAGCGCCGCGCCGCAGCGCGGACCGACACGACGGTCTCCCCGGACCGGCGGAGCGACGGCTCCGTACCCGCCGCCCGCGCCGAACAGCTGACAGACGAGGCCCCGCCCGCACCCGCCGTCGACGACCTCCCCGTGCGCGACGTCCTCGACCGCGTCCCGGCCCTCGTCGCCCTCGTCCACGGCCCCGACCACCGCCTCGCCTACGTCAACGACGCCTACGTCACGGCCTTCGGCACCCGCCATCCGGGCGAACGGGCCCGCGAGGCCCTCCCCGAACTGGACGAGCTCGGCCTCTTCCCGCTCCTGGACCAGGTCCAGCGCAGCGGCAGACCGCGCACCCTCAAATCCCGCAAGGCCCCCGACGGCCGCTCCTACACCTTCACCTGCACCCCGGTCACCGAGGGCGACAGCGGCGGCGGCCGCGCCGTACTCGTCTTCGCGACCGACGTCACCGACCACGCCGAGGCCGCCGTCCGCCTCCGCGCGAGCGAACGCCGCCAGCGCGAGACCGCCGTCACCCTCCAGCGCTCCCTGCTCCCGCAGGAACTGGAGGAACCCGACGACCTGCGCGTCGCCGCCACCTACCACCCCGGCGGCACCGAGGCCGCGGTTGGCGGCGACTGGTACGACGTGATCACCCTCGGCGGCGGCCGCACCGCCCTGGTCATCGGCGACGTCATGGGCAGAGGCGTCCGCGCGGCAGCGGTCATGGGCCAGCTCCGTACGGCGGTCAGGGCCTACGCCCGCCTCGACCTGCCCCCGCACGAGGTGCTCCAGCTCCTCGACGGCCTCGCCACCGAGATCGACGCCAACCAGATCGCCACCTGCGTCTACGCTATCCACGACCCGAACGAGGGCCGGCTGGTCTACGCGTCCGCCGGGCACCTGCCCATCCTGGTCCGCGACGAGAACGGCACCGTCCAGCGCGCCGACGAACCCACCGGCCCCCCGCTCGGCACCGGCGGCTGGATGCACTCCTCCGGTTCGATCGCCCTGACCCCCGGTTCCACGGCCGTCCTCTACACCGACGGCCTGGTGGAACGCCGCAACGAAGACCTCGACGAGGGCATCGCCGCCCTGGAGCGCGCCCTGTCCGGCGCGACCGGCTCGCCCCAGGTGATCTGCGACCGCCTGGTCCGCTCGGCGGGCGTCACCCCGGACCACGACGACGACGTCGCCGTCCTGGTCCTCCAGCACCCCGCCCGCAAGGGCGCGCAGGCCGAGCTCTTCCGCAACGCCGCCCTGGAACTGCTCGGCGGCGTGGAAGCGGCCCCACGCGCGCGTGCCTTCGCCTCCGGTGTCCTGACCAGTTGGCGCTTCCCCACCGACCTGCACGACCTGGGCGTCCTGGCCACCAGCGAACTGGTCGCCAACTCCCTCCAGCACGGCACGCCCCCCATGCGGCTGCGCCTGCGCCGTACCGACCGCCGCCTCATCATCGAGGTGACCGACGGCGACGACCACCTGCCCAGACGCCGCAGAGCCGAGCCCGGGGACGAGTCCGGTCGGGGCATCGCCATCGTCGCGACGATCGCCGCCAACTGGGGCTCCAGGCGCACACCCGGGGGCGGCAAGGCGGTCTGGTGCGAGTTCGTCCTGCCGAAGCCGTGAACAGGGACCGGGACGGGGCAGTGACGGTGGCGAACCCGTCACCGCCCCGCTCGCTCACGCCTCCGCGGCCGCCACCGCGTCGGCCGGTGCCCCACCCTGCGTGACCACCCGGCTCCTGGCGAGCGACGGCTGGTTCTGTACGTCCGTGAGCTGCCGGCCCAGCCGCACCGCCAGCACCGTGATGCCCAGCGAGAACAGCAGGAACGCCACGATGTACGGCGCGTGCAGCGAGGCCCCGAGCGGCCCGCCCACCGCCGGCCCGATCGCCAGCGCGAGCTGCTTCACCAGGGCGAAGGCGGAGTTGTACTGCCCGGCGAGCCCGGCCGGCGCCAGATCCGCCACCAGCGGCGCCACCGTCGGCGACAGCAGCGCCTCACCCAGACCGAACAGCGCGTACGTCGAGATGAAGGCGGCCGTCGCCATCGCCTGGCTGCCGTGCCCGAGCCCGGCGTAGCCGGCCACGGCCCACGCCACGGCCCAGATCAGACCCACGGCGGCGATCACGCGGGACCGCTTCCGCCGCTCCACGAACTTCAGCACCGCGAACTGCGCGATGACGATCACCAGGGTGTTCGCCGCCAACGCGGTGCCCAGCGTGGAGGTGGAGATCCCCGCCGCCTCGACGCCGTACGCGCTCAGCCCCGACTCGAACTGCCCGTAGCAGGCGAAGAACAGCACGAAGCCCAGCACGCACAGCTGCACCATGGCCCGGTTGCCGAGCAGCTGCTTCCAGCTGCCCCCGGCGGACTGCCCCGGCGCCTCCTCCATACGCGGCGCGCGCGGTGTGCGCACCGTCGCCATGACCGCGACCAGCACCAGGAACATCGCCGCCTCGATCGCGAACAGCAGCGTGAAGGACGCGGCGCTCGACGTGTCGACGAGATGCCCACCGATGAGCCCGCCCACGCCGAGCCCCAGGTTCTGCAGGAAGAACTGCGTCGCGAACGCCCGCGACCGCGTCTCGGACGGCGAACAGTCGACGATCATCGTGGCGAGCGCCGGCTGCATCACGGCCTGCCCCGCACCCAGCGCGGCGGCGGACAACAGCACGGTCGCCGCCGAGGCCGACAGCCCCAGGCTCAGCGCACCGAGCGCGGCGGTGACCAGGGCGGTGAGCAGTACCGGCAGCGGGCCCCGCCGGACGATGGCCCGCCCGGCGAACGGCAGCACGATCAACGCGGCCACGGCGAAGACGGCGAGCACGAGACCCGCCGTCACAGAACCGAGTCCCCGTACCTGCGCCACATAGACGTACAGGTAGGGGACGGTGAAGCCGAGCCCGAACGCGCTGAGTGCGTTGCCCACATGGATCCGGCGCATCGCTGCGCCCATTGCCCTGGTCACGTTCACCCTCTCTGGGTCGCTGCTCCATCCGTTAGGAGTGAAGACTTAGAAGCTAAAGTTCGAAGCTAAAGAGTACACAGAGAAGGACTTCAAGGCAAAGGAGTCGCATGCCATACTGCGGCCATGGGCGACACCTCCGGCGCCGGCGAGCCGACACTCGAAGAGCAGATCGCCGCCTACCAGCGTGAGTTCCAGGACCTCGACCCGCAGGTCGAGAAGATCGTCTCGGCGCTCTCCCGCCTCAACCGCCGTATGAACGTCGCGTACGGCCGGCAGACCGCCGAGCTAGGCATCAGCAACACCGACTGGGAGGTGCTGAAGGCGCTCGTCCTCTCTGGCGCCCCCTACCGGTTGGGCCCCGGCGACCTCGCCAAGCGGCTCGGCCTGACACCGGCCGCGATGACCCATCGCATCGACCGCATGGTGGGGGAGGGGCTCGTCACCCGGGACCGCGACGAGTCCAACCGGGTCCGTGTCATCGTCGAGCTGACGGCGGAGGGGCGCGAGAAGTGGCTGGAGGCCATGCGCCTCGCCTCGGTCTTCGAGGAGGACCTGCTCCAGGACCTCTCCGCGGACGACCGGACCGCACTGGGCGAGGTCCTCACCCGCCTCCTGCGCAGGGTGGAGCACGCCCAGCCGGACGCGGGCGGCCGGCTCAGCGACCTCGATTAAAGATCTTGACAGACTTCCTTGACAGCCTCCTACGGGATCCGTAGGGTTCTTCGGGTTGCCACGGGGCCGTAACGGTTCTGCGGTAGCACCTCCCGCCGCACCAGCGGCAACCAAACCACCAGCACGACCTCCCAGTGGGAATGGCTTCGGCGTGTCCGAATTCAATTCCGATTGGGGCCCGACGGCCCGATCGACCTCGATTGGGAATCGCCGAGAAGGTCCGCTAAGGTTTGAGACGTCGGAACGGCCCAACAGCCGCGAAGACAACCCCCTCTGACGGGGAATCAGAGCCCGAAAGGATCTGATAGAGTCGGAGCCGCCGGAAAGGGAAACGCGAAAGCGGGAACCTGGAAAGCACCGAGGAAA
>NZ_JBHYOB010000020.1:0-161954 GCF_042744565.1 Streptomyces sp. NPDC058812
TTATTTGGGTTTTTCATTGCGGTGGTGGTTGTTTGTGTGGTTTTGGTGTTTCTCCGGTTCCTCCGTTTTGAACCGGGGGGGGGGGGGGGGTGCGTGGTCAAGGCCACGCACCCCGCCCGTCGCCGTTTGATCTACCCGTCGGTAGCATCCTGGTCATGGCAGACACGCAGCAGGTTGACACGAAGGCCGACCGGTGGGCCGAGCGCCGGGTGACCCGGCTGGCCGGGCGGATCGACTCCTTCTCCAAGGCGCACGGCGGCGCCGAGGGCCAGGTGGCCTACCTCGGTGAGCGCGGCGCCCGGATCGTGCTCGTCGGCGCGGACGGCGCCTGGGGCGACCTGGTCGCGCGCTCCTACGAGACGGCACAGCAGGCCGTGGAGAAGTCCGGGATCACCGTCCACGAGGACTTCGACGGCGAGTTCGCGGCCAAGGTGGAGACCGGCCCCTACGAGTGGTCGCGCATGGCGGGCATCCAGGTGGGCGGCCCGAGCAACACCTGAGACCGGGTTCACCCGTTAGGACCGTAGGAAGCCGTCAGGCGCACGAGCCGCAAGGCGTATGAGCCGTATGGCGCACGAGCCGCAAGGCGCACGGTCCCAGCACGGGGAGTCCGGATGATCGAAACGCCGTCCCTGGTGGACCAGTACTGCCACGGCGTCCTGAGAACGGAGCTGGGCCTCGGCACCTTCGAGGCCCAGCTGGCCCGCACCGAGGGCCCGCCCGCGCCGGGCACCACCCTCTTCGACACCCAGACCGGCTTCGCGGTACGCCGCTGGTGCCCGCCCCTGCTGGGCCTGGAACCGCACTGCCCGCCCGCCCGCTATCTGGCCCGGCGCCGCGAGCTGGGCGTCATGGAGGCCGACCGCCGGCTGCTGCGCGGCAGCGGCATCACGACGTACCTGGTCGACGCGGGCCTGCCCGGCGACCTCACCGGCCCTGCCGAGATGGCGTCCGCGGCAGGCGCGGACGCTCACGAGATCGTGCGCCTCGAACTGCTGGCCGAGCAGGTCGCGGACACCTCCGGCACCGTCGAGTCCTTCCTCGCCAACCTCGCCGAAGCCGTGCACGGCGCCGCCGCGAACGCGGTCGCCTTCACCTCGGTCGCGGGCGTACGGCACGGTCTGGCGCTCGCGCCGGAACCGCCGGGCCCGGGCGAGGTGCGCGGGGCCGCCGCCCGCTGGCTGACCGGACGCGAGGTCGGCGGCGAGCTGAGCGACCCGGTACTGCTGCGCCACCTGCTGTGGATCGCCGTCGCCTCGGGCCTGCCGCTCCAGCTGCACGCGGGCCTCGGCGAGCCCGGCCTGCGCATCGACCGCACCGACCCGGTCCTGCTGACCGACTTCGTACGGGCCACCGCCGGCCTCGGCACCGACCTGGTCCTGCTGCACGGCTACCCGTACCACCGCCACGCCGCCCACCTCGCCGGCGTCTTCCCGCACGTCTACGCCGACTCGGGCGCCGCCCTGGTGCGCACCGGCGCTCGCGCGGCGACGGTCCTCGCGGAGATCCTGGAGCTGGCCCCCTTCGGCAAGATCCTGTTCTCCAGCGGCGCCCAGGGCCTGCCCGAACTGCACGTGGTGGCCGCCCGGCTGTTCCGCGAGGCCCTGGGACGGGTACTGGGCACCTGGGTGGCCGAGGGGGCGTGGTCCCTGGGGGACGCGCAGCGGGTGGCGGGGATGATCGCTTCGGGGAACGCGAGCCGGGTTTACGGACTGCACTGAACGGACCAAGCTGGGCGGATGCCGACCGACACCCTGCTCGACCGCTTCGTGACGGACCTGATGCCGCTCGCCCCCGTCGCCGTCTGGGCCCACGGCTCGCTGGCCGGCGGCGACTACCAGGAGGGCCGCAGCGACCTCGACCTGATCGCCGTGCTGGAGCACCCGGTGACGGTCCGTACGGCCTGGCGGCTGGGTCTGCTGCACGCCCGGCTCCGCGCCGAGCCGCTCGCCCCGAAGCTCCACTGCACCTATCTGTCGCCCGGCACCGTCGAGGACTCCGGGCGCCGCCACCTGACCTGGGCCCACGAAGAGCTCTACAAGCGGACGGTCACCCCGGTCACCCGGAGCGAACTCCACGGTTTCGGGCGTGTCCTGTACGGCGCACCGCCGAAGGAACTGCTGCCGCCGGTGCCGGAGACCGAGCTGGCGGAGTTCGTCGTCCGGGACCAGCGGGACTTCTGGCGGCCGATCGTCCGCCGGCCCGCTGTGTGGCGGCAGGACGTCTGGGTCGATCTCGGCCTGCTCACCTTCGCCCGCGCCACCGTCACGCTGCGGGACGGCCGTCTGATCAGCAAACGCGAGGCCCTGGACGAACTGCCCGGCCTCGGGGCGCCCGACGAGGTCGTCCGGGACATCACGGAACGGCGCTACGGAAGCCCCGCGGACCCCGCCGACGGGTGGCCCGCCCGCCGGGCGGAGCTGACCCGGAGCTACCTGGGACCGGCCATCGACACGCTGGTCGCCTCGTACTCCTGAGCCGGCAGCGCGGCCGCCGTCTCCTGCGGCCGCTCGCGCAGCGCCAGCAGCACCCTCAGCGCCGCGATCCACATCACGCACGAGCCGAACATGTGCAGGGCGACCAGGACCTCGGGAAGGTCGGTGAAGTACTGGACGTAGCCGATGGCCCCCTGCGCGAGCAGCACCAGGAACAGGTCGCGGGTGCGGGCCAGCGGGCCCTTGGGCGCGTCGACCGCCTTCAGGACGAACCACAGGGCGAACGTCAGCGTCACCACGATCCACGCCAGCACGGCGTGCAGCTTGCTCACCGTCTCCCAGTCGAGCGGCATCCGGGGGACGTCGCTGGAGTCGCCCGCGTGCGGACCGGCCCCGGTGACCACCGTGCCGACCGCGATCAGCAGCACGGAGACGGCGATCAGCGCCCACACCAGCTGCTGGACCGCCTTGCCGACCAGGGGGCGCGGTGCCGCGTCGCCCTCCCGGGTGCGCTGCCACATCACGGTCGCGACCGCGATCAGCGCGGTCGACAGCAGGAAGTGGGCCGCGACGGTGTAAGGGTTGAGGCCGACCAGGACCACGATGCCGCCGAGGATCGCGTTGCCCATCACGATCCAGAACTGCAGCCAGCCGAGCCGCGTCAAGCCGCGCCGGTAGGGCTTCTGGGACCGCGCGGCGATGATCGCCCAGCCGACCGCGGCGCACAGCACGTAGGTCAGCAGGCGGTTGCCGAACTCGATGACGCCGTGGAAGCCCATCTCACTGGTGGTGGTCAGCGAGTCGTCGGTGCACTTGGGCCAGGTCGGGCAGCCGAGGCCCGAGCCGGTCAGGCGTACGGCGCCGCCGGTGACGACGATGAGCACCGCCATGGTGAGCGCGGCGAGGGCCGCCCGGCGGACCGTCCGGGGCTCCGGGGTCCAGCGTGCGGCGATGAAGGCGAGCGGATTGCGCACGGCGGCTGCGGCGTCGGCGCGGGTCACGTTTGGCACGCCGTCCATCGTAGGCGTCCGCTTGTGCACGCATTCACGAGGGTCCGGTCTCCGGCCCGGGCGCCTACTCCCAGCGGAAGAACTTCCCGGCCGCCGCGAGCCCCACGACCGCCCATACGGCGAGGATTCCCAGGTTGCCCCAGGGCATCCCGGCCCCGTGCTGGAGGACGTCCCGCAGCCCGTCCGACAGGGCGGAGATCGGCAGCAGCCCCAGCACGCTCTGCGCCGCGTCCGGGAACTCGTCCAGCGGCACGATCACCCCGCCGCCCACGAGCAGCAGCAGGAAGACCAGGTTGGCGGCGGCCAGCGTGGCCTCCGCCTTCAGCGTGCCCGCCATCAGCAGCCCGAGCCCGGAGAAGGCGGCCGTGCCGAGGATGAGGAGCAGCAGCACGGCGAACGGGTCGCCGTGCGGCGACCAGCCCAGCGCGAAGGCGATCACCGTCAGCAGGATGATCTGGAGTACCTCGGTGACCAGCACGGACACGGTCTTCGCGGTCATCAGGGCCCAGCGCGGCAGCGGCGAGGCGGCCAGCCGCTTCAGCACCCCGTACCGGCGCTCGAAGCCGGTGCCGATGGCCTGCCCGGTGAACGCCGTCGACATCACGGCGAGCGCCAGGACGCCGGGCGCGAGGAAGTCGACGGCCTCGCCGGCGCCGGTGTCGATGATGTCCACGGAGCTGAACAGGACGAGCAGCAGCGTCGGGATGATCACCGTCAGCAGCAGCTGCTCGCCGTTGCGCAGCAGCATCTTCGTCTCCAGCGCGGCCTGGGTCGCGATCATGCGGCCGAGCGGCGCGGCACCGGGCTTCGGCGTGTACGTGCCCTTGGTCGTCGTCGTCATGAGCGCAGCTCCTTGCCGGTCAGCTCCAGGAAGACGTCCTCCAGGGTGTGCCGCTCCACCGAGATGCGGTCCGGCATCACCCCGTGCTGGGCGCACCAGGAGGTCACCGTGGCGAGCAGCTGGGGGTCGACCTTGCCGTTGACGCGGTAGGAGCCCGGGGTCAGCTCGGCGGCCGCGGAGTCCGCGGGCAGCGCCTTGAGCAGGGACGCGACGTCCAGTCCGGGCCGGCCGGAGAACCGCAGGGTGTTCTCGGCGCCGCCGCGGCACAGCTCCTCGGGGGAGCCCTGCGCGATGACCCGGCCGGCGTCGATGATGGCGACGTCGTCGGCCAGCTGCTCGGCCTCGTCCATGTGGTGCGTGGTGAGGATCACCGAGACGCCGTCGCCGCGCAGGTCCCGTACGAGGTCCCAGGTGGCGCGGCGGGCCTGCGGGTCCAGACCGGCGGTCGGCTCGTCCAGGAACACCAGCTCGGGGCGGCCGACCACGGCCATCGCGAGGGCGAGCCGCTGCCGCTGGCCGCCGGAGAGCCTGCGGTACGCCGTCCGGCCGCACGAGCCGAGGCCGAGCCGCTCGATCAGCGCGTCGACGTCCAGCGGGTGGGCGTGCAGCTTCGCGACGTGGCGCAGCATCTCGTCCGCGCGGGCGCCGGAGTAGACGCCGCCGGACTGGAGCATCACGCCGATCCGGGGCCGCAGCTCGGAGCCCTGTCCCACCGGGTCGAGGCCGAGCACGCGCACCGTGCCGGAGTCGGGCTTGCGGTAACCCTCGCAGGTCTCGACGGTGGTCGTCTTGCCCGCCCCGTTGGGGCCGAGTACGGCGGTCACACCCGCCCGGGCCACCAGGTCGAGGCCGTCCACCGCGGTCTTCGTGCCGTACCGCTTCACCAGGGCCTGGACCTGGACCACGGGCTCGCTTCGCATGGGTCACGAGTCTAGGTACGCGAGCGGGGGCTCAGGCGCGGGGGTGCGGGATCTCCTCCGGAGGGGTGGGCGTACGGGGCGCTCGTGGAGACCGGCGGATGCTCACGCACCGGGACGGCGTACGCCGCTCAGGGGCCGTGTGCGGGCGGCCGGGGGGCTACGGCGTGAGGTGGTCGTACGCGGACGGCCGCGGGGGGATACGGCGTGAGGTGGCCGTACGCGGATGGCCGCGGGGGTCGGGCGGGCGGTGCTTGTGGCGTCCGTGCGCGGGCGGGCCCGGGGGCGGCGCTCATCGGCGTACGGCGCTCAGGGCCCCGTGAGCCGTCGCTCGCGGGGCGTGCGGGACCGGCGAGGCCTCGCGCGCGGGCCGCTCACCGATGCCGGTGCGGGCGGGCACGCGACCGGGCACGTCGCTCGAGGCCGGTCGCCCGGGCCGTCACTCACGGGGACGATGCACCGGCAGCCAGCGCGCCGCGTAGGCGACCGCGTCCGCCAGCGGGAACAGCCGCGTGACGGCCGCGCCGACCCGCCCCCGTACGACGGGCCCGTCCCGTTCGAAGTCGTGGCCCAGCTCGTCGAACCGGTCCGAGGTGATCGACACCTCGGTCACCCGTTCCCAGCCCACCGGTCCCGGCCGTCCCACCTCCACCAGCGGGGACGGAATCCGGTACTCGGCGAGGTGGAAGGCCGTGCACGCCTCGAAGCCCGCGCCGAGCAGCAGCACCCGGGCGCCCAGCCGCTCCAGGGTCGCCAGCGGACTGCGCTCGCCCAGCCGGCAGTCGGTCGCGTGCCCCGCGACCACCTCGGCGGCGCGCGGGCCCAGGGCCGCGAAGGACGTCTGCGGGTGGGCGCTGCGCAGGGCGCCCGGCCAGGTGCGCACGGTCTCGGGGAGCACCCCGACCCCGCGCGAGGGCGTGATCAGCGGGTCGTAGGCGGGCATCGCGGTCCGGACGGTGTCCCACCATTCCTCGGGCACCGGCGGACTCTTCCACAGGGCCGGGTCCGAGAGGTCGCCGGTCTGGGTGGGAACCACCAGCGTGCCGTCCGGGCCGAGCGCGTCGAGCAGTCCCTGGACGACCGCGACCGGACCTCCGCAGACCCAGCCGAGGGAGCTGAGAGAGGAGTGCACGAGGAGGGTGTCGTCGGTCCGCACACCCAGCTCGCGCAGCCCGGCGGCGATCGTGCCGCGGGTGACGAGTGGGCCGGTGGGAGGGGGTGTGGGCATGCCGGGGAGTGTCCCGCAGGCCGGTCCGGGGCGCCACCGGATTGATCGATCAAAGATCGTTTCCGCAGGTCAGGTTAGGTGTGCCTAAGTGACGCAGGGCACCGCACGAAGATCCGGGCGCGGCTTGCCCGCCCCGGAGGAATTACGCAACAATGGCGTTGTGAAATACGTTGGCGAGGCTCCGCAGGAGGAACTCGCGACCGGTGAGCGGTCCACCCGCAATCGCGTCGCGCGCTCCATCCTGGACCACGGGCCGTCGACCGTCGCCGAGCTCGCCGGGCGTCTGGGCCTCACCCAGGCCGCCGTCCGGCGCCACCTCGACGCGCTGGTCGCCGACGACGTGGTCGAAGCTCGTGAGCAGCGGGTCTACGGCGCGCGCACGCGCGGGCGGCCCGCCAAGGTCTTCGCGCTCACCGACTGCGGCCGGGACGCCTTCGACCAGTCGTACGACAAGCTGGCCGCGGACGCCCTGCGCTGGATCGGCCGGCAGGAGGGCGGGGAGCAGGCGATCGCCGCCTTCGCCCGTGCCCGGATCGCCGCCCAGGGCGGCGCGTACCGCAAGGCGGTCGAGTCCGTCCCGCCCGAGAAGCGCACGGAAGCGCTGGCCAAGGCCCTGAGCGCGGACGGGTACGCTGCTACCGCGCGGAGCGCACCCCACCCCCAGCAGGGCGAGCAGCTGTGCCAGCACCACTGCCCGGTCGCCCACGTCGCAGAGCAGTTTCCGCAGCTGTGCGAGGCGGAGACGGAATTTTTCGCCGAGCTGCTCGGTACGCATGTACAGCGGCTCGCGACCATCGCGCACGGCGACGGGGTCTGCACCACGTTCATTCCGAAGACTTCGCACGCGCCGCCGCCCGCGGCGCAGGCGCCCACGAACACCGCTAACGCATCTGCAAGCACGGCCGGGAGGAACCCCGCATGACTCTCCCCACGGAGACTGCTCACCCTGAGCTCGAGGGCCTGGGCAAGTACGAATACGGCTGGGCCGACTCCGACACGGCCGGCGCCTCTGCCAAGCGCGGCATCAACGAGGACGTCGTCCGCGACATCTCGTCGAAGAAGAACGAGCCGGAGTGGATGACCAAGCTCCGCCTCAAGGGCCTGCGCCTCTTCGAGAAGAAGCCCATGCCGAACTGGGGCTCGGACCTGTCGGGCATCGACTTCGACAACATCAAGTACTTCGTGCGCTCCACGGAGAAGCAGGCGGAGTCCTGGGAGGACCTGCCCGAGGACATCAAGAACACGTACGACAAGCTCGGCATCCCCGAGGCGGAGAAGCAGCGCCTCGTCGCCGGTGTCGCCGCCCAGTACGAGTCGGAGGTCGTCTACCACCAGATCCGCGAGGACCTGGAGGAGCAGGGCGTCATCTTCCTGGACACCGACACGGCCCTGAAGGAGCACCCGGAGCTCTTCAAGGAGTACTTCGGCACCGTCATCCCCGTCGGCGACAACAAGTTCGCCTCGCTGAACAGCGCGGTGTGGTCCGGCGGCTCCTTCATCTACGTGCCGAAGGGCGTGCACGTCGAGATCCCGCTCCAGGCCTACTTCCGTATCAACACGGAGAACATGGGCCAGTTCGAGCGGACCCTGATCATCGTCGACGAGGGTGCCTACGTGCACTACGTCGAGGGCTGCACCGCCCCGATCTACAAGTCGGACTCGCTGCACTCCGCGGTCGTCGAGATCATCGTCAAGAAGAACGCCCGCTGCCGCTACACGACCATCCAGAACTGGTCGAACAACGTCTACAACCTGGTCACCAAGCGCGCCGTGGCGTACGAGGGCGCGACCATGGAGTGGATCGACGGCAACATCGGCTCCAAGGTGACGATGAAGTACCCGGCCGTCTACCTGATGGGCGAGCACGCCAAGGGCGAGACCCTGTCCATCGCCTTCGCGGGCGAGGGCCAGCACCAGGACGCCGGCTCCAAGATGGTCCACATGGCGCCGAACACGTCCTCCAACATCGTCTCCAAGTCCGTGGCGCGCGGCGGCGGCCGTACGTCCTACCGCGGTCTCGTCGAGATCGGCGAGGGCGCCCACGGCTCCAAGTCGAACGTGCTGTGCGACGCGCTGCTCGTCGACACCATCTCCCGCTCCGACACGTACCCGTACGTGGACGTCCGCGAGGACGACGTGTCCATGGGCCACGAGGCGACCGTCTCCAAGGTCTCCGAGGACCAGCTCTTCTACCTGATGAGCCGCGGTCTGAGCGAGTTCGAGGCGATGGCGATGATCGTGCGCGGCTTCGTCGAGCCGATCGCCAAGGAGCTGCCGATGGAGTACGCCCTCGAGCTCAACCGGCTGATCGAGCTGCAGATGGAAGGCGCGGTCGGTTAAGACCCGCCCCCGAAGCAGTCGCCAGATTTCTGACGTAGGAAGAGAGCAGACCGACAGCCATGGCTGAGGCTCAGAACATCCCCGTGGGGTCCACCACCGCGGGCCAGATCGCGGTGGCCGCCGAGTCGACCGTCGCCACGCGCATGAGCGCACCCGCGTCCTTCGACGTGGCGGACTTCCCGGTCCCCCACGGCCGCGAGGAGGAGTGGCGGTTCACGCCGCTGGAGCGGCTGCGCGGGCTGCACGACGGCACCGCCGTCGCCACCGGCGACGGTGTGAAGGTCGACATCGACGCGCCCGAGGGCGTCGTCGTCGAGACCGTCGGCCGTGACGACGCGCGCATCGGCAGGGCGGGCACCCCGGTGGACCGGGTCGCCGCCCAGGCCTACTCGGCGTTCGAGAAGGCCGGCGTGCTCACCGTCCCCAAGGAGACGGTCCTCACCGAGCCGATCCGCATCGCCGTGCACGGCGAGGGCGGCACCGCCTACGCCCACCAGGTCGTCGAGCTGGGCGCCTTCGCCGAGGCCGTGGTCGTCATCGACCACACCGGTGACGCGGTGCTCGCCGCCAACGTCGACTACGTCCTGGGCGACGGTGCCAAGCTGACCGTCGTCTCCGTCCAGGACTGGGACGACAAGGCCGTGCACGTCGGCCAGCACAACGCGCTGATCGGCCGGGACGCGACCTTCAAGTCGTTCGTGGTCACCTTCGGCGGCGACCTGGTCCGGCTGCACCCGCGCGTCGCCTACGCCGGCCCCGGCGGCGAGGCCGAGCTGTTCGGTCTGTACTTCACCGACCAGGGCCAGCACCAGGAGCACCGCCTCCTGGTCGACCACAACGTCCCGCACTGCAAGTCCAACGTCGTCTACAAGGGCGCGCTGCAGGGCGAGGACGCGCACGCGGTCTGGATCGGCGACGTGCTCATCGAGGCCGCGGCCGAGGGCACCGACACCTACGAGATGAATCGCAACCTCGTCCTCACGGACGGCGCGCGGGTCGACTCGGTGCCGAACCTGGAGATCGAGACCGGCGAGATCGTCGGCGCCGGTCACGCCTCCGCCACCGGCCGCTTCGACGACGAGCAGCTCTTCTACCTGATGGCGCGCGGCATCCCCGAGATCGACGCCCGCCGCCTGGTGGTCCGCGGCTTCTTCGCCGAGCTGGTCCAGCAGATCGGCGTCGCGGACATCGAGGAGCGTCTGCTCGCCAAGATCGACGAGGAGCTGGAGGCGTCGGTCGCATGACCTTCGTACGCGTCTGTGGAGCGGGCGAGCTGGAAGAGGACACCCCCAAGAGGGTGGAACTCGACGGCACGCCGATCTCCGTCGTGCGGACCGAGGGCGAGCTGTTCGCGATCCACGACATCTGCTCGCACGCGAACGTCTCCCTCGCCGAGGGCGAGGTCGACGACTGCCACATCGAGTGCTGGCTGCACGGCTCGCGCTTCGACCTCCGTTCCGGCAAGCCCGACAGTCTTCCCGCGACGCGCCCCGTCCCCGTATACCCCGTAAAGATCGAAGGGGACGACGTGCTCGTCTCCCTCACCCAGGAGTCCTGAGGCACCCATGGCAACGCTTGAAATCCGAGACCTGCACGTCACCGTCGAGGCCGACAACGCCACGAAGGAGATCCTCAAGGGCGTCGACCTCACCGTGAAGCAGGGCGAGACGCACGCCATCATGGGCCCGAACGGCTCCGGCAAGTCGACCCTCGCCTACTCCCTCGCGGGTCACCCCAAGTACACGATCACCGGCGGCACCGTGCTGCTCGACGGCGAGGACGTCCTGGAGATGTCCGTCGACGAGCGCGCCCGTGCCGGCCTGTTCCTCGCGATGCAGTACCCGGTCGAGGTCCCCGGCGTCTCGGTCTCCAACTTCCTGCGCACCTCCGCCACCGCCGTCCGCGGCGAGGCCCCCAAGCTGCGCCACTGGGTGAAGGAGGTCAAGGAGACCATGGAGCGCCTCAACATGGACCCCGCCTTCGCCGAGCGCAACGTCAACGAGGGCTTCTCCGGCGGTGAGAAGAAGCGCCACGAGATCCTCCAGCTGGAGCTGCTCAAGCCGAAGATCGCCATCCTCGACGAGACCGACTCCGGCCTCGACGTCGACGCCCTGCGCGTCGTCTCCGAGGGCGTCAACCGCGTCCACGAGTCCGGTGAGGTCGGCACCCTGCTGATCACGCACTACACGCGCATCCTGCGCTACATCAAGCCCGACCACGTCCACGTCTTCGCAGGCGGCCGCATCGCCGAGTCGGGCGGCGCCGAGCTGGCCGACAAGCTGGAGGCCGAGGGCTACGAGGCATACACGAAGGGCGGCGCATCCGAGTGACACAGCTGCCGGGCCTCCTCGACACCGAGGCGATCCGCAAGGACTTTCCGATCCTGGACCGCCAGGTCCACGACGGGCGGAAGCTCGTGTACCTGGACAACGCGGCGACCAGCCAGAAGCCGCGACAGGTGCTGGACGCGCTCAACGAGTACTACGAGCGCTACAACGCCAACGTCCACCGTGGTGTGCACGTCCTCGCCGAGGAGGCCACGGCACTGTACGAGGGCGCGCGGGACAAGGTCGCGGAGTTCATCAACGCGCCCTCCCGCGACGAGGTGATCTTCACCAAGAACGCCTCGGAGTCGCTCAACCTGGTCGCGAACATGCTGGGCTGGGCCGACGACCCCTACCGCGTGGACGCCGACACCGAGATCGTCATCACGGAGATGGAGCACCACTCCAACATCGTGCCGTGGCAGCTGCTGGCGCAGCGCACCGGCGCGAAGCTCCGCTGGTTCGGCCTCACGGACGACGGCCGCCTGGACCTCTCGAACATCGAGGAGGTCATCACGGAGAAGACGAAGATCGTCTCCTTCGTGCTGGTCTCCAACATCCTGGGCACCCAGAACCCGGTCGAGGCGATCGTGCGCCGCGCCCAGGAGGTCGGCGCGCTCGTCTGCGTCGACGCCTCCCAGGCCGCGCCGCACATGCCGATGGACGTACAGGCCCTCCAGGCCGACTTCGTGGCCTTCACCGGCCACAAGATGTGCGGCCCGACGGGTATCGGCGTCCTGTGGGGCCGCCAGGAACTGCTGGAGGACCTCCCGCCCTTCCTCGGCGGCGGCGAGATGATCGAGACGGTCTCGATGCACTCCTCCACGTACGCCCCGGCCCCCCACAAGTTCGAGGCGGGCACGCCCCCGGTCGCGCAGGCGGTGGGCCTGGGCGCGGCGATCGACTACCTCAACTCGATCGGCATGGACAAGATCCTCGCCCACGAGCACGCGCTGACCGAGTACGCGGTCAAGCGTCTGCTGGAGGTACCCGACCTGCGGATCATCGGCCCCACCACGGCCGAGGAGCGCGGCGCGGCGATCAGCTTCACGCTCGGCGACATCCACCCCCACGACGTGGGCCAGGTCCTCGACGAGCAGGGCATCGCGGTCCGGGTCGGCCACCACTGCGCCCGCCCCGTCTGCCTCCGCTACGGAATTCCTGCGACCACGCGAGCGTCGTTCTATCTGTACTCCACGCCGGCCGAGATCGACGCACTGGTCGACGGTCTGGAGCACGTACGGAACTTCTTCGGCTGACGGGACGAGCGAAGAGCATGAAGCTGGACTCCATGTACCAGGAAGTCATCCTGGACCACTACAAGAACCCGCACGGGCGTGGTCTGAGGGACGGCGACGCCGAGGTGTACCACGTCAACCCGACGTGCGGTGACGAGATCACGCTGCGCGTGAAGTACGACGGCACGACGATCAGCGACGTCAGCTACGAGGGCCAGGGCTGCTCGATCAGCCAGGCGAGCGCCTCCGTGCTGAACGACCTGCTGGTCGGCAAGGACCTCGCCCAGGCGCAGCGGATCCAGGAGACCTTCCTGGAGCTGATGCAGTCCAAGGGCAGGATCGAGCCGGACGACGCGATGGAGGAGGTCCTGGAGGACGCGGTCGCGTTCGCCGGGGTCTCGAAGTACCCGGCCCGGGTCAAGTGCGCCCTGCTGAGCTGGATGGCCTGGAAGGACGCGACGGCCCAGGCACTGGACGGCGCCGACGCCGAGAAGGAGACGACGGCATGAGTGAGACCGTGGAAATGAAGCCGGCCTCCGAGGAGGAGGTCCGCGAGGCCCTGCTGGACGTCGTGGACCCCGAGCTGGGCATCGACGTCGTCAACCTGGGCCTGATCTACGGCGTCCACATCGACGACGCGAACATCGCGACCATCGACATGACCCTGACGTCGGCGGCCTGTCCGCTGACGGACGTGATCGAGGACCAGGCCAAGTCCGCCACCGACGGCATCGTCAACGAGCTGCGGATCAACTGGGTCTGGATGCCGCCGTGGGGCCCGGACAAGATCACGGACGACGGCCGCGAGCAGCTGCGCGCGCTGGGCTTCAACGTCTGAGACCCACCCGCCCCATTCCGGAAGACGGCGACACCTTCGGGTGTCGCCGTTTTCGTGTACGCGCCCCCCATCGTTATGTACGCTCGTACACATGGGATATCTGCTCCTGGCCGGAGCCATCGCCGCCGAGGTCGCCGGGACCACCGCCATGAAGTACAGCGAGGGCTTCAGCAGACTGGGTCCGTCGCTGCTCACGGCACTCGCGTACGTGCTCTCCTTCGCACTGCTCGCCCAGACCCTGAAGGTCCTCGCCGTAGGCACGGCGTACGCCATCTGGGCCGGCGTGGGCACGGCAGCCATCGCCGCGATCGGGGTGGTGTTCATGGGGGAGGGGATGACGCTCACCAAGGCCGCCGGCATCGCGCTGATCATCATCGGGGTCGTCGTCCTCAACCTGGGCGGCGCGCACTGATGTCCGGCCGCCGCTACGACCCCGAGCGACGTCAGCGCATCATCGACGCGGCGATCCGGGTCGTCGGCCGCAAGGGCATCGCCGGCCTCAGCCACCGCACCGTCGCGGCCGAGGCCGACGTACCCCTCGGGTCGACGACGTACCACTTCGCGACCCTGGACGAACTCCTGGTCGCCGCCCTGCGCCAGGCCAACGAGGGCTTCGCCAAGGTGGTCGCCGCGCACCCGGGCCTGTCCGACCCCGACGCCGACCTGCCCGGCGAACTGGCCGGCGTCCTTGGCGAGTGGCTGGGCGGCGACCGCACGGGCGTGGAGCTGGAGTACGAGCTGTACCTGGCCGCGCTGCGCCGCCCCGCCCTGCGTCCGGTGGCGGCGGAGTGGGCCGAGGGCGTCTCCGACCTGCTCGCCCACCGCACGGACCCGCTCACGGCACGGGCCCTGGTCGCGCTGATGGACGGCGTCTGCCTCCAGGTGCTGCTGACGGACACGCCGTACGACGAGGAGTACACGCGGGAGGTACTGGCGCGGGTGATCCCACCGGGCCGGTGACCGCGGGGCGAGACGCCCGAGGGGTCGGCTCGCTTCCGCGGGCGACGGCCGGTTAGGTTGCCCTCATGACCGACACGACTGCTCCCCGTACCACCGGCGCCGTGGCCGCCGGGCTTGCCACGATCGCCGCCGACGGCACCGTTCTCGACACCTGGTTCCCGGCCCCCGAACTGACCGCTGAGCCCGGCCCGTCCGGCACCGAGCGCCTCACCGCCGAACAGGCCGCCGAACTCCTCGGCGGCGGCGCGACCGCGGCGGTCGGTCCGGACGCCCGGCGCGGCGTCGAAGTGGTCGCGGTCCGCACGGTCATCGCCTCGCTGGACGAGAAGCCGGTCGACACGCACGACGTCTACCTGCGTCTGCACCTGCTCTCCCACCGCCTGGTCGAGCCGCACGGCCAGAACCTGGACGGCATCTTCGCCCACCTGGCCAACGTCGCCTGGACCTCGCTCGGCCCGGTCGCCGTGGACGACATCGAGAAGGTGCGCCTCAACGCCCGCGCCGAGGGCCTGCACCTCCAGGTCACCTCGGTCGACAAGTTCCCGCGCATGACGGACTACGTCGCCCCCAAGGGCGTGCGCATCGCCGACGCCGACCGCGTCCGCCTCGGCGCGCACCTCTCCGCGGGCACCACGGTCATGCACGAGGGCTTCGTCAACTTCAACGCGGGCACGCTCGGCACCTCGATGGTCGAGGGCCGCATCTCCGCGGGCGTCGTCGTCGGTGACGGCTCCGACATCGGTGGCGGCGCCTCCACCATGGGCACCCTCTCCGGCGGCGGCAACGTCCGGATCGTCATCGGCGAGCGCTGCCTGGTCGGCGCCGAGGCGGGCGTCGGCATCGCGCTGGGCGACGAGTGCGTGGTCGAGGCCGGCCTCTACGTCACCGCCGGCACCCGCGTGACCATGCCCGACGGCCAGATCGTCAAGGCCCGCGAACTCTCCGGCGCCTCGAACATCCTCTTCCGCCGCAACTCGGTCACGGGCACGGTCGAGGCCCGCCCGAACAACGCGGTGTGGGGCGGCCTGAACGAGATCCTGCACAGCCACAACTGAGCAGCCACACCTGACGCCGTAGCCGGTCGCCGACGGCCGAGCCGCCCTTCCGACGTGCCCCTGCCGGGCTGTCGGGAGGGCGCTCGCCGTTTCCGGGCGCGGCTGTGGGGGTGTGTTCCGCCGACGCGGTGAAGGCGCGTGCCGCGAGCGCCCCGCGCACGTACGGATGACCCCCCGTGACCTTCCGGTGGTCTTGGCGGATGAACTGGTGGACGCAGAGTCCGATCAGACGCCGATCCGACGAAACGAGGGGCCTGGTATGACGAACGAACGGGCGAGGACCGTGGTGCGTTGGCTGGCCGGGGCGGGCGCCGCGGTACTGGTGTGCTGGGGTTCGGCAGGGGCCGCGCAGGCGGACGAGACCACCTCCGGTTCGCACAACGGTCCCCGGGTCGGTCTCCTCAACGTCAACGTGGGACAGATCGACGACCCGGCGGAGGACGTACTGGAGCACACGCTGCTGTTCGGGGACGGCTACACCTGGAGCTGATCGGTACCGGCGACCAGTTCCTCGTAGGCCGCCAACAGCCTGTCGGTCGTCTCGCGGTCCGCGGGCCGCAGCGGTGCCCGGACCGGCCCCGCGGGCAGGCCCAGTGCGCCGAGGAGGGCCTTCGCGGTGACCGTGCCGGGCAGGCCCGCGGCCATCATCGGTTCGACGAGTGGGATCGCCCGCCGCTGGAGCAGGGCGGCCCGCCCGGTGTCGCCCGCGTCGAAGGCGTCGAGGACCGCCCGGAACAGGTCCGGCACGACGTTCGCGACCGTGCTGACGTATCCCGCCGCGCCGACCGCGTACAGGGCGAGGATCTGCTCGTCGCAGCCCGCGTAGTACGCCAGATCCGAGCGGGAGAGCACCTTCTGAGTGCCGAGGAGGTCGTAGGAGCAGTCCTTGACGGCGACGATCCGCGGGTGTCCGGCGAGGCGGACGAGCGTGTCGGGTTCGATGCGGGTGCCGGTGCGGCCCGGGATGTCGTAGAGGGCGAGCGGCAGCCCGCAGGCGTCCGCGACCTCCAGGAAGTGCGCCTCCAGGGCGTCCTGCGGAGGTCTGCTGTAGTACGGCGTGACCACCAGCAGCCCGTCCGCGCCGGCCCTCTCCGCGGCCAGCGCCAGTTCCACCGTGTGCCGGGTGTCGGCGGTGCCCACCCCGGCGACGACTGACGCCCGGCTCCCGACCGCCTCCCGCACCGCCGTGACCAGCGCCGCCTTCTCGGCGTCCGTGGTGGTCGGCGACTCACCCGTGGTGCCGGACAGCACCAGGCCGTCACAGCCCCGCGACACCAGCCGGTCGGCCAGCCGCTGGGCGCCGTCGAGATCGAGCGCGCCGGTCTCGGTGAAGGGCGTGACCATGGCGCACAGGGCGCGGCCGAAGGGGGGAGGGGAGGGGCGGTCGTCGTCTGTCGTCATGGGAGTAGTGTCGGCGGACAGATCGTGTAGCTCCACTTAAATCTGCTACGAGGTACCCGTAAGGAGCGCTGCGGGGTCGGCGGTGGGAGAGGGCAGGGGTAGTGCCGGTCGGCCATGGGTACCCGGGGTGCTCCGAACCGAGAGGAGGCGGAACCGTGACCGGGACCATGCACACCAGGCCTGTGCACGACGAGCAGCAGCACTCCGTGGGTGAACTCGTCGGTCAGGCCACCGAACAGCTCTCCCGGCTCGTGCGCCAGGAGGTGGCCCTCGCCAAGATGGAGCTGGCCGAGAAGGGCAAGCGGGCCGGGCGGGGCGGCGGGATGCTCGGCGCCGCGGGCGCCATCGCGTACGTCGGGCTGTTCGCCCTGGCCGGTACGGCCACCGCCGCGCTCTCGCTGGCGCTGCCCGTCTGGGCCGCGGCGCTCATCGTGACGGCGGTGCTCTTCGTGATCGCGGGCGTACTGGCCATGATGGGCCGCGCCCAGCTCCGCCGCGCGGTGCCCCCGAAACCCGAGGAGACCCTCGGCAGCGTCAGGGCCGACGTGGACCAGATCAGGGAAAGGGCGCATCGATGACCGACGCGACAAGCGGTGACGGCACGAGGAGCGGCTCCACCGCACAGCCGATCGGCGGGGCCAAGGGGCCCGACGAGCTGCGGCAGCAGATCGAACAGACCCGCGGTCAGCTCGGCGACACCGTGGAGGAACTGGCGGGGAAGGCGGATGTGAAGGGCCGCGCCAAGGCCCGGGCCGCCGACCTCCGGGACAAGGCCGGCGCCATGACCGTGCAGCTGCGCAGTTCCGCCGCGCAGGCCGGGCAAACCGTGCAGGACAAGGCGAGCCGGGCCGGGCACACCGCGCAGGACAAGGCGGGCAGGGCCGGGCAGACCGTGGAGCAGCGGGTGCCGGGACGGGCGCGCGGTGCGGTTCGGGCCGGGCTCGGGCATCCCCGTGCGGTGCTGGTCGCCGGTGCGGCGGCGGGCGCGGTGGTCGCGGTGGGCGTGCTGCGGCGCCGCCACCGTCACGGGCCCTGCTGAGGGCGCGGGCGTGACGAGGGGCTCCGGGGCGGGGCCCCTCGTCACGCATGTCGTACCGGCACCGGAGCGCACTCCGGAGGAGGGCACTTGACCTCAACCTTGGTCGAGGTCGGAGAGTGGTGCGTGCACCCGACGACCCGATCAGTGGAGGCCGGCATGTCCCGCCGTACCGACGCACACCCCGAACTCGCCCGCTCCGACGTCCGGGCCCCCTTCTTCAGCACCTGGCGGGTGGGCACGCCCGAGCGGCAGCGGCAGACGGTCGACGCCATCGCCCGTACCTGGGAGCGCCGCCCCTGGCCCGCCGACGACCTGCTGGGCTACCACGTCTACACCGGCCACGACGGCAGCACGCTGCTGCACCACTCGCAGTGGGCGAACGAGCAGGCGTACGAGGCCTTCGTGAAGACGCACCGGCAGGAGCGCGTCGACGAGATCGACACCGCCGTGCCCGGCATCGAACGGCTCGGGCTCGGCAGGTACCGGCACTACCGCAGCGGCACCCGCGAGAACGGGCCGGCGCCCGTTCCGGGCTGCGTCGTGATCGTCGACGTCGAGTTCGAGGGGCCCGACCCCGAGCGCCAGCGCGCCTGGGTGGACGCCGTCTTCGAGGCACTGGAGAGCGGGCCGGAGCCGCACCCAGGCGGCATCTCCGCCCACTTCCACCTCAGCACCGACGGCACCCGCGTCCTCAACTACGCCGAGTGGGAGAGCGCCCAGGCCCACATCGACGCCCTCGCCGCACCGGGCGAGGGCATCGGCTCGGCGTCGGCACAGTGGGAGCGGGTGCGGAACTGGCCGGGCCTGAAGAGCAGTGCGGTCAACCGCTACGACCACGCCCTCGGCCTCGTACCCCGCTGAACCCGCTCCCTCCGGCCGCCGGTCACGGGCGGAACCGCAGCACCTGCGGGTCGTGGTCGCTGATCTGGTCGTGGAACTCGGCGTTGACGTGCACGCTGTCGTACGACAGGCGCCCGCCCCACCGGATCGACGGGCTGACCAGGATCTGGTCGAGGACCTGGCTGTTGCCCTGGTAGACGTACGAGTAACGCTCGCTCGGCGGCAGCGACCTGACCGCCGACCACAGGGCGCCGTCGCCCTCCAGGATGCGCGTGGTCTGCGAGAACTCGAAGTCGTTGATGTCGCCGAGGGCGATGACGTCCGCGTTCTTCTGAGTGGAGAGGACGTCCTTGACGAAGGTGTTCACGGCCTTCGCCTGGAGGTGGCGCTGCGTCTCCGAGCCGCGCGAGGGCGGCTGGTACTGGGCGGACAGGCTCTGGTCGCCACCCTTGGAGTTGAAGTGGTTGGCGATGACCAGGACCGTCCGGCCGCGGAAGACGAACTCGCCGGCCAGCGGCTTGCGGCTGTCCTCCCAGGCCGCGTTCGCCGGGTCCACGCGGCCGGGGGAGTGGGTGAGCGCCGCCTTGCCGCGCACCTTCGTCACCTCGGTCGCGGTGGTCGCGTCGCCGGACCCGCGGTCGGTGAAGGAGACCCGCTCCGGGTTGAACAGGAACGCCTGGCGGATGTTGCCGCCGGGCTGGCCGCCGTCCTCGCCGTCCACCGGGTCGATGCCGCGCCAGTCGTAGCGCGGGCCGCCGGCCGCGACGATCGCGTCGATCAGCTTGCCGACCGTCGCGTCGGCGGCCACGGTGCCGTCGTTCGTGGCGCCGTTGTTGTCCTGGATCTCCTCCAGGGACACGATGTCGGGCGACGCGAGATTGCGCACGATCGCTTCCGCGTGCGCGGCGAAGGTGTCGTCGGACGGGTCGAGGTTCTCGACGTTGTACGTCGCCACCGCCAGCTCCCGGCTGCTCTGCCGGCGCGTCGACTCGCGCTCCAGGCCCCCGCTCTCCAGCGCGCCGATCTCGCTCGCGACCAGCGTGTAGCCGCCGTACTGGTTGTAGTCCAGCGGGCCCGCGGTGGTTCCGGCGAGGGTGTCGCCCACGTTGGCGTCGGGGAAGTCGGCCGGCTTGCCCAGGGACTGGATCTGCAGCCGGCCGGTGTTCTGGGAGTCGTAGGAGCCGTACACCGTGCCGCCGCGGCGGTTGGCGTTCTCCCAGGGCTTCACCGTGACCCACAGCTCGGTGTACGGGTCCGTGGCGCCGGCCACGCGGGCGTCGGCGACCCGGACGTTCATGCCCTCCAGGGACTCGTAGTGGTCCAGGGCGTACTTGTCCGGCCGCAGCGTCAGGCCGTTGACCGAGCCGTTCGCGGCCTCGTCGCCCTCGGGGGCGTACACGCGCGGCACGGTGCGGGCGGAGACGGTCGTCGCGGCCGGGACCTCGTTGCCGCTGGAGACGACGGTGAACGACGGGCGGGTGATCTCGGTCAGTGACTGGTTGCCGGACGAGGTGCCGCCCGGGACGTACTCCGAGACCGTGCCGGAGACGGTGACCGCGTCACCGACGGCGACGCCCTTCGGCGTGGAGCCGGTGAAGACGAAGACGCCCTCGCTGGTGGCCGGGTCGGCGTCGGGCCTCTGATCCTGGATCCAGAAACCTCTGGAGTTGCCGTAGCCGCGGACTCCGGTGACGATTCCGGCCACGTCCGTGACCTGCTCGCCGGCGTACGGCGACAGCCGGGTGCTGCCCTGGATGTCGTGGACGCGCACGGAGTCGGCGTGCGCGGGCGAGGTGAGGACGACCGTGGACGCCGCCGAGCAGACTGCGGCGACGGTGAGCGCGGCGAGGCGCGCGGAAGACTTGCTGGCCAACGTGATCCCTCCGGGGACGTGACAGAGCGCCGGGACGAGGGTGGGGCGAGGGTGGGGCGCGATGGGACGAGGGTGGGACGCGAGGGGCCGCAGGGCACACATGGAGCTGAGTGAACACTTGTCCCCCCGCTTTCTACGCGCGTCAATCTCCTGCTTGGCCACGCCAGTTGTCAAGGTTTCGGCCATGTACTCCACCCGTCGGGGAGATGAACCGGGCGGCATGGGTGGAAACCCGTCTAGGCTGAGCCGTTGAGCCGTACGGCGTCCGGATGGCCGTACGGCGGCCAAGGCGCGCGAGGAGAAACAGCCGATGTCAGACAGCTCCACCCTGCCGCCCGCACGGCTGCGCCCCGAAGCGGAACTGGCCCGCGACGCGCTGTCCACGCCGGTGCTCTCCCGGGCCGCCCGGCTGGCCCGCTGGGCCGGTCCTGACACCCGTGTCGACGCCGGGGGCGGGCTCGTCGAGGAGCAGCTGCCGACGGCGGCCGAGCACCTCGGGCTGAGCGGGGACGACGCCGCGGCGCACGCGAGCGAGGCGTGGCGGATCGCCGTGGACACCGGGCTCGTCGAGATCACCGACGAGGAGGCGGGCACCGTCGCGGCGGGCGAGGACGTCGCGCTGCTCACCGGCGGCTCCCCGCAGGACGTGCTCGGGCTGTGGCTCGCCGCCCTGGAGGCGCTGCTCGCCGACGCGAGCGTGCCCGACCTCGACGACCTGGTAGACGCGATGGCCGAGGGCGGCGAGGTCGACCTGTCGTCCCTCGACTGGGACCCGGAGGCCGAGGCGGAGTTCCTCGACGGCGTGCTCGGCAACCTCTACCTGCTCACCGTCGGCGAGGACCACCCCGGCGACGCGTCCGTGCCGCTGCCCGCGCTGGCGGCGTCCGTGATCGTGCCCAGCGACATGGGCGAGCCCACCAACGACGTGCTGGAGCAGGTGTCCGACGCGATGATGCGGCTGGACGACCAGTTCCGGCTGCTGGAGCCCATCGGTCTCGTCGAGTACCAGCCGGTCGACGAGGCCCTGATGGCCGACGCGGACGAGGAGCCCGCGGCGCCCGTCGACGAGACCGACGTCGCCCGCTACGGCATGGTGCGGCTCACCCCGCTCGGACTGTACGGACTGCGCGCCCGGCTCCTGGAGGCCGGCTTCGAGGCGCCCGCCGTCGGCGACCTCGCCGACAAGGGCGCCGACGCGCTGCTCGACGGCACCGCCCCCTTCCCGCCGGCCGCGGCCCACGCAGAGACCGAGCTGTGGCTCGCCGGCCGGGGCCCCCTCGACGCGGCACGCGAGCTGCTGGCGGCGGCACGCGGTTCGGACACCGGCGCGCCCCTGCGCCGGCTGCGTTGCCAGCAGGCGCTGTCCCTGGTCGGCGCCGAGGCGGAGCCCGCGTTGCGGGAGGTCCTCGACGACGCCGAGCTGGGCGGCCTGGCCCGGGTCTGGCTGACCGAGCACGGCGCGCAGGACGTTCCCGCCCCGCCGCAGGAGATGGTCTTCTGGCTGACCATCGACACCGTGGCGGCACAGCTCGCGGCCGAAGGGAACTCCGAGGAACTGCGTGCGCTGGTGGAGGGACTGGCCCGGCAGCACAGCGGGTTCTTCGACACGGTCTGGCGGATCGACCACCCGGCCACGCCGGACGTCCTGGAGGCGATGGGGCGGCTGCATCCCGACAAGAAGGTCGCCAAGGAAGCGCGTAAGGCGGCGTTCAAGGCGCGGTCGCAGCAGGGCGGCTGACGCCGGGCGCGCCGGGCGGAGCCTGTGCGCGCCGGGCGCCCCCGGCGGAGCCTGTGCACGCCGGTTCAGCTGGGCGGGGGCGGGTGGCGCGACCCGGCGTTGCGGGGTGTCGCCGCGCCCAGCCGTGCCGCCCCAGGCGGCACGAATGCCCGCGGTTGGCGATTGTGGCGGGCGTCTCCGCGGTTGTGCGGGCTGCCTCGCGGGTGCCGTGCGCAGTTCAACCGCCGTTCAGGCGCGGGCGGAACCGTGGCGCCGGACCGAGGTCCGCCACCCTCCACGGCACGTCCACCGTCACAGGAGACACCATGTCGCTCACTCGCAGGGACTTCGCCGGCCGATCCGCGCTCACCGGCGCCGGAGTCGTGCTGGCGGGCAGCGTCGGCGCCCTCGCCACCGCCCCGAACGCCCTCGCTTCCACGGACACCGAGAGCGCGGGGGAGGAGCACGGCAGAGGCCACGGACACGGGCACGACCACGGCGGGGTCGGCTACGGGCCGCTGATCCCCGACCCGGACGGCATCCTCGCCCTGCCCGCCGGGTTCCGGTACGAGATCATCACCTACTGCGGCCGGACCAGGCTGGAGTCGGGTGAGTACACCCCGTCCAACCACGACGGCACCGCCACCTTCGACGGCCCGCGCGGCACCACCCTCCTCGTCAACAACCACGAACTCGGCGGCCACCGCGACGAGTGGGACCACCCCGTCCCGCTCGCCGAGGGCCTCGTCTACGACCCCGCCGCGGCCGGCGGCTGCACGGTCGTCGAGGTCCGCCGCGGCGGCCACGTCGCCGAGTGGGTCGGCATCGCCGGCACCGCCACCAACTGCGCGGGCGGCAGCACCCCGTGGGGCACCTGGCTGACCTGCGAGGAGACCGAGGACAAGGCCGGCGAGGAGGGGATGACCAAGGACCACGGCTACGTCTTCGAGGTCGACCCCGAGGACCGCCGCGCCAACCGGGACCCCAAGCCGATCAAGGCGCTCGGCCGCTACGCCCACGAGGCCGTCGTCGTCGACCCCAAGCGCGGCCACCTCTACCTCACCGAGGACGCCTCCGGCCCCAACGGCCTCTTCTACCGCTGGACCCCGCCGGAGGGCTTCCGGCACGGCCGCGGCAGGCTGCGCACCCTCGCCGACGACGCCGGTGTCCTCCAGGCCTTCAAGTGCTTCGACTCCGGCGGCAAGTTCGTCGACGACCTCTCCCGCGCGACGAAGACCGGCACCGTCTACGGCGTCGACTGGACGGACGTCCCCGACCGCGACGCGCAGAACACCTCCGCGCGCAAGCAGTTCAGCGCCGGCCAGGTCACCCGCGCCCGCAAGCTGGAGGGCATGTGGTGGGCCGACGGCGGCGCGTACATCGTCTCCTCGTTCGCCCGTGACGAGAGCCCCGGCCGGCCGCACGACGGCCAGGTCTGGTTCTACGACCCCAAGCGCCGCACCCTCACCCTCAAGGTCCTCCTCGGCGTCAACCCCGACCCGTCGGCGGACGGTGCCTTCGACGGCCCCGACAACATCACCGTCTCCCCGTACGGCGGCATCGTCATCGCCGAGGACGGCGACGGCGTCCAGCACCTGTTCGGCGCCACCGACAGCGGGCGCACGTACCCCATCGCCCGCAACGACCTGAACGTCGGTTCCGAAGAGGAGCCGGAGTACAGCGAGTTCGCCGGCGTCACCTTCTCGCCCGACGGCAAGACCCTCTACGCCAATATCCAGGACCCCGGCATCCTGCTGGCGATCACCGGGCCGTGGAAGCGGCAGCGGCGTTAGAACGGGGGATCACACGACCCGGCCGCTGCCCTTCCCGAGTGGCCTGAGCGCCGGCCCCGAGGTCCACCGCGGCCCGCACCTGTGCTGCGCAGGTGCGGGCCACAGCCTTGTCCGGGTGCGCGTTGACATCTAACATTTCAGTCGTGGACGCCATCCGCCCCGTATCCCGCACCCTGCTCCGTGACCGCGCCTGCGAAGCCATCCGGGACGCCATCGTCGCCGGGGAGATCGAACCCGGCGCCGTCGTGCGCGACGCTGACCTGGCCGAGCGGCTGGGGCTGTCCCGGGCCCCGGTGCGCGAGGCGTTCTCGCGGCTGGTGGACGAAGGGCTGCTGGAGAGCAAGCCGCAGAGCTACACCCGGGTCACCCCGGTGGTCGCCGCCGATGTGCGGGACGCCGCCGCCGTCGTCGGCGCCATGCACGAACTGGTCACGCGCGTCGCCGTACCCCGGCTCCGAGAGGCGGACCTCGACGCGATGCGCGCGGCCAACGAGCGGTTCGCCTCGGCCGTCCGCGCCGGCGACGTCGACGGTGCCCTGCGCGCCGACGACGCACTGCACCACGTCCTCGTCCGCACCGCCGGCAACCGGGCCGCCGCCTGCACCGTCGCCCGCTACACCCCGCTCATCCGCAGGCTGGAGCGCCGCCGCTTCGGCGAGGGCGGCACCTGCCGTTCGGCCGGGCTGCACGAACGGCTCATCGAGGCCTGCGCGGCCGGCGACACGGAGACGGCGCTCCGTGTGACGGCGGACATCTGGCGGAGCCTCGCAGAACTCGCCGACTCCGACTGATCCGTACCGACCCGGGAGGAACCGTGTCGCTTTCCTCGTACGAGCGCTACCCGCTGCTCCTCGGCCCCTCGCCCGTGCACCGGCTCGAACGGCTCACCGCACACCTCGGCGGGGCCACGCTCTGGGCCAAGCGGGAGGATCTGAACTCCGGCATCGCCTACGGCGGGAACAAGACCCGCAAGCTGGAGTACCTGGTCGCCGACGCCCTCGCGCAAGGCTGCGACACGCTCGTCTCCATCGGCGGGGTGCAGTCGAACCACACGCGTCAGGTGGCGGCCGTCGCGGCCCGGGCCGGACTGAAGTGCGTGCTGGTGCAGGAGAGCTGGGTGGACTGGCCCGACGCCGTCTACGACAAGGTCGGCAACATCCTGATCTCCCGGCTCGCCGGCGCCGATGTGCGGCTGGTGCGGGCCGGGTTCGGGATCGGCTTCAAGGAGAGCTGGGAACAGGCGCTCAAGGAGGTCGAGGACGCGGGAGGCAAGCCCTACGCCGTCCCCGCCGGCGCCTCCGACCACCCGCTCGGCGGGCTGGGCTTCGCCGGCTGGGCGTACGAGGTCGCCGAGCAGGAACGGGAGCTGGGCGTCTTCTTCGACACCGTCGTCGTCTGCTCGGTGACCGGCTCGACCCAGGCCGGCATGGTCGCCGGCTTCCGCGCGCTGGAGGAGGCGGGCGGCCGGACCCGGCGGGTGATCGGCGTCGACGCGTCCGCCCGGCCCGACCGCACCCGGGAACAGATCGCGCGGATCGCACACCGCACGGGGCGGCTCATCGGCGTGTCGGCGGAACTGACCCAGGCGGACGTCGAGCTGGACGAGCGGTACCACGCGGGCACGTACGGCGTCCCCGACGACACCACGCTCGCGGCGATACGGCTGGCCGCCCGGACCGAGGGCATGGTCACCGACCCGGTCTACGAGGGGAAGTCGATGGCGGCACTGGTCGACCTGGTCACCCGCGGCGAGATCGGCCGCGACGCCACCGTCCTCTACGCCCACCTGGGCGGGCAGCCGGCGCTGAACGCGTACAGCGCGCTGTTCTAGTCCGCGGGGCGTCAGCCGCTCCACCATGTCTCGAAGGAGGCGATCCACCAGGCCGCGGCGGACAGGAGGCACAGCTGGGTCACCGCGGCCGTCCACCACCGGAACAGGACCGTGACACCGCACGTCCACCCCATCACGGTGAGCAGGCCGTGCACGGCGTCGTCCTGGAAGGAGGCGCCGGTGGAGTCCATCATGCCCGGAGATCCCATCCAGTCCTCGGTGAAGATGCCGTCCTGCCCGAGCAGCAGGATCAGGGACACGACCCACAGGTCGAAGAGGACCAGGCACAGGGTCGCGATCCGGTCCAGGCGCAGGTAGGCGGGTGTCGGGAACAGCAGTCGCACCGTCCGCGGCCCCTCGTCGCGCATCAGGTCCGCCGGCCGGGTGCGCGCCAGCGCGCCCAGCAGATAACCGAAGGCGATGAGGACCGCCACCCAACCGCTGATCGCGTACAGCGCGAACAGCAACATCAACAAGGCTGTCATCCTTGGACTGGAGACCCGGCCGGTGCGGAATGGTTCCCTCCGTTCGGTGGGCCGGGCGGCGGCCCGCGGGCGGGCGGTAGGGTTCGGCGGAAGACCCCGGGTGCAGGGAGTAGTGGGATGGCGCAGGTCAGGCCCATGCGCGCGGATGCCCGTCGCAATCGTGAGCGGTTGCTGGAGGTCGCGGCGGCGGCCTTCGCCGAGCACGGTGAAGGCGCCTCCCTGGACGACATCGCCAGGCGCGCGGGGGTCGGGACCGGCACGTTGTACCGGCACTTCCCGACGCGACAGGCGCTGCTGGAGGCGGCCTACCTCGACCGGATCGAGGCGATCGCGGCGCGGGCGGACATCGTCGCGGGCGACCGGGCGCCGGGCGAGGCGCTGCGGGAGTGGCTGGACGAGCTGGCCGTCGGCATGATCCAGGTCCGCGGGATGAGGGCGTTGCTCGGCACCGCAGTCACGGCCGGGGGCTCGGCGGTGGACACGGCGTGCGGCGACTGCCTGCGGGGCGCGGCCGGGCGGCTGGTGCGGGCGGCGCAGGAGGCGGGGACGCTGCGACGGGACGTCGAGCCGATCGAGGTGCTGCGGCTGGTGCACGGGGTGGCCACGGCGGCCGGGGCGACCGACGGGGAGGGCGGGGAGGACGGGGAGTCGATCCGCAGGTATCTGTCGCTGATGTGGGACGGGCTGCGGGCGTAAGGGGCGGTGGGGCGCCCGCCGAGTGGCGAGCGCCCCACTGTCCGGAAGGGCTACAGCGCCTTCGCCGCCGGCTTCACCATGCCCCGGACCGTGCGGGACTTGACGAACTCGCCCATGGCGGTCATCTCCCACTCGCCGGAGAACTGGCGGATCAGCTTCGCCATCATCACGCCGGTCTGCGGCTCGGCGCTGGTGAGGTCGAAGCGGACCAGCTCCTCGCCACTCGCGGCGTCGATGAGGCGGCAGTAGGCCTTGGCGACCTCCGTGAACTTCTGCCCGGAGAACGAGTTCACCGTGAAGACCAGGCCGCTGACCTCCTGCGGGAGTCGGCCGAGGTCGACGGTGATCACCTCGTCGTCCCCGCCGCCCTCACCGGTGAGGTTGTCCCCGGAGTGCTTGATCGCGCCGCCCACGATCTGGAGCTTGCCGAAGTAGCAGCTGTCGATGTGGTTGCGCTGCGGGCCGTAGGCGATGACCGACGCGTCCAGGTCGATGTCCTTGCCGCGGTAGGCCGGCTCCCAGCCGAGGCCCATCTTGACCTGCGACAGCACCGGGCGGCCGCCCTTGACCAGGGAGACGGTCTGGTTCTTCTGGAGGTTGACCCGGCCCTTGTCGAGGTTGATCTTCCCGGCGCCCGGGGCGGGGGCCGCCGGGGCGGCCGGTGCCGCGGGGGGAGCGGCGGGCATCGTCGGCGCGGCGGCGGGCGGGGGCGGCGGGGTGGCCGCCTGCGCCCGTGCCGGGGGCGCGGGCTGCGCGGGGGCGGCGGGCTGGGCCGGGGCGGCGGGCTCCTCCACCGAGACACCGAAGTCCGTCGCGATGCCGGCGAGGCCGTTTGAGTAGCCCTGGCCGACCGCGCGGGCCTTCCAGGCGCCGTTGCGCAGGTAGACCTCCACGATCACCAGCGCGGTCTCGGTGCCGAGCTGCGGGGGCGTGAAGGTGGCGAGGGCGGAGTTGTCGTCCGCGTTGCGGATGGTGGCGGTCGGTTCGATGCCCTGGAAGGTCTGCCCGGCCGCGTCCGGGCTGGCGGTGACGACGATCTTCTCGATGCCCGGCGGGACGGCGGAGGTGTCGACCACGATCGCGTCCGGGGCGGTGCCGCCGCCGGAGCGGTAGGTCACGCCCTGGCCGGTGGGCTGGTTGTAGAAGATGAAGTCGTCGTCGGAGCGCACCTTGCCGTCGGCGGTGAGCAGCAGGCCCGATACGTCGAGCCGCACGGGCGCGGCGACGTCCACCGTCACGCGGGCGGCGGAGAGGGGGATGTTCGAGCCGGGGGTCATAGCTGTCATGCCGGGTGAACGAGCGAGGGCGTTTTACCGTTCCCTTACCCGGGGGCCAATCGGGTCGGGGGTGGCCGGAGGCGGGGGCGGTCCGCCTGCCGACCGGATTCCGGGCCCGTCGGTTGCGTTCCCGGTGCGCTGTGCGCCGGTCGGCGCCCCCGCACCGCACGTCCCGGCTCCGGCGGTCTCCCTGTCCGGTGCGTCGACCGTGCCAGGCAGGTCGGAGGGCATGCGCCGCCCGTTCGCCTCCCCACGCCACCCCCCTTGGTTTCCGGGGAGGGTGACCGACGGGGCGCATATCGTCCGGACCAGACCTCTTAAAGTCTGATCATATGTCTTATTTCGGCTGTCTTGCCTGTGCCGTGCGCCGCCCCGCTACCTGGTGTTCCCGCCGCCGGCCGCAAGGAGGGCCGACGGCACCGCTCACATCGAGGTGATGGCATGAAGAAGACGTACGAGGCCCCGACGCTCGTCCGGCTCGGGTCCTTCCGCGAGAAGACCGGGCTGCTGCAGCGCAGCGGCAACGACCGTCTGATCCTCAGCAAGAACTGACGGCCGGCACGTAGCGCGACTGCATGTCCGACATGCACGAGAGCGCGGAACCGGGTCGCGGCGACGCCCACTTCGCGGTCTTCCCCGACTGCGAGGAGGCGGCCGCCGCGGCCCGCTTCTTCCGCCGCCCCGGAACCCGCGTCCTGCCCCACGCTTCGGGCCGGCCCTGGCTGATCGGCCGGTGGTCCGGCGCGGAGATCACCACGGCCCGGGCGGGCGCGACGGCCCTCGCCGCCGTCGGCTGGTGTCCGGCCGACGGCCAACAGCTCGAACGCCGGGCCGCCCGTCTGCGCGACCTCACCGAACTCGACGTCCTGGCCCGGTCCCTGCCGGGCAGCTTCCACCTGGTGGCCACCCACGGCGGGCGGCTGCGGGTGCAGGGCACCGCCTCCGGGCTGCGTCTCGTCTTCCACGCGCGAATCGGTGGTGTCCACGTGGCCGCGACGAGCGCGGACCTGCTCGCCGAGGCCCTGGGGAGCAGCCCGGACACCGGCCGGCTGGCGGTCCGGCTCCTGTGGCCGGTGCCGCACCCGCTGTACGAGACCTCCGTCTGGCAGGGAGTGGAGGCGGTCTCCCCCGAGGACGCCCTGCTCGTCTCCGCGGACGGACGAAGGGTCAGTACCACACGGTGGTGGCGGCCCCCGGAGGCCACCCGCACCCTCGCGCAGGGTGCCCCGGCCGTCCGTGATGCCCTGGCCGAGGCCGTGGACGTCCGGACCCGGACGGGCGGCGTGGTCAGCTGCGACCTGTCCGGCGGGCTGGACTCCACCTCCGTCTGTTTCCTGGCCGCCCGCTCCGACGCGTCCGTGGTGGCGGCGACCTGGCCCGGACGGGACCCCGCGGACACCGATCTGGCCTGGGCCGGACAGGCGGCGCGGCACCTCCCGCAGATCGACCACGTCGTCTGGGACGCGGACGCCTCGGCGCTGGTCTACTCGGACCTGCTCGGCGTCGACGACCTGCTCGACGAGCCGACCATCGGGGTGATGGACCGCTCACGTGTCCTGCAGCACCTGCCGTGGCTCGCCGAGCGCGGCAGCCGGGTGCACCTCACCGGCATCGGCGGCGACCATGTCGCCTGGTGCTCGGAGGCGTACTACCACAGGCTGCTGCGGACCCGCCCGCTGTTCGCGCTGCGCCAGTTGCGGGGCTTTCGGGCCCTGTGGAACTGGCCACTCGGCGGGACGGCGCGCGCCCTCGCCGACTCCCGTTCCTACCCGCGCTGGCTGGCGGACTCCGTGCGGCACCTGCGCGATCCGATGCCCGAGTCCTCGGTGACCGGCGGCCTCGGCTGGGGGATGTCCCCCCGCCTGTTCCCCTGGATGACCGCCGAGACGGAACGGCTGGCCCGCCGGGCCCTGCTGGACTCCGCCGCGCGGGCCGAGTCGCTGCACGCGGACCGCGGCCTGCACACCGACCTGGAGCTGATCCGCACCTGCACGCGCATCATCCGGCAGTGGGAGCGGATGGCGGCCCGGGCGGGACTTCCGATGGCATCGCCGTACCTGGACGACCGCGTCATCGAGGCGTGCCTCGCGGTGCGGCCCGACGAACGCGTCACGCCGTGGCGGTACAAACCGCTGCTCACCGAGGCGATGCGCGGTGTCGTCCCCGAGGAGTGCCTGCGACGAGCCAACAAGGCCGAGGCGTCGATGGACGCGTCGGACGGCCTGCGCCGCCACCGGGGCGACCTGATGACCCTGTGGACCGGCTCCCGACTGGAGAACCTCGGCCTGGTGGACGGCGGTGATCTGTGCCGGCTCGCGCAGCGGCCGTCCGCGCCGGGCCTGCGCGACGCGATTCTCTACTCGACCATCGCGGGCGAGGTGTGGCTGCGCTCCCGCGACCGCGCCCCACGTCCCGGATCCGCCCTCGGATGACGCGAGACAGCAGAAAGGTGCCGCTCCCATGACGCTCCGATTCGACACCGACGTCTCCACCGCGCAGACCCAGTACGGAACCGTGCTGCTCGACCAACGCACCGGGGATTACTGGGAACTCAACCCCACGGGTGAACTGGTGGTGCGCACCCTCATGGACGGCGGCGACGAGGCGGCCGCCGCCGCGGCGCTGGTCGCGCGGTTCGAGATCGACCGCGACCGCGCCGAGCAGGACGTGACGGCGCTGGTGCGCGACCTGCGGGCCGCGGGGCTGGTCTCGTGACCACGCCCAGTGCCCTGGACCGGCCCACCGGAGTCCCCCTCGCCCGGCGACTGGCCGCCCGTCTCGTCCTCGTCCCCGCGCTGGCCCTGTCCTTCCTGCCGCCGCGGCACATCCGCGCCGTACTGGAGCGGGTACGCCGTGGCGCGCGGCCCGCCACCACCGCACAGGCCGCGGCGGCCCGGGAGGCGTTGTGCGCGGTGAGCCTGCGCTGCGCGGGGCCGCGCGGCTGCCTGCCGCGGTCGCTGGGGGCGGCCCTGCTCTGCAGACTGCACGGCACCTGGCCCACCTGGTGCACCGGGGTGCGCAAGGTGCCGCCGTTCTCCGCCCACGCCTGGATCGAGGCCGACGGCCGCCCGGTGGGGGAGGGCGTCCCGGACGACTACTTCGCGCGGCTGGTGACGGTGGCCCCGGCACGGCGGACGCGGACGTGAGCGAGACGGTCGTCGCGGACGACGCTGCGCCCGGTGCCGGCACCGGCACCGGCACTGACACCGGCGACCGAGGACCCGAGTCCCGCGTGCCGTCCGCGAGCCGGACGACGCGGGGCTCGGTCGCCTCCCTGTTCCGCCTGACGTCCGGCCACCGGCGCAGCATCACGGTGGCGTCCGCGCTGACCCTGGCCGCATCGGCGCTCGGACTCGCCCAGCCGCTCGTCGCCAAGCACGTCGTGGACTCCAGCGCCCGCGGGGAGCTGCTGTGGCCGTTCCTGCTGCTGCTGTGCGGGCTCTTCGTCGCGGAGGCCGTCACGGGAGCGGCCGGCCGCTTCCTGCTGGACCGCATGGGCGAGGGCGTGATCCGCATGGTGCGGCACGGACTCGTCTCGCGGCTGCTGCGGCTGGAGATGCGCGAGGCGGACCGGCACCGCGGCGGCGACCTGGTCTCGCGGGTCACCGCCGACACCACCCTGCTGCGGGACGTCGTGTCCCAGGCGCTGGTCGACCTGCTCACCGGCTGCCTCGTCTCGGCCGGGGCGTTGCTGCTGATGCTGTGGCTGGACCCGTTGCTGCTGCTCCTCGTCGTGCTGACGGTCGCCCTCGCCGCGGCCGTCGTCACCACGCTCCTGAAGGGCATGCGGGTGGCGTCGCAGCACATGCAGGCCTCCGTGGGCGCCGTCGCGGCCGAACTGGAGCGTGCCCTCGGCGCCCTGCCGGTGGTACGGGTGTACCGGGCCGAGGAACGCGAGGAGCGCCGCATCGGCGAACGGGTGGACTCGGCCTACCGGTCGGGCGTGCGGGCCGCGAAGCTGGCCGCGGTCATGAGCAGTGCCGTCGAACTCGCGGTCCAGGGTTCCTTCCTGCTCGTGCTGGTCGTCGGCGGCATGCGGGTCGGCAGCGGGGGCGCCGGCTCCCTCGGCGATCTGGTCGCCTTCCTGCTGTACGCGTCGTACCTGGTCATGCCGCTGTCCTCGGTGTTCCGCGCCATCGGCCTGATCCAGCGCGGCACGGGCGCGTGTGTGCGGATCGACGAAGTCCTGGCCCTTCCCCAGGAGCCCCAGGAAGCCCAGCGGTCCTCTAAGGAGCCCGGCCGCACGGCCCCCGGCGCCCCACCGGCCACCCCGCGTCTCCCGGCCCCCGTGCTGGAGCTGACCGACGTCCGCTTCGGCTACGTCCCGGACCGGGCGGTGCTGCGCGGGGCGAGCCTCACCGTGCCGCGGCGCGGCCTGGTGGCACTCGTCGGCCGCTCCGGAGCCGGCAAGAGCACGCTCTTCGCCCTGGTCGCGCGCCTGTACGAACCCGACGCCGGGACCATCCGGTTCGACGGCCGCCCGACCGCGGAGCTGAGCCGCCGGGAGTGCCGCGCGGGCATCGCCCTCGTGGACCAGAACACGCACGTCCTGGAGGGCACCCTGCGGGAGAACATCACCTACGCGTCCCCCGGAGCCACCGACGACGACGTCCTCCGTGTCGTACGCCTGACCCGGCTGGAGCACGTGGTGCGGCGGCTGCCCGGGGGCCTGGACGGCAGACTGGGCGACCGCGGCGGCACCCTGTCCGCGGGGGAACGCCAGCGCGTCGCCCTGGCCCGCGCCTTGCTCGCCCGGCCGCGACTGCTCCTCCTCGACGAGCACACCTCACACCTCGACGCCGTCAACGAGACGGCGCTGATCCGGACGCTGAACGCCGTCAGCCGGGACTGCGCGGTGCTCGTCATCGCGCACCGCCTCGCCACCGTGCGGCACGCCGACCGGATCGTCGTCCTCGAGGACGGTCGTACGGTGGCCGGCGGCCGGCACGACGAACTCCTCGCCTCCAGCCCGGCCTACCGGGAACTGGCCACCGCCCACGTCCTGGGCGGTGGCCCGGCTTCGGACGACGGCGAGTGCTGAACCGGCACGCCGTCCACTAGGGCGTGACGACGATCTTCCTGCCGACGCCGGAGGCGAACTGCTCCAGCGCCTCGGGGTAGCGGACCAGCGGGATGCGGTCGCTGATGAAGACGTCCGGGTCGAGGACGCCGTTCGCGAACAGCTCCGCCGCGCGTTCGTAGCTGTGCAGGACCGCCATCGAGCCGGTGATGGTGATCTCCTGGTTGTAGATGCGGTACGGGTCGATCTGCACCCGCGTCGCGTAGTCGGCCACGCCGAACTGGAGGAAGGTGCCCGCCTTGGCGACCCGGTCCAGGCCGTCCTGGATGGCCGCCGCGTTGCCGGTCGCGTCGATGACGAGGTCCCAGCCCTGGGGGCGGTCCAGTTCGTCCGGGGTCGCGGCCGAGGCCGAGACGCCGAGGCCGCGGGCCGTCTCCAGGCGGGCCGGGTTGAGGTCGACCATGTCGACGCTGGCCGCGCCGGTGCGCTTGGCCAGCTCCAGCATCATCAGGCCCATCGTGCCGGAGCCGTAGATCAGGACGTGGGCGCCGAGGCGGGACTGGAGGACGTCGTAGCCGCGGACCGCGCAGGACAGGGGCTCGATCAGGGCCGCGTCCTGGGTGCGGACGTGCTCGGGGAGCTGCACGCAGTTCGCCACGGGTGCCACCGCGTACTTCGCGGCGCCGCCCGCCGTCGTCACGCCGATGGCCGCCCAGCGTTCGCAGAGGTTGTTGTGGCCGGTGCGGCAGTAACGGCACTCGTAGCAGTAGAGGGACGGGTCCACCGCGACCTGGTCGCCGACGGACACCTCCGTGACCTGTGCGCCGACGCCGACCACCTCGCCGGCGAACTCGTGGCCCGGCACGATGGGGAGCTTGGGCGCGAACTCGCCCTGGAGGATGTGCAGGTCGGTGCCGCACAGGCCGCAGGCGGCGACCTCCACGACGACCTCGCGCGGCCCTGGCGTCGGGTCGGGGACCTCGGTGACGACGGCACGGCCCACGGACTCGATGACGGCGGCCTTCATTTCACGGCTCCCAACGACAGGCCCTGGACCAGTTTGTCCTGGGCGGCGAACCCCGCGGCGAGCACCGGCAGGGAGATGACGAGCGACGCGGCGCACACCTTGGCCAGGAAGAGGCCCTGGCTGGTGATGAAGCCGGTCAGGAAGACGGGGGCGGTCTCGGCGACCACGCCCGTCAGCACCCGGGCGAAGAGCAGTTCGTTCCAGCTGAAGATGAAGCAGATGAGCGACGTCGCGGCGATGCCGGGGAGGGCGATCGGGGCGACCACCCGGGCCAGGATGGTCGGCAGTTTCGCGCCGTCCACGCGGGCCGCCTCGATGATCGCGACCGGGACCTCGGCCAGGAAGGACTGCATCATCCAGACCGCGATCGGCAGGTTCATGGAGGTGTAGAGGATGACCAGCAGCCAGATGTTGTCCAGCATGTCCGTGTTCTTGGCGAACAGGTAGATCGGCAGCAGGCCCGCCACCACCGGCAGCATCTTGGTGGAGAGGAAGAAGAAGAGGACGTCCGTCCACCTCTTCACCGGGCGGATGGAGAGGGCGTACGCGGCGGGCAGGGCCAGGACCAGGACGAAGAGGGTCGAGGCGACGGAGGCCACCGCCGAGTTGATCAGCGCCGGCCAGGGGCTGGCGCCACCGCCCGCGCCGAAGAACTCGCGGTATCCGTCCAGCGTCAGCGACGCCGCGAAGGACGGCGGGTTGGTGGCCGCGTCCTCCTCCGAGTGGAAGGAGGTGAGTGCCATCCAGGCGATCGGCAGGAAGAAGACGATTCCGGCCAGCCAGGCCACCAGGCCCAGACCGGCACCCGCCTTCCGGCGGGCTCGTACGGGCTCGGTGCCGGTGGTGCCGGTGGCGGCGGGTCGTACGGCGGTGGCGCTCATGCGCGGCCGACCTCCTCGCGGAACAGGGACGACACCACGCGCAGCGCGAAGGTGGCGATGATGATCGAGCCGATGACGACCAGGACGCCCGCGGCCGAGGCGAGGCCGTTCTCGTGGGCCTGGTAGAAGCTCTGGTAGACGGTGTAGGGCAGGTTGGCCGTGCCCAGGCCGCCGGACGTGATCGTGAAGACGGCGTCGAAGTTCTGGACGATGTAGATCGAGCCCAGCAGGGCGCCGAGCTCCAGGTAGCGGCGCAGGTGGGGAAGGGTGAGGTGGACGAAGATCTGCCAGTCGCTCGCGCCGTCCACCCGGGCGGCCTCGATCTGCTGCTGGTCCCGGCTCTGCAGTCCGGCCAGCAGGATGAGCATCATGAAGGGCGTCCACTGCCACACCAGTGAGGCCTCGACCGCGAGCAGCGGGGTGTTCGAGATCCAGTCGGGCTGCGGGCCGCCGACGTAGTGCAACAGGCCGTTCAGCAGGCCGTATTCGGGGTTGTAGAGGACGTGCTTCCAGAGCAGGGCCGCCGCCACCGGGACCACCAGGAAAGGGGCGATCAGCAGGGTGCGGACCACGCCCCGGCCCTTGAACCGGCGGTCCAGGAGCAGGGCGAGTGCCAGGCCGAGGACCAGGCTGGCCAGGACCACCGCCACCGTCAGCAGGATCGTCGTCCACACCGACCCGCGCAGGTCCGGGTCGCTGAGGACCTCGCCGTAGTTGCCGAAGCCGGTGAAGGCGCGGGCGTCCGGGTAGAGGGCGTTCCAGTCGAAGAAGGAGATCACCAGGGTCGCCACGAAGGGCAGCTGGGTGACCACGATCATGAAGATCAGGGCGGGGAGGAGCGGGGCCCGGGTGGCCCAGGCCCGCAGTCGGGAGGACGGCGGACGGACGGTGGGGCGTGCGTGGTCGGGTGCGGCCGAGGGGGCCGTTGTCGTGGCGGTCATCGTCCCTCGTACTCCTCGGAGATCTTCTCGGCGAGCTGCTGGGACTTCTTCAGGGCCTCCTCGACGGACTGGCGTCCGGCGATGGCCGCGCTGATCTCCTGGGAGACCTGGGTGCCGAGATCGGTGAACTCGGGGATGCCGACGAACTGGATGCCGGGCGCGGGGCGCGGCTGCACTCCGGGGTCGTTCGGCTTGGCGCCCTCGATGGCCTCCCTGGTCATCTCCTGGAAGGCGGCGGCCTCTGCCCGGTAGGCGGGGTTCTCGTACGTCGAGGCGCGCTTGCCGGCCGGCACGTCGGACCAGCCGATCTCGTCACCGACCAACTGCTCGTACTCCTTGCTGGACGCCCAGGAGACGAACTGCCACGCCTTGTCGGCGTTGCGGGAGGCATCCTGGATGCCCCAGGCCCAGGTGTAGAGCCAGCCGGCCGACTCGGTCTTCTCCACGGGGGCGGGCGCGTAGCCCATCTTGCCCTTGACCGGGGAGTTCGCCGATTCCAGTGAGCCGGCGGCGGAGGTGGCGTCGTACCACATGGCGACGTTGCCCTGGGTCATGTTGTTCAGGCACTCGGCGAAACCGGACTGGGCGGCGCCGGACTGGCCGTGCTCGCGGACGAGGTCGACGTAGAACTTCGTCGCCTTCTCCCACTCGGGGGAGTCCAGCCGCGCCTGCCAGTCCTGGTCGAACCAGGTGCCGCCGAAGGTGTTCACGACCGTCGTCAGGGGTGCCATCAGCTCGCCCCAGCCGGGCAGGCCGCGCAGACAGATGCCCTTCATGTCCGGCTCGGCCCCGTCGAGTTCGGCGGCCAGCTCGGCCACCTGGGTCCAGGTGGGGTGCTCGGGCATCGTCAGGCCCTCTTTTTGGAACACGTCCTTGCGGTACATCAGGAAGGACGACTCGCCGTAGAAGGGCTGGCCGTAGAGCTTGCCGTCGTCGCCGGTGAGGGACTCGCGCATCGGCCCCAGGATGTCCTTCTCGTCGTACGCCGGGTCCTCGGCGACGTAGGAGTCCATCGGCCGCAGCCACTCGTTGCGGGCGTAGATCGGTATCTCGTAGTTGGAGAGGGTGGCGACGTCGTACTGGCCGGCCTGGTTGGCGAAGTCCTGGCTGATCTTGTCGCGGACGTCGTTCTCCGGCAGGACGGTGAAGTTCACCTTGATGCCGGTCTCTTCGGTGAAGTGGTCCGCGGTGAGCTTCTGCAGCTCGACCATCTGCGGGTTGTTGACCATCAGGACGTTGATGGCGTTGCCGCCGGATCCGGCCCCGCCCGCGCCGACCCAGCAGCCGGTGAGCAGCGGGGCGAGCAGCGTCCCTGCGGCGGCCATGGCGAGCGTGGCTCGCGGCCTCCGTCGGCTCTGGGTTCGCATGGATCGCTCCTGAACATATGGGGAGGTATGGGGCAGAGGAGGGCGTGCGCTTGCCCTCCGGGGGCGTGAGTCGGGCCTGCGGGGAGGGAGTCGGCTTCTCAGACGCGGATGACCTGCGGCCCGAGCAGCGAGTAGCGGTGGGCCTCGGCCGTGGGCAGCAGTGTGCTGGTGACGATCGCCTCCAGGGCGCCGACCTCCGCGAACCGGCAGAAGCTGACCGCCCCGAACTTGGTGTGCGTGCCCGCGAAGACGGTGCGGCGGGCGGCGCGGATCGCCTGGGTCTTGACCTCGCTGACCGCCGGGTCGGGGGTGGTGAGGCCGTGTTCGCGGGAGATGCCGTTGGCACCGATGTACGCCAGGTCGATGACGAAGCCGGCCAGCATCTTCGTCGTCCAGTGGTCGACGGTGGCCAGCGTGCCCGAGCGGACCCGGCCGCCGAGCAGCAGGACGGAGGTGTCGCCCGCCTCGGCGAGCGCGCCGGCGACCGGCAGGGACGCGGTGACCACGGTCAGCGGCCGGTCCCGGGGCAGGGCCTCGGCGATGAGCCGGGGAGTGAAGCCCTCGTCGACGAAGACCGTCTCCGCGTCGCCGAGCAGTTCGGCCGCCGCTGCGGCGACCCGGCGCTTCTCGGGCACGTGGCTGGTGGCGCGGAAGGCGAGCGTCGTCTCGAACCCGGCGCTCTCCACGGGATAGGCGCCCCCGTGGGTGCGGCGGACCAGGCCGTGGTCCTCCAGAGCGCGCAGATCCCGTCGTACGGTCTCCTTGGCGACGCCCAGGTCGGCCGCGAGCGCGGTGACGTCGACCGAGCCGGTGGCGCGGGCGACCCGCACGATCTCGTGCCGGCGTTCTTCCGCCGTCCTCGTGCCCATGCCGAACACCTGCCTCACCGCCTTGTCGCCGTGTCCTTGCCCGTTCGGGCCCGTGGGGGCCATGGGGGAATTTCTACAGCGGCCGTGCGGCACTGACCAGGCCTGTTGCGGACCCGATACTGCCCGCTTGTGCCCGTTCCGGTCGCCGGGTGCCCGTCGCGGACCTGGAACGCGGCGGGGCGGGGCGTGAGAACGGGCACTGCGGATGCCCGCATGCGGAAGCGGGCGGGCCCGTTCGGTGCCCGCCCGCCTCGTGATCGATCGGTTCCGGTCAGTACGGCCAGATCGGGGGGTCGGTCACGAAGTGGCCGCCGAGGCGGGCGTGCGCCGGATTGTCCGGGTCGAGGTCGCCCTGCTCGGCGACGAGCTTCTCGGCGTACGGCTCGGAGTCGTCCCGCGGTTCGTAACCGAGCGCCCGCGCGGAGGTGAGGTCCCACCACAGGCGGGTGTTGGCGGAGGAGCCGTGGACGACGGTGTGCCCGACGTTCTCCGCGGTCAGGGCGGCGTGGAAGAGGCGGGCGCCGTCGGCGGGGCTCATCCACACCGAGAGCATGCGCACGCTGGTCGGCTCGGGGAAGCAGGAACCGATGCGGACCGAGACGGTCTCCATGCCGTGCTTGTCCCAGTAGAACTGGGCGAGATCCTCGCCGAAGGACTTGGACAGGCCGTAGAAGGTGTCCGGGCGGCGCGGGGTGTCGACCGGGATGAGGGGGTCGTCACCCTGGGGGCGCGGGGTGTAGCCGACGGCGTGGTTGGAGGAGGCGAAGACGATACGTCCGATGCCTTCCTCGCGGGCGGCCTCGTAGAGGTTGTACGTCCCCTCGATGTTGGCCTTCAGGATCTTCTCGAACGGGGCTTCCAGGGAGATGCCCGCGAGGTGGATGATCGCATCGACGCCCCGGACCGCCTCGCGCACGGCCGCCCGGTCGGCGAGGTCGGCGACCACCGCGTCCGGCTCGCCCTCGATCGGGCGCAGGTCGAGCAGGCGCAGCGTGTACCCGTGGTCGGGGAGCAGGTCCCGCATCAGGGTGCCGAGGCCGCCGGCGGCGCCGGTGAGCAGGACGGTGCGGGGAGCGGGCATCCTCGGGACTCCTAGGTCTCCTGTGGGTCTCCTGAATCGCCAGCCGTGCCTAGACGTGCGTATGGGCGCCTGGCGTTCATATGCGTGGACACGCTAAAGAACCGGTGGTGGCCCGTCAAGAGGCGGCCTGCTTGACGGTGTTCACAGGGCGGCTTAACGTGGTCGCGTTCAGAAATGTAGACACAGATCATGAGTGTGAAGCACGCGTATGACGCAGACCTTACCTATGGAATGGGGAGCGCCCGTGACCTCAGCCCCTCTCGCCGCCCGGCTCACCACACCCAGCGGTCCGCTGTTCTTCCCCGTCACGGCCTACGGCCCCGACGGCGAGGTCGACCTCGCCGTCTACCGCACGCACGTGCGCCGCGGGGTCGAGGCCGGAGCCGCCGCCGTGTTCGCCTGCTGCGGCACCGGCGAGTTCCACGCGCTCACCCCGGAGGAGTTCCAGGCCTGCGTCCGGGCGGCCGTCGAGGAGACCGCGGGGCGGGTGCCCGTCCTGGCGGGCGCGGGCTACGGCACCGCCCTCGCCGTGCGCTACGCCCGCCTCGCCGAGGAGGCCGGGGCCGACGGGCTGCTCGCCATGCCGCCGTACCTGGTGCTCGCCGGGCAGGAGGGACTGCTGCGGCACTACCGGGAGGTGGCCGCCGCGGCCTCCCTGCCGGTGATCGTCTACCAGCGCGACAACGCCGTGTTCACGCCGGAGAGCGTGGTCGAACTGGCCCGCACGGACGGGATCGTGGGCCTCAAGGACGGGCTCGGCGACCTCGACCTCATGCAGCGGATCGTCAGCGCCGTGCGCACCGAGGTGCCCGGCGACGGGGAGGCGCCCGGAGACGACGGCTTCCTCTACTTCAACGGGCTGCCGACCGCCGAGCAGACCCAGCTCGCCTACCGCGCGATCGGCGTCACCCTCTACTCGTCCGCCGTGTTCTGCTTCGCCCCCGAGCTGGCCCTCGCCTTCCACCGGGCGCTCCGCTCGGGCGACGACGCCGTCGCGCACCGCCTGCTGGACGGCTTCTACCGGCCGTTCGTCGAACTGCGCGCACGGGGCCGCGGGTACGCCGTCGCCCTGGTCAAGGCGGGCGTACGGCTGCGCGGGCTGGACGTGGGGGAGGTGCGGCCGCCGTTGCAGGAGCCGACCGAGGACCATGTGAAGCAACTGGCCCAGGTGATCGAGCGGGGATACGCGCTGCTGGACGAGGAGGGCCCCAAGTGAAGGCGTCGGCATTCGTCTACCCCTGGGACGTCAACGGGGACCCGGCGGCGGCGGAGTGCATCGCCGGGACCGGCGTCGAGCAGGTGACGCTCGCCGCCGCCTACCACTCCACCCGCGCCCTCACCCCCCGCCACCCGCGCCACCGCGTCGTCACCGCCGAGTACGCCGCCGTCCTCTACCCGCCGGGCGCCCGCTGGGAGGGACGGGACCTGCGCCCGTACGAGGCCGGGGACTGGGCGCCCGGTGACGCCTGGGGCGAGGCCGCCGCCGCCCTCGCGGGCGTGGGCCTGGAAGTGCACACCTGGGTCGTCCTCGCCCACAACTCCCGCCTCGGCGCCGAGCGTCCGCATACGTCCGTCGTCAACGCCTACGGCGACCGCTACCCATGGGCGCCCTGTATCGCGCAGCCCGCCACGCGCGCGTACCTCACCGGCCTGGCCGCCGAGGCGGCGGTACGGCCGGGGGCGCGCGGCACCGAACTGGAGTCCCTCGGCTGGTACGGCCTCGCCCACCTGCACGCCCACGACAAGACCGGCGGAGTCGGCCTCGGGGACGCCGGGCAGTACCTGATGTCGCTGTGCTTCTGCCCGGACTGCCGGGCGGGCTACGGCGGGCAGGGCCTCGACCCCGGCGAACTGGCCGCCGCCGTACGCGCCGCGCTCGAACCGGTGTGGCGGGGAGCGGTGCCGTCGGACGGGGGCTGGGCGGGCGTGGAGAAGCTGCTCGGCGAGGCGTCGGCGAACGCCACGCGCGCGTGGCGGGACGAGACCGCCCGCACGCTCCAGGAGGCGGCGATCGCGGCCGTACGCGCCGCCGCGCCCGGCGGCTTCCGGGTCCTGCTGCACGCCGACCCGGTCTCCTACCACTGCGGCGCCAACGCCGGCGTCGACCCCGCGCACATCCTGTCCGTCGCGGACGGCGTGGTCGTGCCCTGCACGGGGGGCGCGGGCCTGCTGACGCCGTTCGCCGAGCAGGACCGCGCCGGGGCCGTACTCGCGGCCAACCTCACCGTGGTCTCCGGCATGGGCGGCAGACCGGACGCGCTCGCCCAGGACGCGGCACGCGCCCGTGAGCTGGGCGCGACGGAACTGCGGCTCTACCACGCCGGGCTGGCGTCGGACGGTGACCTGGAGGCGGTACGGGCGGGGCTTGCGGGGCGGTGAGTGCCGTGTGGTGTGCGGTGTGGTCTGGTGTGGTGAGCGTGCCGAGGCGAGGTGAGGTGAGTGCGGCGGGGCCCGGGCGTCTCATGCCGGGCCGGTGGCCGACTCATGCCGGGCCGGTGGCCGACTCATGCCGGGTCGGTGGCCGACTCATGCCGGGCCGGTGGCCGACTCATGCCGGGTCGGTGGTCGGCGGCGGCCCGGAGGCGACGGTATCGGTGTTCGCCGGTCGTCGGGCGAGCGGTACCGCCGTCGCCAGCAGTACGGCCCCCAGGGCGGGTAGCAGCAGCCGGAGGTCGGCCAGTTCCACCAGGGCCGCGCCGACCGCCAGTCCGAGCACGTTCGGTACGAAGATCAGGGAGTTGGCCGTCGCCGTGGCCCGGCCCAGCAGCGGTCCCGGCGTCTCGTGCTGGACGGCGGTCAGGGCGGCGATCAGCACCGCGGGCATCCCCGCTCCGGCCGCCGCGCCGGACACCAGCGCCACCGCGTCGTGGGGAACGGCCCGCGCCGCCACCGCCACCGCCAGCAGCGCGATCCCGGCCGCCGCGAACCGCCGCTCGCCCAGTCGCCGCAGGGCGGGCCCGGCCAGCAGGCCGGCCGCCACCGAGCCGGCGCCCTGGAGGGCGTACAGCACACCGGCGTACGTGGGGGAGTGCCCCAGCGCGTCGACCACGGCGTACAGCGTGGGCCCGCAGACGCCCGCGCACAGCATCATGACGCCGCCCGCGACGACGAGCGGGCGCAGGCGCGGGTGCCCCCACAGGTACCGCGCGCCCTCGGCCGTGCGCCGCCGCCAGTTCACCGCGGGCCGCCGCGGCGGTGCCTCCCGTACCCGCAGAGCCGCGTACAACCCCGTGGCCAGCACGAACGTCGCCGCGTCCAGCGCCGCCACGCTCGCGCCGCCGTACGCCGCGTAGACGCCCGCCCCCGCCAGCGGCGCCACCAGCTTCATGCCCTCGCCCGCGGTCATGCGCAGCCCGTTGAAGTCGCCGAGCAGGCGAGGGGCGATGACGGCGGCGACGAGCGCCGACTCGGCCGCGTCGTGGACGACGCCCGCCGCGCCGTACACGAACAGCACCGCGAACAGCAGCCACAGCGTGTCCGGCGAGTCCACCGCGAAGAGGGAGAGCAGGAGGCCGGCCAACAGCAGGTTCGTGGCGATCAGCAGCGGCTTGCGGCGGACGCGGTCGGCGAGCGTGCCCAGCGCCGGGCCCACCAGCGTCGGCGCCCACATCGCGAGCATGCACAGCGCCGCGAGTCCGTCCGAGCCGGTGAGGTCCTTCACCCAGACGCCGGACGCCAGCCACAGCGCCGAGGTGCCGAAGCCGGACACCACCGCCCCGGCGAGATACAGGCCCGCGTCGCGGTCGCGCAGGACGCGGGCCACGGGCCAGTCCCCGCGCGTCGTCTTCCTCGTATGTGTGATCCTTGCCGTCATGCCTGGCCATCGTGGGTCTAAGGCGGGCGGGCCGGCATCGGGCGGATGCCCTGGAAGCGGGCCCGGCGGCCGATGAGTTTCGCGGCCGTGATCGGTCTACCTTCCGACAGCGCAGGCCATGCCTCCCGAGGAGCAACCGATGACCCACGACACCACCACCCTCGACCTCGGACCGCAGGCGCGAGTCCTGGCGCGCCTCGCCGAGGGCGTGAGCGACGCGCGGCTCGGCGACCCGACACCGTGCCCGGACCTGGCGGTCCGCAATCTGCTCGGCCATCTGACCGGCCTGGCCATCGCCTTCCGCGACGCCGCGCGCAAGGACCTGGGCGCCACCACCGACACCAGCCCCGAAGCGACCGTGCCGGACATCGGGCCCGGCTGGCGCGAGGAGCTGCCGAAGGTGCTCGGTGAGCTTGCCGAGGCGTGGCGCGCGCCGCAGGCCTGGACCGGCATGACCCGGGCGGGCGGCATCGACCTGCCCGGCGAGGTCGCCGGTGCCGTCGTCGCCGACGAGCTGGTGATCCACGGCTGGGACCTGGCCCGCGCGACCGGCCAGGAGTACGAGCCCGACCCGGCCGCTCTCCAGGTGGCGTACGGCCTGCTCTCCGCGTCCGCCGAGGAGTCCGACCGGGACTCCGGCATGTTCGGTCCCGTCGTCGCCGTCCCCGCCGGCGCCCCGCTGCTGGACCGGTCCGTGGGCCTGAGCGGACGCGACCCCGGCTGGACGCGGCCCGCGTAGGGACAGCACCACAACCTCAACTTCCTTTGTCAGAAGCATTGACGTGGCTCCGCGCCCCTCTTACCTTCAACGCGTCGTACTCCGTACGTCATATATGAGACGCGATACGCGAGATCAGATACGCGAGGGATCCCACCGGGTCCGACACGCGACATCCGGCCCGCGCATCCGACGCGAGATTCCGAGAGGCGCGCATGACCTCTGTGCCCACGCCGATCCCCTCCCGCACGCAGTACGTGCTGGAGGAGATCAAACGCCGCATCCTCACCGGCCGGCTGACGCCCGGCCAGGCCCTGGTCGAGACCGACCTCGCCGCACAGTTCGGGGTGTCCAAGACACCGGTGCGCGAGGCGCTCAAGACGCTGGCCGGTACCGGACTGGTCGTGATGAGCCAGTACAAGGGCGTCACCGTGCGCATGGTGGACGCGGACATGGCGCGCGAGGTCTACGACGTGCGGCTGCTCCTGGAGCCCGAGGCGCTGGGGCGCGCCGTGCGCCGCGGCGCCACCCTGGAGGCCGCCCGGGACGCGCTGACCCGCGCCGACCAGGCCACGGACACGGCCGAACGGTCGCTCGCCAACCGGGAGTTCCACCGCGCCCTGTACGTGCCGTGCGGCAACCCGCTGCTCGGCCGGATGCTCGACGAGGTCCGCGACCAGGCGGCCCTCGTCTCCGCCGTCGCCTGGGCCGCCGACCCCTCCTGGGAGCGGGAGGCCGGCGAGCACCAGGAGATCCTGCGCCTCGCCCTCGCCGGTGACGCGGACGGCGCGGCCCGCGCCCTGCACGCGCACATCGCTTCGTTCGTCGAGCGGGCCTTCCCCGAGGCGGGGACGGCGGCCCAGGAAGAGGACGGTCAGGCATGACAGCGACGTTCGAGACCCAGCGGGCGGCCCTGGCCGACGTGGTGGCGATCCCGGTGACCCCGTTCGCCGAGGACGGCACCGTCGACCCCGCCACCTACCGGGCCCTGCTGCGTCGTCTCCTCGACGGTGGCATCACGACCCTCACCCCGAACGGCAACACCGGCGAGTTCTACGCCCTCACCCCGGCCGAGCGCCGCCTCGTCACCGAGCTGACGGTCGAGGAGGCCGGCGACCGCGCGGAGGTCCTGGTCGGCGTCGGCCACGACGTGCCGACCGCGGTCGCCTCCGCGCGGCACGCCCGGGACCTGGGCGCCTCCATGGTGATGGTCCACCAGCCCGTCCACCCCTACGTCTCCCAGGGCGGCTGGGTCGACTACCACCGCGCCATCGCCGAGGCCGTGCCCGCGCTGGGCGTCGTCCCCTACATCCGCAACCCACAGCTCACCGGCGCCCGCCTCGCCGAACTCGCCGACGCCTGCCCCAACGTCATCGGCGTCAAGTACGCCGTCCCGGACGCCGCCAGGTTCGCCGCCTTCGCCCGCGACGCCGGCCTCGACCGCTTCGTCTGGGTCGCGGGGCTGGCCGAACCGTACGCGCCCTCGTACTTCTCCGCGGGCGCCACCGGATTCACCTCGGGTCTTGTGAACGTCGCCCCGGCCGTCTCGCTGAACATGATCGAAGCGCTGCGATCCGGCGACTACACGGCCGCGATGAAGGTCTGGGAGCAGATCCGCCGCTTCGAGGAGCTGCGCGCCGCCAACGGCTCCGCCAACAACGTCACCGTGGTCAAGGAGGCCCTCGCCTCGCTGGGCCTGTGCCGCAGGGAGGTCCGCCCGCCGAGCAAGCCGCTGCCCGAGGACGAGCGCGCCGAGGTCGCCGCCATCGCCGCGGGGTGGTCGATATGACCGACCTGACCGGCTCGACCGGCCGCAAGCGCCCCGAGGACCTCCGCAGCCACCAGTGGTACGGCACCGACGGCCTGCGCTCCTTCAGCCACCGCGCCCGCACCCGCCAGCTCGGCTACCTGCCCGAGGAGCACCTCGGCAAGCCGGTCATCGCGATCCTCAACACCTGGTCCGACATCAACCCCTGCCACGTCCACCTGCGCGACCGCGCCCAGGCGGTCAAGCGGGGCGTCTGGCAGGCGGGCGGCTTCCCGCTCGAGTTCCCGGTCTCCACGCTCAGCGAGACCTTCCAGAAGCCGACCCCGATGCTCTACCGCAACCTGCTCGCGATGGAGACCGAGGAGCTGCTGCGCTCCTACCCGGTCGACGGCGCCGTGCTGATGGGCGGCTGCGACAAGTCCACGCCCGCGCTGCTCATGGGCGCCGCCAGCGTCGACCTGCCCGCCGTCTTCGTGCCCGCCGGCCCGATGCTCCCCGGACACTGGCGCGGCGAGACCCTCGGCTCCGGCACCGACATGTGGAAGTACTGGGACGACAAGCGGGCCGGCCTCATCGGCGACTGTGAGATGCAGGAGCTGGAGAGCGGCCTGGCGCGCTCGCCCGGCCACTGCATGACGATGGGTACGGCGTCCACGCTGACCGCCGCCGCCGAGGCCCTCGGCGTCACGGTCCCGGGCGCCTCCAGCATCCCGGCCGTCGACTCCGGACACGACCGGATGGCGGCGGCGGCCGGACTGCGCATCGTCGAACTGGTCCACCGGGACCGCAAGCTGAGCGACATCCTCACGGCCGACGCCTTCGAGGACGCCGTCACCACGGTCCTCGGCCTCGGCGGCTCCACCAACGCCGTGATCCACCTGATCGCCATGGCGGGCCGCGCGGGAGTCACCCTCACCCTCGACGACTTCGACCGCATCGCCCGCACGGTCCCGGTGCTGGCCAACGTCCGCCCCGGCGGACAGACGTACCTGATGGAGGACTTCCACTTCGCCGGCGGTCTGCCCGGCTTCCTCTCCCGCATCCCGGACCTGCTCCACCTGGACCGGCCCACGGTCGCGCACGACACGATGCGGGAGCAGCTGGACGGCGCCCTCGTCCACGACGACGACGTCATCCGGCCCCGCGACAACCCCGTCGCGGCCGAGGGCGGGGTCGCCGTCCTGCGCGGCAACCTCTGCCCCGACGGCGCCGTCATCAAGCACATCGCCGCCGAGCCGCACCTGCTCAAGCACACCGGCCCCGCGGTCGTCTTCGACGACTACCGGACGATGCAGCGCACCATCAACGACCCGGCCCTGGACATCACCGCCGACAGTGTGCTGGTCCTGCGGGGCGCCGGCCCCAAGGGCGGACCGGGCATGCCCGAGTACGGGATGCTGCCCATCCCCGACCACCTGCTCAAGCAGGGCGTGCGGGACATGGTCCGGATCTCCGACGCCCGGATGAGCGGCACGAGTTACGGCGCGTGCGTCCTGCACGTGGCCCCCGAGTCGTACGTCGGTGGACCACTGGCGCTGGTGCGCACCGGCGACTCGATCACCCTCGACGTCGAGGCCCGCTCCCTACGGCTCCACGTGGAGGACGACGAGCTGGAGCGCCGCCGGGCCGCGTGGACACCACCGCCCGCCCGCTACGAGCGGGGCTACGGCGCGCTCTACAACGAACAGATCACCCAGGCCGACACCGGCTGCGACTTCGAGTTCCTGGCCCGCCCGGGCAAGGTGCAGGACCCGTACGCCGGCTGAACCACACGGCAGAACCGCGCACACCCCTGCCGGGCGAGAAAGCGCTTCCCGCGCGACCACGCACCACCCACGCACGACGTACCAGAACGGAGAACTGTCATGGCCCAAGCCGCAGCCGTGGCGAAACCGCCCGCGCCACCCCGGCGGCGCCGTACCTCCGCCACACCGCGCAGGCTCCCGTACCTGCTGATCGCACCGGCCGCCCTGCTGATGCTGGGCTTCATCGCCTACCCGGTCATCAGCGTCTTCTACTACAGCCTGCAGGAGTACAACCCCACCAAGCCGTGGCGGAACGGCTTCGCGGGCTTCGACAACTTCGTCAAGATCTTCACCGACGACCCGATGTTCTGGGACACCCTCGTCTTCAGCGCCAAGTGGGTCTTCGTCGAGGTCGGGCTGCAACTGCTCTTCGGTCTGGCACTGGCGCTCATCGTCAACCAGACCTTCGTGGGCCGGGGCATCGGGCGCGCCCTGGTCTTCTCCCCGTGGGCCGTCTCCGGCGTGCTGACCTCCGCGATCTGGGTGCTGCTCTACAACTCCCAGACCGGCATCACCCGTTACCTCGCCGACATGGGCATCGGCGACTACGGCACCAGCTGGCTGTCGGACACCTCGACCGTGTTCTCCGCGGCGGTCGTCGCCGACCTGTGGCGCGGCGTCCCCTTCTTCGCGATCCTCATCCTCGCCGACCTCCAGTCCGTCTCGAAGGACCTGTACGAGGCCGCCGAGGTCGACGGGGCGAGCCGGATCAAGCAGTTCTGGCACATCACTCTGCCGCACCTGAAGGACGCCATCATCCTGTCCACGCTGCTGCGCGCGGTGTGGGAGTTCAACAACGTGGACCTGCTCTACACCCTGACCGGCGGCGGACCCGCGGGAGTGACCACGACACTGCCGCTGTACATCGCCAACACCAGCGTCGACGCCCACGACTTCGGCTACGCGTCGGCCCTCACCACGGTCGCGTTCGTGATCCTGCTCTTCTGCTCGATCGTCTATCTGCGGCTGAGCAAGTTCGGAGGCGAGAACAAGTGATCACCAAGGAGGCCACCGCGCCCGCCCCCGCGCCCGCGCCGGCCGACCACGAACCGCCGCGGCAGGCGAAGAAGCGCCGCCCCGCCTGGGACGAGGTCCCCCGCTGGCAGATCTATCTCCCGCTCGGCGTCTACCTGGTCTTCACCCTGATCCCGTTCTACTGGATCCTGCTCTTCGCGCTGCGCCCGGCGGGCTCGACCTCGCTCGTGCCCTGGCCGATGACCTTCGAGCACTTCGAGAAGGTGTGGACCGACCGGAGCTTCGGCACCTTCTTCGAGAACAGCGTGTACGTCGGACTCGCGACCCTGGTGATGACCACACTCGTCGCCCTGGCCGGCGGCTACGCCCTCGCCCGGTTCGACTTCAAGATCAAGCGGGCCTTCATGCTCGCCCTGCTCTGCTCCCAGTTCGTGCCCGGCGCGCTGCTGCTGGTCCCGCTCTTCGAGATCTTCGCCGAACTCCAGATGATCAACTCGCTCGGCAGCGTCATCATCGCCGAGACGGTCTTCCAGTTGCCGCTGTCGATGATCCTGATCAGCAACTTCATCAAGAACGTGCCGTACTCCCTGGAGGAGGCCGCCTGGGTCGACGGCTGCGGCCGGATGCGGGCCTTCCTGGTCGTCGTCCTCCCGCTGCTGCGGCCGGGCCTGATCGCCGTCGGCTCCTTCGCCTTCGTGCACTCCTGGAACCACTTCCTGTTCGCCCTGATGTTCCTCAACAACCAGGACAAGCAGACGATCCCGGTCGGCCTCAACACCCTGATGAGCGCGGACAGCGTCGACCTCGGCGCGCTCGCCGCCGGCGGCATCATCGCGGCCGTGCCCGTGGTGCTCGTGTTCGCCTTCATCCAGAAGTGGCTGATCACCGGCTTCAGCGCGGGGGCGGTCAAGGGATGAGACTGCGTCAGGCGGCCGTGGCCGCCACCCTGCTGAGCCTGCTCTGCGGGCCGGCGCACGCCGACGGCGCACGTGCCACCGGTCAGGACGTTCGGGCCACCGGTCAGGACGTTCCGGCCGCCGGCCAGGACGTCCGTGGCGCCGGCCCCGCCACCCACGGCATCGGCCGCGACACCCTCGCCCCGAACGACGGATGGGCCGCGGCGGAAGGCGGCACCACCGGAGGCGCCGCCGCCGACGACACCCACGTGTACACCGTGACCGACCGGGCCGGACTCGTCCGCGCCCTCGACGGCGGCAGCGACACCCCGAAGATCATCAAGATCGCCGGGACCATCGACGCCAACACCGACGACGACGGCCGCCGCCTGGACTGCGCCGACTACGCCACCGACGGCTACGTCCTGAAGAGGTACCTGGCCGCCTACGACCCGCGCACCTGGGGACCGGCCAAGCCCAGCGGCCCGCAGGAGGAGGCCCGCAAGGCGTCCGCCGCCCGGCAGGCCGAACGGATCGTGCTGCCCGTCGGTTCGAACACCACCCTCATCGGCCTCGGCGACGACGCCGTCCTCAAGGGCGCGAGCCTCCAGGTGAAGAACGCGGACAACGTCATCGTCCGCAACCTCGAACTCCGCGACGCCTACGACTGCTTCCCCGCCTGGCAGCCCAACACCGGTGGCCTCGGCGACTGGAAGACGGCGTACGACAACCTCTGGCTGAACGGCGCCACCCACGTCTGGATCGACCACGTCACCGCGAGCGACAAGGGCCACCCGGACGGGAAGGAGCCCACACACTTCGCCCGCAACTACCTGCGCCACGACGGCCTGCTCGACATCACCAACGGGTCCGACCTGGTCACCGTCTCGTGGAGCCGGTTCGCCGACCACGACAAGGCGATGCTCATCGGCAACAGCGACTCGGCCACCGGCGACCGCGGCAGGCTCCGGGTCACCCTGCACCACAACGAGTTCGAGTCCGTCGCCCAGCGCGCCCCGCGCGTCCGCTTCGGCCAGGTGCACCTCTACAACAACCGGTACGTGATCGACGACCGGGACGCCGGCCACCGCTACTCCCTCGGCGTCGGCACCGAGTCCGCCCTCTACGCGGAGAACAACGCCTTCACCACGCCCGGCCACGTGGAGGCCGCCGACCTGGTCAAGAGCTGGAACGGCAGCGCCCTGCACCAGAGCGGCACCCTCTTCAACGGCTATCCGGTCGACCTGCTCGCCATCCACAACGCCTACAACTCGGGCAGCGAGCGCGACCTGACCGCCGACGTCGGCTGGACGCCCACCCTGTACGGCGAGGTCGAGAGCGCCGCCGCGGCCGACCGGGCGGTGGCGAGGGGTGCGGGCGCGGGGAGGCTTCGATGAGGACACCGCTGCCCGTCGTCCTGGCGGGCGCCCGCGGCCACGGCCGCTGGCACGTCGCCAACATCCGCCGCCTGGAGCGGGCGGGACTCGTCCGGCTGGCCGGCATCTGCGAACTCACCCCGCTGACCCAGGAGGAGGCCGGCGGGGAACTCCCCGAGCAGTCCGCCGACTTCGGCGCCCTGCTCGACTCCACCGGCGCCCGGATCGCCGTGATCTGCACGCCGATCCCCACCCACACCGACCTCGCCCTGACCGCCGCCCGCAAAGGCGTGCACCTGCTGCTGGAGAAGCCCCCGGCACCCTCGTACGCCGAGTTCCGCCGGATGGCCGACGGGGTCGCCGAGGCCGGCGTCGCCTGCCAGGTCGGGTTCCAGTCGCTGGGCTCGCACGCCGTGCCGGCCGTCCGCGAGCTGATCGCCCAGGGCGCGGTCGGCGAGGTGGTGGGCATCGGCGGGGCCGGGGCCTGGGTGCGCGACGAGGCCTACTTCCGCCGGGCGCCCTGGTCGGGCCGGCGGCGGCTGGACGGCGCCGACGTGATCGACGGCGCGCTGACCAACCCCCTCGCGCACGCCGTCGCCACCGCCCTCGCGCTCGGCGGCTCCACCCGCGCCGAGGACGTCGCCGGCATCGAGACCGAGCTGGCGCACGCCAACGACATCGAGGCCGACGACACCTCCTGCGTGCGGATCACCACCGCGCGCGGGCACCGCGTCACCGTCGCCGCGACCCTGTGCGCCGAGCGGGCCGACGAGCCGTACGTCCTGGTCCACGGGAGCAGCGGCCGCGTCACCTTCTGGTACAAGCAGGACCGCGTCCTGCTCCAGCGCGGCGGCCACGGTCCCGAGGAGTACCACCACGGCCGCACCGACCTGCTGGAGAACCTGGTCGAACACCTCACCACCGGCGCCGCCCTGCTGGTCCCGCCGGACGAGACGGGCGCCTTCATGCGGGTCGTGGAGGCGATCCGCCTGGCCCCCGACCCGGAGCCGCTGCCCGACGCCGCCTGGCGCCGCGTCCCCGGTGAGAGCCGCCGCGTGGTTCCCGGCATCGACGGCCTGGTGGCAGCCGCCGCCGACACCCTCTCCCTCTACTCCGAGCTGGGCGCGCCCTGGGCACCGCGCACGGAGCGCCCGCTGAACGAGGTGACCACCCGATGACCGGCAACGACTCCCCGGTGCTGCGCGTGGCGGGCCGCCCCGTCGCCCGGTACGTCACCCGACCCGAGCTGCCCGCCCGGCTCTCCCCGCGCCCCTACCTGCACCCCGTCACCACCCTGGCCGGCACGGCCGTGACCGAGTTCAGCCCTGCCGACCACCTCCATCACCTCGGCGTCGGTGTCGCCGTTCCCGACGTCGAGGGGCACAACTTCTGGGGCGGGCGCACCTACGTGCGGGACCGGGGTCCGACCGAGCTGGACAACCACGGCTCGCAGCGGCACGCCGCCTTCCAGCTCCGCGACCCCGACGGCTTCGTCGAGGAGCTGCGCTGGGTCGCCGCCGGCGGCGAGCTGCTGCGCGAGCGCCGCACCGTCGCGGCCACCGAACTCGCCGCCACCGGACCCGCCGCCACCGGTTCCACCGCCACCGCCTGGGCGCTGGACTTCACCTTCTCCCTCACCAACGTCACCCCGCACCCGCTCAGCATCGGCAGCCCCGCCACCAACGGGCGCCCCGGCGCCGCCTACGGCGGCTTCTTCTGGCGCGCCCGCAAGGAGAGCACGGCCCCCCGGGTCTTCACCGCCGACCGCGAGGGCGAGCGGGCGGTCCACGGCACCCGCGCCGACTGGCTCGCCCTGACCGGCGACACCTGGACGCTGGTGTTCGCGGGGGCCACGGAGCAGACCCGGCGCGACCCGTGGTTCGTGCGCACCGAGGAGTACCCGGGCGTGGGTTCCTCCCTGGCCCACGACGAGCGGCCGGCGATAGCCCCCGGCGACACCCTCGTCCGCCGGATCGTCACCGTCGTCGCCGACGGCCGGCTCGACGCCGACGGCGCCGCAACCCTCGTACGAAAGGCGGTGAGCCCGTGACCCCCGAGACCACCCCCGAGACCGCGGAGACGTACACCAACCCCGTCCTGAACGCCGACTGGTCCGACCCCGACGTGCTTCGCGTCGGCGACGACTTCTACCTGACCGCGTCCAGCTTCGGCCGCGTCCCCGGCCTGCCGCTCCTGCACTCCCGCGACCTGGTCGGCTGGACCCTGGTCGGGCACGCCCTGACCCGCCTGGAACCGGCGGAGGCGTTCGCGACGCCCCGTCACGACTGCGGCGTCTGGGCCCCGTCCCTGCGCCACCACGCGGGCCGCTTCTGGATCTTCTGGGGCGACCCCGACCACGGGATCTTCCAGGTCAACGCCCCTGACATCCGGGGCCCGTGGACCGCGCCCCACCTGGTCAAGGCCGGCCAGGGCCTGATCGACGCCTGCCCCCTGTGGGACGACGAGACCGGCGAGGCCTACCTCGTGCACGCCTGGGCCAGGTCCCGCTCCGGCATCAAGAACCGTCTCACCGGCCACCGCATGCGCCCCGACGGCACCGGACTCCTCGACGAGGGCAAGGTGATCGTCGACGCCGACCGCCTCCCCGGCTGGTTCACCCTGGAGGGCCCCAAGCTCTACAAGCACGACGGCTGGTTCTGGATCCTGGCCCCCGCCGGGGGAGTGGAGACCGGCTGGCAGGGCGCCTTCCGCTCCCGCGGCTTCTTCGGGCCGTACGAGGAGAAGGTCGTCCTGGAGCAGAAGGACACCGACGTCAACGGCCCCCACCAGGGCGGCTGGGTACGCACCGGGACCGGCGAGGACTGGTTCCTGCACTTCCAGCAGCGCGGCGCGTACGGGCGGGTGGTCCACCTCCAGCCGATGAGGTGGGGCACGGACGGCTGGCCGGTCCTGGGCGACGACGGCGCCCCGGTCACCGAGCACACGCGCCCCGCGCTGCCAGCGCAGCCGCCCGCCGCGCCCGCGACCGACGACGACTTCCCCGGCGGACGGTTCGGCCGCCAGTGGTCGTGGACGGCCAACCCCCGCGACGGCTGGGCCACCCAGCACTCCGGGGACGGGCTGCGCCTCGCCTGCGTCCGCTCGGCCGACGCGCACGACCTGCGCAGACTGCCGAACGTGCTCACGCAGCGGCTGCCCGGCGGCCCCGCGGCCATCGAGGTGGAGCTGCGCCTGGACAGCGAGGAGCCGGGCGCACGGGCCGGGCTCGCGGTGCTCGGCGACGCCTACCGCTGGATCGGGCTCCAGCGGGGCGCGGACGGGACCGTGCGCCTGGTGCACCGGTTCGCCGAGTCGGTGGCGGAGGCCGACCGGGACGCCGACCACCCCCGCCCCGCGCCCGAGGGCCGGGCACGGCTGCGGATCGAGGCCGGCCCCGGGGCACGCTGCCGCTTCTCCTACGATCTCGGCGACAGACCGCGCCCCACCGGCCAGGTCTTCGCCGCCACTCCGTGGCGCTGGGTCGGCGCCCTGCTCGGCCTGTTCGCGCTCGCGCCCGTCGGCCAGGGAGACGCCGGCGCGGCCACCTTCACGCAGTTCCGGATCGAGCCCCGTTAAGTCACCCCACCCGTACGCCTGTTGGGAGCCGCAATGACGCACCTCCGTAGCAAGCGCTTGCCGGGAACCGGCAGGACCCTGGCCGCCGTCCTCGGTCTGGTCGCCGCCCTGGCCCTCGGGACGGCCGGGGAGGCACAGGCCGCCCCGGCCCACGAGACGGGCTCACCCCGCCTCACCGACAGGGCGCACGGCTTCGCCTCCCTCGCCGGCGGTACCACCGGCGGCGCGGGCGGCGAGGTCGTCACCGTCACCGACCAGGCCGCGCTGGCGAAGTACGCGGCGGCGAAGGAGCCGTACGTCATCCGGGTGGCGGGCTCGATCGCCGTCGCCCCCTTCGGCTCGGACATCGTGGTCGGCTCCGACAAGACGATCATCGGTGTCGGCGACACGGGCGAGATCGTCCACGGCGAGCTGCACCTCGACCCCGGCACGCACAACGTGATCATCCGCAACCTCACGATCCGCGACAGCTACGTCGAGGGCGACTGGGACGGCAAGACCACCGACTTCGACGCGATCCAGATGGACTCCGTCCACCACGTCTGGATCGACCACAACCGCCTCACGCACATGGGCGACGGACTGCTCGACATCCGCAAGGACAGCGAGTACGTCACCGTCTCCTACAACCGGTTCGAGAACCACAACAAGGCGCTCGGTATCGGCTGGACGGACAACGTCCGCACCCAGATCACCATCGACCACAACTGGTTCGCCGGTACGAAACAGCGCAACCCGTCCGCCGACAACTGCGCCTACGCGCACCTGTACAACAACTACCTCTCCGCACAGGTGGTCGACGGCGACCCGCTGTGGACGTACGGGAACTGGGCGCGCGGCGCGACGCGGATGGTCATCGAGAACAGCTACTACGACGGGGTCCAGCACCCCTACCAGGCGGACGCCACCGCGGAACTGGTGCAGCGAGGATCGGTCCTGAAGGACACGACCGGCCGGCATGACGCATGGGGCGACGCCTTCGAACCGCGCGACTTCTACGACTACCGGCTCGACCCGGCGGCCGCCGTTCCCGCCCTGGTCAAGCGCTTCTCCGGGCCGCAGAAGCAGCTCGGCACACTGAACCACCACTGACTCCCCCACGTGTTCAGCACGTTCACCGCTCCGTTGGATCCAGAAGAAGAGAGCCGATCAATGAAGACCAGCAATCGCAGCAGCAGAAGCACAGGCAGGCGCCGGACCTCCGCCGCCGTCGCCCTGGGGGCCGTGCTCGCGCTGACCGCCACCGCCTGCGGTGACGACGGCAGCGGGGCGGGCGGCGACAAGGGCGCCGAGGGCAGCGGCAAGGGGAAGATCGTCTTCTGGGACAACAACGGCGGTATCCGTACGGCCGTCTGGAAGGAGATCATCGCCGACTTCGAGAAGGCGAACCCGGACATCGACGTGGAGTACGTCGGGATCGCCGCCACCGAGTACCAGTCCAAGGTCGACACCGCCATCCAGGGCGGCGGCCTGCCGGACGTCGGCGGTGTCGGCGCGGCGATGCTCGCCGGGTTCTCGGCCCAGAACGCCCTGGAGCCGCTGGACGACCGGCTCGCCAAGTCCTCCCTCGGCGGCAAGCTCAACAAGGACATGGTCGAGTCCCTGAAGGCCGCCGGCGGCGGCGACGGCACGCTGTACTCGGTGCCGACCTCCGCGAACAACGGCGTCCTCTACTACCGCACCGACCTGTTCGACAAGGCCGGTCTGGACGCGCCGACGACGTGGGACAAGTTCTACGAGGCCGCCGAGAAGCTGACCGACGAGGACCAGAACGAGTTCGGTTACACCATCCGCGGCGGCTCCGGCTCCATCGCGCAGGCGCTCGACGCGATGTACGGGCAGTCCGGCATCACCTCGTTCTGGGACGCCGGCAAGAAGAAGACCACCGTCAACGACCCGAAGAACGTGGAGGCGCTGGAGAAGTACGCGGCCCTCTACAAGAAGGCCACGCCGGCCGCCGACGTCAACAACGACTTCGCCAAGATGGTCGCCCAGTGGGACTCCGGCACGATCGGCATGCTGAACCACAACCTGGGCTCCTACCAGGATCACGTGAAGGCGCTCGGCGTCGAGAAGTTCCGCGGCATTCCGCAGCCGGTCGGCGCTTCCGGCAAGCGGGTCCAGGTGTCCAACCCGGTCGACGGGCTCGGCGTGTTCCAGAGCTCCAAGAACAAGGAGGCCGCCTGGAAGTTCATCGAGTTCGCCACCTCACCCGAGCAGAACTCGAAGTTCAACGAGTCGGCGGGGCAGGTGCCGTCGAACACGGAGGCCGCGAAGGACGCGTGGATCCAGAAGGCGGAGCCGACGAAGCTGGCGGCCAAGGCGCTGAACGACGGCTCCACGACCATTGTCCAGCTGCCGTACTACCTGCCGGACTGGAACACCATTTCCAAGGCGGACAACGAGCCGAACCTGCAGAAGGTGCTGCTCGGGAAGATGAGTGCGAAGTCGTTCCTCGACACGATGGCTGAGCAGCTGAACGAGGCACAGGCCGAGTGGACGGAGCAGATGGGTTAGTCCTGTGCTTCGCCGTGGGGCGGCCCGCGAATCGCAGGCCCGCGGGCCGTCCCTGCCCCGTCCCCTCTCTCGAAAGGCGTTCCGGCGTGTCACTCACCCGAAGACAGGTCACTTCGGCTGCCGTCTCCGCTGTTCCCCTCGCGTTCGCCGCCACCGGCACCGCCCAGGCCGGCGGACGTCGCCCCCGTACCCTCTACATCGCCGGCGACTCCACCGCCGCGCAGAAGTACACCGACGCCGCGCCCGAGACCGGGTGGGGGATGGCGTTGCCGTTCTTCCTCCGCAAGGACCTCGGTGTGTCCAATCACGCCGTGAACGGGCGGAGTTCCAAGAGCTTCGTCGACGAAGGGCGGCTGGACGTCGTCCTCGACGCGATCCGACCCGGTGACCTCCTGCTCGTCCAGTTCGGGCACAACGACGAGAAGGACGAGGACCCCACCCGCTACACCGAGCCCTGGACGACGTACCAGGACCACCTCCGGCTGTACGTCGACGGCGCCCGGGCCCGCGGGGCGCGGCCGGTGCTGGCCACGTCCGTCGAGCGGCGGCGGTTCGACGCGGCGGGCGACGCGCGGCCGAGCCACGGGGAGTACCCGGCGGCGATGCGGGCGCTGGCGCGACAGGAGGGCGTGGCGCTGCTCGACGCACAGGCGTTGTCGCTCGCGCTGTGGCAGCGGCTCGGCGCCGAGGGGACCAAGGCGTACTTCAACTGGACCGCCACCGAGCAGGACAACACCCACTTCAACCCGCCCGGCGCGATCGCGGTCGCCCGGCTCGTCGCACGGGAGCTGCTGCGCACGCGGGTGCTGGCGCACCGGGACGTGCGCCGGCTGGACGAGGAGATCCCCGAGTCCTGGATCAACTGGCCGGCGCCGGCCGGCGCGTAGCACCCCCGAACCACGGAAAAGGGAGAGCCGCTTCATGAGCACACAGAGATGGCATGGGCATGCCACGAAGAGAGCCGCCGCGCTGGTCGGCTGCACCGCCCTCGTACTGACCCTGACCGCCGCCACCGCACAGGCCCGCCCCGGCCACCACCACCCCCGCGACACCGCCCGTCAGACGCTGCCGGCGAACGACGGCTGGGCCTCCCACGGCACCGGCACCACCGGCGGGGCCGCCGCCGACGCGGAGCACGTGTACACCGTCTCCACCTGGGCCGAGTTCAAGGCCGCCCTCGCCGCCGGCGGCACCGCGCCGCGGATCATCAAGGTGAAGGGCACGATCGACGCCGTCTCCGAGGGCTGCGACGCCTTCGCCGAACCCGGGTACGACTTCGACGCCTACCTGGAGAAGTACTCCCCGCAGAGCTGGGGCCTGGAGACCGACCTGAGCGACGAGCCCGACGACAGCCCCGAGGGACTGCGCCGCGCCTCCGCCGACCGGCAGGACCGGGCCATCAAGGCGAACGTCCCCGCCGACACCACGATCATCGGCGTCGGGCGGAACGCCGGTATCAAGGGCGCCAGCCTCCAGATCAAGGGCGTGGACAACGTCATCGTCCGCAACCTGACCTTCGAGAGCCCCGTCGACTGCTTCCCCCAGTGGGACCCCACCGACGGCGACAAGGGCAACTGGAACTCCGAGTACGACAGCGCCGTCGTGTACGGGTCGACGCACGTGTGGCTGGACCACAACACCTTCACGGACGGCGAGCACCCCGACAGCGCGGCACCCACCTACTTCGGCATGCTCTACCAGCAGCACGACGGCCAGCTCGACATCGTGCGCGGCGCCGACTACGTCACCGCCTCCTGGAACGTCTTCACCGAACACGACAAGACGATCCTGATCGGCAACAGCGACAGCGAGTCCACCGCCGCCGGTGACCGCGGGCACCTGAAGACGACCTTCCACCACAACGTCTTCAAGGGCCTCGTCGAGCGCGCGCCCCGGGTGCGGTTCGGGCAGGTCGACGTCTACAACAACCACTTCGTGGCGGGCGAGGACTACGCCTACAGCTTCGGCGTCGGCAAGGAGTCCCAGCTCGTCGCCGAGCACAACGCCTTCACCCTGCCGGACGGCGTCAGCCCGGGGAAGGTGCTGAAGCGGTGGAACGACTCGCCGCTCACCGCCGCGCACAACCGCGTCAACGGCCGGAGCGTCGACCTGATCGCCGCGCACAACGCCGAGAACCCGGACACGCCCCTGCGGTCCGGCGCGGGCTGGACGCCCACCCTGCGCACCAAGGTCCTCCCGGCCTGGGCGGTCCCCGTCGTCGTCGACCACGGCGCGGGCGCCGGCCGCCTGCGCTGACGCCCCAGAACCGAGGGCCGGGGCGCCCGCACCGCCCCGGCCCTCCCGCACCCGCAACGTACGCGCACCGAAGGAGCACCGGCATGCACCGACCCGCCCCCTCCCGCAGAGGCTTCCTCCTGACGACCGCCGGCGCGGGCGCCGCCCTCGGCCTCGCGGCCGGCCCCGCCGCCGCCGGCACCCGGCCGCGCCCGCGCCCCTTCGGCCGGTACGGCTCACCGGCCGACCGCCGCACCCCGAGGACCCTGTACGTCGACCCGCACGGCCGCGGCGACTTCACCTCCGTCCAGGCCGCCGTCACCGCCGCCGAGGGCAGCGGCTGGACGCTGGTCCTCGCCCCCGGCATCTACCGTGAGACGGTCTCCGTCGACGCCGACCGCACCGAGGCGACCTGGATCGGCGCCGGTGAGGACCCGCGCGACGTCGTCGTCGTCTACGACAACGCGGCCGGCACCCCCAAGCCGGACGGCTCCGGCAACTACGGCACCAGCGGCTCCGCCACCACCACCGTGCGGGCCGACGGCTTCACCGCCCACCGGATCACCTTCGCCAACGACTGGCTGCGCGCCGACCACCCCGGCTTCAGCGGCACCCAGGCCGTCGCCATCAAGGTCCAGGGCGACCGCTCGGCGTTCCACCACTGCCGTTTCCTCGGCCACCAGGACACCCTCTACGCCGACTCCCGCGACCGGGGCCTCTTCGCCCGCCAGTACTACGCCCACTGCTACGTCGAGGGCGACGTCGACTTCGTCTTCGGCCGGGCGACGGCCGTGTACGAGCACTGCCACTTCCGCACCCTGGTCCGCACCGACCTGTCCGGCGCCCCCCACGGCTTCGTGTTCGCGCCGTCCACGGTGGGCGAGAACCCGCGCGGCTACCTCGTCACGCACGGCCGCGTCAGCAGTGCGGCCCCCGACGGCTACTACAAGCTGGCCCGCCCCTGGGTGCCCAGCTCCGACACCACCGCCCGACCGATGCTCACCGTGCGCGAGACCCGCCTCGGCGCGGGCATCGACGCGGCCGCGCCCTACGCCAACATGCGGGACGCCCACCCCTGGCAGGAGCAGCGGTTCCGGGAGTACCGCAACACCGGCCCCGGCGCCGCGATCACCGTCCCCGAGAACCGGCCCCAGCTCACCCGCGCCGAGGCCGCGTCGCACACCCGGGAGGCGTACCTCGGCGACTGGCGCCCGTATGACGGCCGGCGGTGACCTGCCCGACGACCCGGCCGGCGGCCCGCACGGTGGGCTGCCCGGCTTCCATCCGGCGCTCAAGGACGAGCTGACGTTCCCGCTCGCCTGGGGCAGCTCGCCGGTGCGGGACTTCGAGGCGTGGCGGCGGACGGCCCGCGCGACGGTCGAGGAACATCTCCTCGTCGACCGGCAGGACGACACGCCCTACGCCCCGGAGTTCGCCGCCCGCTCGGACGGTGACGGGTACACACGGGAACTGGTCACCCTCTCCCTCACCCGTTACGGACGGGTCCGCGGCGCCCTGCTCACCCCGCACGGCGCCGGGCCCTTCCCGGCCGTCCTGCTCCTGCACGACCACGGCTCCCGCTTCGACATCGGCAAGGAGAAGGCGGTCCGGCCCTGGTACGACGACTCCCGGCTCGCCGCCGCCGAAGAGTGGGCGGACCGGCACTTCGACGGGCGCTTCCCCGGCGACGAACTGGCCCGGCGCGGGTACGTGGTGTTCTGCGCGGACGCCCTGGGCTGGGGCGACCGCGAGCCGCTCACCTACGAGCGGCAACAGGCCCTCGCCAGTGGCCTCTTCCACCTCGGCAGCTCGCTCGCCGGGCTCCTGGCCCGGGAGGACGAGCGCGCCGCCGGCTTCCTGGCCTCCCTCGACCGCGTGGACGCCCGGCGGATCGCGGCCGTCGGCTTCTCCATGGGCGGCTACCGCGCCTGGCAGACCGCCGCCCTCAGCGACGCCGTCGCCGCCGCGGTGAGCGTGTGCTGGATGACCGGCCTGAAGGAGCTGCTGGTGCCCGGCAGCAACACCCTGCGCGGGCAGTCCGCGTTCCACATGCTCCACCCCGGCCTCGCCCGGCACCTCGACCTCCCCGACGTGGCGAGCATCGCCGCGCCCAGGCCGATGCTGTTCCTCGGCGGTGCGCAGGACCACCTGTTCACCGCCGAGGGTGTGCGCACCGCCTACGACAGGCTGCGCGCCGTCTGGCACTCCCGGGGCGCCGCCGATCGGCTGCGCACCGAGACCTGGCCGGACGTCGGACACGCCTTTCCGCGGCGCATGCAGGACGAGGTCTTCGCGTGGCTGGAGTCGGTCACCGCCGCACCGGCCTGACCGACTCCAGGGTCGGCACCACCGGTTCGATCGTGCCGCCCGCCGCGAAGCGCAGCCGGTCGATCGTGGTCTCCCGGTGCGTGCCGTCCCCGCCCGGCTTCCCGGGCCCGTTCAGCGCGAAGCGGTGGTAGACGATGTACCAGTCGTCGGTGCCGGGCGTGTTGACCACGGAGTGGTGGCCGGTGCCGAGGATGCCGTACTCCGGGCGCTTGGACAGGATCGTGCCGCGCTCGGTCCACGGGCCGAGCGGGGTCGGTCCGGTCGCGTAGGCCACGTGGTAGTTCTCGCTGCGGGTGTCGTCCTCGGACCACATGAAGTAGTACGTGCCGTCGCGCTCCACGACGAAGGACCCCTCGCGGAAGTCCTCCGGGGTGATGTCCTTCACCCGGGAGGCGTCGAAGGACACCATGTCGTCGTTGAGCGGGACGACGTAGCCGCGCCCGTTGCCCCAGTACAGGTACGACGTCCCGTCGTCGTCCGTGAAGACGGACGGGTCGATCATCTGCCCGCCGAACCGCCCCTTGGCCACCAGCGGTTTGCCCAGCGCGTCCCGGAACGGGCCGGCCGGCGAGTCGGCCACCGCGACGCCGATCTGCTGTTCGGCGCAGAAGTAGAAGTAGTACTTGCCGTCCCGCTCGGCGATCGCCGGGGCCCAGGCGTTCTTGTCGGCCCAGGCGACGTCCGGCCCCAGGTCGAGGATGACGCCGTGGTCCTTCCAGTGGACCAGGTCCTTCGACGAGAACGCCTTGAACCGCGTACCGCTCCAGCCGGGGAAGCCGTCCGTCGTCGGGTAGATCCAGTACCGGCCGTCCATGTACCGGACGTCCGGGTCCGCGTACAGGCCGGGCAGGACCGGGCTGCGGGTGGGCACCGCCTCGACCGTCCAGGCGCGTTTCGTGCCGTCCGCGGCCGTCACCGTGTACGTCTGCGGCTTGCGGAAGTCGCGGCGCGTGCCGGACCTCGGGCTGACCGTCGCGCCCTCGCCGGCCCACAGCTTCGGGGCGAGGTCGCGCGGGTTCGCGCGGGGCTCCATCGGCAGGACGACCCTGCTCGTCTCCTCGCTGACGACCGCGTACCCTTTCTGGCCGCGTGCCGTGACGTCCACGACCGACGCGGGACTGGCCGGGTAGGCGCCCAGCAGCCGGTCGTACTCCGCCTGCGTCACCGGGATCACCGTGCCGTGCCGCGGGCTCGCGGGCAGCTGGTAGTCGGTCGACGGCGTCCACTCGCCCGAGTCGAGGTCGGTGGTCTCGAAGGGGAGGTATCCCCGGCCGCCGTACTCGTCGACGAACAGGTACCACTTCTCCTCGGTGTTGGACTTGAACACCGTCGGTCCCTCGCCGCGGTCCATCGCGCCGCGGCCGATGCAGTCCGAGACGAAGTCGTACGAGGTGTCGGTCAGGGACGTCGACTTCTCGCCGGTGATGAACTTCGAGCAGGGCGAGCCGGAGGACGGGTCGCGCTCGTCCTTGGTGTAGCGGTAGTACGTGTCGTCGTGCTCGACGACCGTCGAGTCGATGACCGAGTAGCCCGGGTCGTTCCAGACCTTCGGCTCGCTGAAGGTGCGGAAGTCCTCGGTGGTCGCGTACAGCATCCTGTTGTACGTCGAACCGGTGTGGTCCGGGTCGTCGTCGGCGTAGAGCTTGGACGCCCAGAAGACCACGTACGCGTCGAGCTCGTCGTCCCAGTAGGCCTCCGGTGCCCAGGTGTTGCCCGCGTTGTCCGGGGACACCTTCGCCAGGCGCTGGTCGGTCCAGTGGACCAGGTCGGTGGACTCCCACACCATGATCGACTTGCTGCCGTGCCGCTGGACCTCGTCCCAGCTGCCGCTGCTGTTCCGGTACATCCGCAGGTCGGTGGCGATCATGTAGAACTTGTCGCCCTCGGGCGAGCGGATCACGAACGGGTCGCGCAGCCCCTTCTCGCCGATCGTGGACGTCAGCACCGGCTTCCCGGCGTTCAGCTCGCGCCAGTGCAGGGCGTCGTTGCCGCGGCTGAGGGCGTAGCGGATCTGCTCGCCGTCGGCGGTGCCCTCGCCGGTGAAGTAGGCGAAGAGGTATCCCGCGTATTTCGGGGACCCGGCGGGGCTCACGGGCGGTGCTCCCGGGTGTGCGGCACCCGGCGGGGCGGCGAGCAGGGCGAGGAGGAGAGCGAGGAAGGGGATCAGAAGCGTGCGACGGGCGGTGTGGCGGCGCATGACACTTCCTGTGGGAGTCTGAGGGGTTCTGTTGGATGGTGTGCCCTCGGAGTGTCACCGGTGGGAGTCGAGACGTCAACGGGACGGCAGGGGGCGAAAGTTTCGGACCGGGCCCGGTCCCTGAGAAGGGGAACGCCCCCACCGGTCGTCACCGGCGGGGGCGTTCGACGGCCGGCCGAGTGGGGGCTCGGACGGCGCGCACCGGCCCGGGGGGCGGGCCGGCGGATCAGGGGTGCGCCCCGGCGGTCACTCGTACGCGATGTCCGAGCCGGTGAAGTCGCACGTCTTGCCGTACGGGCCGACCGGGGAGAGCTTCTTGGGCTCCTTGCCCGAGCTGTTGCCCTCGAAGCGGACACAGGTCTCGATCTTCTTCTTGCCGTCGCCGTGGACGCGGATGTTCCGCAGGGCCGCCGTGTCGCCGTAGTTCTGGTTGACGCCGACGATCGACTTGCCGGGCGCGGTGATGTCCACGTCGTTGATGATGACCGTGCGCTGGTACTGCTTGCCGCAGTTGCCGCAGGAGCGGACCAGCTTGCCGAAGTTCTCGACCCGGAACTTCGAGACGACGAGCTTGCCCGCGCCGTTGAACTGGAGCACCTTGTCGTCGGCGTTCCTCGCGCCGCCGCCGTACACCTTGTAGACCGCCGAGGCCGAGGTGCCCTTGAAGCTGGCGGCGTCCTCGCCGACGTCCAGCCACCACACGTTCTGCAGGGTGCAGGAGCCCTTGCAGTGGACGCCGTCGGCGGCCGGGGTGCCGATGACGACGTTCTTCAGCGTGGCGCCGTCCGCCAGCTCGAAGACCGGATCCTGGCCCTCGTCCTGGCTGTCGCCGCCCAGGGCGCCGGTGCCGTAGAACTTCTTCATCCCGCCGTCGTACGTCCCCTTGACCGGGATCGTCGACGAGACGGGCTTGCCGCCGGTGTCCGTGGGCCAGGACGACGCGGCACCCGCGGTGGACAGCATCGTCGTGGTGACGACCGCCGCACCGGTGAGGCCGAAGGCAGCGGTTCCGGCGATCACCGCCCGCCGCTTGGTGACCCGGCGGCGGTGGCGGACGCGCTGTTCAGCTCGTGCAGTCATGCTCGTGTTCCTTGCGTGGGGAGAGGATCTTCGCGCTTCCTGGTCGCCACTGGTGAGGAAAGGGTTGCCGCGTCCTCAAGGTTTCTCATGACTCGGCTGCCACGCGGCGGCTCTTCACGAACCGCCGTCGCGGGGAGCGAAGTCGCCCTGCACCGAGAGTCGTTCGGAGCCGGCGGTGGCCGTCGCGGAGTAGCGGTCGCCGCCCGCGTCCCGGCCGCCGCGCTCGTGGTCGTACTGGCCGGCGAACATCCACTCGCCCGCCGGGACCGTACGGCCCTGCTCGAGCGTCCACCGGTGGACGAGGAAACCGTCCCGCTCCTCGACCGTGAACGTGAAGTCGTCCTCCGGCAGCGACCGCCAGGCGCCGGTGGACGTGACCCCGCCGGTCTGCGCCACCCGGAGTTCGACGGTGAGCGCGGTCAGCGGTTCACCGGTCTTCAAGGTGATGTTGCTCTGTGCCCAGAAGTCGTTGCTGTGCGGGTCCACCGAGCCGTCCGACCACAGCGGGCCGTCCTCGACGGCGGAGACGGGCCGCCGGGCGGTCGCGCTCCCGGTCGCCGCCGGTGGCCGGGAGGACGCGGGGGCGTCCGGGGTCTTCGTCCCGGGCGGGGCGCTCGGCGTCGGGTCGGCCGGCGGGACGGGGGCCCGGCTGGTGGTGGCCTCCGGTGACGGCGTGGGGGTCGGCGAGGTGGCGACCGAACGCTGCGGGGGAGCGTCGTCCCTGACCGCGGACGCGACCGCGTAGCCGCCGACCGCCAGGACGCCCGCCACCGCGGCCGTGGCACCGGCCACCCGCGCCCAGCCCAGCAGCGGTGGTCGCGTCGCCCGGTGGTGCCCGGGGCGGTCCCGGCCCTGGCCCGCCATGCCGCGCTCGACCCGGGCCAGGATGCGCGCCCGGTCGGGCTCGTGCGCACCGGCCGCCCCGTGCAGCCGGGCGCGCAGCTCCTCGTCCACGTCCCGCTGCCCGGTCATCGGTTCCTTCCCGCGGCTCCACCGCTGCGCGCGATCGCCGCGTGCACCTGCTTCGGAGCCGCCCGCGTACCGAGCAACCGCTGCAGTTCGGCCATCCCCTTCGACGTCTGGCTCTTCACCGTACCCACCGAGACGCCCAGGGCGAGCGCCGTGTCCTTCTCGGAGAGGTCGAACGCGTGCCGCAGCACCACACACGCCCGCTTGCGGAACGGCAGCCGGCGCAGCGCCTCCTGGACGTCCACCACCCCCGCGACGTCCGGGTTCTCCGTCCTCTCCTCGCGCTGCGACCAGAACAGGGCGACCCGTCTGCGCTCCCGTACGGCGGTGCGGACCCGGGTGCGGGCGAGGTTGGCGACGACACCGCGCGCGTACGCCGCCGGATGGTCGGCCGCGCGGACCCGGTCCCAGCGGTGCCACAGGGCCAGCAGGGCGTCCGCCGCCAGGTCGTCGGCGGCGTCCGGCTCGCCGGTCAGCAGGTGGGCGAGGCGGGAGAGTTCGGCGTAGTGGCGCTCGAAGAAGGCGTGGAACTCCGCGGAGGCGGCGTCGTCGACGACTGTCCCCACGGCGGACTCTCCTCGCAGCGGCTTCCCCGGCGTCGAACAGCCGTGCGCCGGGCCCGAGTCCGGAACTGTAGCAGCGTTCGACGCACCGACCGTGCGGTGCGTCGAACGCCGTATGGCAGACCGAACCGGCCCGGGAGAGTCAGCCCTTGAGCGCCGCCTCCATCATCGCCTTGGCCACCGGGGCCGCCAGGCCGTTGCCGCTGACCTCGGAACGGGCCGCGTCGGACTGCTCGATGATGACCGCCACGGCGACCTCCTTGTCCGACGTGTCGGACTTGGCGTACGAGGTGAACCAGGCGTACGGGGTCTTGCTGTTGTTCTCGCCGTGCTGGGCCGTGCCCGTCTTGCCGCCCACGGTCGCGCCGGAGATCTGCGCGTTCGACCCCGTGCCCTTGTCGACGACGGTCTCCATGGCCGACTGCAACTGCTCGGCGGTGGAGGCGCTGACGATCCGCTTCGAGTCCGGGTCGGTGTGGTCCTCCAGGACGTCGCCGCCGCTGTCGGTGATCTGCGACACCATGTGCGGGGAGGCCAGCTCACCGCCGTTGGCGAGGGCCGCGGAGACCATCGCCATCTGGAGCGGGGTCGCCGTCACGTCGAACTGGCCGATGCCCGTCAGGGCCGTCGACGACTCGTTCATGTCCTTCGGGTACACGCTCGTGTAGGCGCGCACCGGCACGTCCTGCGACTCGTCGTTGAAGCCGAACTTCTCGGCCGTCGTCCGCAGCTTGTCCTGGCCGAGGTCGACGGCCATCTTCGCGAAGACGTTGTTGCACGAGTACTGCAGCGCGGTGCGGATCGTGGCGTCCTCGCAGGGCGCGTTGGGGTTCTCGTTGGTCAGGTCCGTCACGGTGCCCGGCAGCGTGTAGGGGTCCGGGCTGTCGGTCTTCTCGTCCACCGAGCCGTACAGCCCGTCCTCCAGCGCGGCGGCCGCCACCACCAGCTTGAACGTCGAGCCCGGCGGCAGCGGCTGGCGCAGCGCGCGGTTGGTCAGCGGCTTGTCGGGGTCGCTGGTGAGCTTCTCCCAGGCCTCACCTGCGGTGTTGGCGTCGGTCAGCGACGTCGGGTCGTACGACGGGGTCGACACGACCGACAGGATCCGGCCCGTCTTCGGGTCGATCGCGACGGCGGCGCCCTTGGTCTCGCCCAGCGCCTCGAACCCGGCCTTCTGCACGGCCGGGTCGATCGTCGTGACCACGTTGCCCGGCTCGGCCCGCGTGCCGGTGATCGTGTCCATCACCGTCTTCAGCCGCGGGTCGGTGCCGTTGAGCACGTCCTGGTAGATGCCCTCCAGCTGCGTCGGCGCGTACGCCTGCGAGGCGTAGCCCGTCACCGCCGCGTACAGCCTGCCCTTGTCGTACGTGCGCTTGTAGGCGAGGTCACCCCCCTCCGTCGGCGCCGAGCCGGTGATCGACCGGCCGGCCACGATGATGTTCCCGAGCGGCTCCGCGTACGTCTCGATCGCGTTCCGCCGGTTCTCCTTGTCGTCCGCGAGTGCCTCGGCGTCGTAGAACTGCACCCAGGTCGCCCTGACCAGCAGAGCGAACACCAGGAGCAGCGTGAAGACCGATGCGCGCCTGATCGTCTTGTTCATCCCACTGAGAGGACGAACGGGCGGGAGCGAATCGTTCCGTCCGCCCCGATTTCTCATCTTCCGTTCATGAAAGGGGCTTGGTGAAGCCCGCCTCGTAGGCCCGGATCACCGCCTGGGTACGGTCCCGCGTGCCGGTCTTGGCGAGTACCGACGCGACGTGGGTCTTCACCGTGGCGGGCCCCACCCGCATGCGCTCGGCGATCTCCGCGTTGGTCAGCCCGGTCGCCATGAGGCGCAGCACCTCGCCCTCGCGTTCGGTGAGCCGCGCCACCCAGGCCGGCGGGGCGGGGTTCGCGCGCGCGTGCTCGGCGGCCAGCGTCCGTACCGCCGCCGGGAACAGCAGCGTGTCGCTGTGCGCCACCAGCCGTACGGACTGGACGAGGGTGTCGGCGTCGGCGCGCTTGAGCAGGAAGCCGGCGGCTCCGGCGCGCAGCGCGTCGTAGACGTAGGAGTCGTTCTCGAAGGTGGTCACGACCACGATGCGGGGCGGTGCGTCGAGCGTGGCGAGGATCTGCTCGGTGGCGCGGATGCCGTCGACCTCGGGCATGCGGACGTCCATGAGGACCACGTCCGGCCGGGTCTCCCGCACGACGGAGACGGCCTCGGCCCCGGTGGCCGCCTCGCCGGCGACCTCCATGTCCGGCTCGGCGGAGAGGATGGCGCGCAGGGCGCTGCGGACCATGCGCTCGTCGTCGGCGAGGACGATCCGGATCGGCGGGCGGGTCACACGGTCTCCTTGGGGTGGGTCACGCGGTCTTTTTCGGGCGGCGCCATACGGTCTGGCTTCGGGCGGGCTCACACGGTCTCCGTCGGACGGGTCACGCGTTCTCTGGCGAGTGGGTCACACGGTCACCTTCGGGCGGGGGGAACACGGTTCCCTTCAGCGGCAGTCGTACGTGGAGCCGCCACGTCCCCTCGACGTTGCCCGCCTCCGCCGCGCCGCCCAGCAGACGGGCCCGGTCGGCGATGCCGCGCAGGCCGTGGCCGCCACCGGGGCGGCGTGACGTGTCGTCGGCCCGGCCGGCCTCGCCTGCCTCGCCGAGGGGGTTCTCGACGGTGATCCGCAGGTGATCGTCCATCACGTCGACGCACAGCGCCACGGCGACCTGTCCGCCCGCGTGCCTGAGCGCGTTGCTCAGCCCCTCCTGCACGATGCGGTACGCCTCGCGGGAGACCAGCGGCGGCAGCGCCTCCGGGTCGGTGGCGACGGTGGCCGTCACCCGCAGTCCGCCCGCGCGGGTGCGGCGCAGCAGGCCGTCGAGGTCGGCGGCGAGCGTCGGCGCCGGCGCGGTGCCGGGCGCGTCGCCGTCGCGCAGGACGCCCAGGACGGCGTCGAGTTCGCCGACCGTGCGCCGCGTGGTGTCCTCGATCGCGGCGAGGGCCTCGCGGGCGAACTCCGGGTCGGTGTCCAGGAGCCGGCGGGCCGCGCTCGCCTGGAGGGTGACCGCGCTCAGGGCGTGGCCGACGGAGTCGTGCAGCTCGCGCGCGAGCCGGTTGCGGACGGCGAGGTCGGCGGCGCGTGCCTCGGCCGCCACGACCCGGTCCTCGGGGGAGGGGCCGAGCAGCGCGGGCGCCCAGCGGGCCAGCAGCGCGCCGCACCCGGCGGCGCATCCGGCGAGCGCGACCAGCATCGCGGCGCCCGCGACCGGCGCGAGCGCGAGCGCCCAGGTGTGGTGGAGGACGCCCGGCAGGCCCGCCCGCTCGTCGCGCAGTGCCGGCACGAAGGGCAGCGCGATCAGCGCGGCCGCGAACGGCGGCACCGCGAGCGACATCCCCGCGATGATCCCGCCGGCCCCCAGGTGCAGCGTGAACCAGGCCGCCGTGCGCCCCTTCTCGCCCTTGGTCCGGGCGGGCCCGTAGGCGAGCCGGTCGGCCCCGACCCCGCACAGCCACCGCACCACGCCGGACTCCAGGGGGCGGGTCAGGGGGAACAGCGAGGTGACGGCGGCGAGCGGCAAACCGAAGGCGAACGAGGCCAGTTGCAGGGAGAACGAGCGGAAGACGTCCGCGTCCCCGGCGACCGGGCCTACGACGACCGAGCCGACGAGGACGTACGGCATGGCGAGCGCGCCACCGAGGATCAGGTGGACCCACCGCAGGCGCGCCCGCCGGCCGAACAGGAACCGGGCGAGTGCGGTCACGGCAGCCTGCGGGCCGTGGCCGACCGCCGGGCGAGGAAGTGGGCGCCGACTGAGGCGAGGAGAAGACCGACGGTCATCTGCCCAGCGTAGGCGAGCAACATCAGCTGTGCCGGGCGGTCGGCGGGATCATCGGCCGGCAGCAGCGCGGCGAGCAGCACCCAGCCGCCCCAGCAGGCCGCGGCACCGGAACCGACCCAGGCGGCGGCGAGCGGCACCGTCACCGGCAGGACGCGGGCGCGGTGGAAGGCGAGCAGCAGCGTGCCGCCGACCGCCGCGAGGAGGAAGGCGACGTGCATGCCCTCCAGCACCCGGAAGTCGCTGGTGCGGTCCCCGGCCCCGAGCCCCGCCGTGCCGCCGCACGCCCAGTACAGCCGCACGGCGAGCGGGAACGACGCGAGGGCCGCCCCGGCGACGGCGACGGCCTTGAACGGCGTCCGGACGACGCCGACCGGCAGCTCCCACACCCGCCCGCGCCACAGATGTCCCCAGCGGTCCCGTGCGTAGAACACGAACAGTGTCCCGAGGGCGAGTCCCTGCACGATGAACCCGGTGTACACGATGCCGAACACCCATGCGTCGAGGAAGGGTTCACGCCCCGGACCGGACTCGGTGGCGGTGTCGCCGCCGAGCGCCCGCGTCAGGAGCTGCAGCGGGAACCCCGTCATGATCGGCGCGAGCAGCCCCGCGGCGACCCACACCGGGAACGCCAGCGGCCACGCCGGCACCCGCACGCCCCACGGCCGGGTCAGCATCAGCGCCAGCACGATCACACAGCTGTCCAGCAGCAGGGTGAGCCCGTTGGCCGCGATCATGGTGGCCCGGTGGTCCAGCAGGACGCTGCCTTCCGGGATCCCGGTCCGACTCCCCGCGATCCAGGCGACCTTGAGACCGACGTACGGCAGGCAGGCGAGGACGGCGACCGCCCGCAGCAGCCGGCGGGTCCGGGCGGTGCCGGGGGACGCGGTGGCCGGGGAGGGGGTGGATGCGAACGTCTGCGTCATGCCTCCACGCTCCCGCGCGGACCACCCCGGGCACGTCCTGCGCACCGACGATCCGGCTCCGCCGCGCGGCGGAGCCGGTCAGCCCGCGAGGTGGAGTACCAGCTCGTCGATCTCCTCGCCCCGGGCCGGGGCGAACCCCCGGGCGTGGGCGCTCTCCTCGAAGCCGCACTTCTCCAGGACACGCAGCGACCCGGTGTTGTCCGCCGCCGCCCGCGCGTACAGCGGACGGTCCGGCACCTCGGCCAGCAACACGCGCAGCGCCGCCGTGGCCACGCCCCGGCCCCAGTAGGCCCGGTCCACCCAGTACGTCACCTCGCGCTCGCCCGGCTCCCCGTACACCGCCGCGCTGCCGATGACGTCACCGTCGCCGAGGATCGTCCGCACGACGTCGGCCGAGGCCCGGATCTTGCTCCAGTGGGTCTCGAAGGCGTCCCAGTCCGCCGGATTCTCGGGGGTGAAGGCCGCCATGCGCAGGGCCTCCGGATCGTTCATCTGCCGGAAGAAGACGGGCAGATCACTGTCGTGTACCTCGCGCAGAGCGATGTGCATGGATCAGAGCCTACGCGTGGCCAGCGTCAGCCGGTCCCGCGCGTCGAAAAGCGCGTCCTTCACCATCTGCTCGTGCGCGGGCGTCAGCCGCGCCACCGGCACCGAGCAGCTGATCGCGTCCCGCGCGGGGGTGCGGTAGGGGACCGCCACACCGAAGCAGCGCAGCCCCAGCGTGTTCTCCTCGCGGTCCACGGCGAAGCCCTGCTCCCGCACTTGCCGCAGCTCCTCGATGAGCCTCTCCCGGTCGGTGATCGTGTGCTCGGTCAGCGCGGGCAGGGTCTGAGGGAGCAGCTTGCGGACCTGCTCGTCGGTGTACGTGCTCAGCAGCGCCTTGCCCAGCGACGTCGAGTGGGCGGGCAGCCGGCGGCCGACCCGGGTGAACGGCCGCAGGTAGTGCTGCGACTGGCGGGTGGCGAGGTAGACGACGTTGGTGCCGTCCAGGCGCGCGAGGTGGATGGTCTCCGTGGTGTCGTCGGAGAGCCGGTCCAGTGTCGGCCGCGCCGCCGCGACCACCTCGTCGCCGTCGATGTACGACGTGCCGACCAGCAGCGCCCGGACACCGATGCCGTACCGCGTGCCCGTCGCGTCCGTCTCCACCCAGCCCAGCTCCACCAGCGTGCGCAGCAGCATGTAGAGACTGGACTTGGGATACCCGACGGCCTCCTGGACCGACGCCAGGGAGTGCATACCGGGGCGTCCGGCGAAGTACTCGAGCAGTTCAACCGTCCGTACCGCGGACTTGACCTGCGCTCCGCCCCCCGTCTCGACAGCCGACATCGCCCTTGACCCCTTCGTTAGACGGGAAATAGTCTCCGACAGCATATTCATCATCAGAGACAGCGTTCAGTATATCGAACGAGTCGATGGCGGACGAGTCGATGGCGAACGAGTCCGGCGCAGAGCACGTTCCGAGCAGAGCACGTGGAGGGACCCGCGGTGGCAGCAGCACCAGTCTGGAGTGTCGACCCCCGTACCGGGAAGCAGCGTGAACAGGTCGCGGTGGAAGCCACGGCCCAGGAGGTGGACGCCGCCGTCCGCGCCGCGCACGCCGCCCGGGACGCGCTCGCCGACCGTACCGTCCGCGCGGCGTTCCTGCGTACCGCCGCCGACGAGCTGAAGGCGGCCGAGAGCACCCTCGTCGAGGTGGCCGACGCGGAGACCGCGCTCGGCCCGGTCCGGCTCACCGGCGAACTCGCCCGCACCTGCTACCAGCTGCGGGCCTTCGCCGACATCGTCGACGAGGGCGAGTTCCTCGGCGTCGTCGTCAACCACCCCGACGACACCGCGACCCCGCCCATCCCGGACCTGCGCCGCTACAAGGTGCCCCTCGGCGTCGTCGCCGTCTACTCGGCCTCCAACTTCCCCTTCGCCTTCTCCGTCCCCGGCGGCGACACGGCGAGCGCGCTCGCGGCCGGCTGCCCGGTCGTGGTCAAGGCCCACCCCGACCACCCGGCCCTGTCCGAGCTGGTCGCCAAGGTGCTGCGCCGGGCCGCCGCCCGGCACGACATCCCGGACGGCGTCGTCGGCCTGGTGCACGGCTTCGAGTCCGGCGTCGAACTGATCAAGCACCCGCTGGTCGCGGCGGCCGGCTTCACCGGGTCCGTCCGGGGTGGCCGCGCGCTGTTCGACGCGGCGGCGGCCCGCCCCGTCCCCATTCCCTTCCACGGCGAGCTGGGCTCGCTGAACCCGGTCGTCGTCACGGAGGCGGCGGCCGCCGAGCGGGCGGAGGCGATCGGTGCCGGCCTGGCCGGTTCGATGACGCTGGGCGTCGGCCAGTTCTGCGTGAAGCCCGGCCTGGTCCTGGTGCCGTCGGGCGCCGCCGGTGACGGCCTGGTCAAGTCCCTCACGGACGCGGTCAGCGACACCGACGCCGGCGTGCTGCTCGACCACCGCATGCGGGACAACTTCGTCGCCGGCGTCGCCGAGCGCGCGGCGCTGCCCGACGTGGACTCCCCGGTGACGCCGGGCTCGGGCGGCGAGCACACCGTCGCCGCCGGGTTCCTCACCGTGCCGGCCGGGCGGCTGGCGGCGGAGGGCGAGCACGACCTGCTCCTCGAGGAGTGCTTCGGGCCGGTCACCGTGGTGGCCCGCTACGAGGACGAGGCCGAGGTGCGGGGCGTGCTGTCCCGGCTCCCCGGCAACCTCACGGCGACCGTGCACTTCTCCGCCGAGGAGGCGGCGGGTCAGGGGCGCGGGGCGGAGATCCTCGCGGAGCTGACGCCGCTCGCGGGGCGGGTGCTGGTCAACGGCTGGCCGACCGGTGTCGCCGTGGCGGCGGCTCAGCAGCACGGGGGGCCGTACCCCGCGACCACGTCGACGTCCACCTCGGTGGGGGGTACGGCCATTGAGCGGTGGCTGCGGCCGGTCGCGTATCAGGGGGCGCCTGAGGCGTTGCTGCCGCCGGAGTTGCGGGACGACAATCCGCTGGGGCTGCCTCGGCGGTTCAACGGGGTTCTGGAGCGGTAGCGCCGTCAGGGTTCGGTTGTCTGCGGGGTGCTGCGCCGCCGTGGCTGTTCGCGCCCACGCGGCGGAGCCGCAAATCGATGCAGCCCCGCGCCCCTGGGGATCCGCACGGATCGGAGACAATCCGCAGATGGACATCGAACCATCCGAACTGCCCTTTCCCCTCCGCCCCTATGGACCCGACGGCCACTGGTCCTACAAGGACGGCGCGCTCACCGGGGCGGCCGGCCCCCGGCAGGACCGGTTCGTGCCGCCGACGGGGGAAGCACTGGACCCCGCCTCCGACGCGCCCCGGCTGCTGGGCGCCCCCGACGGGGACTTCCAGCTGATCGCCCGTGTCACGGTCGGGTTCAACGGCGCCTTCGACGCCGGGGTCCTCTACGTCCACGTCGGCGAGCGGGCCTGGGCCAAGCTGTGCCTGGAGTACTCCCCGGACGTGCCCACCGTCTGCACGGTGGTCACCCGGGGCCACTCCGACGACTGCAACTCCTTCACGGTGGCGGGAAGCTCCGTCTGGCTGCGGGTCAGCCGGACCGGACGGGCCTTCGCCTTCCACGCCTCCCTCGACGGCGAACGCTGGACCTTCGTCCGGCTGTTCACCCTGGGCGACGAGGAGGAGGCCGGCGCGGCGCTGGTCGGCTTCCTGGCGCAGGCGCCGACGGGGGAGGGGTGCGTGGTGACGTACGACCACCTGGAGTTCCGGCCGGCCTGGCCGGCGAACCTGCGCGACGGCGGCTGACGCAACCGGAAGGCCCGGCTCCCGCGTCCTGCGGTGCATGATCAACGAACGTGTGACCGGAGGCCGGGTGATCCGCACCGTCCTGCCCGCCGAGGCGGAGACCGTAGCCGCCCTGCACGCCCGGGCCCGGGCGACGTACTATCCGGACGGGCTCCCCGATGACGGCTTCGACTGGGTCGCCGCCTGGCGCAGCGCCGCCGGGCGGGCCGACGGGCACGTGCTGTGCGCCGTGCAGCGGGGAAGCCTGGTGGGCATCGCCTCCTTCCGGGTCCCGGACGGCGGCCCGGCGGACACGGTCGAGCTGTTCCAGTTCCACGTCGATCCGGACCACTGGCGCTCCGGCATCGGCACCGCCCTGCACACGGCCTGCGTCGAGCAGTGGCGGGCCGACGGCAGGCGGACGGCCGTACTGGGCGTGCACGTCGGCAACCGGCGCGCCCAGGCCTTCTACGCCCGCCGGGGCTGGCACCCCGACCCGGCGAACCCGCCCGCCGAGGGCGACCACCACCTGCTCCTGCGTTTTGGCGTACCGGGGGAATGAGGCCCGCTGCTTGAACGTTCACGTACGGGGTGGAGAGGGCCTCCGCACCCGTACGACCTGGAGAAGAGCCGAGACATGCGCGTCGAGATCTGGAGCGACATCGCCTGCCCGTGGTGTTACGTGGGCAAGGCCCGCTTCGAGAAGGCGCTGGCGGCCTTCCCGCACCGTGACGGTGTCGAGGTGGTCCACCGGTCGTTCGAGCTGGACCCCGGGCGGGCCAAGGACGACGTTCAGCCCGTGCTGACGATGCTCACCGCCAAGTACGGCATGAGCGAGGCGCAGGCGCACGCCGGTGAGGACAATCTCGGCGCGCAGGCCGCCGCCGAGGGACTGGACTACCGCACCCGGGGCCGCGACCACGGCAGCACCTTCGACATGCACCGGCTGCTGCACCTCGCCAAGGAGCGGGGCCGGCAGGAAGCGCTGCTGGACGCGCTCTACCGGGCCAACTTCGCCGACGAGCGTTCCGTCTTCAACGACGACGAGCGGCTCGTGGAGCTGGCCGTGGCCGCCGGACTGGACGCGGACGCCGCGCGCGAGGTGCTCGCCGACCCCGCCGCGTACGCCGACGAGGTGCGTGCCGACGAGGACGAGGCCGCGCAGCTCGGGGCCACGGGCGTGCCGTTCTTCGTGCTCGACCGGGCGTACGGCGTCTCCGGCGCCCAGCCCGCCGAGGTCTTCGCCCAGGCGCTGACCCAGGCGTGGGGCGAGCGCACGCCCCTGAAGCTGATCGACGACGGGGGTGCCGAGGCGTGCGGTCCCGACGGCTGTGCGGTGCCGGGGACCGAGAACCCCAGGTGAGGGCCCGTACATAAGCGTCGCTTGGAGGAACCGCGTAGGAATACGCGATGGACGGGGAGGTCGCGGGAGCCGCACAGTGGTGCCATGGAGAGCTTCGAGAACCTCGTCCGCACCGAGTTCGCCCCGAAGACCACGTACCTGAACACCGCCAGCACCGGCCTGCTTCCCGCCCGGACCCTCGTCGCGATGCGTGACGCGGCGGCGTCCGCCGCCGAGGGGCAGCCGCTCGACATGTTCGCCGACGTCGAGGCGTGCCGGTCCGCCTTCGCCCGGCTCGTGGGGGTGCCCGCCACCCGGGTCGCGGCCGGCGCCTCGGTCGCCACGTTCAGCGGGCTCGTCGCCGCCTCGCTGCCCGCGGGTGCCGAAGTCCTCACCGCGGAGGCCGACTTCAGCTCCCTGGTGAACCCCCTGCACTCCCGCGGCGACCTGAAGGTGCGCAGCGTGCCGCTGGAGCGGATCGCCGAGTCGGTGGGCCCGGACACCGCGCTCGTCGCGGTCAGCTCCGTGCAGTCCGCCGACGGGCGGATCGCCGACCTCTCGGCGCTGCGGGACGCCGCCCGGGCGCACGGCGCGCGGACGCTGGTCGACGCCTCGCAGTCCAACGGGTGGCTGCCGCTGGCCGCCGACGACTTCGACTACGTGGCCGCCGTGGCCTACAAGTGGGTGCTCTGCCCCCGGGGCGTCGCCTTCCTCGTCGTACCGGAGGACTTCGGTGGGCTCACGCCGCTGTTCGCCGGGTGGGCGTCGGGAGAGCACCCCTGGGACAGCTGCTACGGACCCGTCGAGGAACTCGCGCACTCCGCGCGGCGCTTCGACGAGAGCCCGGCCCTCTTCTCCTACACCGGTGCCCGGCACTCCCTGGCCCTGATCGAGGAACTGGGCGTGGACGCCGTGCACGCCCACGACACCGGCCTCGCCGACCGGTTCCGGCAGGGGGTGCGCTCGCTCGGCCACGAGCCGGTGCCCGCGCCGGGTTCCGCGATCGTGTCCGTGCCCGGACTCGGCCACCGGCAGGGCGAGCTGGGCCGGGCCGGCGTCCAGGTCTCGGACCGGGCGGGCAATCTGCGGGCCGCCTTCCACCTGTACAACACGGCGGCGGACGTCGACCGGTTGCTGGACGTACTGGCGGACTGAGACGCCCGGGCCGGGACGACATCGGGCAGGGGCCTCCCGTCCCACACGAAAAGGCCCCTGCCCGAGTTCAGACGCGGGTCACTTCACCGGAGTGAAGTCCCGCGCGCCGATGAACTCCGGCCGCCGGATCGGTGCCGCGAACGGCTCGACAGCCGTGTTCTCCACGCTGTTGAACACGATGAACACGTTGCTGCGCGGGAACGGCGTGATGTTGTCGCCAGACCCGTGCATGCAGTTGCAGTCGAACCAGGTCGCCGAGCCGGCCTTGCCGGTGAACAGCTTGATGCCGTACTCCGAGGCCATCTTCGTCAGCGCCTCGTCGGACGGTGTCCCCGCGTCCTGCATCTGCAGGGACTTCTTGTAGTTGTCCTTCGGCGTGGCCCCCGCGCACCCGAGGAACGTCTTGTGCGACCCCGGCATGATCATCAGACCGCCGTTGGTGTCGTAGTTCTCCGTGAGCGCGATCGAGACCGAGATCGTCCGCATGTTCGGCAGGCCGTCCTCGGCGTGCCAGGTCTCGAAGTCCGAGTGCCAGTAGAAGCCGCTGGCCCCGAAGCCCGGCTTGACGTTGATCCGCGACTGGTGGACGTAGACGTCCGAGCCGAGGATCTGCCGGGCCCGCCCGACCACCCGCTCGTCGCGCACCAGCTTCGCGAAGACCTCGCTGATCTTGTGCACCTCGAAGACGGACCGGATCTCCTTGGACTGCGGCTCCACGATGGAGCGCTCGTCCGCGCGGATGGCCGGGTCCGTGGTGAGCCGCTCCAGCTCACGCGCGTAGATGTCGACCTCGTCCGGTCCGATGAGCTGGTCGATGGCGAGGAAGCCGTCGCGGTCCAGCGCCTGGAGGTCACCGGCCGAGACGGGACCGGGCGTGTCCGGGGAGCCCCAGACGACCGGGTCCTGCCGGGGAGTCGCCACCTCGGTGGCGCCGCGGGTGGGATAGAGATCGGTGACGTTCGTGGTCGTGATGGTCACGGTGACTCACACCTCCTCGGTGAGCAGCGGGTAGACGCCGTTCTCGTCGTGATCCTCCCGTCCGGTCACGGGCGGGTTGAAGACGCAGATGCAGTGGAAGTCCTCCTTGACCTTGAGCGTGTGCCGCTCATGGCCGTTGAGGAGGTACATCGTGCCCGGCGTGATGCGGTACGTCTTCCCCGTCTCCCGGTCGGTCAACTCGGCGTCGCCCTTGGTGCAGACGACGGCCTCGATGTGGTTCGCGTACCACATGGACGTCTCCGTACCCGCGTACAGAATCGTCTCGTGCACGGAGAAGCCGACCTTCTCCTTCGCGAGGACGATGCGCTTGCTCTCCCAGGTGCCGGACGCCGATTTCACGTGCCGGTCGGTGCCTTCGATCTCCTTGAACGAACGGACGATCACGGTGTTGCGATGCCTCCTAGGTGAAGGGTGTGCCATGGTCCCCGGCGCCTTCGGCCGCACGGGCCGAAGGCGCCGGAAGCAGTGGTGGTGTCAGGCGGTCTCGCGCACGGCCCGCGCGAGGGTCTTCATGCCCTCGTCCAGCTCGTCGGGCGTGATGGTGAGCGCCGGGAGCAGCTTGACGACCTCGCTCTCGGGGCCGGACGTCTCGATCAGCAGCCCGAGCTCGAAGGCGCGCTTGGCGATCCGGCCCGCACGGCCCTTGTCGTGGAACTCCAGGCCCCAGACCAGGCCGCGGCCGCGGTACTCCTTGACGTCGGCGAGGTTCTCCTCGGTGATGGCGATCATGTGCTGCTCGACCTGCTCGCCGCGGGCGCGGGTCTGCTTCTCCATCGCCGACCCGTCGGCCCAGTACGCCTCCAGCGTGGCGGTCGCCGTGACGAAGGCGGGGTTGTTGCCGCGGAAGGTGCCGTTGTGCTCGCCCGGCTCCCAGACGTCCAGCTCCGGCTTGAACAGGGTCAGCGCCATGGGCATTCCGTAGCCGCTGATCGACTTGGAGACGGTGACGATGTCCGGCGTGATGCCCGCCTCCTCGAAGGAGAAGAAGGCGCCGGTACGGCCGCAGCCCATCTGGATGTCGTCGACGATGAGCAGCATGTCCTGGCGCCGGCACAGCTCGGACAGGGCGCGCAGCCAGTCGGCCCGGGCGACGTTGATGCCGCCCTCGCCCTGCACGGTCTCGACGATCACGGCGGCCGGCTTGTTGAGGCCGGAGCCCTGGTCCTCGAGGAGCCGCTCGAACCACAGGAAGTCCTCGACCGTGCCGTCGAAGTAGTTGTCGAACGGCATGGGCGTGCCGTGCACCAGCGGGATGCCGGCGCCGGCCCGCTTGAAGGCGTTGCCGGTCACGGCGAGCGAGCCCAGCGACATGCCGTGGAAGGCGTTGGTGAACGACACGATCGACTCGCGCCCCTTCACCTTCCGCGCCAGCTTCAGCGCGGACTCCACGGCGTTGGTGCCCGTCGGGCCCGGGAACATGACCTTGTACGGCAGGTCGCGCGGCCGCAGCACCAGGTTCTGGAACGTCTCCAGGAAGCGGCGCTTGGCGGTGGTCGACATGTCGAGACCGTGCGTGACGCCGTCCCGCTCCAGGTAGTCGATCAGCGCGCGTTTCAGGACGGCGTTGTTGTGCCCGTAGTTGAGCGAGCCCGCTCCGGCGAAGAAGTCGAGGTACTCGTGGCCGTCCTCGTCGTACATGCGGCTGCCGAGCGCGCGGTCGAAGACGGTGGGCCAGCCGCGGCAGTAGCTGCGCACCTCGGACTCGACGGTCTCGAAGACGCTGAGGTCGGGCTGGGTGATGGTCACGACGAATCGCTCCTCGTTGGGTGAGGGTGGGAGAGGAAGGTCGTACTGGTCCGGCGGAACCGGTGCGGTCCCGGCCGGGAAGTCTGAGGGGGCCGGACGGTCTGGGGTGGCCGGACCGCCCGGGGAGCCGGGCGTCAGCGGCCGGCTGCGGACAGGGGGCCGATGCGGTACAGGACCTCGGGCTCGTGCGGCCCGTCGGGGAACAGGTCCGTGTCGAACAGCACCTCGCGCTCCAGCCGGGCACCGTGGCGCTCGGCGAACGAGGTGAACAGCCGCTGGGAGGCGGTGTTGTCGGGTGAGATGGTGGTCTCCACGGTGGTCAGTCCGCGCTCCGCGACGGTCCGGGCGGCCAGCCCGTCGAGCAGGGAGGCGGCGAGCCGGCGCCCGCGATACGCCTCGTCAACCGCCACCTGCCACACGAGCAGTGTGTCCGGCCGGTCCGGGCGTACGTACCCGGTGATGAAGCCGACCGGCACACCGTGCCCGTCCCGGGCGACGGCCGACGTGGCGGCGAAGTCCCGGCACCAGAGCAGATAGCTGTAGGACGAGTTCAGGTCGAGGACCTTCGAATCCCTCGCTATCCGCCACAGGGCGGCCCCGTCGGCCACTCTCGGACGGTCGATTTGCAGGTCTGCTTGCGCGGCAGTCATGCAAATTGAATTTACCCAGCGAAATTCGAAATTGCATCGCCGGATGGGGTTACGTATGGACGCGTCCTGTGTTATCACGCGGGCGCGTGCTTCCGCGCGAGATGGCGGCGATATGTGAGGGTTTGGCCCGGTCATAGGCCGCGAAACGGGCAGCATGTGGATCGGGTCACAATCGCGTAACCCGTGCGAGACGTGTCCGAAATGCGAAGATCGAGGTTCGCGAAATCTTTGTGTTTAGGTCTCGGGAAAGCGGGCAGAAGAATACGGGAAGCTGTGCTGAGTGTAATTACTTAATTCTGTTTGTGTGAGCTTCGGGAATTCCGCTGAATTCATGCTTCCGGAAGGTCGGGTCCGGCCGGCCGGACCCAGGCGTCCTCGACGGCCCGCCGAGCCGCCTCCAGGTCGGCCTTCAGCCCCTTCTCGGCCAGCGCGGCACCCAGTGCCGCCAGACAGCCCTGCACGACCCCGCGTGTCGCGTCCGGACCGTAGTGGTTGACGCGGATCATCTCCGTGGCGAGCGCGCCCCCGCCCGCGGCCAGCGGCAGCGCCGGGTCGGACGCCAGGGCCCGGGCCACCAGCTCGGACGCGTCGACGTCCGACGGCGCCCGCAGCGTCGTCGCGACCGGCGCCGCGTCCCCGGCCTCGTACACGTACGGCTCCAGACCGCCGCCCAGCGCGAGCGCGCCGGCCCGCGTGGCCGCCGCCGCCGACGCGTGCCGCGCCATCACCGTCCCGAGGCCCTCCGCCTCGATGCGCTCCACGCACGCCTCCAGCGCGAGCATCTCCAGCTGCGCCGGCGCGTGCGGCAGCGCCTTGCGCCCGCCGTCGATCCAGCGCTCCTTCCAGTCCAGCAGCGAGAGGTACGACCGGCGCGGCGCCCCGGGGTTCGCGGCCATCCGCGCCCACGCCCGCTCGCTCACCGACACCGCCGACACACCGGCCGGACCGCCCATCGCCTTCTGCGCGCCGATGACGCACAGGTCCACGCCCCACGCGTCCGGCAGCACCGGCTCGGCGCCCACGGAGGCCACGGCGTCCAGGTAGAACAGCGCGCCGTGCGCCCGTACCACCTCGCCGATCTCCGCGACCGGGTTGGTGTTCCCGGTCGCCGCCTCGGCGTGCACCAGGGACACGAAGTCGATCTCCGGGTGCTCGGTGAAGGCCTGGCGGATCCGCTCGGCGGAGACGGCCGTGTGGAAGGGCACGGAGAGGTCGTGCACGGTCGCGCCGCAGTCCCGCAGCCAGTTCCCGAAGGTCTGCCCGTACGGCCCCGTGACGACGTTCAGCGCGACGGTGCCCGGCCCCGCGGCGGCGCGGATGGCGCCCTCCAGCGGCAGCAGCGCCTCACCCTGCATGATCACGACGTCCTGGCCGGTGCCGAGCAGGCGCGCGACCCGGTCCTCGATCGCGGCGAAACGGCCGGCGCTCAGCGGGGCGAGGTCCAGGAAGGGGTGGGTCACTGTGCTGCTCTCTTCGCTCACGGGCAGGTGTACGGCACGTACGGAGTCGAGAGTAACCACGGCCCCTGCCGCCACTCGCGCCGGAGGGCATCCGTTGCGACACCCCCACGCCCGGAATTGTGGCTTCCGCCACAGTCATGGTGATCGCCCGGGTGATGGACTCGCCCCCGTGATCCTCCTCCTTCTCGTCCTCGTCGCGGTGGCGACGGCCGTCGTCCTCGGCCGGGGCGCCGGCACGTACGGGCGCCGCCCCTACCCGGCGGCAGGTCCTCCGGCCGCCGCTGCGGCGCCGCGCAGGGCGGGCGCGCCCTTCCGCGCCGTCGCCGTGGCCGCCGGCGCGGCCGCCGCCCTGCTGTACGCCTGGGGCGCGCTGTGCGTGGGGCTCGCGGTCCTGGGGGCGGAAGACGGCGGCGCGGGCTCCTCGCCGATGCAGCCCTGCCGTACCGGCGTGTCCCCGGAGCTGTCCGGGCGGGTGATCGACTACGACGCCTCCCTCCTGCCCCTCGGCTTCCGCTGCGAGACCGCCGACGGCGACGGCTACGACTCCGCCTACATCCCCGGCTACGTCAACCCCGGCGTCGCCGTCCTCGCCCTGACCGCCGTCGCCGGCGCCGTCGCGGCCGGGTACGCGACCGAGCTCCGCACCCGCGCAGCCACTCGCGAGGGCGGCCGGTGACCGGGCCTTCGAACACCCCGCCGCACCGGTCTAGGGTGCGGGACATGAGCGATCACACGGTGCTGCACGTGAAGGGTCGGGTGCTCGTCGGACCGCGGGACGAGGACGTCCGCGACGAGCTGTGGGTGATCGACGGCCGGGTCTCGTACGACCGCCCCACCGGGGCCGCCGACGTCCGCACCGTCGAGGGCTGGGCGCTGCCCGGCCTGGTCGACGCGCACTGCCACGTCGGCCTCGACCAGCACGGGGCCGTCCCCGAGGACGTCGCCGAGAAGCAGGCGCTGACCGACCGCGAGGCGGGCACCCTCCTCATCCGCGACGCGGGCTCCCCCTCCGACACCCGCTGGATCGACGACCGCGAGGACCTCCCGAAGATCATCCGGGCCGGCCGGCACATCGCCCGCACCCGCCGCTACATCCGCAACTACGCCTGGGAGGTCGAGCCCGAGGACCTCGTCGCCTACGTCGCCCAGGAGGCCCGGCGCGGCGACGGCTGGGTGAAGCTGGTCGGCGACTGGATCGACCGCGACCTCGGCGACCTGTCCGCCTGCTGGCCCCGCGGCGCCGTCGAGGCGGCGATCGCGGAGGCCCACCGGCTGGGCGCCCGCGTCACCGCGCACTGCTTCGCCGAGGACTCCCTGCGCGACCTGGTCGAGGCCGGCATCGACTGCGTCGAGCACGCCACGGGACTGACGGACGACACCATCCCCCTCTTCGCCGAGCGGGGCGTCGCCATCGTGCCCACCCTCGTCAACATCGCCACCTTCCCCGCGCTCGCGGACGGCGGCGAGTCGAGGTTCCCGCGCTGGTCGGCCCATATGCGCCGGCTCCACGAACGCCGCTACGACACCGTGCGGGGCGCCTACGACGCCGGCATCCCGGTCTTCGTCGGCACCGACGCGGGCGGCTCCCTGGCCCACGGCCTGGCGGCGGCGGAGGTCGCGGAACTGGTCACCGCCGGCATTCCGCCCGTCGAGGCCCTCGCCGCGACGACCTGGGCCGCCCGGAACTGGCTCGGGCGTCCCGGCCTGGACGAGGGCGCGCCGGCGGACCTGGTGGTGTTCGACGAGGACCCGCGCGCGGACGTGCGCGTGCTCGCCGCTCCGCGCCGGGTGGTGCTGAACGGGCGGGTCGTCGGTTAGCCGACGCGGGTGAGGCCGGGGAACAACCGTGCCCGGAGATTCGAATAGGCACGCGGAAACCCCACGAAGGGGTGAAGTGCCCCGGGATCGCTGACGGTTCGGCGTGCGCGGAGACATTCTTTCCGGGTCCCAAGCATGTCGCTCATGCGTGTCCCGCACGCATGTCTCACTGGGGGTCCCACCACCTTGAACGGCAACACCTTCCGCATGCCCGCACGCCGCCTCGTCACCGTCGCGGCGGCCACGGCCCTGGCCGCCGGTCCCGCTGTGCTGGCCGGCGCGGGCACCGCACACGCGACCGGCGACCACGGCCGCGCGAGCGCCACCGTCCTGCGTACCGGGCTCGACGTGTCCCTGCTCAACAAGACCGTGAACGTCCCGCTCGCGGTCACCCTCAACGAGGTGCACGCGCCCGAGACCGCCCAGAAGACCGCGCTGACCGCACGGCTGGACGGCGTCGACGGCGGCAAGCCCTTCAGCGTCCTGCGTGCCGACGTGGCCGAGGCCAAGGCGACGGCGACCGCGGCGAAGAGCGAGGGCTACACCAACCTGGCCCGCGCCAGGCTCCACGTCCCCGGTCTGCCGCTGCTGTCGGTGGTCGAGGTCGAGCAGGTCACCTCCGTGGCGACCTGCGAGGCCGGGAAGCAGCCGGTCGCCGACGCGAACCTGCTGGGAGCGGTGACCGTCCTCGGCAAGAAGGTCACGCTGACCACCGGCGGGACGACGGAGGTGAAGGTGCCCGGCGTCGGCGAGGTACGGCTCGACCTCTCCAGGACGGAGACCACGTCCCGTACGGCCGCCGCCACCGCGCTCGAACTCAGGGTGTCCGTCAACCCCCTCGACCTGAACGTCGCCGAGGTCGACGGCACTCTGACCCTGGCGCAGGCGACCTGCGAATCCCCGGCGGCTCCGGCGGCCGAGGCCGGGCAGCCGCCGGCGAAGGCCGAGGAGCCGCCCGCGCAACGGGACGCCGAGCCGGACGCCGAACCGGCGGCCGACGTGCAGGCCCAGGGCTCCCGCGCCGAGGCGGACCTGGCCGAGACGGGCGGCAGCTCGGCGACCCCGTACATCGCCGCAGGCGCTGCCGCGCTGGTTCTGGCGGGCGGCGGAGCCCTGGCCATGGCCCGCCGCAGGCGCGGCTGACCGCAGGAGGAGGGCGCGAACGCTGCCCGTCCCGGGCGGTCGGCGGGAGGGGCGAACGGAGGTGCGGGGCGGACGGGGCGGACGGGGCGCGGCTGGGGCCCTCGTGGTGCCTGGGGGCCCTCGTGGTGCCTGGGGGCGCCGGGGGAGCGGCCGCCCGTCCCGGTGGCTTCCGGCTCGCCGTAGGCGCGGCTGATGGCAGAGGGGGGGCGGGGCGGGCGCCGGCGCGGATTGGGCGGGGAGGGCTCGTGTGAGGGGGGCCGAGCGGGGCTGGGGCCGAGGGGGCCGGAGCCGAGCGGGGGCGGGGGCCCGTGGGGCCTGCCGGGGCGTTGGGGGTGCCCGGTGGTTCGGGATGTGGCCCGGTCACGCGGCTCCCGGCCCACCTCGGGGGCGGTGCCGGCCGCCGCACGGGCGTGCGGGCCAGGGCCCTGCCTGGGGGTACGGGGGTCGGGGAGGGGGGTCTGGGGGCCTGCGTGGGCGGGCCGGGCCGGGCTTGTGTGGGTCCGGTTGCCGGTGCCGGGGCCGATGGTCTCGCCGGACGTGGCGGGGTGCGTCGAGGGGAGTTCCGGGGCGGGGCCGGACACCGTACGGCGTGTGGGTCGGGGGCCCTGGCTGGGGCGTACGGGGGTCGGGTGGGTCTGGGGGCGTGCGTGGGCGCGCCGGGTCGGGCTGGGCCGGGCCGGGCTTGTGTGGGTCCGGTTGCCGGCGCCGGGGCCGATGGTCTCGCCGGACGTGGTGGGGTGCGTCGAGGGGAGTTCCGGGGCGGGGCCGGACACCGTACGGCGTGCGGGTCAGGGGCCCTGCCTGGGCGTACGGGGGTCGGGTGGGTTCGGGGCCCACGTGGGCGCGCCGGGCCGGGCCGAGCTGGACTTGTGCGGGTCAGGGCCCTGCCCGGGGCGTACGGGGTCGGGTGGGTTCGGGGCCTGCGTGGGCGCGGCGGGCCGGGCCGGGCTTGTGTGGGTCCGGTTGCCGGCGCCGGGGCCGATGGTCCCGCCGGACGTGGCGGGGTGCGTCGAGGGGAGTTCCGGGCCGGGGTCGGACGCCGCGTCAGGCCGGTTGGGGGGGGCGGGGCCCGGGCGCCGCGTCAGGCCGGTTGGGTCACCGCTCGCCCCAGGGCCCGTAGGAAGCCGTCCGTCGTCGTCCGGTCCCGTACCGCCAGGCGCAGCCACTCCTCGCCCAGCCCCGGGAACGTGTCCCCGCGCCGTACCGCGTACCCGAGATCGCGCAGCCGGTGGCGTACCGCGGCGGCGTGAGGGAGGCGGAGGAGGACGAAGGGACCCTCGGCGGGGGCGACGGCCCGCACCCCGGCGCCGGTGAACTCCGCCAGCCCGGCGACGAGATGTCCCCGGTCCGCGGCGACGCGGTGGGCGGCGTGGGCGGCCTCCGCCAGAGCCCGGGGGGCCACGCACGCCTCGGCCGCCGCCAGCGCGGGCGTGGACACGGGCCACAGCGGCTGCGCGCGCTCCAGGTCGGTGACCGTCTCCGGGGCCGCCAGGACGTATCCGATGCGCAGCCCGGCCAGCCCCCACGTCTTGGTGAGGCTGCGCAGGACGACCAGTCCGGGCACGTCCGTACGCCCGGCCAGCGCCTCCCGCTCGCCCGGCACCGCGTCCATGAAGGCCTCGTCCACGACCAGCGTCCGCCCTGGGCGGGCCAGTCCCGTGATCGTGGCCGCCGGGTGCAGTACCGACGTCGGGTTCGTCGGGTTGCCGATCACCACCAGGTCGGCGTCCTCCGGGACGGCCGCCGGGTCCAGCCGGAAGCCGTCCGCCTCCCGCAGCAGCACCCGGTCGACCGGGTGCCCGGCGTCCCGCAGCGCCGCCTCCGGCTCAGTGAACTGGGGGTGCACCACGACCGGCCGGCGCACCTTCAGCGCCCGCGCCAGCAGCACGAACGCCTCCGCCGCTCCCGCCGTCAGCAGCACCCGCTCCACCGGCAGTCCGTGCCGCGCCGCCACCGCCGCCCGCGCGGCCCGCCCGTCCGGGTAGACCGCGAGGGTACCGAGCGAGGCGGCGACGTGCTCGCGCAGCCAGGCCGGGGGCGTGTCCGCGCGGACGTTCACCGCGAGGTCCACCAGCGCCGAGCCGTCGTCGCGGACCTCGGCGTCCCCGTGGTGCCGAAGATCGGGACCCCCGGGCCCGGAACCGGCCTCAGTGCGCATGGGAGTGTGCGTGTCCATGCCCGTGATGGTGCCCGTGGTGGTGATGGCCGTCGTCGTCGGGGTGGAAGTGCGGCTGCTGCGGCAGTCCCACCTTGTCCTCGAACCCCGGCAGCGCGATCCGGTACACGCACGAGTCGCAGTTCATCCGGAGGTCGCCCTTCACCGCCTCCTCGTACCGCTCCCACACCAGGTCGAGCAGCTCCGGCTCCGGTCCGATCACGTCGGCCGACCGGACCTCGGTCTCCGGGTGCGCCGCGGCCCACTCCTCGGTCTGGTGCCGGACCCGGTCCGGGAGGATGCCGGTGAACAGGAAGTACGGCAGGACCACGACCCGCCGCGCCCCCAGCCGCACACACCGTTCCAGGCCGCCCGGCACGTCCGGCTTCGCCAGCGACACGAACGCCGTCTCCACGGCCGCGTACCCGCGCCCCTCCCACAGCAGCCGCGCCGCCTTGAACACCTCGGCGTTGGCGTCCGGGTCCGTCGACCCGCGCCCGACCAGCAGCACGGTCACCTCGCCGAGGTCCCAGGACGGGTCGACCGCCTCCGCCAGCCGCCGCTCCAGCACCCGCAGCAGCGCCGGGTGCGGGCCCAGCGGACGCCCGTACGTGTAGGAGATGCCCGGATGCCGCTCCTTCTCGCGGGAGAGCGCCGCCGGGATGTCGCCCTTGGCGTGCCCGGCGGACACCAGCATCAGCGGCACCGCGGCGAACCGGCGCACACCTCGCTCGACCAGCTCGGCGACCGCCTCGCCCAGCGGTGGCGGGGACAGCTCGATGAAGCCGCCCGCGACGGGCAGTTCGGGGTGGCGGTGGCCCAGCTCGCGCACGAAGTCGCGGAACGCCTCGGCTCCGGCCTCGTCCCGGGTGCCGTGTCCGGCGATGAGCAGGGCGGGCGGGGGGGTGGTCACGATTTCTCCTCGGGGTACGAATCGGCGTACGGATCGGCGTACGAAGTGGGGTGGTACAGCAGGGCGTTCAGCGCGGCCGCGGCGACCGCCGAGCCGCCCTTCTCGGACACGTTGCTCACGGCGGGCAGTCCGCTCTCCCGCAGCGCGGCCTTGGACTCGGCCGCCCCGACGAAGCCGACGGGCAGCCCGACGACGAGCGCGGGCGAGGCGTCGAGGGCGAGCAGCTCCTCCAGCGCGGTCGGCGCACAGCCGATCACCCACAGTGCGCCGGGCCCGACCTGCTCGTACGCCAGCCGCATCGCGTGCGCGGAACGCGTCAGCCCGGGACCGGCGACGGCGTCCTTCAGCCGGCACACGGTCCGGCGCCGGGTGATCCCCGCCGCGACCATCTCCACGTCCACGACGACCGGCGCCCCGGCGTGCAGCGCGGCATGCGCACGCGCCAGCTCGCCCTCGTCCATGACGAGGTCGGACGCGTACTCCAGGTCGGCGGCGGAGTGGATGACCCGCTCCACCACCGCCCGGGTCAGCGGCGGGAAGGGCGAGGTGTCCAGCCGGGCGCGCAGCCGCCGGAAGGACTCCTGCTCGATGGGGTGCACGACACGGCTCACTTCGGCTCCTCCTGCCAGCGGTAGCCGCGCGGCGTCACCATGCGCCCGGCGATCTCCCGGGTCGCGGTGTTGCCCACCGTGACGACCGTCATCATGTCGACCGTCGCCGGGTCGAGAGCGGCGAGCGTGGTCAGCCGGCCGGACTCGTCGGCGCGCGACGCGTTGCGTACGACCCCGACCGGCGTCGCCGGCTCCCGGTGTTCCGCGAGGACCGCCAGCGCCTTGGGCAACTGCCAGTCCCGGCCCCGGCTGCGCGGGTTGTAGAACGTCACGACGATGTCCGCCTCGGCAGCCGCCCGCACCCGCCGCTCGATGACCTCCCACGGCGTGTGCAGGTCGGACAGGCTGATCGACACGTGGTCGTGGCCCAGCGGCGCGCCCAGGATCGCCCCGGCCGCCAGCGCCGCCGTCACACCGGGCACCCCGACCACGTCGATGTCGTCGGACGCCTCCGCCAGGGCGGGCGAGGCCATGGCGTACACCCCGGCGTCCCCGCTGCCGATCAGCGCGACGGCGTGCCCGCGGCGGGCCTCCTCCACCGCGGTCCGGGCCCGCTCCTCCTCCGCGCCGAGCCCCGACTCCAGGACCCGTGTGCCGGGCCGCAGCAGGTCGCGGATCTGGTCGACGTACTGGTCGAGGCCGACCAGCACCGAGGCCCGCCGCAGCTCCGCCTGCGCGCGCGGCGTGACCAGGTCCCGGGCGCCCGGCCCGAGCCCGACCACCGCGAGCCGCCCGCGCCCCGGCCGCCGTACGACGGCGCAGGTCGCCATGGCGGGGCTCGCCGCCGACTTCCGCTTGGGCACGAGGAGTTCGCCGCCGCGCACGAGCGCCGCCGCCTCCGCGACGGACGGCGTGCCCACGGCCGCGAGCGGCGCGTCGGAGGGGTTGGGCACCTCCACGCCCGCCAGCTCCCCGGCGGAGTACGTCATCAGGGGGACACCGAGCCGCTCGGCCGCCCCGACGATCCCGGGCTCCTCCGCCTTGGCGTCCACGGTGGCCAGCTCGGCGACCGACGCGGCGGACAACCCGGCGCCGCGCAGGGCCTCCTCCACCAGCCCGAGCACCTCGTCGACCGGCGCCCCCTTCGAGGCGCCGACGCCGACGACCAGGGACGGCGGACGCAGCACGGCCTCGCGCTCGGCCGGCTCCACCAGACGGTCCGTCAGCCGGACCGTGTACGCCCCCTCCTCGGCGACGGGCAGGGGCGGCAGCGGCCACCGCACCTCCGAGCGCAGCGCGACCGGCTCGCCGTCCAGCAGAGCCCGCGAGACCCCGGAGACATCACCCTCCACGGGCAGCCCGAGCGTGTCCAGGCCGGCCAGCCCGACGGCGTCCGTCGCGGTCGTCACCACCGGCTCGGCACCCAGCACCTCGCCGACCGCACGGGCGAGTTCGTTGGCGCCGCCCCCGTGGCCGCCGACCAGCGACACGGCGAACCGCCCGCCCTCGTCGACGCACACCACACCGGGGTCGGTCCGCTTGTCGTCCAGCAGCGGCGCCACGAGCCGGACCACGGCCCCCGTGGCCAGGAAGCACACGAGCCGCTCGCACTCGGCGAACGCGGCCCGTACGGCGTCCGCGACGGGACCCTCGTACACGCGCGTGCGGTCCGGCCACGCCGCGGCCAGCCGGTCCCGCGCGACCGCGCCCGCCGCGGTGGCGGAAATGAGGCCGATCAAGGGGCAACTCCTTCGGTACGGCTGTGCGGCCTCGCGCCCCACAGCAGGAAGACGGGATTCGTGGCCGCGAGCCGGGTCACGTCCCCCGGCAGCGGCGCGAGCCGGGACGACTGCAACAGCACCCCGTCGCACACCAGCCCGGCGTCGAGCATCGCCCGGCGGGCCGCCGGCACCCGGTCCAGCGCGGCCATGGCGACGACCACGGCCCGCCGCGCCCGCCGCGCGCACTGCGCGACGATCGCGGGCAGTTCGCGCCCGCCACCGCCGACGAACACGGCGTCGGGGTCGTCCAGGTCGGACAGCACCGTGGGCGCCGCCCCGTGCACCACCCGGACGTCGACACCGTGCGCGGCGGCGTTGGCGCGGACGCGCGCGACACCGTCCGGCGTCTTCTCGACGGCGGTGACGGCGGCGCCCAGCCGCGCGCACTCCACGGCCACGGACCCGGAGCCCGCGCCGACGTCCCACACCAGGTCACCGGGGCGAGGACCGAGCCGGGCCAGCGCCAGCGCCCGCACCTCGAACTTGGTGATCATCGAGTCGCGGTGCGCGAACTCGGCCTCGTCCAGTGCCCACCCGGCGGCTCCCGGCCGCGGCGGCCCGGCGACCGTCCGCACCGGCCCCAGCGTCCGCGCCTCGTCCAGGCACAGCACCACGCTCACCGCCGCCCCCCAGTCACGGACGGCGGCCTCGGCGGGCGTCACCCGCTCCACGCGCTCCTCGGCGGACCCCAGCGCGGAGGCGACGACGAGGACCCGCGCGTCGGCCCGCAGCGCGGCGCCGATCTCCGCCGGACCGGCCCCGGGCCCCGTCAGCACGGCGACCTTCGGGTGCGCCCGGCACAGGTTGACCGCCGTCCGCGGATCCCGCCCGTGCGCGCTGACCACCACGGCGTCGTCCCACGGCAGCCCGGCCCGCGCGAAGGCGGCGGCGACGGAGGAGACACCGGGCCGTACGTCGAGCCGCTCCGGCCCGAACCGCTCGGCCAGCGCCCGCACGATCCCGAAGAACCCCGGGTCCCCGGAGGCCAGCACGACCACCCGCCGCTCCTTCGCGACGTACTCCGCGACCGTGTCGAGGGCGGGCGCCAGCGCCCCGAGCACGACCCGCTCGGCCCCCTCCGGCAGCCGTACGGCGTCCAGATGCCGCCGCCCTCCGACGACCAGCTCGGCACCGGCGGCGACGTCCGCGCCGGGCGGCGCACCGGCCCCCATCCCCACCACGGTGATCACGTGCTCGCACCCCGCGTGCGCAGCTCCCTGCGAGCCTCCGGGTCGGCCTTCCGATAGCCGTGGAAGTGCCCCGGGTGGTACAGGTGCGAGCGGGTGCCGTGCGCGTCGAGAGCCGGGCCGACCAGGAACAGGGTGTGCTTCCAGAGCTTGTGCTCCTTGACCGTCTCCTCCAGCGTGCCGATCGTGCACCGCACGACCAGCTCCTCCGGCCAGGTGGCCTGGTAGGCGACGACCACCGGCGTCTCGGTCGGATAGCCGCCCTCCAGCAACTCCCGCACCAGCTGGCCGCTGCGGGCCGCCGACAGGAAGATCGCCATGGTGGTGCCGTGCTTCGCGAACTCGCGGACCTCCTCCCCGGGCGGCATCGGCGTCTTGCCGCCGCCGAGCCGGGTGAGGACGACGGACTGCGCGACCTCCGGGATGGTCAGCTCCCGCTGCGCGAGCGCGGCGACCGCGGAGAAGGCGGAGACGCCGGGCACGATCTCGGTCGCGACGCCGATCTCCGCGCACCGGTCGAGCTGCTCCTGCGTGCCGCCCCACAGGGCCGGGTCGCCGGAGTGGATGCGGGCCACCCGCAGCCCCTCCTCCCGTGCCCGCCGGTAGACGGCGACGACGTCCTCCAGCGACATCGTCGCCGAGTCCAGGACCTCCGCGTCCCCGCGCGCGTGCTGGAGGACCTCGGCCTGGACCAGGCTCGCCGCCCAGATCACGACGTCGGCCTCGGCGATGGCACGCGCGGCGCGGAACGTCAGCAGGTCGGCGGCGCCGGGACCGGCACCGACGAAGGTCACCTTGCCGGAGGAAGCGTCGGCCACGGAAACATCGGCCACGGAGGCCTCGGAAGCCACGGAAGCCATGGGATGGGGTCCTTTCCTACGCATATTTACTGCGGTTGTCGCTGTCGTGCGCACGGATACGCGCTCTGATCGGATAGCAAGGGCCCATGGCGGTCTTCGTCGCGCTCGGCGCGTTCCTGATGACGCTGGCCGGCGGCTGGACGGCACAGCGCGTGACCGACCGGCGCCACCTGGTCCTGGGCCTGGCCGGCGGCCTGATGCTGGGCGTGGTCGGCCTCGACCTGCTGCCGGAGGCGCTGGAGGCGGCGGGCGACGAGGTGTTCGGCGTGCCCGAGGCACTGCTGCTCTTCGTCGCCGGATTCCTGCTCGCACACCTCGTGGAACGCCTGCTGGCCGCCCGCCGCGCCGCGCACGGCGCCGACGAGCACGGGCAGCGCTCGCCCCAGGTGGGCCTGACGGCCGCCGCCGCGATGGTCGGGCACAGCGCGATGGACGGCGTCGCGATCGGCGCGGCCTTCCAGGTCGGCGGCGGCATGGGCGCGGCGGTCGCGATGGCCGTGATCGCCCACGACTTCGCGGACGGCTTCAACACCTACACGCTGACCAGCCTGTACGGGAACGCCCGCCGCCGCGCGATCGCGATGCTGTTCGCCGACGCCGTGGCGCCCGTGGCCGGCGCGGCCTCCACCCTCCTCTTCTCGATCCCGGAGGGCGTACTCGGCGCGTATCTCGGCCTGTTCGGCGGCGTACTGCTCTACCTCGCCGCCGCCGAGATCCTCCCCGAGGCCCACCACGAGCACCCCGCCCGCTCGACCCTGCTGTGCACGGTCGCCGGCGCGGCGTTCATCTGGCTGGTGGTGGGCGTGGCGGAGTGACGGACCCCGGCTCACAATTTGCCGCCCCGCCCGCCCTCGCGCCGCGCGGGCGCGATGAGCGTCGAGAGATAGGGCAGCGGCCCGCCGTCCAGCTCGGCCGCCGCCCGTACGGACTCCTCCGGCAGCCCCAGCGCCGACCCCCACACGGCGTCGTCCAGCCGCCCGGTCTCCCGCAGTGCCTCGGCGACCTCGGCCGCCTGCCGGCCGAACTTGTAGGCGACGACCGTGCCGGGCCCGTTCAACGCGTCCTTGAGCACGGCGGCCCCCGCGGTGACCGGCACCAGTGTCAGCGGCTCGGTGCCCTCGGTCAGCACGGCGCCCGACCGTGCCGCGAGGTCCTGCATGGCGGTGATGCCCGGCACGGTCTCCACGACGGTGCCCGGCACCAGCTCGCCGACGGTCTGCGCGAGATAGGTGAAGGTCGAGTACACGTTGGGGTCGCCGATGGTGGCGAAGGCGACGCCGCCGTGCTCCCTGAGCAGCGCGGCCACCCGCTCCCCGGCCGCGTCCCAGGCCGCCTCGCGCCGAGCCCGGTCGGTGCGCTCGTTGAGCGCGAACACGACCCGTACGACCTTCTCCGCGCCCACGTAGTGCAGCACGGTCGCCTCGGCGCGTCCCCGCTCGCCAGTGTCCATCACGGGTACGACGACGACATCGGCGGCCCGCAGCGCGTTGACCCCCTTGACGGTCACCAGCTCGGGGTCCCCGGGCCCGACTCCGACCCCGATCAGCCTGCTGCTCATGACGTCCGGCACCTCTCCACGAACCGACGGGCGACACCGGGCTCGGACGCCCAGTGCGTGTGCAGATAGCTCGCGTGCACACCGCGCTCCACAAATCCCTCGACGCGCCGCTCGGGCGCCCGCATCCCCCACGCCGGTGCCGCGCCGGCTCCCGGCTCCACCACCGTCCGGTGGAACTCGTGCCCCCGCATCCGCGTCCCCGCGACGGCCAGCGCACTGTCGGTGACGGCCACGGCATCCCGGTAACCCAGCGTCAGCCGCTCCGACATCCGCGCGGAGGCGTCCAGCACCCCGCACATGGGCAACCCGTCCAGCTCCCGGCACAGATACAGCAGCCCCGCGCACTCGGCGGCGACGGGAGCACCGCTCAGCGCCAGCTCGGCGACGGCCTTGCGCAGCGGCTCGTTGGCGGACAGCTCGGCGGCGTACACCTCGGGGAACCCGCCCCCGATGACGAGCCCCCGAGTGCCTTCCGGCAGCTCCTCGTCCCGCAACGGATCGAAGGTGACGACCTCGGCCCCGGCGGCGGCGAGCAGCTCGGAGTGCTCGGCGTAGGAGAAGGTGAAGGCGGACCCGCCGGCGACGGCGACGCGCAACGGAAACTTCTTGTCCGACCGAGTCGGGCGGTGGGTGGGCAAAGGCCCGGGGGTCCAGGGGGCGGAGCCCCCTGGCAACGGCCCGGCAGCCCGCGCCAGCGCCACCAACGCCTCCAGATCACACCCGTCGGAGACCAGCGCCGCCATCGCCGCGACGGCGTCGACCGCCTCCGCCCCCCGCTCGGCAACCGGCACCAACCCCAGATGCCGCGACGGCGTCTCCACCGGCGCGGCCCGCCGCAGCACGCCCAGCACCGGCACCCCGGCCGACTCCAACGCCTCCCGCAGCAGCGCTTCGTGCCGATCCGACCCGACCTTGTTGAGGATCACGCCCCCGACCCGCACCTCCGGGTCCCAGGACACGAACCCGTGCACCAGCGCCGCCACCGACCGCGACTGCGACGACGCGTCGACGACCAGCACGACCGGCGCGCGCAGCGACTTGGCGACGTGCGCGGTGGACGCCAGCTCACCCTCCCCGGCGGCACCGTCGTACAGCCCCATCACACCCTCGACGACCGCGATGTCGCAGCCGCGCGCCCCGTGCAGGAACAGCGGAGCCACCAGCTCCGCCCCGCACAGGTACGCGTCCAGGTTCCGCCCCACCCGCCCCGTGGCGAGCGCGTGGTACCCGGGGTCGATGTAGTCGGGCCCGACCTTGTGCGGCGACACGGCGAGCCCGCGCGCGGCGAGCGCGGCCATCAGCCCCGTGGCGACGGTGGTCTTGCCGCTGCCCGAGGAGGGCGCGGCAACGACCAGCCGGGGAACGGAGGGCGAGGTCACCACTCGATGCCCCTCTGCCCCTTCTGCCCCGCGTCCATCGGGTGCTTGACCTTGGACATGTCGGTGACGAGGTCGGCGAACTCCACCAGCTTCTCCGGGGCGTTCCGCCCGGTGATCACGACGTGCTGGGTCCCGGGCCGGTCACGCAGCACGGACACGACCTCGTCGGTGTCGACCCACCCCCAGTGCATCGGGTAGGCGAACTCGTCCAGGACGTACAGCTTGTACGTCTCGGCGGCGAGGTCCCGCTTGACCTGCTCCCAGCCCTCCCGGGCCTTCTCCTCGTTGTCCATCTGCGCGTCGCGCTGGACCCAGGACCAGCCCTCGCCCATTTTGTGCCAGTCGACGGACCCGCCCTCACCACTGGCGCCCAGCACCCGCAGCGCGTTCTCCTCGCCGACCTTCCACTTCGCCGACTTGACGAACTGGAACACCCCGATCGGCCACCCCTGGTTCCAGGCCCGCAGCGCCAGCCCGAAGGCGGCGGTGGACTTGCCCTTCCCCACACCCGTGTGCACGACGACCAGCGGACGGTTCCGCCGCTGACGCGTCGTCAGTCCGTCGTCCGGCACGACACTCGGCTTCCCCTGCGGCATTACGCGGCCCTCCTGTTGCCCTGAACGTCCTTCACCAGACCGGCGATCGAGTCCGCCCGCAGCTCGTCCAGCGTCACGGCCGTACCGCCCAGCTCACCCGCGAGCTGCCCGGCCAGCCCCAGCCGCACCGGCCCCGACTCGCAGTCCACGACCACCGACGCGACGCCCTCGGCGGCGAACAGCCGCGCCGCCCGCGAGGCAAGCGCGACCGGCTCAGGACCACCGGTGGCCCGCCCGTCCGTCACCACCACGACCAGCGCCCGCCGCGCGGGATCCCGCAGCCGCTCCACCCGCAGCACCTCATGGGCGCGCAGCAGCCCGGCCGAAAGCGGCGTCCGCCCGCCCGTCGGCAGCGACTCCAGCCGGACCGCCGCCGCGTCCACCGACGAGGTCGGCGGCAGCGCGACCTCGGCGGCCGAACCCCGGAAGGTCACCAGTCCCACCTTGTCCCGCCGCTGATAGGCGTCGAGCAGCAGCGACAGCACGGCGCCCTTCACGGCGCTCATCCGCTGCCGGGCCGCCATCGACCCGGAGGCGTCCACGACGAACAGCACGAGGTTGCCCTCACGCCCCTCGCGCGTCGCCTGCCGCAGGTCGTCCCTGCGCACCACCAGCCCGCGCCCCGACCGGCCCCGCGCCCGCTGGTGCGGCGCCGCCGCCTGCACCGTCGCCGCCAGGTGCAGCTTGGTCAGCGCACCCTGGGGCCGGCGGGCCCCGGTGGTCCGCCCGTGCTCGGTCCGCGCCCGCGAACGCCGCCCGGCGGCGCCCTCGCCGAGTCCGGGCACGCTCAGCACCTTGGTTCGGAACGGCTCGGCGGCCCGCGCCGGCGACTGCTCACCGGCGCCGCCGGAAGGCTGCGGCTCCCCGCCCTCCCCGGCCTCGGGGCGCGCGGCGGCGTCACCGTCGCCCTGCGGGGCGTCGTCGGGCTCCGGCTGCCCACCGGGACCACCGGGACCGTCGGGGCCCGGGTCGGGATCGTCGTCCCCGCCACCGTCCCCGCCCTGCCCGCCGAACTGCTCCAGCGTCTCGTCGAGCTTGTCCTCGTCCAGTCCCGGCGCGTCGAACGGGTTGCGCCGCCGCCGGTGGGGGAGGGCCAGCAGAGCGGCCTGCCGTACGTCCTCCGCCAGTACGTCGGTCCGCCCGGCCCAGGCCGCCAGCGCGGTGGCCGTCCGCGCCATCACGATGTCGGCCCGCATGCCGTCCACCTCGAAGGCGGCACAGGTCGCGGCGATCTGACGAAGCGCCCCGTCGCCGAGCCGCACCGAGGGCAGCAGCTCCCGCGCCGCCACGATCCGCGCCCGTACGGCGGCCTCCTCGTCCGCCCAGCGGGCGGCGAAACCGGCCGGGTCGTCGTCGTGGGCGAGCCGGCGCCGCACGACCTCGACCCGCTGGTCGGGCTCGCGCGAGGCGGCGACCTCGACGGTCAGCCCGAACCGGTCCAGAAGCTGCGGCCGCAGCTCGCCCTCCTCGGGGTTCATGGTGCCGACGAGCAGGAACTTCGAGGCATGCCGCACCGACACGCCCTCGCGCTCGACGTACGAGGCGCCCATCGCGGCGGCGTCCAGCAGCAGATCGACCAGGTGGTCGTGGAGCAGGTTGACCTCGTCGACGTACAGGATCCCGCGGTGCGCGTCGGCCAGTAGGCCCGGCTCGAAGGCCTTCACACCCTCCGAGAGCGCCCGCTCGATGTCGAGGGCGCCGACGAGCCGGTCCTCGGAGGCGCCGACGGGGAGTTCCACCATGCGGGCCGGGCGGGACGCGAAGGCCCCCGGCTCGTGCGGGCCGTCCGGGCAGTCGGGGTCGGGTGCGTCCGGGTCGCAGGAGAACCGGCACCCGGAGACGACGTCCACCTCCGGCATCAGCGCCGACAGCGCGCGCACCGCCGTGGACTTCGCGGTGCCCTTCTCGCCGCGCACCAGCACGCCGCCGACGGCCGGGGAGACTGCGTTCAGCAGCAGCGCGAGCCGCAGGTCGTCCTGTCCGACGACGGCCGTGAACGGGAACGGGGTACTCACTTCTCGTCGCCCTCCAAGTCGCCCTCAAGCTCCAGATAGGTGGCGCGCAGCCGCTCCAGCGTCTCCGCGTCCGGTTCGGCCCACAGCCCGCGGTCGGCCGCCTCCAGCAACCGCTCGGTGATGCCCCGCAGCGCCCACGGGTTGGACTTCTTCATGAAGTCCCGGTTCTCCGGGTCGAAGACGTACTCGGCGCTGAGCTTCTCGTACATCCAGTCGTCCACGACCCCGGCCGTGGCGTCGTACCCGAAGAGGTAGTCCACGGTGGCCGCCATCTCGAAGGCGCCCTTGTAGCCGTGCCTTCTCATGGCGCTCATCCAGCGCGGGTTGACCACCCGCGCCCGGAACACCCGGTGCGTCTCCTCGCCCAGCGTCCGCGTCTTCACCTGGTCCGGGGTGGCCGAGTCGCCGACGTACGCCTCCGGACTCGTCCCCGTCAGGTGCCGCACCATGGCGACCATGCCGCCGTGGTACTGGAAGTAGTCGTCGGCGTCGACGAGGTCGTGCTCGCGGGTGTCCACGTTCTTCGCCGCGACCGCGATCCGCCGGAACGCCGTCTCCATGTCCCCGCGCGCCGCCCGCCCGTCGAGCCCGCGCCCGTAGGCGTAGCCGCCCCACACCGCGTACACCTCGGCCAGGTCCGCGTCGCTTCTCCAGTTGCGGGCGTCGATCAGCGGCAGCAGACCGGCGCCGTACGCGCCCGGCTTGGAGCCGAAGATACGTGCGGTCGCCCGGCGCCGGTCGCCGTGCTCGGCGGTGTCCGCGTCGGCGTGGGCGCGCACGTAGTTCTGGTCGGCGGGCTCGTCCAGCTCCGCCACCGCCCGCACCGCGTCGTCGATCAGCCCCACGACGTGCGGGAACGCGTCCCGGAAGAAGCCCGAGATACGCACCGTGACGTCGACGCGCGGCCGGCCCAGTTCCGCCACCGGCACGACCTCGAAGCCCGTCACCCGGCGCGACGCGTCGTCCCAGGCCGGACGGCAGCCGAGCAGCGCCAGGATCTCGGCGATGTCGTCGCCCTGGGTGCGCATGGCGGACGTGCCCCACACCGTGAGGCCGACGGACTTCGGGTACTCGCCGGTGTCGCTCAGATACCGCTGGATCAGCGAGTCCGCGAGGGACTGCCCGACCTCCCAGCTCAGCCGGGACGGGATCGCCTTGGGGTCGACGGAGTAGAAGTTCCGGCCGGTCGGCAGGACGTTGACCAGCCCGCGGGTCGGGGAGCCCGACGGACCCGCCGGGACGTAACCGCCGTCCAGGGCCCGCAGGATGTGCCCGATCTCGTCCGTCGTCCGGGCCAGCCGCGGCACGACCTCCGTGCAGGCGAACTCCAGCACGGCCACCGCGTCGGGGAGTTCGGTGCGCAGCACCTCGCGCACCAGAGCCGGTACGGCCGCGGCGTCCCACGCCCGGGACTCCATGCCCTCGGCCATCCGCCGGCACAGCTGCTCCAGCAGGTCGACCGCGTCGGCGGCGCTGCGGGACGGCCCCTCGACCAGATCCGTCAGCTCCACCGGCACCTTCACCGGCGCGCCCGGCTCGGCCAGCAGCTCCTTCTCCACCAGCCCGAAGTGCTCGGCCAGGGACGCCCTGAGCCCCGGCAGCGCGTTCGCCTGCCCGCCCCACACCTGCGAGGCCCGCAGCACCGCCAGCACGAGGTTGACGCGCGGCTCGCCGACCGGGCCACCGCCCAGGATGTGCAGGCCGTCGCGGATCTGCACGTCCTTGATCTCGCACAGATAGCCGTCGATGTGCATGACGAACTCGTCGAACTCGTCGTCGTCCGGCTGGTCGTCCACGTGCAGGTCGTGATGGAGCTCGGCCGCCTTGACCAGGGTCCAGATCTGCGCGCGGACCGCCGGCGCCTTGACCGGATCCAGGTCGGAGACGAGCGCGTACTCGTCGAGGAGCTGCTCCAGCTTGGCCAGGTCGCCGTACGTGTCGGCGCGCGCCATCGGCGGCACGAGGTGGTCGACCACCGTCGCGTGCCCGCGGCGCTTGGCCTGGGTGCCCTCGCCGGGGTCGTTGACGATGAACGGGTAGATCAGCGGCAGGTCGCCCAGCACCGCGTCCGGCGCGCAGCCGGCGCTCAGCCCGAGGCCCTTGCCCGGCAGCCACTCCATCGTGCCGTGCTTGCCCATGTGCACGATCGCGTCGGCGCCGAAGCTGTTGTCCAGCCAGCGGTACGCCGCCATGTAGTGGTGCGACGGCGGCATGTCCGGGTCGTGGTAGATCGCGATCGGGTTCTCGCCGAAGCCGCGCGGCGGCTGGATCATGACCACGACGTTCCCGAACTGGAGCGACGCGAGCACGATGTCGTCCCCGTCGACGTACAGCGAACCCGGCGGCTCCCCCCACGCCTCCCGCATGCCCTCCCGCAACTGCGGGTCCAGCTTCTCGAACCACGCCCGGTAGTCGGCCAGCGGCACCCGCGCGGGCGCCGCCGCCAGCTGGTCCTCCGTCAGCCACTCGACGTCGTGGCCGCCGGCCTCGATGAGCCGGTGGATCAACTCGTCGCCGCCGGCCGGGTACTCGGTGAGCGAGTACCCGGCGTCCCGCAGCGCGTCCAGGACCCGGACCGCGGAGGCGGGGGTGTCCAGCCCCACCGCGTTGCCGACGCGCGAGTGCTTGGTCGGGTACGCGGTGAAGACCAGCGCCAGCTTCTTGTCGGCGTTCGCCTTGTGCTTCAGCGCCGCGTGCCGTACGGCGATCCCGGCGACCCGCCCGGCCCGCTCGGGATCGGCGACGTACACCGGTACGTCGTCCGGCCCCTGCTCCTTGAAGGAGAACGGCACGGTGACCAGGCGTCCGTCGAACTCCGGGATGGCGACCTGCATCGCCGCGTCCATGGGGGAGAGGGCGGCGTCGGACGCCTCCCAGGCGGCGCGGGAGGAGGTGAGGCAGAGCCCTTGCAGCACCGGGACGTTCAGGTCGGCCAGCGCGCCGATGTCCCAGGCCTCCTCGTCGCCGCCGGCCGACGCCTGCGAGGCGTGCGTGCCGCCGGCCGCGAGGACGGTGGCGACCAGGGCGTCGGCCCGGCCCAGCAGCTCGTACAGCCCGGCGTCCGCGCCGCGCAGCGAACCGCAGTACACGGGCAGGGCGTTGGCGCCGTGCGCCTCGATCGCGTCGCACAGCGTGTCGACGAAGGCGGTGTTGCCGCTCAGCTGGTGGGCGCGGTAGAAGAGCACGCCGACCGTCGGGCGCCCCGCCACGACGACCCGGGAGCCGTGGACGCCGAACTCCGGCATCTTCTCCGGCTCGTCGAAGCCCTCGCCGGTCAGCAGCACGGTGTCGGAGAGGAACCGGGCGAGCTGGGTGAGGTTGGCGGGCCCGCCCTCGACGAGGTAGCGCAGCGCCTCCGCCACCACTCCGGCCGGCACCGACGACTCGGCCATCAGCTCCGCGTCCGGCACGCTCTCGCCGCCCAGCAGGACGGTCGGGATGCCGGCGGCCTTCAGCGCGGCGAGCCCGTCCTCCCAGGCACGCTTGCCGCCCAGCAGGCGTACGACGGCGATGTCCGCGCCGTCGACGAGCCCCGGCAGCTCCTCCCGTACGTCGACCCGGGTCGGGTTGCCGATCCGGTAGGCGGCCTCCGACGCTCGGGCCGCCAGCAGGTCCGTGTCGGCGGTCGACAACAACAACACTGTGCTCATGCGGGCGCTCCCGGTGGAATGAAGGGCAGACCTCGTGGCGCGCCGGACTCGATGAGCCGCCACAGCGCGTCCGTGTCCGCGTGCTGTTCGATCAGGTCGCCGAGCCGGTCGAGCTGCTCCTCGCGCAGCGCGGCGAAGGTGGTGTCGGGGGCCGGTACGAAACGGCGGCCCGCGGCGGCGGCCACCTCGCGCAGGAACGCCCGCCGGAAGCCGTCCGACTCCAGGGAACCGTGCCAGTGCGTGCCCCAGGTCTGGCCGACCCGGCAGCCGTCCAAGAAGGGGGCGCCGCCCGTCACTTCGGCGACCCCGTGGTGGATCTCGTATCCCTCGACGCGCTCGCCGAGGGCCTCGCCCACCGGCCGGGTGAGGGTCTTCTCGCGGGCGAACCGCACCCGCACGGGCAGCAGCCCGAGTCCGTCGACGTGCCCGGCGCGCGACTCGACCTCGTCCTCGATGTGCTCGCCGAGGAGCTGGAACCCGCCGCAGACACCGAGCACGGGCCGGCCGTCGGCGACCCTGCGCGCGATGGCGTCCGCGAGCCCGCGCTCCCGCAGCCACTGAAGCGCCCGGACCGTCCCGCGCGTTCCCGGCACGATGACGAGATCGGCGTCGGCCAGCTCCTCCGGCCGGTCCACGAACCGGACCACGACACCGGGTTCGGCGGCGAGCGCGTCCACGTCCGTGAAGTTGGACATCAACGGGACGGCGCAGACGGCGACCCGCAGCACGTCCTCGCCGACCGGCGGCGCGACGACGGACTCCCGCACGGTCCCCCGCAGGGAGACACGCAGCCCGTCCTCCTCGTCGATGCCGAGCCCGTGCTGGAAGGGCAGCACGCCGTACGTGCGCCGCCCGGTGAGCCCGTGCAGCATCTCCAGCCCCGGTTCCAGCAGCGACACGTCACCGCGGAACTTGTTGACGAGGAACCCGGCGACCAGTGCCTGGTCCTCGGGCGCGAGCAGCGCCACCGTCCCGAAGAACGAGGCGAAGACCCCGCCCCGGTCGATGTCGCCCACCACCAGCACGGGCAGCCCGGCGCCCCGGGCGATCCCCATGTTCACGATGTCGGTCCGGCGCAGGTTGATCTCGGCCGGACTGCCCGCCCCCTCACAGATCACCGCGTCATACGTGCCCCGCAGCTCGGCCAGACAGTCGAGCACCGTGCCGAGCAACCGCTGCTGCCGCCCGCCGTGGTAGCCGCGGGCGCTCATCTCGCCGACCGGCTTGCCGAGCAGCACGACCTGGCTGCTGCGCTCGCCGCCCGGCTTGAGCAGCACCGGGTTCATCAGCGCGGTCGGCTCCACGCGGCACGCCTGGGCCTGCATGGCCTGCGCCCGCCCGATCTCGGCGCCCTCGCGGGTGACGAAGGAGTTGAGCGACATGTTCTGCGCCTTGAAGGGCGCGACCTTGACGCCCTGCCGCACCAGCCAGCGGCAGATCCCGGCGGTGACGACGCTCTTGCCGGCGTCGGAGGTGGTGCCGGCGACGAGGAGGCCACCGTTCATGACGTACGTCCCTTCTCGAGGAGGCGACCGCTCATGGCGTACGTCCCTTCCTGACGTCCCCGCGCGCGAGCAGCCGCGCGCCCGCGCACACGCCGAGCGCCAGCCAGCCCACGCGCCGGGAGAGCCGGACGGCCCGGTCGATGTCGCCGGAACCGGCCCGGACGGCGCGTCCCGCCGCCCCGTTGAGGACGGGCCGGTGCTCCACCCGCCCGCCGTAGGAGAGCGTTCCGCCGAGCCGGACGCCCAGGGCGCCCGCGAACGACGCCTCCACGGGACCGGCGTTGGGGCTCGGGTGCTGTGCGGCGTCGGCGCGCCAGGCCCGTACGGCGCCGCGCGGATCGCCGCCGGCCACGGTGGTCAGTACGGCGGTCAGACGGGCCCCCGGCCAGCCCGCGAGGTCGTCGAGGCGGGCCGAGGCCCAGCCGTACCGCCGGAACCTGGGGGACTTGTGGCCGACCATGGCGTCCAGGGTGTTCACGGCCCGGAAGCCGAGCAGCCCCGGCACCCCGCCCACGGCGCCCCACACCAGGGCGCCGACGACGGCGTCCGAGGTGTTCTCGGCGACGGACTCCACGACGGCCCGGGCGATCCCGTCGGCGTCCAGCGCATGGGGGTCCCGGCCGCACAGGTGCGGCAGCCGTGCGCGGGCCGCCGCGACGTCGCCGGCCTCCAGGGCACGGCCGATCGCACGGGCCTCGCGGGCGAGCGAGGTGCCGCCGACGACGGCCCAGGTGGCGGCGCCGGTCAGTGCGACGGAGGCGGCGGGGGAGCGGCGTACGGCGCGGGCGGCGGCCAGCCCGAGGGCGGCGGCGCCACCGGCGCACACGGCGGTGTGCAGCGCGCCCCAGCCCCGGTGGTCCCGCCACAGCACCCGTTCCACGGCACCGGCGGCACGGCCGAACGCGGCGACCGGGTGTCCGCGGCGCGGGTCGCCGAGGAGGAGGTCACCGAGAAGGCCGGCGGCGGCGCCGTACGCGAAGACGCGTTCGGCGCGCACGGCTCAACCGGCCGCGGGGTGGGAGAGCGTGTCGCTGGTGTGCCCGGAACCGGTGTACCCGGGACCGCTGTGCCTGGAACGGCAGCCGCGCATGGCGATATGTCCTCACTCAGGGTGTCCGCGCCCTGGTTAGAAGAGACCGGCGGTGAGAGTTCCTGGCTCCCGGGGCTGTACCCCGGTCACAGTGGCGGGACCGCGCCGGATTCGCACCGGGCTTCCTCTCCTGCCGCCGTATTGGCTCCGGCAGTCCACCACGGCCCGCGAACACCCGTCAACCTGGCGTTGACCTGCGACGGGGGAGTGTGCGAAGGCCCACACGCGGGCGGTGCGCCCCGGCGCGCGAGGAACGCGAGAAGAGGCGGGGCGCGGGACGGCCGTTGTCCGTCCCGCGCCCCGCCTCGAAGGGGGATGTGCGCGGTGTCCGCGCGCGGTCGCTCAGGCGACGATCAGATAGATGCCGTACGCCACCGCGGCCGCGCAGGCCGCGAAGCAGGCGTACGCGCCGGTGACCGCTAGGGCGGCGGAGCCGCCCTGTTCGGCCGCCCGCTCCTGGCGGGAGAGGCCGACGATGCCGAGGGTGAACAGGCCCACCAGGGCCACGGTGGCCACGAGGCTGACCCCGAAGACGGAGCCGAGAGCTGCCCAGTCGATGCTCATGGAGGTTCGCTTTCCTTCGTACCCGGGCGGGGGTTCAGACGGAGGTGGTGGCCGGGGGGGCCTTGGAGTCGGACGCGGACCCCGGGGCGCCGGCCGCGGCCAGGTCCTCGGTCACGCCCGCCGGGGGCGGGGACACGGCGGCCATCGCCGTGGTCACCACACCGGCCTGCTCGGGCTCGTCGATGACGTTGGTGTGGTCGACGACCTCGCGCCGGGAGAGCTTCCAGATGGCGGCGCTGGAGGCGACCAGGAAGACCGCGACGAGCGCGGTGCCCCAGTCACCCAGGCCGCAGACCCACTCGGCGATCGCGGCGACCAGGGCCGCGGCCGGCAGGGTCAGACCCCAGGCGACGAACATCCGGGTGGCCGTGGACCAGCGCACCACGCCGCCCTTGCGGCCGAGGCCCGCGCCCATCACCGCGCCGGAGACCGAGTGCGTGGTGGACAGGGAGAAGCCGAGGTGGGAGGAGGCCAGGATGACCGTCGCGGCGCTGGTCTGGGCGGCGAAGCCCTGCTGCGGCTGGAGGTCGGTCAGGCCCTTGCCCATGGTGCGGATGATGCGCCAGCCGCCGAGGTAGGTGCCGAGCGCGATGGCGATACCGGCGGACAGGATCACCCACATGGGCGGGTCGGAGTCGGGGGCGAGGGCGCCGCCGGCGACCAGGGCGAGGGTGATGATGCCCATCGTCTTCTGGGCGTCGTTGGTGCCGTGGGCCAGCGAGACCAGCCCGGCGGAGGCGATCTGCCCGGCGCGGTAACCCTTGGCAGCGGCCTTTCCGTCGGCCTTGCGGCCGAGCCTGTACGTCAGCCGTGCGCCGAGCAGCGCCGCGACGCCCGCGACGAGCGGAGCGGCGATCGCCGGGATCAGCACCTTGGTGACGAGCGCGTCGCCGTTGACCGCGCCGATGCCCGCCGAAGCGACCGCGGCACCGATCAGGCCGCCCATGAGGGCGTGCGAGGAGCTGGACGGGAGCCCGACCAGCCAGGTCAGCAGGTTCCAGAGGATCGCGCCGACCAGTGCGGCGAAGATGACCTCGGGACGGATGCCGGTCTCGTCGACGAGACCCTTGGAGATCGTGTTGGCGACCTCCACCGAGAGGAAGGCGCCGACAAGGTTGAGGACGGCGGACATCGCCACCGCCACCTTGGGCTTGAGCGCACCGGTCGAAATGGTCGTTGCCATCGCGTTCGCGGTGTCGTGGAAACCGTTCGTGAAATCGAACGCGAGTGCGGTTACTACCACAATCGCGAGGATCAGCGAGAAGCTTTCCATTTACCCAGGCAATCGTTCGAGGTCATTGGCTGGACGAACGTAGGTAACCAGAGTGAACGGAAGATGAACTGGGCAGGGCGTCACGGTGACCGGAACCGGCGCCGCCGCATCCCTCTGTGTGCCCGGTCCGATGCTCTCCGGAGACGTGCCTGGCAGGATCGCCGCGAGGCCGGTCGGCGGTGGTTCGTGAGGGGCGCGTAAGTGCCCGAGGGGAGACGGTGACTGTGACGTATTCGCGGGTCGGAGGGGTGGGCGCGGACGAGGAACGGGCCAGGGAGGCAGCCTGGGAGGCCCTCGTCGCGACAGCCCGGCGAACGGTGGCGGACGGCCTGGTCGTCGGCACCTCCGGCAACGTCTCGGTGCGCGTGGGCGACACGGTGCTGGTCACCCCTTCGGGTGTGCCGTACGACCGTCTGGCCCCGGCCGACGCCACCGGCGTCGACCTCTACGGCCGGCAGGTGCTCGGCAGGCTCGTGCCCACCAGCGAACTGCCCATGCACCTCGCCGTGTACCGCGCCACCGACGCCCGGGCCGTCGTCCACACCCACGCCGTGCACGCGACGGCGGTCTCGCTCCTCGTCCCCGAGCTCCCGCCGGTCCACTACATGACCGCCGCGCTCGGCGGCCCCGTCCGGGTCGCCCCCTACGCGGCCTACGGCACCGACGAACTGGCCCGCCACATGCTCGACGCCCTCACCGACCGCACCGGCTGCCTCCTCCGGAACCACGGCACGATCACCTACGGCACCTCCCTCGACCAGGCCTACGACCGCACGGCCCAGCTGGAGTGGATGTGTCACCTCTGGCTGACGGCCTCCTCGGTACCGGGCCGCACACCGTCACTGCTGACGGACGACCAGCTGACGGAGGTGACGGAACGGCTCCGGGGGTACGGGCAACGGGGCTGACGAACGGTTGCCCGCCGGGGCCGCGGACGTCCGGCGACGGGCGCGGGGCCCGGGCCTGCGGGCCCTCGGGACGCCGACGAAACGGCCGGTCGTCGGCGCGTCCGGCCGGGGGGGGGGGGCTGGTGCTGGGGCGGCTCGGGGCGGGGGAGAGGTGCGGTGGGTCGGGAGCGTGTTCGGTGGCCGGCGTGGGTTCTGCCCCTCGGCCCCCTCGCCCCCTCGCGCCTCGCCCCTCGGGCCTTCGGGCGGCCGACTGGACGGTCGGCCGCCGACGCGTCCGTCGAGCCGAGAGAGGGTGGTGCGGCGGCTCGGGAGCGCGGGCACGGAGCGCGGGCAGCGCGGCGAGGGCGTCCGGTGGAGGGCGTGGGCCACCCCGGACGCCCCGGCCGATCGGGTCGCCGGTCGCCGGCGCGATGGGCGGCAGCCGGCCCTTCCTGGCGTGGGGGCACCCCCTGGGCACCCGGCGTGCCGCGCCGCAATCCCTGGGCACCCGCCGCGCCGCGCCGCGAGCCCTGGGCACCCGGCGTGCCGCGCCGCAATCCCTGGGCACCCGCCGCGCCGCGCCGCGAGCCCCGGGCACCCGGCGTGCTGCGCCGCGAGCCCTGGGCACCCGGCGTGCCGCGCCGCAATCCCTGGGCACCCGCCGCGCCGCGCCGCGAGCCCCGGGCACCCGGCGTGCCGCGCCGCGAACCCCGGGCACCCGGCGTGCCGCGCCGCGAACCCCGGGCACCCGCCGTGCCGCGCCGCCGACACCCCCTGCGGCGGAACCCGCCGGCGGCGAAGCGCGTACCGCGCTGCTTCGGGGGTACCGGCAGCGGGACCGACACATGGCTCCGGGCCCGACCGGGCGATCGGCGGGGGCTCGTCACTCCCCACCGCCCGCCCACTGGCCGCCCGAGGACTCCACCAGGAGACTGGCCCCATGCGCACTGTGACAGCAACGGCCGCCGCCGTCACCGCGGCCCTGGCGGCCGGCGCAGCGAGCGTCGCCGCCGGCCGGCTCGCCAGCGACGCCGCGCTCAAGGCGCCTCCCGGCCGGCCCCTGCCCACCGAACCCCGGCTCACCGTGCACGGCACCGCCGCCGGGCAGATCACCCTCACCCGGGATCTGGCCGCGCTGCGCCCCGGCCGGTACGGCCTCGCCGGCGACGGCTCGCACGCGGTGGTCGGCCCGGTCCTCGGCACGGCCGAGCACGGCGCCGACACCGTCGTCCGCCGCCTCGAACGCGTCACACACGGCACCCTCGCGGCCGGCGACCGGGCGTGGTTCACCCCGAACCTGTACGTCGGAAACCCGGGCACCGCCCTCGACCTCGAGTACTCCGACGTCGAGGTCCCCGGCGAACTCGGCCCCCTCCCGGCCTGGTTCCTTCCCGGCTCCCGCCCGACCTGGATCATCGCCGTGCACGGCCTGGGGGCCACCCGCGAACACGCCATGAACTTCATGGCCCCGCTGTGCCGCCGGCACGTCCCGGTGCTCGCCCTCGCCTACCGCGGCGACGTCGGAGCCCCGCCCTCGCCGGACGGCCTGCACCACTTCGGCGAGACCGAGTGGCGCGACCTGGACGCGGCCGTCCGCTACGCCCTCGACCACGGCGCCCGCCAGGTCGTCCTGCTCGGCTGGTCCACCGGCGCCACCATGGCCCTGCGCACGGCCGCGCTCTCCGGCGTACGCGAGCGCGTCGCGGGGCTCGTGCTGGACTCCCCGGTGCTCAGCTGGGAGGCCACCCTGCGCGCCCTGGCCGCCGCCCGCCACACCCCGGGCGCGCTGCTGCCGCTCGCCGTCCGCGCCGCCCAGGGCCGCGCCGGACTGCACGCCGACAGCGACGTCCACACCGCCGGTCTCCACCGCCCGGCGGTCCCGACCCTGATCTTCCACGGCCCCGACGACGTGGTGGCCCCGTGGCGGCTCTCCCGCCGCCTCGCCGACACCCACCCGCGCCTGGTCGCCCTCCACACGGTCGAGGGCGCCCCGCACGGCGCCATGTGGAACGCCGACCCCGACGACTACGAAGAGACCCTGCGCCGCTTCATGACCCCACTGGTGTGACCCCGCCGCACGCCCGGCCCACCGCACGCCGCTCCGGTTCCGCTTAGCGCCGTACCACTGGCCTGTTCCGATGCCCCGACGCCGTCCCGGCCCGACGCGTCCGCAGCCCCGGACGCCCGCCGGGGCATTCCGTTTGGGTTTTCGGACCGTCAACCGGAAGACTGCACCCGTGACGTCCCGTATCCCGCGCGACTCCAGGCTTCGACTCGTCCGCCCGCGACCCCTGGCCGCCGCCCCTCCAGCGATGAACCAGCGGCGTCCGCGCCGCGCCGCGCCGCGACCCCCGGAGGGCACACCGGCCCGTTCGGAGCTGGCCAGAATGGCGCGCTCCGGTCTGGCCGACGCGGCCCGTGTCGCCCGCTGGGCCGACACCGCCCTCGGCCCCGGGCGCGGCAGCGCGACCGCCGACGGCAAGGCCACCCTCTCCGACTCGACCGCCGACCACGCGGCCCGGGAGCTGGGCCTGACCACCGCCAAGGTCCGCGCCGACTGGGACACCGCCCGACTCGCCGGACTGGTCGAGGTGCACGGCGGCAGCGCCCGCCCGGGCTGGCGGCTGCGCGCCTGGAACCGCGACGACAGCGCCGTACTGCGCGGCTGGGTCGCCCTCTTCGACGCCTGGTCGCTGGCCCACCCCGAGCCCGACGGGCAGGAGCCCGCCGCCGTGGCCGAGGTCATCTCCGCGATGCCCCAGGTGCTCTCCTTCCTCCAGCTGTCCGCCGGGCCCGTCCCGGTGGCGCAGCTCCTGGACCTGCTGGAGCAGCGCGTCACCGAACTGCGCACCGAGCGCTGCGAAGTGCCCTACGGCCCCCGTCTCGAACCCGGAACGCCGCAGACCGCCGCGGCCGCCGCCGCGCCGCTCCCGGCCGCCACCGCCGACACCTCGCTCGCCCCCCTCCTGGACTGGGCCCTGCACGCCCTCGCCTCCGTCGGTGCCCTCACCTGCGGCGACGGGCACGCCACGCTCACTCCGCTCGGCAGCTGGGCGGTCTGGGTCAAGCTCGAGCAGATCTGCGTCGCCGCGCAGAGCCCCGCCGGGAACATCGAGCAGTCGGCGGAGGACATGCTCCGCGGCTGCGCGCAGCTCCGCCCGAACGCCGCCCGCGCCGAGTACCGCGCCTGGCTCGCCGCCCGCCCCGTCGGCAGCGCCGTCGCCGAGCTGCTCGACGGCGCCCGCGGTGAGGACGCCCTGCTGCGCGGCCTCGCCTTCGAGGCGCTGCGCGTCGTCGGCGCCCCCGCCGAGCCCGATGTCCGCGCCGCCCTCGACGAGCCGACGCTGCGGCCGTACGCCCTGCTGTGGCTGGCCGAGCACGACGGTGCCGACCCCGAGGACGCCCACGAGGTCCTCACCCGCCAGGAGGCCACGTGGCTGTGGGTCGACACGGCCGCCGCCGTCGCCGACCACGGTGAGGCCCCGCTGCTCGTGAGGCACCTGGAGTCCGCGGTGCAGCCCACCGTCCCGGCCCTGCTGGACGAGGTCCGGGCCGTCGGCCATCCCCGCACCGTGCAGGTCCTGGTCGCCCTCGCCGCCGCGCACCCCGACCCGGCCCTGGCCAAGGCCGTGCGCAGGGCGGCCTTCCAGGTCCACACCGGAGGCAGCTGACCACCTGGGACACCCGCACCCGCACTCGGGGACGACGCGACCCCACGCCCGGCCGGGCCTGCGGGACCCCGCCGCCGGCCCGGCCCGGCCCACCCACGGGAACGTGTCCCGCCCCACCCGCCCGGGACGCCCTCCGCACGGACCGGGGACGCCGGCCCCGGACGCCCGGAACACCACCTCACCTCACCGACCGGCCCGCCGCGAAGGCCACCGCGAACCGCCGGAGGCTACCCGTGGATCTCCGGCGCGTACGTCCCGAAGCTCCAGATGTTGCCCTCCAGGTCCCGGGCCATGTAGTCCCGCGATCCATAGTCCTGGTCCGTCGGAGGCATCAGGATCTCCGCGCCGTGTTCCACCGCACGCCGGTGATGGGCGTCGACGTCCGCCACCACGACGTACACCCCCGTCGTGCCGGCGTTCTTCATCGCCTCGTCGAAGCGGCTGCCCGTGCCCTTCGAGCCGAGCATGACCGCGCCGTTGCCCTGGGCCAGCTCGGCGTGGGCCACCGAGCCGTCCTCGCCCTCGTACACCGCCAGTTCCGTGAAGCCGAAGGCCTGGGTGAGTTGCCGGACCGCCGCCTTGGCGTCCGCGTACAGCAGCGTCGGGCAGATGCTCGGGCGCCCGCCGTCGTTGCCTGCCATGCCGATCACTCCCTTGTGAGCCGGTAAGCCGGAGGAGCGGATGCCGCGAAGATCCCCAAAGCCCGGAAAATCACGGAATCCAGCCCTGTCGCCCAGTCTTGCACCGCCCACTGACAACGCCCCGGACCCGCGCTCCCGAACACGGGGACCCCGAACAGGAGGCCGCGGCCACCGGAACCCGGGAAAAGCGGTTGCACCGCCCCGTTAGACTGGCCCCATGGCCATTCTCCTCGCGCATTAGACGGCGGGAACGTCCTCCAGCCGCCCATCCCGCCAACCACCCGCCCAGGAGTCTGACCGTGATCTCCGCCTCCGGCATCGAGCTGCGCGCCGGTGCCCGCGTCCTCATCGAAAGCGCCACCTTCCGTATCGCCAAGGGCGACCGCATCGGCCTGGTCGGCCGCAACGGCGCCGGCAAGACCACCCTCACCAAGGTCCTCGCCGGCGAGGGCCAGCCCGCCGCGGGCAACGTCACCCGCTCCGGCGAGGTCGGCTACCTCCCGCAGGACCCGCGCACCGGCGACCTCGACGTGCTCGCGCGCGACCGCGTCCTGTCCGCGCGCGGCCTGGACGTCCTGATCCGCAAGATGCGGGAGAACGAGCAGCGCATCGCCAACGGCCAGGGCGCCACCCGCGAGAAGGCGCTCAAGCAGTACGAGCGCCAGGAGACGGAGTTCCTCACCAAGGGCGGATACGCCGCCGAGGCCGAGGCCGCCACCATCGCCGCCGCGCTCAATCTGCCCGACCGGGTGCTCGGGCAGCCCCTGCACACACTCTCCGGCGGTCAGCGCCGCCGTATCGAGCTGGCCCGGATCCTGTTCTCGGACGCGGACACCCTGCTGCTCGACGAGCCGACCAACCACCTCGACGCGGACTCGATCGTCTGGCTGCGCGACTACCTGAAGTCCTACCGCGGCGGCTTCATCGTGATCTCCCACGACGTCGACCTGGTGGAGACGGTCGTCAACAAGGTGTTCTACCTGGACGCCAACCGCTCCCAGATCGACGTCTACAACATGGGCTGGAGGCTCTACCAGCAGCAGCGCGAGGCCGACGAGAAGCGCCGCAAACGCGAACGGCAGAACGCGGAGAAGAAGGCCTCCGCCCTCCATTCGCAGGCCGACAAGATGCGCGCCAAGGCCACCAAGACCGTCGCCGCGCAGAACATGGCCCGCCGCGCGGACAAGCTGCTGGCCGGACTGGAGGCCGAGCGGAAGTCCGACAAGGTCGCCAAGCTCCGCTTCCCCGAGCCGGCGCCCTGCGGCAAGACCCCGCTGACCGCCGAGGGCCTCTCCAAGTCCTACGGCTCCCTGGAGATCTTCACCGACGTCGACCTGGCCATCGACAAGGGCTCCCGGGTCGTCATCCTCGGCCTCAACGGCGCCGGCAAGACCACCCTGCTGCGCCTCCTCGGCGGTGTCGAGAAGCCCGACACCGGTGAGGTCGTCGAGGGCCACGGACTCAAGCTCGGTTACTACGCGCAGGAGCACGAGACCCTCGACCCCGAGCGCACCGTCCTGGAGAACATGCGCTCGGCCAACCCCGACCTCGACCTCGTCGAGGTCCGCAAGACGCTGGGCTCGTTCCTGTTCTCCGGCGACGACGTCGACAAGCCGGCCGGCGTCCTGTCCGGCGGCGAGAAGACCCGCCTCGCGCTGGCCACCCTCGTGGTGTCCTCGGCGAACGTGCTGCTGCTCGACGAGCCGACCAACAACCTCGACCCGGCCAGCCGCGAGGAGATCCTCGGCGCGCTGCGCACCTACAAGGGCGCGGTCGTCCTGGTCACCCACGACGAGGGCGCCGTCGAGGCACTCCAGCCGGAGCGGATCATTCTGCTCCCGGACGGCGTCGAGGACCTGTGGGGCGCCGACTACGCGGATCTCGTCGCCCTGGCTTGATCGAATGGATGATCCACTGGGTATGGATCATTCGGCCGATCCGTGATCCACCATCTGTGTGAGATCTCCTCATCACGAGGTGTGTCCTACATCGATTTCGCGGCCGGACGCCCCAATGCCGGGGGTCCGGCCGCGACGCCTTTCTGACCTGGAACTTCGCGGAAAAACCCGTTCGGCGGTACGGACGCGATTCTCTGGAATCACGGATTCCGTATGTGGGGACTCGCTCCTGTCGTCACAACCTTGTCTCATCGACCTTGCCGAATGGGTGGCCATGAAGCCCTGGAGGGGTGATCATGAGGAGACCAGAGCGCACTTCCCATGAGGAGGCACGGGTGGCCGAGACTCTGAAGAAGGGCAGCCGGGTAACCGGCGCCGCGCGCGACAAGCTCGCGGCAGACCTGAAGAAGAAGTACGACGCCGGTGCGAGCATCCGGGCGTTGGCCGAGGAAACCGGCCGCTCGTATGGCTTTGTGCACCGCATGCTCAGCGAGTCGGGTGTCACGCTCCGAGGGCGTGGCGGGGCTACCCGGGGCAAAAAGGCCACATCGGCCTGATGTCCCGGGCGGCCCCTCGACTCCGAAAGTGAAGGTGGCCACCCGGCCGGTCGTCCGACCGTCCGGGTGGTTACTGTGCAGTCACTTAGCTCTGCCGTCGTACGGCGTTGCAGCCGGCGCACGGCGGGGACGACGACCGCACCTTTCGGAGGCACCCCATGGCTTCGCACGCCCACGACCCCGCTCCCGTACTCGACAAGGACGGCGTGCGGCTCACCGTCGACGACGCGATCGCCACGGTGACGCTGACCAACCCGGACAAGCGCAACGCGCAGAGCCCCGCTCTGTGGCGGGCGCTCACCGAGGCCGGTCGGCTGCTGCCGGGCTCCGTCCGAGTCGTGGTGCTGCGGGCCGAGGGCAAGTCCTTCTCGGCCGGCCTCGACCGGCAGGCGTTCACCCCCGAGGGCTTCGACGGCGAACCGTCGTTCATCGACCTCGCACGGGGCGGCGACGCCGAGCTGGACGCGACCATCACCGAATACCAGGAGGCGTTCACCTGGTGGCGGCGCAGCGACATCCTGTCGGTCGCCGCCGTGCAGGGCCACGCCATCGGGGCCGGCTTCCAGCTCGCCCTCGCCTGTGATCTGCGGGTCGTCGCCGACGACGCGCAGTTCGCCATGCGCGAGACCAGCCTCGGCCTGGTGCCGGACCTGACGGGCACGCACCCCCTGGTGTCCCTGGTCGGCTACGCCCGCGCGCTGGAGATCTGCGCGACGGGCCGCTTCGTCATGGCCGAGGAGGCCGTGAACACCGGGCTGGCCAACCTCGCCGTGCCCGCGGACCAGCTCGACGGCGCCGTGCACGATCTGGCCTCGGCGGTCCTGGCCGCGCCGCGCGACGCGGTCATCGAGACCAAGGCGCTGCTCCAGGGCGCCCACAGCCGGGACTACGAGGCCCAGCGCGCCGCCGAGCGGGCCGCGCAGGCACGCCGCCTGCGCGACCTGGCCGGGCTCGGGGAGTAGTCCGGGCACCGCAGGCGGCTGTTCGGCACCGTCGCGACGATCCGTCGGTCCGGACGGTCGGTCCGGACGGTCCGGGGAGAGGTCCCGGGGCGGGCCCGCTCAGCCGACCGCCGTCACCAGCACCGCGACCGACGGATGGTCCGCCAGGGCCTCCGACACCGCCACGCGGACCCGTCGGGCCACCTCCACGGCCCGGTGGTCCGCGTCCACCGCCAGCTCCACCCGGACATGGCGGCGCGGCAGGGAGGCCTGTTCCTGCGGCAGCTCCGTGACGTCCACCGGACGGCCCAGCGTCGCCGTCAGCCGGGTGACGCCCGGAACCGCCAGCGCGGCGCCGGCCGCGCGGCCCTCGTCACCGTCGCCGGGGTGAACGGCCGGGGGACGCCCCGGCTCGCGTCCAGGCGCCGGTTCCGGGTCCGGCTCCGTGGCCGCGTCCAGCAGGGCCGTCGCCCGCAGGTCCACGTCGGTCACCGTCAGACCGAGCCCCCGCGCCGCCGCCGTCAGCACGGCGCGCAGCCGGGCGGCCGTCGCCGGCAGCGGCTCGCCCGTCGCCGAGGGACCGACGGTCGCCGCGAAGTCGGCCGTCACCCGTAGCGGGCCGGGCGGCAGGGCACTCGGCGGCGGCGGTACGGCCGGTTCGTGCGCGTCGTCCCGGCCGGCGGGCGCGATACGCAGGCCGCCCGGACGCACACCCGCCACGCCCCGGGCGGCGGCCAGCAGTACCTCCCGTGCCGCACGTTCGGCGATCCACGCGCCGTCCCGAGGTCCGCCCAGCGGCAGCAATCTGCCGAGCCCCAACTGATCCCGCACCGTCCGCGCCCACCGGTCCGCCGTCGTCATTCCTCCAGCCTGCCGTATCCACGACGCGGGATCGCGCAACCGTGCTTACGGTGGTCGAAGAAGGATGGACCGGAAGGGACTGCGGCGATGAGTGACTTGACGGAGAAGGAAACGACCGAGACCGGCGCACAGCGTGGGCAGGGAGCCCGGCGCGGTGGGGGAGCCCCCGCCGACCGCGGCCGCACCACCATCGCCGACGGCGTCGTGGAGAAGATCACCGGAATGGCGGCACGCGATGTCGCCGGTGTGCACGCCATGGGCAGCGGGATGTCCCGCACCTTCGGCGCCGTGCGCGACCGGGTACCAGGCGGGACCAAGTCGGGTGTCTCGCGCGGAGTGAAGGCCGAGGTCGGCGAGAAGCAGACCGCGCTCGACCTGGAGATCGTCGTCGAGTACGGCGTGTCGATCTCGGACGTCGCCGGGGACGTACGGGAGAACGTGGTCGCGGCGGTGGAGCGGATGACCGGCCTGGAGGTCGTCGAGGTCAACATCGCGGTGAGCGACGTGAAACTGCCCGACGAGGAGGACGAGGAGCCGGAGCCCCGGATCAAGTGACGCGACACTGACCGAACGGTGGAACTGAGCGGTGGAACTGAGCGGTGGAACTGAGCGGTGGAACTGAACGGTGAACGAGGGGAGCGCACCATGAGCATGGCCGTGGTCGGCATGATCGCCGGCATGGCACTGGGATTCGCCGGGTACTTCGGCGGGTTCGGAGCCTTTCTGCTGGTGGCGGCCCTGGGAGCCGTCGGGTTCGTCGTCGGCCGCCTTCTGGAGGGGGACATGGACCTCGGTGACTTCTTCCGCAGCCGAGACGACCGGCGGCGGTGACCGGCGTGAGCGGTGGGGCCGGCGAGCTCCTCGAACCCCCGGCCGTCGTTCCGCCGGGCGAGCGCGGTGCCACGCGGATCGCCGACCGGGTGGTCGCCAAGGTCGCCGCGCAGGCGGCGCGCGAGGCGGTCGGCCCGCTCCCCCCGGACGCCGAGCGCCCGCACGCCACCGTCGTCGTCCACCACGACACCGCCCGCGTCCGGGTCCACCTGGAACTCGACTACCCGTGCGACATCGGCGCCCGCTGCGGGCGGGTGCGTCACCAAGTCGTCCAGCGGGTACGCGCGCTGGTGGGGATGGCGGTGCCGGAGGTCGCGGTCCAGGTGGAGCGGCTGCACCTGGCGGCGGAGTACGGCGCGAGACAGGGGAGGACGCGATGAGCGAGCCCCAGGGCACCGAAGGCAGCACGCGGCGCCTGCCCGTCATGGAGCCCGTCATGGAGAAGGAGACGGCAGCCGGCACCGGGCCGCCGCCCGTCCCCGACCCCGACCCCGGCAGCGGACGGGCCGGCCGCTTCTGGTCGGCGCGCCGCGTCCCCGCGGGCATCGTCGCGCTGCTGCTTCTGCTCGTCACGGGCGCCTTCCTCTACGACGTCGTCGCCGTGCGCGCCGGCCGGTCCGCCCTCGGCTGGCGCCGCGAACTGGCCCGGCAGCTCGCCGACCGGCCCCTCGACGACACGTGGGTCCTCGTCGGCGCGGGAGTCGCCGCTGCCCTAGGGCTCTGGCTGCTCGCCCTGGCCCTCACCCCCGGCCTGCGCAAGGTGCTCCCGATGCGGCGCACCCGCCCGGACGTACGCGCGGGGCTCCACCGGGACGCCGCCGCCACGGTGCTGCGCGACCGGGCCATGGAGGTCGCCGGGGTGCAGTCCGCGCGGGTCCGGATGCGCCGCCGGAAGGCCCGCGTGCGCGCGCTGTCACACTTCCGCGAACTGGACGACGTACGGACCGATCTGGACGGCGCGCTCGACGACGCGGTGCGGGGGCTGGGGCTGGCCCGGCCGCCCGCCGTGTCGCTGCGGGTCGCGCGGCCGGGGCGAAAGGGGTGAGGGCGGTGCTCAGGACCGTCGACCGTGTGCTGCTCGGGCTCGTGGGCCTGATCCTGCTCGCCCTCGGCGGCTCGGTCCTCGCCATCGGGCTCGGCGCCCCCGCGCCCTCCTGGTGGCTCCACGACGGGCCGCGCGACGTGCTGCTCGGCGACGCCGAGCGGACCCGGTGGCGGGACGCCGGCTGGTGGTGGCCGGTCGTCATCGCCGCACTCGCCGTCCTGCTGCTGCTCGCCCTGTGGTGGCTGGTCGCGGTGGTGCGCCGCCGCCGGCTCGCCGAGGTCCTCGTCGACACCGGAGACGGCGAGGGCGCGGCGCTGCGCGGCCGGGCCCTGGAAGCCGTCCTCGCCCAGGAGGCGGACCGGGTGGACGGGGTCGAACGGGCCAAGGTCCGCCTCACCGGCCGTCGCACCGCCCCGGCAACCCGCATCCGCCTGCTCCTGGCCCCCCATGTGGACCCCGGCACCGCCCTGAACGACCTCACCACCCACGCCCTCACCCACGCCCGCGCCTCGGCGAACGTCGAGGACCTCCCCGCAGAGGTCCACCTCCGGGGCGTCAAACACCGCGCCGAGCGGGTCAACTGAGGTCGGCACGGGCAGCCCGGGCACGGCCCCGTGAGCGGCCCTCCCGACAGCGACCGGCCGTCCCGCGTGCATGGGGCATCCGTCGCCGGGCCGAGGTCAGTGCCAGGGCCAGGGCCAGGGGCGTGGCCCTACCGCGCCGGACGGGTGGGCCGGGGGAGTCATGGGCGCGAAGGGGACGGGGTCGACCGGGCGGGCCCCGGCCGACCGGGACCCCGCGCCTACTGGGCCCCGGCCGACCGGGGCCTGCGCCTACTACTGGGCCCCGGCCGACCGGGGACCCCACGCACCCGGGAATCCGCTCCGGGCCGCGGGTCGGCAAAACCACGCGCCAGCAGAGCCGTAGGACGCGCCGGCAGTGCGGAGGCGGCCCTCCGGGCAGGCCGGGGCCGGCCCTCCGGGCAGGCCCCGGCCGACGACGATCGTGGCCCGCGCCCGTAAGGGCATCCGCTGCCGGGCCAGGGCGGGGAAGAACGCCCGCCCGAGCGGGCCGGGCGAGCCATCCGCGCGCGGGGTGCGTCACGCCGGTTCCGCACAGCCCGGGCGGGGCCCGCGTGGCTCGGCGACGGGTCTAGAACCCGTGCCGGACCCCGCCGTCCACCGGCAGCATGACGCCCGTCACGTACGACGCCGCCGGGGACAGCAGGAACGCCGCCGCGCGGCCGAACTCCTCCGGGGCGCCGTAGCGGCGCAGCGGGATGCGGGACTCGGCGGCCGCCCTGGTCGCATCAGGGTCGGCGGACAGGCCGTCCAGCTCGCGCACCCGGTCGGTGTCTACACGGCCCGGCAGCAGGCCGACGACACGGATGCCGCGCGGCCCCAGCTCGTCGGCGAGGGACTTGGCGAAACCGGCCAGCCCCGGGCGCAGGCCGTTGGAGATGGTCAGGCCCGGGATCGGCTCGTGCACGGAGCCCGACAGTACGAAGCCGATGACACCGCCCGACTCCAGCTCCGCCGCCGCCGTCCGGGCCAGCCGCACCGCACCGAGGAACACCGACTCGAACGCCGCCTGCCACTGCTCGTCCGTGTTGTCGGCGACGAAGCCGGGCGGCGGCCCGCCCACACTGATCAGTACGCCGTCGAAGCGGCCGAAGCGCTCACGGGCGGTCGCGATCAGCCGGCCGGCGGCCCCGGGGTCGGCGTTGTCGGCGGCCACCCCCACCACGTCCGGGCCCAGCGCGGCCGCGGCGTCGGTGACGCTCTTCTCGTCCCGTCCCGTGACGACCACCTTCGCCCCGTCGGCGACCAGCTCGCGCGCGGCGGCGTTGCCCAGGCCCCGGGTGGCTCCCGTGACGACGTACACCCGATCCTTCAGTCCAAGATCCATGGCCCTATCCTGCCCCCTGGTCACCGAACAGGGCGAGGGCCGTGTTCACCAGGCCGATGTGACTGAACGCCTGCGGGAAGTTGCCGAGCTGGTGGCCGGCCACCGGGTCGTACTCCTCGGCCAGCAGCCCCACGTCGTTGGCGAGCCCCACCAGCCGCTCGAACAGCTCCCGGGCCTCCTTCGCCCGGCCGGTCGCGTACAGCGCGTCCGCGTACCAGAACGAGCACACCAGGAAGGTCCCCTCGCTGCCCGGCAACCCGTCGACCGGGTCCCCTTCGGTGCTGTAGCGGCGCACCAGGCCGTCCCGGGTCAGCTCCTTGCCGATCGCGTCCACCGTGCCGACGACCCGCGGGTCGTCCGGAGGCAGGAAGCCCACGCGCGGGATGAGCAGCAGTGCGGCGTCCAGCTCCCGCGAGCCGTAGGACTGGGTGAAGGTGTTGCGCTCCGGGTCGTAGCCCTTCTCGCACACCTCGCGGTGCACCTCCTCGCGCAGCGCGCGCCAGCCGTCGGGGTCACCACCGCCCAGCTCGGGATGCTCCTCCAGCGTGCGCACGGCCCGGTCCAGGGCCACCCACGTCATGACCTTCGAGTGCACGAACTGCCGGCGCCCGCCGCGCACCTCCCACAGCCCCTCGTCGGGCTCCCGCCACGCCGTGGCCAGGAAGTCCATCAGGGCGCACTGCAGCTCCCACATCTGCGGCTGCGGGTGCATGCCCGCCAGCCGGGCCAGCGACAGCGAGTCCATGACCTCGCCGTACACGTCCAGCTGGAGCTGGTTCACGGCGTCGTTGCCGATCCGTACGGGCGTCGACTCGGCGAAGCCGGACAGCCACGGCAGCTCGAACTCGGGCAGCCGCCGCTCACCCGCCACGCCGTACATGATCTGCAGGTCCGCCGGGTTGCCCGCGACCGCGCGCAGCAGCCAGTCACGCCAGGCCTCGGCCTCCTCCAGGTACCCGGCCGACAGCAGCGCGCCCAGGGTGAGGGTGGAGTCGCGCAGCCAGCAGAAGCGGTAGTCCCAGTTGCGCACGCCGCCGGGTTCCTCGGGCAGCGAGGTGGTGGGGGCGGCCACGATGCCGCCGGTCGGCAGGTAGGTGAGCGCCTTCAGGGTGATCAGCGAACGGACGACGGCGTCCCGGTACGGGCCGTCGTAGCGGCAGTGCGCGACCCAGTCGCGCCAGTCCTCGACGCTGTGTTCCAGCGAGATGAACGGGTCGACCAGCGGCGGGCGGGACTCGTGCGAGGGATGCCAGGTCAGGACGAACGCGACCTTCTCGCCCGCGGCGACGGTGAACTCCGCGTGCGTCCCGAAGTCCTGTCCCCAGCTGTGTACCTCGGGCTCGCTGCGCAGCCACGCCGCGTCCGGCCCGGCCACGGCCACCCGGTGCCCGTCGGCCCTGCGCATCCACGGGACGATCGAGCCGTAGTCGAAACGCAGCCGGAGCACGCTGTGCATGGTGACCTCACCGCTCAGGCCCTCCACGATGCGTACGACGTCCGGGGCGCGGTCGCGCTGCGGCATCAGGTCGGTGACCCGCACCGAGCCGTCCTCGGTCTCCCACTCGGTGTCCAGGACGAGGGTGTCCGGCCGGTAGGCGCGCCGCGTGCAGCGCTCGGCGCCCTTGGGGGCGATGCGCCAGTGGCCGTTGTCCTCGTCGCCGAGGAGTTTGGCGAAGCAGGCGGCGGAGTCGAAGCGGGGCAGACAGAGCCAGTCCACGGATCCGTCCGTGCCGACCAGGGCCGCCGTCTGCTGGTCGCCGATGAGCGCGTAGTCCTCGATTTGGGGGTGCACGGGATTCCGTCTTCCCGAGCGGGGGCGGAGCAATCGGATCCGCCGCCGTCCGCCCGCCGGACGGCCCCGTACCGGCTACACCGCCGCGGGCTCCGCCTCCGCGGTCTCCTGCGCGTCCTCCGCCGCCCGGTCCCGGGCCTCACGGCGGGCCAGGACGAACCAGCCGACCGGGACGCCCGCGGCGAACAGCCACCACTGGACGGCGTACGCCATGTGGTTGCCGATGCTGTCGTGGTCGGGCTCCGTGATCAGCTCGGGGGTGTCGGCCGAGGGCTTGGGCTCGGTCAGCTCGACGTAGCCGCCGAGGACCGGTTTGCCGAGGCGCTCGGCCTGCTGCTCGCTGTTGATCAGCATGACCTGGCGGTCGGGCAGGCCCTCGACGTTCTTGATGCCGCTGTCCTCGGTCGTCTGGTCGGGCATCAGCCGGCCGGTGACGGTGATCTCGCCCGCCGGGGGCGCCGGGATCTTCGGGAAGGCGGTCTGGCTTCCGCCGCTCGACGGGATCCAGCCCCGGTTGACGATCAGGACCTTGCCGTCGTCCAGGACGAACGGTGTCAGCACGTGGTAGCCGACCCGGTCGTCCGCGTTGGTGCGGCGACGGACCACGACCTCGTCGGCGGGGTCGAAGTGCCCCTTCGCGGTCACCCTGCGGTAGCGGACCTCGTCGTCGACCTCCGCTCCCGGCGAGGACATGGACTCGACCGGCACGGGCTCCGCCGCCAGGGAGTCGGCGATCTCGCCGTTCAGCTCGACCCTGCGCTCGTGGCGGTGCAGCTGCCAGAAGCCCAGCTCGATCATCGTCGGGATGAGCGCGAGCGCCACGAGGGTGAGGATCACCCACTGGCGGGACAACAGGAAGCGGTACACCCCACGACGGTACAACTCGGTCGTGGGGTGCGATGCGGCGGGTACGGCCTTGCGGGGCCGTCGGCCGTGGAGCTAGACCTTGTCGACGACCCCCGCCTTTCCCTCCGCGCGGGCGCAGTGGGCGCCGCAGTACCAGTGGCCCTCGACCTCGACGCCCTGGCCGATGATCTGCACCCGGCAGTGCTCGCAGATGGGCGCCATCCGGTGGATCGCGCAGGAGAAGCAGTCGAAGACGTGCACCGCTCCCTGGGCGTGGACCTCGAAGGTCATTCCGTAGTTGTTGCCGCAGACTTCACATGTCGCCATGCGCCACAGGGTGAGCCGTCTCCGCGACGCGGGCGAGCGGGCGCCGGGCGAGTCGCCCGGAATCACCCGTCCGTACGGCTCACGTGCGGCTCAGCCGTCCGCGGGCTCGACGTCCGCGAGCAGCTGTCCGAACGCCGCCTCGTCCACCACCGGCGTCCCGTACTGGCGGGCCTTGACCACCTTCGACGTGCCCGAGTCCGGGTCGTTGGTGACCAGCAGGCTGGTCAGCCGGGACAGGCTGGTGGCGACGTGCAGCCCGGCCTCGGTCGCGCGGTCCTCCAGCAGGTCCCGCTCGACGGAGGTGTCACCCGAGAAGGCGACCCGCATGCCCTGCTTGAGGCATTTGCCTTCTTCGTACCGGCCTGGGTTGGGATACGGGCATGCGGGCCTCTTGCGGGAGGGGCGCCAACTGGTCGACCGGTAGCCGCCGTAGCCCGCCTGCTGTCCGATCCGGGGCGCGGGCCGGTCCGACCACTCGGTCAGCGGCCGGCACTCGTGCAGCGGCAGCCGCACACCGCCCGCCGCCGCCGCGAGCAGGCTCGGCCGGAACGCCTCCGCCAGCACCCGCGCGTCGTCCAGCGCGTGGTGCGCCCGCTGCTGTACGACGCCGAAGTGGGCGGCCAGCGACTCCAGCTTGTGGTTGGGCAGCGGCAGGCCCAGTTCCTTGGAGAGCGCGATGGTGCACAGCCGTTGGCGCACCGGCGCCTCGCGCTTCGCGCGCGCGTACTCGCGGGCGATCATCTGCCAGTCGAAGACGGCGTTGTGCGCGACGAGCACCCGCCCGTCGAGCCGGGCCGCGAACTCCTCGGCGACGTCCGGGAAGAGCGGTGCTCCCCCGAGCACGTCGCTCGTCAGACCGTGTATCCACACCGGGCCGGGATCCCGTTGCGGATTGACCAGGGTGTACCAGTGGTCCTCGACCTCACCGCGGGCGTCCAGTCGGTAGACGGCCGCGGAGATGATGCGGTCGTCGCGGGCCAGGCCGGTGGTCTCCACGTCAACGACCGCGTACCCCTGCGGGTACGCGGCCGGCCACGCCGTGGCGGACGGCGGTGCGGTCGTGCGGTCTTCGAGCATGGTCAATGAGGATACGGGCCGCGACTGACACCCCGGACCCGCAGATGCCCCGCGGCGCCCGGCGAAACGGTCCCTCCGTCAAGGTGCCTCCCTCCGGCCGGGGTTGTGGCGTCGGCCGGCGCGTGTGACGGAAGCCACGCGATCGCGAGGCCAGGGCCCGACCGGTCGGTGCGGCCGGGCCCTGGCGCGGGATCACCACCGGATCGGCACCGGAAGGGCCGTCAGGAGGCCCGACACCGCGACCACCACACCCAGGGCGACGACCTCCGCGCGCGCGGGCGAGCACGCGGTGAGCGGGTCGGCCGCGCGGCCCAGCCGGATCCTGGCCCACAGGGCGAGCGCGGCGACGGCGGCCACGAGGATCACCTTGGCGAGCAGGACCCGCCCGTACGCCGTTTCCGTCAGCTGGTCCGCGATCGTGCCCGGCGGCATCCGGCGCAGCGAACTGCACACCCCCGTCGCCGTGATGGCGGCGAGCAGAACGGCCGCCACGCGCGCGTAGAGACCCAGCAGCGCCGGACCCGCCTCAGCGCCCCGCCACCGCCGCAGCGTCCGCAGCACGTACAGGAGACCGCCCACCCACAGCGAAGCGCACGTCAGGTGGACGAGGGTCAGACCGGAGCCGAGCAGCGGGCTGTACTCGGTCGTGGGGTGGGCGCGCAGCGCCTCCGCGACGATCACGGCGGCCAGCGGCCAGACCTGGAGACCGGGCCGGCGCGAGGTGGCGCACAGGCCGGCCGCGAGGAACCCGTTGACCTCCAGGAGCGCGAGCTTGCCGTCACGGGACTCGTAGAGGCCGCCGACGTCGATGTCGGCGACGCTGTCCGGCACCAGATTGCCCGTGGCCACGACCGACGCCAGACCCAGCGCGGCGACGAAACCGGCCGCGGCCGCGTACGGCGACCAGATGCGGGGCCGCTGAGGGGGAGCGCCGGGGAGCGACCGGGTGAGCCGGTTCACGAAGAGCTCGCCGACCGGAACGCTCAGCGCGGCGAAGAGCACCGTACGCAGCAGGGCTATGCCGCCGGTGCCGGGTGCCTCGGCCTCCCCGGTGCCGCGCAGGGCGGGGGACGGGCCGAGGACGGGTATCAGCGCGGCCAGCACCACCAGCACGAGCAATGCCACGGTCCGGCCGGTACCGGCGGGCCGCGCGTGCCGTCCGGTGCCGAGGGTCCGGGACGGGGGTCTTGTCAAGGTCACCTCGAGATCTTCACCAGCTCCCCCAGATCCGGGCAAGTTCCGGAAAACGACTGGCGGTCCGGCATTCCGCACATGAGGACGTTTTCGGCCGCCGAACGGTTCGGGAGGGCCGGGGAACAGGTGAGTAACGCGTCACACCCACCGTCCGTGAAGGACACCGGCGGCAGGGCGTACCGCGTCGGTCGCCCCAGCCTGCCGTCCCGCTCGGCGAGCCACGGCTGCGGCCCCGGGTGCGCCGCGTCCTCGGCACCGCCCGTGCGGTCCGGCAGGATCGCCAGGACACGCACCAGGAGCCCAGCCGCGCGATTCCGTCCAGGGTGTCGTCCATGAACCTCATGCAGCCGCGTTCGAAGTCCTCGCTGACGGCCGCTGTCGCGTCGGCGAACAGGCTCACCACGAAGAGCACGGCGGCGACGGCCGGCCGTACCGCGCACAGCAGCGGGACGAACACCAGGGTCGCGGCGAAGCGAGGTGCCAATCGCCATCGCGGCCGGGCCGGTTCGGGCGTCCAGGTCGCGGGGTCCTCGTACGTGTGCGTGACGAAGATCCTGCCGTACGCGCGAAACCGTGCGCACGAAGCGGAAGCGGGCCGGGAGCAGTCTCCCGGCCCGCTTCACGCGCGCGTACCGCTTACCAGGTCACCGCGTCCAGCGCGTCGGCCATGCCCCAGCCGTAGAAGCCGTTGCGGTTCTTCGAGCCCTCGCACACCGCGTCGACCTTGCCGTCGCCGTCGATGTCGTACGGCTTGGTGCACGGCGTGGCGTCGGCCTGGGCGTACAGCAGGGCCTTGACCATGGCCGGGGAGGCGTACGGGTGCGTCGACTTGATCAGCGCGGCGACGCCCGCGACGTGCGGCGACGCCATCGACGTACCGGCCATGTAGCCCCACTTGCCGCCGGGCAGCGTGCCCAGGATCAGTCCGCTGGTGGCGGGCGGCTCCGGCCTCTGGTAGGCCGTCGAGTCGCCGCCGGGCGCGGCGATGTCGATGACACCGAGGCCATGGTTGGAGAAGGACGACTTGAGGTCCTTCGCGCCGGTCGACGCGACCGTCACGACACCCGGCAGCTGGGTCGGCATGTCCAGGCACTCGGACGGGTCGATCACCCGGTCCGAGGGCGTGGAGTCGTTCGGGGAGACCGGGTCGGTGATCTCGTCGGCCGCGAGGTCGTAGTTCTCGTTGCCGGCCGCGGCGACGTTGACCGCGCCCTTCTTCTCCGCGTACCGCGAGGCCCGGGTGACGGCTTCCAGAAGCGCCTTCTGGTCCGGGTCGTCCTCGCAGTTGAAGTACCAGGGGTCGGTGTAATAGCTGTTGTTGGTCACGTCGACGTCGTGTTCGGCCGCCCACATGAAGCCGCAGACCACGGCCTCGGTGTAGAAGAAGCCATCGGGGTTGGACACCTTGATGCCGGCGACCTTCACCCCGGGCGCCACCCCGGTCATGCCGACGCCGTTCTTGGCGGCGGCTATCTCCCCGGCCACGTGCGTGCCGTGCGGGCTCTCCGCCGCACTGGGCCGCCAGGCGCCGTCCGCGGTGTCCGGCTTGCCCGACACGCAGTTGACGGACGCGTCCCGGTCGAAGTTCGGGGCGATGTCCGGGTGGGTGTCGTCCACGCCGGTGTCGATGACGGCGACCGTCACCTTGCTGCTGCCCAGCGACTTCTCGTGCGCCTTGTCCGCCTTGATGGCGGGCAGGTCCCACTGGAGGGGCTGCAACGGGTCCTGCCCCTCGGCGGCCTCCGCGGCGGCCATCTCCTTGCCGCTGAGCACCTTCGGCGCGCCCGTGTCCGTCGTGGCGGCCGAGGGCAGCGGCGCGGTGCGGGTGGCACCGGCCGACTGCACGCCGCGCGCCTTGCGGACGGACTTGGCGAAGTCCGGGTTCGAGGAATGGACGACGATCACGCCGATCCGGTCGTACGACGTCACGATCGTGCCGCCGGCCTTGGCGATCGCCCGCTTCACGTGTGCCGAGGGGCCGTGCCCGGGGCGGACGTTGACGACGTAGCTGAGGGAGGACGCCGAGTCGGCCGAGACGGAGGGTGCGGCCTGAGCGGCCTCCGAAGCCTCCGCGGCGGAGGCCGGGACGCCCGGCAGGAAGGCGAGGGACACTGCCACGGCCATGCCGGCCGGGATCGCGAGGGCACGACGGTGACGCGGGTGGGGCGCTGTCATGTGCGATGTCTCCAGTTGGTTCGAGGATCTGCTTCGAGGATCTGCTTCGAGGAACTTCGTGGTTCGTGGACGGTGGAGCAGGCGTTCGGAGTCGGACGGGCCGGTCACTTCACCGCGCGCAGCGCGTTGACGATGCCGAAGCCGTAGAAGCCGTTGATCCGCTTGCCGCCCTCGCACGTGGCGTCCTGCGTGCCGTCGCCGTCCTGGTCGTAGGAGGCCGGGCAGCCCGGGTTGTCCGCCTGGGCCTTCAGCAGCGCCTGGAGCATCGCCGGGGACGCGTGCCGGTGCTTCGACTTCAGCAGCGCGGCGACGCCCGCGGCGTGCGGCGAGGCCATCGAGGTGCCCTGGAGCCAGGCGTACTCGTTGTTCGGCATGGTCGACAGGATGCGGCCGTTCTTCGACGGCGTGTCAGGGATCTGGTAGCGCGCGTCGCCGCCCGGCGCCGCGATGTCCACGACACCCTTGCCGTACGTGGAGTAGTAGGACTTCTCCTTGTCGACGCCCGTCGCGCTGACCGTGACGATGCCCGGCAGCTGGGTCGGCACGTCGAAGCACTCGTGCGGGTCGATGGTCCGCGTCACCGGCGTGGAGTCGTCGGGGCTGGAGTCGTCGACGATCGCGTCGGAGTCCAGGTCGTGGTTGGAGTTGCCGGCCGAGGCGAGGTGCAGGGTGCCCTTGCGCTGGGCGTACAGCTGGGCCCGGTTGACCGCGTCGACGATCGCGCGCTGGTCCGGGTCGTCCATGCAGTTGTACAGCCAGGGGTCCACGTAGTAGCTGTTGTTCGTGATCTCCACGCCGTGGTCGGCGGCGAACATGAACGCGCACACGACGTTCTCGGGGTAGAAGAGCCCGTTGTCCGGGTCGCTCACCTTGATGCTGGAGACCTTCACGCCCGGCGCGACACCGGCGACGCCGATGCCGTTGCGGGCGGCGGCTATCTCACCGGCCACGTGGGTGCCGTGGTAGTCGTCGGCGGTGTACGGCCGCCAGGCGCCCTCGCTGGTGTCCGCCTTGCCGCCGACGCAGTTGGCGGACTGCGACGCGGAGAAGTTCGGGGCGAGGTCGGGGTGGGTGTCGTCGACGCCGGTGTCGATCACGGCGACGGTGACCCGGGAACTGCCCGGGTTGATCTTCGCGGCCTCGTCGGCGCCTATCGCGCGCAGGTCCCACTGGTCCGCTTCCAGCGGCTCGCCGGCGCCCGCTGCCTCGGAGGCCTTCGCGGTCCTCGCGGCCTGCTCCGCGGAGAGCATCTCGGCGGCGCCCTGATCGGTGGTCCCGGCGGCGGTCAGCGGCGCGGTACGGGTCGCGCCCGCCGACCGCACTCCGCGCGCCTCGCGTATCCGCTCGCCGAATTCCGGGTTCGACGAGTGGACGACGATCACGCCGATCTTCTGGTACGTGGTGACGACACTGCCGCCGGCCTCGGCTATCGCCCGCTTCACGGACGCGATCGTGCGGTGGTCCGTCCTCGTGTTGACGACGTAGGCCAGGCTGGGCGCGTCCGCCGCCCGGTCGGCCCGCGCCGCCTCCGCGGCGGCTTCCGCCTGCGGGGCGGCCGAGGCGGCCGCCGGCAGGAAGCCGAGCGACGCGGTCAGCGACAGTACGACGGGTACGGCGAGGGTGAGCCGTCGTCTGGAAGGCGCGGAACGCGACGAACGCGGCGCGTACAGATGATCCATGGGGTCTCCACATCATCCGGAAACGAAACCGGCCCGAGACACAGGTGGTGCTCGGGCAGGTACATGACGGAGTAGTGCAGGGCGAAGCTATCCCCAGGAGCCGCTGGCCAGCAATGACCCGCCACCGGTGACTTCGGAAAGTGCCCCGGGTGTTGAACCGGTGCCCGCGGGGCGCCGTGTCGTTGGACAGGAAGCCCGAGCACCACCGGCTTCCTGTGAGAACACCGAGGTCCAAGCCGTCATGTCCGTCGTACGAGGAGACTCCGTGGCCACCGACGCACCACCCCCCTCGAAAGAGGAACGCCCACTTCCCTCCGCCGAGGAGTTCTCCGAAGTGCAGCAGAGCGCTGAGTTCGCCGAACTGCGCCGCTCCTTCCGCTCCTTCGCGTTCCCCCTGACGATCGCCTTCGTGGCCTGGTACCTGCTGTACGTACTGCTGTCGAACTACGCCGGCGGCTTCATGGGCACCAAGCTGTTCGGCAACATCAACGTCGCCTTCGTCTTCGGCATCGCCCAGTTCGTCACCACGTTCCTCATCGCCTGGTGGTACTCGCGGTACGCCGCCGCGAAGCTCGACCCCAAGGCCGAGGCCATCAAGTCCCGGATGGAGGGCGGCGCATGAGCCCCGCACAGACCGTTCTCGCCGCCGAGCTGGCCGCCAACGAGGCCAGTGAGCACCGCCCGCTGATCATCACGCTCTTCGCGGTCTTCGTCCTCGCGACGCTCGGCATCACCGTCTGGGCGGGCCGCCAGACCAAGGACGCCGCCGACTTCTACGCGGGCGGCCGCCAGTTCAGCGCCTTCCAGAACGGACTCGCCGTCTCCGGCGACTACATGTCGGCCGCGTCCTTCCTCGGCATCGCCGGCGCCATCGCCCTCTTCGGCTACGACGGCTTCCTCTACTCCATCGGCTTCCTGGTCGCCTGGCTGGTCGCCCTGCTCCTGGTGGCCGAGCCGCTGCGGAACTCCGGCCGCTACACGATGGGCGACGTCCTCGCGTACCGCATGCGCCAGCGCCCCGTGCGCACGGCCGCCGGTACCTCCACCATCGTCGTGTCGATCTTCTACCTGCTGGCCCAGATGGCGGGCGCGGGCATCCTCGTCTCGCTGCTGCTCGGCATCACCTCCGACGCGGGCAAGATCCTGATCGTCGCCCTCGTCGGTCTGCTGATGATCGTGTACGTCTCCATCGGCGGCATGAAGGGCACCACCTGGGTCCAGATGGTCAAGGCCGTGCTGCTGATCGGCGGCACCATCCTGATCACCTTCCTGGTGCTGCTGAAGTTCAACTTCAACATCTCCGACCTGCTCGGCACGGCCGCCGAGAACAGCGGAAAGGGCGCCGCCTTCCTGGAGCCCGGTCTCCAGTACGGCGCCAGCGGCACCACCAAGCTCGACTTCATCTCCCTGGGCATCGCCCTGGTGCTCGGCACGGCCGGCCTGCCGCACATCCTGATCCGCTTCTACACGGTGCCCAACGCGAAGGCCGCCCGTAAGTCCGTGAACTGGGCGATCGGCATCATCGGCGCCTTCTACCTGATGACCATCGCGCTCGGCTTCGGCGCCGCCGCGCTCGTCGGGCAGAAGGAGATCATCGCGTCCAACCCGTCCGGCAACACGGCCGCGCCGCTGCTCGCCCTGCACGTGGGCGGCGTCGACTCGGCCTGGGGCGCGATCCTGCTCGCCACGATCTCGGCGGTGGCCTTCGCGACCATCCTCGCCGTGGTCGCCGGCCTCACCCTGGCCTCGTCCTCGTCCTTCGCGCACGACATCTACGCCAACGTCATCCGCAAGGGCAAGGCCACCGAGAAGGAGGAGATGCGGGCGGCCCGCTGGGCGACCGTCCTCATCGGCATCGTCTCCATCGCGCTCGGCGCCCTCGCCCGCGACCTGAACGTGGCCGGCCTGGTCGCCCTGGCCTTCGCGGTCGCCGCGTCCGCCAACCTGCCGACCATCCTCTACAGCCTCTTCTGGAAGCGCTTCACCACCCAGGGCGCCCTGTGGTCGATCTACGGCGGCCTGATCGTCGCCGTCGGCCTGGTGCTGTTCTCACCCGTGGTCTCCGGCGACCCGAAGGCGATGTTCCCGGACGTCGACTTCGCCTGGTTCCCGCTGAAGAACCCGGGCATCATCTCCATCCCGTTCGGCTTCCTCATGGGCTGGCTCGGCACGGTCCTGTCGAAGGAGGAGCCCAACGTGAAGAAGTACGCGGAGCTGGAGGTCCGGTCCCTGACCGGCACCGGAGCACACTGAACCCCGTACCGACCCGTCGAGGACGCGGCCGCTCGTAGATCCCTACGACGCGGCCGCGTCCCACGTCGTGGGATCGGGCCGCTGTCGATGTCGGACCCGTCACGTAGGCTCGCAGGTGTCGGAGGAGAGAAGTGCTCCACCGATCCGCGTCGAGGGAGGGGGCCCACGTGCTCATCGACACCTACGGCCGAGTGGCCACCGACCTGAGGGTCTCGCTCACCGACCGTTGCAACCTGCGCTGCACCTACTGCATGCCCGAAGAGGGCCTCCAGTGGCTGGCCAAGCCCGACCTGCTCACGGACGACGAGATCGTCCGCCTCATCGACATCGCCGTCACCTCCCTCGGTATCGAGGAGGTCCGCTTCACCGGCGGCGAACCCCTGCTGCGCCCCGGTCTGGTCGGTATCGTCGAGCGCGTCGCCGCCCTGGAGCCGCGCCCCCAGATGTCCCTCACGACCAACGGCATCGGCCTGCGCCGCACGGCGTCCGCCCTGAAGGCCGCGGGCCTGGACCGGGTCAACGTCTCGCTGGACACCCTGCGCCCGGACGTCTTCAAGACCCTCACCCGCCGGGACCGCCACAAGGACGTCCTGGAGGGCCTGGAAGCCGCCCGTGAGGCCGGTCTGACCCCGGTCAAGGTGAATTCGGTCCTGATGCCGGGGCTCAACGACGACGAGGCCCCCGACCTGCTGGCCTGGGCCGTCGAGCACGACTACGAGCTGCGCTTCATCGAGCAGATGCCGCTGGACGCCCAGCACGGCTGGAAGCGCGAGGGCATGGTCACCGCCGGTGACATCCTGGCCTCCCTGCGCACCCGCTTCGAGCTGACCGCCGAGGGCTCCGAGGAACGCGGCTCGGCCCCGGCCGAGCGCTGGCTCGTGGACGGCGGCCCGCACCGCGTCGGCGTCATCGCCTCCGTCACCCGGCCGTTCTGCTCGGCCTGCGACCGCACCCGCCTGACCGCCGACGGCCAGGTGCGCACCTGCCTGTTCGCCACGGAGGAGACCGACCTGCGCGCCGCCCTGCGCTCCGACGCCCCGGACGAGGAGATCGCCCGCGTCTGGCGGCTGGCCATGTGGGGCAAGAAGGCCGGCGCGGGCCTCGACGACCCGACGTTCGTCCAGCCCGACCGGCCGATGTCGGCGATCGGAGGCTAGCCGGGGCTAGGGGGTGCCGGGGGACTCCCAGTCCGCCAGCGGGACCACGTCCTTCAGGAAGCCCCGCACCCCGAGGAACTGGGACAGATGCTCCCGGTGCTCCTCGCACGCGATCCACGTCTTGCGGCGCTCCGGCGTGTGGATCTTGGGGTTGTTCCACGCCAGCACCCACACGGCGGCGGTGCGGCAGCCCTTGGCGGAGCAGATCGGGGTGGTCTCGTCACTCACAGGTTCGTCTCACAGGTCCACACACAAGGCGACGCCGAGCAGCCACGGGGGGAGCTGCCCGGCGTCGGTCCGTCGCTCCGACGGGGGATGCGGAGCGCGTACGAAGTATGTCACGGGTCACCCATCGCCCGGCACCGGAACAACATGATTGATCTGAGGATTTCTCAGGCCTGGCGCGGAATCGATGCCCGCCCCGGCGGGGCACTCGCGGTCACGATCTGCCGCGGGGCTCGCTCGCCGCACCCCGCGGCGGGTCGGACACGACATCTTCCGGGCCGGGCTCCGCGGCCCCGTCGTCGGCCCGCGGCGGCATGATCATCGGCGGGGTCGGCACGGTGACGAACGTCGACGGCAAGGATGGCGCGTTCTCGCGCCCGGCGTTGGCGATCACGACCGAGATGTACGGCAGGACCGCGCCGAGGACCAGGGCCACGATCGCGACGTGCCGTTCCACGTTCCACAGGCAGGCCGCGAGGACCACCGACACCGTACGGACCGACATCGAGATGATGTACCGGCGCTGCCGCCCGCGCACATCCTCCTGGAGACCCGTCCGGGCCCCGGTGATCCGGAACACCTCGGTGCTGCCGCCGGCGCTCTGCTTCCGCATCTGGTTCCACCATCCGCCCGCATCGGACTCTCCCCGCCCGCTCCCGTCCGCGGCCGCTCGGGGACTCCGGTCCCGGACAACTCCCCACGTTACGCCGCACCTGCGCCGCTTACGAGACCGGGGCACCCCCGACTCGCGCGCACGGCGTGCGCCGTACCGCGTAGCCGGGTACCTCGTTCGGCCGTACCCGGCATGCGCTGTACGCGGTACGGCCGAACACTGGCGGTAATGCTCGCGTAGAGCCGTATGAGGAGGCAGTCATGGGCTGGTTGTGGGCGATCATCGTCGGATTCGTGCTCGGTCTGATCGCCAAGGCGATCATTCCCGGCAAGCAGCACAGCCCTCTGTGGCTGATCACCATCTTCGGTATCCTCGGCGCCATCGCCGGCAACGCGATCGCGCGGGCGGCCGGCGTGGACGCGACCGCCGGCATCGACTGGTGGCGGCACGTCTTCCAGCTGGTGGCCGCGATCATCATCGTGGCCGTGGGCGACGCGATCTACATGGCGGTGCGGGGCAACAAGCGGCGCGAACGGGCCTGACGGCGCGTACGACACCCGTACGGCGACGGGGCGGCCTCCGGCAAGCCGCGAGGCACCGGAAACCGCCCCTCGCACGCGCGCTCAGGCGCCGGTGACCTCCACCGCGGCCAGGTTCTTCTTGCCGCGGCGCAGCACCAGCCAGCGCCCGTGCAGCAGGTCCTCCTTGGCGGGGACGGCGTCCTCGCCGGTGACCTTGGCGTTGTTCACGTAGGCGCCGCCCTCCTTGACCGTGCGGCGCGCGGCGGACTTGCTGGCGACCAGGCCGACCTCGGCGAACAGGTCGACGACCGGACCCAGCTCGGCGATCCGCACGTGCGGCAGCTCGGAGAGGGCCGCGGCCAGCGTCCGGTCGTCCAGCTCGGCCAGGTCGCCCTGGCCGAAGAGGGCCTTGGACGCGGCGATCACGGCGGCCGTCTGGTCGGCGCCGTGCACCAGCGTCGTCAGCTCCTCGGCCAGCGCGCGCTGCGCGGCCCGGGCCTGCGGACGCTCCTCGGTCTGCCGCTCCAGCTCCTCCAGCTCCTCGCGGGAGCGGAAGGAGAGGATGCGCAGGTACGTCGAGATGTCCCGGTCGTCCACGTTCAGCCAGAACTGGTAGAACGCGTACGGCGTGGTCATCTCCGGGTCGAGCCAGACGGCGCCGCCCTCGGTCTTGCCGAACTTGGTGCCGTCCGCCTTGGTCATCAGCGGCGTGGCGTAGGCGTGCGCGGTGGCGTCCGGCTCCAGGCGGTGCAGCAGGTCCAGGCCGGCCGTGAGGTTGCCCCACTGGTCGCTGCCGCCCTGCTGCATCGTGCAGCCGTACCTCCGGTAGAGCTGGAGGAAGTCCATCGCCTGGAGGAGCTGGTAGCTGAACTCCGTGTAGCTGATGCCCTCGGAGGACTCCAGACGCCGGGCGACGGAGTCCTTGGTCAGCATCTTGTTGACCCGGAAGTGCTTGCCGATGTCCCGCAGGAACTCGATCGCGGAGAGGCCCGCGGTCCAGTCGAGGTTGTTGACCAGCACGGCCGCGTTCTCGCCCTCGAAGGACAGGAACGGCTCGATCTGGCCGCGCAGCCGCTCGACCCAGCCCGCGACGGTCTCCGGCGAGTTCAGCGTGCGCTCGGCGGTCGGGCGCGGGTCGCCGATCTGGCCCGTCGCGCCACCGACCAGCGCCAGCGGCCGGTGACCGGCCTGCTGGAGCCGGCGCACGGTGAGCACCTGCACCAGGTGCCCCACGTGCAGCGACGGCGCGGTCGGGTCGAAACCGCAATAGAACGTGACGGGACCGTCCGCGAGCGCCTTGCGCAAAGCATCCTCATCGGTGGACTGGGCGAACAGCCCGCGCCACTTCAGCTCGTCGACGATGTCCGTCACGGTTCTCGTGTCTCCTACGTGCTCATGATCTTCGGGCAGTCGGGTGACAGCCGACTACGAGGTTATACGCCCTGGCTGACAGAGCTCATGTTGAAATCGGGGACGCGCAGCGCGGGCATCGCGGCCCGGGTGAACCAGTCGCCCCATTCCCTGGGCAGCGTCTTCTCCGTGCGCCCCGCCTCCGTGGCCCGGCCCAGCAGGCTCACCGGCGACTCGTTGAACCGGAAGTTGTTCACCTCGCCGACGACCTCGCCGTTCTCGACGAGGTAGACGCCGTCCCGGGTCAGCCCGGTCAGCAGCAGCGTCGCCGGGTCCACCTCTCGGATGTACCAGAGGCAGGTGAGCAGCAGCCCGCGCGAGGTGCCGGCGACCATCCGGTCCAGGGACCGGTCGGGGTCGCCGCCGTCCAGGATCAGGTTGCCGATCGCCGGTGCCACCGGCAGCCCGGTCAGCCCGGCGCTGTGCCGGGTGGTCGTCAGCCGGTTCAGCTCGCCCGCGCGGATCCATTCGGTGGCCCCGACCGGCAGCCCGTTGTCGAACACCGACTGATCGCCGCCCGAGGAGTGCGCGACCACGAAGGGCGCGCTCTGCAGACCCGGCTCGTGCGGATCGCTGCGCAGGGTCAGCGGCAGCTCGCCGAGCCGCTCGCCGACGCGCGTGCCGCCGCCCGGCTTCGAGAACACCGTGCGCCCCTCGGCCGCGTCCCGCCCCGAGGCCGACCACAGCTGGTAGATCAGCAGGTCCGCGACCGCGGTCGGCGGCAGCAGCGTCTCGTACCGGCCCGCGGGCAGATCCACCCGCCGCTGAGCCCAGCCGAGCCGTACGGCCAGTTCGGCGTCGAGCGCCGCCGGGTCGACGTCCTTGAAGTCCCGCGTGGCGCGCCCCGCCCACGCCGACCGGGTGCGGTCCGGCGACTTGGCGTTCAGCTCCAGCGTCCCGCCCGGCTGGTCGTGCCGCAGCCGCAGCCCCGTGGACGTGCCCACGTACGTCGACGTCAGCTCGTGGTTGGCGAAGCCGTACAGCTCCCGGCCGCCCGCCCGCGCGCGTGCGAACGCCTCCCCGAGGGCCGGGGCGAAGTCGGCGAACACGGCCGACGACGTCTGAGCGGGCGCGTCGGTGAAGTCGGGCGAGGCGGGCACACCGGTGACCAGCGGCTGCGCGTCCTCGGCCGGTCCGGCGCCGTGTGCGGCGGCCTCCGCGGCGCGCACCAGGGGCTCCAGCTCGTCCACGGTCACGCCGGAGCGCGACACGACCCCGGACGCCGTGCCCTCCCGGCCGTCGACGGTGGCGACGACGGTGAGCGTGCGGCCGCGCGTGACGCCGTTGGTGGTGAGCGAGTTGCCCGCCCAGCGCAGGTTGGCGGTGGACTCCTCGTCGGCGATGACGACGCACCCGTCGGCCCGGGACAGCTCCAGCGCCCGCTCGACGATCTCGTGCGGCCTGTTCGTACCCGCGCTCATCGACCCGCCTCCTGGGTGGTGTTGAGGATGTTGACTCCCTTGAAGAGGGCGGACGGGCAGCCGTGCGAGACGGCCGCGACCTGTCCCGGCTGCGCCTTGCCGCAGTTGAAGGCGCCGCCCAGGACATAGGTCTGCGGACCGCCGACGGCCGCCATGGACCCCCAGAAGTCGGTGGTCGTCGCCTGGTAGGCCACGTCCCGCAGCTGACCGGCGAGCCGCCCGTTCTCGATCCGGAAGAACCGCTGCCCGGTGAACTGGAAGTTGTAGCGCTGCATGTCGATGGACCAGGACCGGTCCCCGACGACGTAGATCCCGCGCTCCACGCCCCCGATCAGGTCCTCCGTGGACAGCCCGCCGGGATCCGGCCGCAGCGACACGTTGGCCATGCGCTGCACGGGCACATGGGCGGGGGAGTCGGCGTAGGCGCACCCGTTGGACCGCTCGAACCCGGTGAGCCGCGCGATGCGCCGGTCGAGCTGGTAGCCGACCAGCGTGCCGTCCTTCACCAGGTCCCAGGACTGGCCCTCGACGCCCTCGTCGTCGTAACCGACGGTCGCCAGCCCGTGCTCGGCGGTGCGGTCGCCGGTGACGTTCATCAGCTCCGAGCCGTAGCGCAACGTGCCGAGCTGGTCGAAGGTGGCGAAGGAGGTGCCGGCGTAGGCGGCCTCGTAGCCGAGGGCGCGGTCCAGCTCGGTCGCGTGCCCGATGGACTCGTGGATGGTCAGCCACAGGTTCGACGGGTCGACGACCAGGTCGTACAGGCCCGCCTCGACGCTCGGCGCCCGCATCTTCCCGGCCAGCAGCTCCGGCATCTCGGCCAGCTCGGCGTCCCAGTCCCAGCCGGTGCCGGTCAGGTACTCCCAGCCGCGTCCGGCGGGCGGCGCGAGGGTGCGCATGGAGTCGAACTCGCCGCTGGAGTCGTCCACCGAAACGGCGGTGAGCACCGGATGCAGCCGCACCCGCTGCTGCGTGGTCACGGTCCCGGCGGTGTCGGCGTAGAACTTGTTCTCGTGCACGGTGAGCAGCGAGGCGTCGACGTGGTCGACCCCGTCGGCCGCCAGCAGCCGCGCGCTCCAGTCGGCCAGCAGGGCCGACTTCTCCGCGTCCGGCACGGTGAACGGATCGATCTCGTACGACGAGATCCACGTCCGGTCGGCGTGCACGGGCTCGTCGGCCAGCTCCACGCGCTCCTCGGACCCCGCCGCCTTGATCACCTGCGCGGACAGCTTCGCCATCGCCACCGCCTGGGAGGCGACCTTGGCGGCGGCGTCCATCGTCAGGTCCACCCCCGACGCGAAGCCCCACGTACCGCCGTGCACCACACGCACCGCGTACCCGAGGTCGGTGGTGTCGGAGGACCCGGCGGGCTTGGCGTCCCGCAGCCGCCAGGAGGCGTCGCGCACCCGCTCCAGCCGGAAGTCGGCGTGCTCGGCACCGAGGGCACGCGCGCGTGCGAGGGCGGCGTCGGCGAGGGCTCGTAGGGGGAGTGCCGTGAAGGCTTCGTCGATGCTGTGAGGCACCTGCGTCTCTTTCTGTCGACGTGACCGGTCGTCTGCCGCGACACCGGGGGCTGCGCCGCATCATGTCGCGTCGGGCCGGACGGGGACCACACCTTTCGGGCCGTGGCCGGGCCTCCGCGGCCGGGTCCTTTCTGTAGGGACCCGACAGCCAGCCCCGTAAGCCACTGTGGGCGCCCGAGTCTTTGCGGACGGGCGGGGACCGATAGGTTTTCGAGGAAGCCGCCTGTCATCGCCGCCTGTCAACCGGGTGTCCGGGCGGGTACCAGAACGCTATCGAAAGGGTGATCCGTTGAGCCGCTCGGTTCTCGTCACCGGAGGCAACCGGGGCATCGGCCTCGCCATCGCCCGCGCTTTCGCCGACGCCGGTGACAAGGTCGCGATCACGTACCGTTCGGGTGAGCCGCCGGAGGCCCTGACCGAATTGGGCTGCCTCGCCGTCAAGTGCGACATCACCGACAGCGAGCAGGTGGAGCAGGCCTACAAGGAGATCGAGGAAGCGCACGGTCCCGTCGAGGTCCTGGTCGCCAACGCCGGCGTCACCAAGGACCAGCTCCTGATGCGCATGTCCGAGGAGGACTTCACCTCCGTCGTCGACACCAACCTCACCGGCACCTTCCGCGTCGTCAAGCGTGCCAACCGGGGCATGCTGCGCGCCAAGAAGGGCCGCGTCGTGCTCATCTCGTCGGTGGTCGGGCTGCTCGGCTCCGCGGGGCAGGCGAACTACGCCGCCTCCAAGGCCGCCCTGGTCGGCTTCGCGCGCTCCCTCGCCCGTGAGCTGGGCTCGCGCAACCTCACCTTCAACGTCGTCGCGCCGGGCTTCGTCGACACGGACATGACCAAGGCGCTCACCGACGAGCAGCGGTCGAACATCGTGTCGCAGGTGCCGCTGGGCCGGTACGCGCGGCCGGAGGAGATCGCCGCGACGGTGCGGTTCCTCGCCTCGGACGACGCCTCGTACATCACTGGAGCCGTCATCCCCGTTGACGGCGGACTGGGAATGGGTCACTGATCACCATGAGCGGAATTCTCGAGGGCAAGCGCGTCCTGATCACCGGTGTGCTGACGGAGGCCTCCATCGCCTTCCACACCGCCAAGCTGGCCCAGGAGCAGGGCGCGGAGGTCATCCTCACCGCGTTCCCGCGGCCCACGCTGACCGAGCGCATCGCCAGGAAGCTGCCCAAGCCCACCAAGGTCATCGAGCTGGACGTCACCAACGACGAGCACCTCGGGCGCCTGGCCGACGTCGTCGGCGAGGAGCTGGGCGGCCTCGACGGCGTCGTCCACTCCATCGGCTTCGCGCCGCAGGACGCGCTCGGCGGCAACTTCCTCAACACGCCGTTCGAGTCGGTCGCCACCGCCATGCACGTCTCGGCCTTCTCCCTGAAGTCGCTGACCATGGCCTGCCTGCCGCTGATGCAGAACGGCGGCGCGGTCGTCGGCCTGACCTTCGACGCGCAGTTCGCCTGGCCGCAGTACGACTGGATGGGCCCGGCCAAGGCCGCCCTGGAGGCCACCAACCGCTACATGGCCCGTGACCTGGGCAAGCAGAACATCCGCTGCAACCTGGTCTCGGCCGGCCCGCTCGGCTCCATGGCCGCCAAGTCCATCCCGGGCTTCGGCGAGCTGGCCTCGGTGTGGGACAGCCGTTCCCCGCTGGAGTGGGACCTGAAGGACCCGGAGCCGGCCGGCCGCGGTGTCGTCGCGCTGCTGAGCGACTGGTTCCCCAAGACCACGGGCGAGATCGTCCACGTCGACGGTGGCCTGCACGCCATCGGCGCCTGACCGGTCGCCCTTCCGGGGCCCGCGTCCTTCCCGGGCGCGGGCCTTTGGCATGTCACCCGTTCGGCCCAGTCGGCCGGGCGGCGGGGCGGCCGGCGGCGCACGCTGAAGCACGGGTCCACCCCGCGTTCTCCCTCCCCAGTACGGCCGAGGAGGTCCCTTGTGCGTCTGCTCCCTCGCCTGGCCTCAGCGACCGTCGCCCTCGCGTTCGTGCTGGTCCTGCCGTACGAAGCCATGTCCCACGCGCGCGTGCCCGCCGCGGACAGCGTGTCGGGACAGCTGTTCGGCGCCGAATGCAGGGTTCGCGTCGACGACTCCGACGTGACCGCCTACTGCCACAACCCGTACCCGGAGACCGACCACGTGCGTCTGCACGTCGAGTGCGCCCGCTGGTGGGACCTCGACAGCGACGGTTCGGCGGTCCGGGCCGGCCCCGCGCAGACCGTACGTCTGGACGGACGGTGCTGGAAGGAGGTCCAGGCGGCGTGGGTCAGTCACCAGCGGGCGCGCTGACCCGGCCCGGGCGGCACAGGAACGGATAGCCGGCCGCCTCTTCCGCGGCCGTCACGGCGTCCCCCGCGCGGACGGCGTCGACCAGCCGCGTGTGGTCCATGTGCGTCTCCGGCGTCAGCTCGCTGCCGACGTCGACGCGCAGCCAGTCCCGCATCACCTCGCCGAGGTCCGCGTACATGGCGGTCATCACGTCGTTGTGCGAGGCGGCCACGACGGCCAGGTGGAAGGTCGCGTCCGCCGTCACGAACGCCTCCGTGTCGCCCGTCTCCCAGGCCTCCTCGCGGCGTACCAGCAGCGCGTCGAGCTGCTTGAGGTCCTTCTCCGTGCGCCGCTCGGCGGCCAGCCGGGCGGCGGCGGACTCCAGGGTCGAACGCAGCTCGGCGATGTGCCGGGGGTCGGCGTCGGCGAAGCGGCGCTGCATCACCCCCGCCAGCTCGCTGGTCGCCACGACGTACGTACCGGAGCCCTGGCGGATGTCCAGCAGGCCGTTGTGGGCCAGCGCGCGGACCGCCTCACGGACCGTGTTCCGGGCGACGCCGAGCTGTTCGACCAGCTCGGGCTCCGTCGGGATGCGGGAGCCGACCGGCCACTCGCCCGAGGTGATCTGCTGGCGCAGTGCCGCGATGACCTGCTCGGACAGCGCCGAACGACGGGGGTGACTCAGAGGCATGGCTCACCTTCGCACGCGAGTGGACAATCAATCATCCCATGATTCTATGATGGGTCTCATGGCTAGTGACGAAACCCGGACGGAAACGCGGACGGAAACGCGGACAGGAACTCGGACGGGAACCTCCAAGTCCGCGCCCCTCGGCGAGCCGGCCGCTCACGAGGCCCAGGAGCCCGGCACGGCGCCCGGCACGCGCGCGTGGACGACGTGGACGACCCGCCTGCTCATCCTCGGCATCGTCCTGGCCGCGCTCAACCTGCGCCCCGCCATCACGAGCCTGGGCGCGCTCCTGGAAGAGGTCCGCGACGGGCTCGGCATGAGCGGCAGCGTGGCCGGACTGCTCACCTCCGTGCCCCCTCTCTGCTTCGCCGTCTTCGGGGTCACCGCCCCGCGGCTGGCCCGCCGCTTCGGGCCCGGCGCGGTGGTCTGCGCGGGCATGGCCGCCATCACCGCGGGCCTGCTCATACGCCCGTACGCAGGCGGCACGGCAGGCTTCCTGGCCGCCACCGCCCTCGCCCTGATGGGCATCGCGGTCAGCAACGTCCTGATGCCGGTCATCGTCAAGCGCTTCTTCCCCGATCGGGTCGGCACCATGACCGGCCTGTACTCGATGGCCCTCGCCTTCGGCACCTCGATCGCCGCCGCGGCCACCGTGCCCGTGACGAACGCGCTGGGCGGGCACTGGCAGCCCGGCCTCGCGGTGTGGGCGGCGCTGGCGGCGGCGGCCGTCCTGCCGTGGATCCCGTTCGTACGGCCCCGGAAGGCGCCGCCCACCCCGTCGCCCGCCCAGGACGCCTCCCGCGGGGCCGACGAGGGCACCGCCGAGCCCGCGACCGCGCGTGCGGACCGGCCGGCGGAGCAGCCCGCCGAACAGCCCCCGCTGCGGATCACCCGCAGCCGTACGGCCTGGGCGCTCGCCGTCTTCTTCGGCCTCCAGGCCACCGCCGCCTACATCACGATGGGCTGGATGGCGCAGATCTTCCGGGACGCGGGCGTGTCCGCCGGCACCGCGGGGCTGCTGCTCGCCGTCATCATGATGATGGGCGTGCCGCTCGCCTTCGTCATCCCGCGCGTGGCCACCCGCCTGCCCCATCAGGGCCCGATCGTGCTGGTACTGGGCGTGTGCGGGCTCGCCGGTTACGCCGGCCTGTACTTCGCCCCGGCCGGCGGCGCCTGGGCCTGGGCTCTGCTGCTCGGCGTCTCCAACTGCGCCTTCCCGCTCGCGCTGACCATGGTCGGGATGCGGGCCAGGACGGGCGCGGGCGTCGCCCAGCTGTCCGCCTTCGCGCAGAGCACCGGCTACCTGATCTCCATCCCGGGCCCGCTGCTGGTGGGCGTGCTCTACCAGCACAGCGGGGGCTGGGGCCTGCCGATCGCGCTGATGAGCGCCCTGATGGTGCCGCAGATCGTGGTGGGCTTCCTGGCGGGGCGCGACCGCACGGTGGAGGAGGAAGCGGCCCGCTGATCCCGGCAGCGGCCCGCCCGCCCGGTCGGCGGCCCGCCTGCCCCGGAGCGGGCGACGGATGCGAGACTTGCCTCATGCCAGTCCTCGACCCGAACCCTCAGCACGGCCAGAAGAAGATGCTGTACGTCTTCGGCGGCTTCCTCGCGATCTTCGTGATCATCGGCATCATCGCGACGATCGCCTCGCCGTGATGCCGGCCTCGTCCGCCTGATGGTGGGGTTAACCCCACCATCCCCTAGGGGGCGAGGGTCAGGGTCAAGTGGGTGGACTTCCGGATGGGTTGGGGCCCGCGGATTCCGTAGTTTCGAGATGTGGCCGCGACAGGCGAGCCGCGGAGCACGGACCGGGACGCCCGAAGACCAGCGGAGGCACTCATGTCGGCCCCTACCCACACCCGGCCTCCCCAGGCGACCCGGGGCGGCGTCGAGATCCGGCTGCCCTGGTGGGCCCTCGCCCTGCCCGTGCTCGCCTTCGTCACGCTGCTCCTGCTGATACTCGATCCCGCCGAGGCACACGCCGCCGCCGGTGAGCCCGCGATCGCCCACCTCCTGGAGCGGGTGCGGCAGCTGACCGCGCACTGAGGCCGGATCGGCGCCCGGATGCGCCCCAGGCGACGAATCCGCATGTCAACTCCCTGCGCCCCGTGGCCTGTTTCATGCGAAGCTGGATGCCATGAGCGTCGCAGAACCCCGCAGGATTGTCCTTTTCCGGCATGCGAAAGCCGACTGGCCACAGGTGACCGACCACGAGCGACCGCTCGCCGATCGGGGCCGCAAGGACGCCGCAGAGGCCGGGCGCCGGCTGGCGGATACCGGTATCCCCTTCGACCAGGCCCTGTGCTCCACCTCGATCCGGACCCGCGAGACCTGGAAACTCGCCGTCCAGGAGTTCCCGCAGCGGCCGAAAACCGTCTATGAGGAGCGGATCTACGAGGCCTCGCCCGGCGAGCTGATCGCCGTGCTCAACGAGACCCCCGACGACCTGCGGAACGTGCTGGTGATCGGCCACAACCCGGGCATGGAGGGACTCGCCGAGATCCTGGCCGGCTCGACCGAGGACGAGGCCCGCGAGCGGATGGGCAGCCGGGGCTTCCCGACCGCGGCCTTCGCCGTCCTGACCTTCACGGGCTCCTGGAAGGACGTGGAGCCGGGCGCGGCCTCCCTGGCCGACTACTGGGCGCCGACCGACTGATCCGACCCCACGCCGCAGGGCCCGGCACCCAGGCGGTCCGGGCCCTGCGCGGGGCGGGGGGCCTGGCCTTGTCGGCTCCTGGCCGTGTCGAGTGCTCGCCGTGTCGAGTGCTCGCCGTGTCGGGTACTGGCTGTGTCGGGTGCTGGCTGGGCCGGGCGCTCGCCCGCCGGGTCAGATCCGGTCGAGAGGGAGGCCGAGGCCCTCGCCGAGGCCCTCGTCCGACGTGTCCGCCGCCTCGACCTCCTCGCGGGTGATGCCCAGCAGATACAGGACCGTGTCCAGGAAGGGCACGTTCACCGCGGTGTGCGCCGCCTCGCGCACCACCGGCTTGGCGTTGAAGGCGACGCCGAGCCCGGCCGCGTTCAGCATGTCCAGGTCGTTGGCCCCGTCGCCGATCGCCACGGTCTGCGACAGCGGCACGCCCGCCTCGGCGGCGAACCTGCGCAGCAGCCGCGCCTTGCCCGCCCGGTCCACGATCTCCCCGGTGACCCGGCCGGTCAGCTTGCCGTCGACTATCTCCAGCGTGTTGGCCTGGGCGAAGTCCAGCCCCAGCCGCTCCTTGAGATCATCGGTGACCTGGGTGAAGCCGCCGGAGACGACCCCCACCTGGTAGCCGAGCCGCTTCAGCGTGCGGATCAGCGTGCGGGCACCCGGTGTCAGCCGCACCTCGCCGCGCACCTTCTCCACCACCGAGGCGTCGAGCCCCGCCAGCAGCGCCACACGCGCGTGCAGCGACTGCTCGAAGTCCAGCTCTCCGCGCATCGCGGACGCCGTCACCTCGGCGACCTGGTCCTCGCAGCCGGCGTGCGCGGCGAACAGCTCGATGACCTCGTCCTGGATCAGCGTGGAGTCCACGTCCATCACGACCAGGCGCTGCGCCCGCCGGTGCAGCCCCGCCGAGACGACCGCGACGTCCACACCGAGCGCCGCGGCCTCGGTGGCCAGCGCGGTGCGCAGCGGCTCGGTCTCCACGCCGGACACTGCGAACTCGACGGCGGTGACCGGGTACTTGGCCAGCCGGAAGATACGGTCGATGTTGCTGCCGGACTCGGTGATCCGGGCCGCTATGGCGGCGGTCGCCTCCGCGGTGAGCGGGTGGCCGAGCACCGTGACCAGGGAGCGGCCGAGACCGCGCGGCCGGTTGTCGCCGATGCCGGAGATGATCTCCGCCTGCAGCTTCAGCGACTCCGCCCAGCCGTGGACGGTCGCCCGCAGGTCGCCCTCCAGCCCTCGGGGCGGCTCGGTCACGAGCGCGCACAGCACGATCCGGCCACGGGTGACGACCTGCTCGATGTCGACCACGTCGACGGAGTAGGCGGCGAGGGTGTCGAACAGGCCGGCCGTGATGCCCGGTCGGTCCTTGCCGAAGATCTTGACGAGAAGCGTGGGAACGTCAGAGGTCTGCGAAGCGCTCATGGTGCTCCAACCGTATCCGGCACCCGGTGCCTCCCGCCCCCGAGGTCCGCCTGACGGACACGACACCCGGGACGGGCCGACTCGCCCCTTCCCTTCCACTGTCGCCTCCTGGAATTGCGAGGGCGAGCGCGGGCGCTGGAGCCCGGGGAGCCGATCGCTCCTCGCCCCGGCGAGGACGGCGGCCCGGCGCACGCCGGCCTCCACCCCGGCCGGGTGCCACGACCTCGGGCCGTCCTCCAGGCCGCGGCGGCCGCCGTACCGCTCAGGGCGGTGGCCACCGCGGCCCGGAGGCATACGAGACACCCACGCGGGCCGCCCGCATCATGTTCCGCCCTTTGTTCGTCCGTCGCGGCGCTGCTGGAGGAGACGGCAGGGGGCTTCCGCTCCCAGGGGGACGGCGACCCGTCTCGGCCGGCCGTTCCCGGCGTCGAGGCCACCGCCCGGGACGGCGGCTGCTCCGGTACGGCGACGTCGGGGTCGGCCACCGCCACCCCGGCCCGGGGCCGAGCGCTTCACCGGCCGTCCCCGGGGTGCCGCGGCGGCGCCGGAGGCGGGGGAGGCGGGGGCGGGGGGCCTTCGCCCCACCGGGACCGTGGCCGGCCCCCGGGCCGCGGAGGCCGTCGCGGCGGCGGCCCCAGCGGCCCGGCCACCGTAGGGGCGCCGTACACATCGTCGCCGCCGTGCCGCTCGTCGCCGTCGGGCTGCTCGTCGCCGTCGGGCTGCTGCCCTGCGCCTTCGGGGCGCCGACCCACGTCCTCGCGCCCCTGCCCCGCGCCGCCGTGCGGCTGGGCTCCGGGGGCGGGCCGTCCGCTCGCCGGCGTCCGCCCCGCAGCGGGCGGTGGCGGGGTACGCGGCCCCGCCGGCCGCGCATCCTCGGGTTCTCCCGCCCCCTCCCGTAACCGCAGGTACGGATTGGCGCCGGGGGCGGGCGGCCGCTGCGGCGCGCCCGGCCAGTACGGTCCCGACGGTGGCCTCGCGTACGTCATGTCGCCCGCGATTCCGCCACCCCCGACCGCGGCCTCCGCGCCAGCCGTCCCGGCACCCCGTGCCAAGGGCGTCGCTCGCGCCCCGGCCGCCCCGCTCGCCCGTGCCAGCAGCGCCCCGGCGGCTCCGGCCCCCGCGCCCCACACGGCACCCAGCAGCAGCGCCGTGCCGAGGTGTCCACGCAGGGCGATGCCCGCGCCGAACGCGTCGACGCCGAGCACCGACAGCGAGGCGTTCACGGACACCTCCGTCAGCCAGGCCAGCAGCGGCAGCGCCGGCGCGGTCGCGACGCCCAGCCGCAGAGCACACCGCCCGGCGAAAGCGAGGGAGCGCGCGTCGCCCCGCACCACCGGTGTCCGTACCGCCGTCAGCACACCGGCCAGCAGCATCATCAGCGCCGCCGCCACCCCCAGCAGCCACACCCGCCCGTCCAGCTCCGCCAGCCGCCCGAGCGTGACCGGTTCCTCGGCGCCGGCGCTCAGCAGCTCGTCCAGCGGAGCGGGGAGTACCCCGACCAGCCCGCCCGTGGCCCGCCCGTCCCACGGCACGTACAGGCCGATCGGAACACCGAGCCAGACCCCGTTCGGCGCGCCCAGCAGCGCGGCCCCGGCGATCCGCCGGGGGTGGTCGTCGCCGATCGCCGCGCAGGCCGCTGCCGCGAAACCGGCCGCCACCGCGGTGAGCGCCACCGTGACGATGGCCGACACCGCCGGTCGCACCACCCGGTGCACGGCCCCGAACCCGCGCGGCAGGGGAGTGCGACGCGAGGCCAGCAGCGCGATCAGCAGGACCCCGGCGGACCAGATCAGCCCGCCGAGCAGCGTCGGCGCGGTGTCGACGGTGAAGCCGACGGCCGCCTCGGCGTCGACGACGTCACCGATCCGGTCGGGCAGCAGCCCGCCGATGTCGCCCACGTCACCGAGCCCCGGGATCTCGATGCCGCCGCCACCCCCGCCGGGCAGGTCGTCCAGTCCGAGCGAGCCGCCGTCGATCGTGACGACGCCGTGCCCCGCCCAGGCCAGCCCGCCCGTCATCGCCACGAAAAGGGCGATCACCGCACCCGCGCGCGCGAGGAGTTCGGCGGGCGCGACCACAACTCCGGCCGCCCGCAGGGACCGTAGGAAGAAGAACGACAGCAGCAGCGCACCGACCAGACCGACACCCAGTGGCGTGATCTCGATGGCCGTGTGCGCCTGGGCCCCTTGCAGCCCGAACGCGGACACATCACCGGCCGGTGTGACCGAACCGCCCGCGCCGAGCGCCACGACCGCCGCGGTCATCGGGCCGAGCGAGCCCGCGGCGTCCGCGTCGAGCAGATGCAGACCCAGCGCCGCCGTCCCCGCCATACCGATCAACGCCCAGCTCACGGAGGCGATCGCGGACAGCAGGACGTCTCCCCAGGGCACCTTGGTGTCGTACCCCTCGGTTCCGACGCTTGTGGACGCGCTCATGGCAGACCCCCCGATCCGCTGCGCGGCGGAGTTGCCGCGCATGTCCCCCTCGCGTGGAATACCACTCTCCGGGCAGGTTTCAACCCCGTCAACGGGAACGGCCGGGAGGGTGCCTACGCACTCTTCACAAGGCCCGACTTTCGGTCAGGGGGCCGAGCCTGAAATAGTTCCCCCCGATGTTCGACATCCCTAGACTCCCCGCGACGGGAGCACATCGGGGGACAACTCAGTGGGGCATGGAGTGCCGGAACTCGTACTGGAATCCAATGGACAGACCTGGACGCTCGACCCGTCCCGGTCATATGCGCTCGGACGCGATCCGCAGGGGGAGCTTGTCTTCGACGATGCCAGGGTCTCCTGGCGGCATGCCACGATCAGTTTCAACGGCCGCGGTTGGGTCGTCGAGGATCACGGCAGTACCAACGGCACGTTCGTGCACGGGCAGCGGATCCAGCAGGTGGAGCTCGGCGCCGGCACGGTGCTGAACCTGGGCAACGCGACCGACGGACCGCGCGTGAGCCTGACCGGCGCCCAGGCCGCCGTCGGCAATCCGCAGGCCCAGCCCCAGCAGCAGCCGTACGCCGCGCAGGGTGCGAACGCCGGCTGGGCGCAGCAGGCACCGGCGCAGGAGCCGCAGAAGCAGCAGGCCCCGCCGTACCAGGCCCAGCAGCACGGGCAGCAGCAGGCCGGCTGGCAGCAGCACGCGCCGCAGCCGCAGCAGGCCGCGCCGCCCTTCCCCCAGCAGCAGGGGCCCGGTGGCGCGGCGGGGGCGCCGCCGGTCCACGGGGACCGCAGCCCGACCACGTTCCACCAGTTCTCGCTCGGCCGCGTGATGCGCATCGGCCGTGCCCTGGAGAACGAGCTGGTCGTCTCCGACCTGCAGGTCTCCCGCAACCACGCGGAGTTCCACGCGACGCCCGACGGGCGCATGGAGATCCGCGACCTGGGGTCGCACAACGGCACGTACGTCAACGGTCTGCCGATCGCCAAGGGCGGCTCCCAGCTGCTCGGCCCGACCGACGTCGTGGGCGTCGGCCACTCGACGTTCCGCATCGTCGGCGACCGGCTCGAAGAGTTCGTCGACACCGGTGAGGTGTCCTTCTCCGCCCGTCACCTGACCGTCACGGTCGACGGCGGCAAGCAGATCCTCAAGGACGTCTCCTTCGGCGTACCCGAGAAGTCGCTGATCGCGGTCATCGGCCCGTCCGGCTCCGGCAAGTCGACCCTGCTCAAGGCGCTCACCGGCTACCGGCCCGCCGACCAGGGCGAGGTCCTCTACGACAACAGGAACCTGTACAAGCAGTTCGCCGAGCTGCGTCAGCGCATCGGTCTGGTCCCGCAGGACGACATCCTGCACAAGGAGCTGACCGTCAAGAAGGCCCTCAAGTACGCGGCCAAGCTCCGCTTCCCGGCCGACACCACGGCCGCCGAGCGCGACGCCCGCATCGACGAGGTGCTGCGCGAGCTGAAGCTGGACATCCACAAGGACAAGAAGGTCACGTCCCTGTCCGGCGGCCAGCGCAAGCGTGTCTCCGTGGCCCTGGAACTGCTCACCAAGCCGTCGCTGATCTTCCTGGACGAGCCGACCTCCGGCCTCGACCCGGGCATGGACCGCGACGTCATGCAGCTGCTGCGCGGCCTCGCCGACGACGGCCGCACCGTCCTGGTCGTCACCCACTCGGTTGCCGAGCTGGCGATCTGCGACAAGCTGCTGGTGATGGCGCCGGGCGGCTCGGTGGCCTACTTCGGCCCGCCCGAGGAGGCGCTGAACTTCTTCGGCTACGACACCTGGGCCGACGTCTTCTCCGCCTTCGAGAACTACCGCGACTACGACTGGGCGGGCCGCTGGAAGGGCTCGCAGCACTACCAGATGTACGCCGCGGACATCGACGCCGTCGCGCCGCAGTCCGTACAGGTACCGGCGATGCAGGCGATGAAGCCGCCGAAGCCGCAGGGCTGGATGTCCCAGTTCGTCACGCTGGTGCGGCGCTACGTGTCGGTGATCGTCTCGGACAAGGGCTTCCTCGCCCTGATGGTGATCCTGCCGGCGGTACTCGGCGCGGTGAGCCTGCTCATCGATGCCGACAAGGGCCTGCTGCCCAATCCCGCCAACCCGCAGACCGGCCGGATCATTCCCAACGGCACGGCCACCACGGTCCTGCTGATCCTCGCGGTCGGCGCCTGCTTCGCCGGCGCCGCGAACTCCGTCCGTGAGCTGATCAAGGAACGGGTCATCTACGAGCGGGAACGCGCGACCGGCCTGTCACGCTCCGCGTACCTGATGTCCAAGGTCTTCGTGCTCGGCATGATCACCGTCCTGCAGGGTCTGCTGGTCGGCGTCATCGGCTTCGCCACCCGGGAGATCCCGGAGGAGGGACTGGTCCTCGGAGGGCTGACGCTCGTCGAGCTGTCCCTGCCGATCATGGCGCTGGGCTTCACCTCGATGATGTTCGGCCTGATCATCTCCTCGCTGGTGAAGACCGCCGAGAAGACCATGCCGCTGCTGGTCATGTTCGCGATCATCCAGGTCGTCTTCACCGGCTGCCTCTTCGCCCTGAACGGTGCGGTCGGCGTCAACCAGTTCTCGTACCTGATGCCGTCGCGCTGGGCGGTCGCCGCGGCCGGCGCCACGCTGGACTTCAACAGGATCAGCCCGCCCGAGAAGGGCGCCGAGGCGGATCCGCTGTGGGAGCACACCGTCGGCGCCTGGGGCCTGAACATGGCCGCGCTGATCGTCCTCGGCGTGATCTGCGGCTTCTTCGTGGCCCGCTTCCTGCGTCGCCACGAGCCCGAGGTCATGCGCAAGTAACCCGCGGCCGCGACGCCCCGAAGGGCGGCACCCCGTCAGGAGGGTGCCGCCCTTCGGCGTTCGGATCGGCGTCGGCGACGTCGTGAAGAGGTCCGCGCCGACCTCAGTACGCGCTGTCGACGTTGTCCATGGTGCCGTACTTGTCCGCGGCGTAGTTGCACGCGGCGACGATGTTGGCGACCGGGTCGTAGATGTTCTTGGACGTGCCGGGCACGTGGTAGGCCTCGAACGTCGGCGGGATCACCTGGAGCAGGCCCTTGGACGGGATGCCGTTGATGGCGTTGATGTCCCAGTCGTTGATGGCCTTCGGGTTGCCGGAGGACTCCCGCATGATGTTGCGGTGGATGCCTTCGTAGGTACCCGGGATGCCGTGCTTCTTCATGATGTCCCGGGCCTCGCGGATCCAGCCGTCGAGGTTGTCGGAGTAGCTCTTCGTCGAGGCCTTCTTGACCTCGGCGCGCTTGGCGGACCGGCTGGCGGTCTCCTTGGCCTCGCGCTTCTCCGCGGCCTTCTCGGCGGCGGCCTTCTTCTTGGCGGCGGCCTTGGCGGTCGCCTCCTTCTTCGCCTCGATGGAGGCGACCTTCTGGCTGGCGCCGGCGAGCTGGCCGGTGACACCGGCGTGCACGTCCTGGATCTGCTCGGTGCTGTACGCCACCTTGGCCTTCGGAGCGGCAGCCTCGCTCGTGGTCGTCTGACCGCTGGCCGGCACCGCGGTGAGCGCGACGGCGGCGGCGCCGAACGTGCCGACACCGGCTATCGCGAGCTTGTGGGTGCGGTTCAGGGGACGACTATGACCACGGGTGAAGATGTTCTTGGGCATGGCGGGATAGACCTCTTCGAATAGCGCGGAGGTCGCTCTCGTCCGGTGGGGACAGGGATGCTTCCGGCACAAACGCCGCGGGGCGACAACCCACGGCGTTGAGCGACGAGAGCAATTCTTAGCGGCCGCAAAATTCGGAGGCAAAGGTGTGACGTACGATCCGGGATAGTGGATCAGGGAAGGGCGAAGCGGGGCAGATTGGACCATCCGCCCCGCTCAAAACGGACGAGTCGCTCTCCTACTCCCCTTCGTACGTGACGTGCGCCCTATGCGCGGGCTCACACCCGCCCCCCGCCCTTCTCACCGTTGGTTGCTGAAGCAATGCAGTGTGTGAGGGCCTGCGCACCCCCGCCCGCGGCAGCTCCTACGGCAGGAGGAGATGGACGTCCCCGAACTCGTGCCACAGGTAGCGACCGCGCACCGCCGCCTCGTACCCACGGTCGATCGCCGCCCGCCCCGCCACCGCCTCCAGCATCAGCAGATGCGAGGCCTCGGGCTCGTGCAGCCCCGTCAGCAGCCCGTCGACCACCCGCACCCCGCGCTCCGGAGTCACGACCAGATCGGTCCACCCCGCCCGGGCCCGTACGACCCCGTCGGCGCCGGCCGCCGACTCCACCGCCCGCACGGCCGTCGTCCCCACCGCCACCACCCGCCCGTCACCGGCCCCGGCGGCGTTGATCAGCCGTGCCGACGCCTCCGGCACGGAGAACCGCTCCGGATACGGCGGCTCGTGCGACTCCGCCGAAGCCACCCCCGTGTGCAGCGTCACCGGCGCGAACTGCACCCCCCGGCTCACCAGCTCCGCCACCAACCGCGCCGTGAAGGGCCGTGCCGCGCTCGGCATCTCCGCGCTGCCCGTCCCGTCCGCGGACGGCAGCGCGAACACCGTCTGGTACGCGGACAACGGCTGATCCCGCTCCGTGTAGGAGTAACGAATGGGCCGTCCGTTCTCCCGCAGCACCACGGGCACCTCCGCCCCCGACACGCGGGCCCACCACAACCGCTCCCCGCGCGCACTCAACGGCTCCTCCAGCACGAGCCGCGCACCGCCGGGGAGCCGCACCTCCGTCCCCTCCGGCCCGCCCGCACGCGCGCGCGTGGTGCCGCTTCCGTCGGGATCCCGCAGCTCCACCGCCCACAGGCCGTCGTCCCCGCGCGTGGAGAAGTGCACCACCACGCGCGCGTCCCCGACACGCCCGTCGACGGCCGCGGCCAGCGTGGCCGACGTGTTGACGACGAGCAGATCCCCTGCCCGCAGCAGCCCCGGCAGCTCCCGGAACCCGTGATGCGACACCTCGGTGCCACGCGACACCAGCAGCCGTACGCCGTCCCGGTCCAGCCCGGGCCCCCGCTGTTCGGCGGGTACCCGCGCCGACAGCTCCTCCGGAACGCGCAGCGCCAGCGTCATCGCGGTCCCTCCAGTAGCGCCGGAGCGCCGTAGCGACCGCTGGCCGGCCGCTCGTCCAGCAACCTGAGCAGCGCCGGGACGACATTCACCGGATCGGGCCGCGGATCGTCGTCGTCCGGTACGGCCGCCGCGTACAGGTCGGTGGCCATGTCCCCGGGATCGACCGCCCAGACCCGCAGCCCCGGCTCCTCGGCGCCCAGCACAGCCGCCAGCTGGTCCAGGGCCGCCTTGGACGCCCCGTAGCCGCCCCACGTCTCGTAGGCCTCCGCCGCGGCGTCCGAGCTGACCGTCAGCACCGCGCCCGCCGGGGCCGCGCGCAGCGACGGCAGCGCCTCCTGGACCAGGCCCAGCGCGGCCACGACGTTCACTTCCAGGGCCCGCCGCAGCCCGGCCGGCGGCAGCTCCTCCAGCCGCACCAGCGGCTCCGCGCCCAGCGCGCTGGCGTTGCTGACCAGCAGATCCACCCCGCCCAGCCGCCGGGCCGCCGCGATCAGCCCGGCCCGGTGCCCGGCGTCGGTGACGTCCCCGGGCAGCGCCGTCACGCGCGTTCCGTACGCCTCCAGCACCGCCGCGGTCTCCTTGAGCACCTCCGGCGTCCTGGCGTCCAGCACCAGGTCCCAGCCCCGCGCCGCCAAAGCCTCGGCGAGCGCCCGGCCCAGTCCCTTCGAAGCTCCCGTGATGATCGCAACCGGCATGACACACGTCCCCTCGTCGTCCACGCCTCCTGAGCGGCCGGCGTGATCCTCAACGTAGGAACCGCGCCGCACCGGCCGCCTCGGGCACGGGCCGCAACCGCGCGGGGCCCTTCGCCCTAGGACCGGCGGGCGGGACCTCGGGCCTAGGCCCACCGCCCTAGGCGACGGCGGCCACAGGTCCGATCCCGCTGTCGGCGCCCGCCGGTACCGTGAGGACATGAGTCACGGCCCCCGGTCCGGCCTCGCCGCGGTCAGTTCCGCGCTGCTGGCCATGAGCAGGCATCTCGAGGTGCGCGACGTCCTCAAGACGATCGTCGCCTCGGCCCGCGAGCTGCTCGACGCGCAGTACGCCGCCCTCGGCGTCCCCGACGACCACGGCGGCTTCGCCCAGTTCGTCGTCGACGGCGTCAGCGACGAGCAGTGGAAGGCCATCGGCCCCCTGCCGCGCCAGCACGGCATCCTGGCCGCGATGCTGCACGAGGCGACGCCCCAGCGCCTCGGCGACGTCCGCAAGGACCCCCGCTTCGAAGGCTGGCCGTCCGCCCACCCGGACCTGGTCGACTTCCTGGGACTGCCGATCCGCGACGGCGACGAGGTCATCGGCGCGCTTTTCCTCGCCAACAAGAACTGCCCGAAACCCGACGGCGGCTGCGGCTTCACCCCGGACGACGAGGAACTGCTGGGCATCCTCGCCCAGCACGCCGCGATCGCCCTCACCAACGCCCGCCTGTACGAGCGCAGCCGCGAGCTGACCATCGCCGAGGAGCGCTCCCGCCTCGCCCACGAACTGCACGACGCGGTCAGCCAGAAACTGTTCTCGCTGCGCCTGACCGCCCAGGCCGCGGCCACCCTGGTCGACCGCGACCCCACGCGCGCCAAGGGCGAGCTGCAGCAGGTCGCCGCGCTCGCGGCGGAGGCCGCCGACGAACTGCGCGCCGCCGTCGTCGAGCTGCGCCCCGCCGCCCTGGACGAGGACGGCCTCGTCGCCACCCTCCGCACCCAGATCCAGGTCCTGGACCGCGCCCACACCGCGCGCGTGACCTTCACCGGCCACGGGGTCAAGGCCCTGCCCGCCGCCCAGGAGGAGGCGATGCTGCGCGTCGCCCAAGAGGCACTGCACAACGCCCTGCGCCACTCCGGGGCGCAGCACGTCGACGTGACGCTGCACCGGCGCGGCGCCGGAGCCGTGCTGCGGGTCACCGACGACGGCAGCGGCTTCGACACCCGTACGGTGCGCCGCGCGGGACGCCACCTGGGCCTGGTCTCGATGCGGGACCGGGCGAGCGGCGCCGGCGGCAGGCTGACCGTGCAATCGGCGCCCGGCAAGGGCACCACGATCGAGATGGAGGCCCCCGGTGGCTGACGCAATCAAGGTGCTGCTCGTCGACGATCACCAAGTGGTCCGCCGGGGCCTGCGCACCTTCCTGGAGGTGCAGGACGACATCGAGGTGGTGGGCGAGGCCGCGGACGGCGCCGAGGGCGTCGACCGGGCCGAGGAGCTGAAACCCGACGTGATCCTCATGGACGTCAAGATGCCGGGCATGGACGGCGTCGACGCGCTGCGCAGACTCCGCGAGCTGGACAACCGCGCGCGCGTGCTGGTGGTCACCAGCTTCACCGAGCAGCGCACCGTCGTCCCGGCCCTGCGGGCGGGCGCGGCCGGTTACGTCTACAAGGACGTCGATCCCGAGGCGCTGGCGGGCGCCATCCGCTCCGTCCACGCCGGCCACATCCTGCTCCAGCCCGAGGTCGCGGGCGCCCTGCTGTCCCAGGAGGAGAACAACTCCGGGCAGGGCAGAGCGGGTGCCCTCACGGAGCGGGAGCGCGAGGTGCTGGGCCTGATAGCGGACGGCCGCTCCAACCGGGAGATCGCGCGCGCCCTCGTCCTCTCCGAGAAGACGGTGAAGACCCACGTGTCGAACATCCTGATGAAACTCGATCTCGCGGACCGCACCCAGGCCGCACTGTGGGCCGTGCGCCACGGGGCCGTCGGCTGACCACCGGCCGACCCCGTACGCGGCGGCAACCCGGAGGGTTCCCTTCCGGTCAGAGATTCATACCGTCGTGGGAATGTCCCCCATATGGCGCATCCTTCGAGGGGTCCGGCCGTTCTTCAGTGCGTGCTGCGGCGACTGCCGCGGCAATCGCAAGGAGGGCTTGTAAGTGAAGAACCTGAAGAAGGCAGCGGCCGTGACGATGGTGGCCGGCGGGCTGATCGCCGCCGGCGCGGGCATGGCCTCCGCCACCGACGGCTCGGCCGCCCACGGCGAGGCCATCGGCTCCCCGGGCGTCGCCTCCGGCAACGTCGTCCAGGCGCCGGTCCACATCCCGGTGAACGCCGTCGGCAACAGCGTCAACGTCATCGGCGTCCTGAACCCGGCCTTCGGCAACCTCGGCGTCAACCACTGACCCAGGCCACCAAGCCAACCACGGCCTCCCGGGCCCCCACCCGGGAGGCCGGTCGTGCTTCCCGCCCCCCATCCCGCCGCTGCGGGCAGTCGCACGCCGCCGTGACTGCGGGCAGCCGCCCCGCGAGCCCCGCGCAGCTGCGGGCTGTCGTGCCGCTGAGGCGGCACGGGTGGGCGCAGCGGCACCCCGTCAGCGCCGGGCCGCGCGACCCACCCCCGGCCCACCACGACGCCGGCCACCCCCACCGAGAGGCGTCACCCCACCCCCCGCCCCCTCTCCCGCTCCTCCACAACGGAGTTGTACGCCGCCACCTGCGCACGCCGAGCCGTCCGCTCCACCGGCCGCAACGCCTCCCCCCGCGCCACCATCTCGGACGCGCTCACCGCACCCCCGTGCCCGTTCTCACACGCCAGCGACACCAACGCCCCCACCCGCTGCGCCAACTCCAGCACCCGCACCGCCCGCGGCGGATACCCCGGCGCAAGAACCTCCCGCCCCCGCTCCGCCCGCGCCCGGTACGCCGCGACCGCCGCCTCCGCCACCGGCCCCGACCCGGCGACATCCAGCCGCGTCAACACCTCCGTCGCGTCCCGCAGCGCCTCCGCCAGCTCCCGCTCGGCCTCCCCGAGCGAGGGCACATCGGCGGGCGGTGCCTCCCGCACCGGCAGGCAGTGCCAGACGACCTCGACATGCACGTCACCCTCGGGCCCGGCCTCGTACACCTCCGGCACCAGCCCGAGCGCGGCACCGTGACAGACCACCGCCTCCTCGGCCTCCAGCGCCCGCGCGTTGAACTCCGGCGGCCCGCTCAGCCCCAGCGGATGCCCCGGCGCGGGCAGCGCGACCCGCAGCCCGGTCGCCCCGAGCGCCCGCAGCCGCCCCAGCGCCAGCGTGAGACCGACCGGCGCCGATTCGTCCGGCAGCCCCTCCACCCGGTGCACCGCGTCGTCGCCGACAATCGCGACCGCGGCGTCGTCCGGCGAGACCATTCCGGCAATAAGGGCATTTCCCCAGGCGGCGAGGCGCCCTGCGCGTGGTTCCGAGAGCATGCCCCCACCCTAAGGACCGGACCGATGGAACGGTGAAGCCGACCGGTGGCGTAGATTTCCTGGAGGGCCTGCGCCCACCGGCGCGGCGGCCCGAGCCAGAGGCGTACGCGACAGCCGAGACCGGCCACAATGCAAGGGGAGACAACGCGCTCATGAGCGATGTTCTGGAGCTTCAGGACGTATCCGTGGTCCGCGAGGGCCGGGCTCTGGTGGACCAGGTCTCCTGGTCGGTGAAGGAGGGTGAGCGCTGGGTCATCCTGGGCCCCAACGGCGCCGGCAAGACCACCCTCCTCAATGTCGCGTCCAGCTACCTCTACCCCAGCAACGGCACCGCCACCATCCTCGGCGAGACCCTCGGCCGGCCCGGCACGGACGTCTTCGAACTGCGCCCGCGCATCGGCATGGCCGGCATCGCCATGGCCGACAAGCTGCCCAAGCGCCAGACCGTCCTGCAGACCGTACTGACCGCCGCCTACGGCATGACCGCCGGCTGGCAGGAGGAGTACGAGGACATCGACGAGCAGCGCGCCCGCGCCTTCCTCGACCGCCTGGGCATGACCGAGTACCTGGACCGGCAGTTCGGCACCCTCTCCGAGGGCGAGCGCAAGCGCACCCTGATCGCCCGCGCCCTGATGACCGACCCCGAGCTGCTGCTCCTGGACGAGCCGGCCGCCGGCCTCGACCTCGGCGGCCGCGAGGACCTCGTCCGCCGCCTCGGCCGGCTCGCCCGCGACCCGATCGCCCCCTCGATGCTCATGGTCACCCACCACGTCGAGGAGATCGCCCCGGGCTTCACCCACGTCCTGATGATCCGTCAGGGCAAGGTCATGGCCGCGGGCCCGCTGGAGCTGGAGCTCACCTCCCGCAACCTCTCCCTCTGCTTCGGACTCCCGCTCGTCGTCGAGCAGGTCGGCGACCGCTGGACCGCGCAGGGGCTCCCTCTGTCCTGACCCGCCCCCCGTGCGCCCTGTCCCCGGCACGTCACCCGGACCTACCATGACCATGTGAACGACATCGACGCATGGGTGTGGTGGCTCGTCGCCGCGGCAGCGCTCGGAATTCCGCTCGTCGTGACCGCGATGCCGGAGTTCGGGATGCTCGCCGTCGGCGCGGTCGCCGCCGCCGTCGCATCCGGATTCGGCGCGGACGTCGTCGTCCAGGTACTCGTCTTCGTCATCGTCTCGGTAGCCCTCATCGCCGTCGTACGGCCCATCGCCGCCCGGCACCGCTCCCAACGGCCCCAACTCGCCTCGGGAGTGGACGCGCTGAAAGGCAGACAGGCCGTCGTACTGGAACGGGTCGACGGCGCCGGCGGCCGGATCAAGCTCGCCGGAGAAGTCTGGTCGGCACGCGCACTCGACAGCGGACGCGCCTACGAGGCGGGCGAGGAAGTGGACGTTGTGGACATCGAGGGGGCCACGGCGATCATCATGTGACCTCGCCGTACACAAGTGGACCGAACACCCTCCGCGGTACGCGACGGTCTGACAGACTCGACCAGCAAGATCCTCAACAGCCGTAAGATCAGCAGTAGTCAGGATCAGTAGTCAGGGTCAATAGGATCTGCCAGAGCGCCGAGGCGGAGAAGGGGACGGACAACCACGATGGAACCGGTCATCATCGTCTTGATCATCCTGGTGGTGTTGGTCTTCATCGCCCTGATCAAGACCATCCAGGTCATCCCACAGGCCAGCGCCGCCATCGTCGAGCGCTTCGGCCGCTACACGCGGACACTGAACGCGGGCCTCAACATCGTCGTCCCGTTCATCGACACCATCCGCAACCGCATCGACCTGCGCGAACAGGTCGTCCCCTTCCCGCCGCAACCGGTCATCACCCAGGACAACCTGGTCGTCAACATCGACACGGTCATCTACTACCAGGTGACCGACGCCCGCGCCGCGACGTACGAGGTCGCCAGCTACATCCAGGCCATCGAGCAGCTGACCGTCACCACACTCCGCAACATCATCGGCGGCATGGACCTGGAGCGGACCCTCACCTCCCGCGAGGAGATCAACGCGGCCCTGCGCGGCGTCCTCGACGAGGCCACCGGCAAGTGGGGCATCCGCGTCAACCGCGTGGAACTCAAGGCCATCGAACCGCCCACCTCCATCCAGGACTCGATGGAGAAGCAGATGCGGGCCGACCGTGACAAGCGCGCCGCGATCCTCCAGGCCGAGGGTGTCCGGCAGTCCGAGATCCTGCGCGCCGAGGGCGAGAAGCAGTCCCAGATCCTGCGCGCCGAAGGTGAGGCCAAGGCCGCCGCCCTGCGCGCCGAGGGCGAGGCCCAGGCCGTCCGCACGGTCTTCGAGGCCATCCACGCCGGCGACCCGGACCAGAAGCTCCTCTCCTACCAGTACCTCCAGATGCTCCCGAAGATCGCCGAGGGCGACGCCAACAAGCTCTGGATCGTCCCCAGCGAGATCGGCGACGCTCTCAAGGGCCTGTCCGGTGCCATGGGCAACTTCGGTGGCATGGGCGGTGGTTCGGGCGGCGGCGGCGCGAGCGTCCCGGCCCAGGAGCGGCGCGAGAAGCCGTCCATCGACTGACGGCAGTACCCACTACGCCGATGGGGGCGTACCTCTGGTGAGAGGTACGCCCCCATCGGCGTAGTGGGCTACGCGGCCGGCTGGGCGAGCCACTCCGGCAGCGCGTCGAAGTCGTCCTGCCCCAAGGCGAGAAGCATCGCGTCGGCAGGCGTCGGCTCGAACGGCTCCCGCAGCAGCGGCATACCCGCCTGCTCGGGCGTCCGGTTCGCCTTCCGGTGATTGTCCTCCGCACACGAGGCCACCGTGTTCAGCCAGGTGTCCTGCCCGCCGAGCGACCGCGGCACCACGTGGTCGACGGTCGTCCCCCGCCGCCCGCAGTACGCGCACCGGTGCCGGTCCCGGACCAGCACGCCCCGCCTCGACCACGGAGCGCGTCTTCGGAAGGGCACCCGTACGTATCGGCACAGCCTGATCACCCGGGGCGCCGGTATGTCGAGCGCGGCTCCGCGCATCCGCAGTTCGGGGTGGGCCTGTTCGACGACGGCCTTGTCCTGGAGCACCAGAACGACGGCTCGGTGAAGCGTCACCGTCGACAACGGCTCGAAGCTCGCGTTCAGTACCAGCGTGTCCCGCATATCAGCCCACCTCCCGTGCGCACCGGCCCACCCCCTGGCGGGCTGGGATCAACTCTGGCCGGGCACGCCGAGATGGACAACGCAATATCTGCTGCTCCTGCGGGGGACGCTCCCCCCGCGACCCCCGGCAACAAAAATGCCCGCCCCTGATCCATTCCAAGACCAGGGGCGGGCAAACGTTCCATGAACGCTCGGAACACTAGCTCTCGGCGGGCACCTCGTACTCACCGATCAGCTGGGCACGCGCGATCGTGTGGAACCGCAGATTGAAGCCGACGAACGCCGGGGTGCCTTCCGAGTCCGGCCCCAGCTTCTCCTGGTCCACGGCGTACACCGTGAACACATACCGGTGCGGCCCGTCCCCGGCCGGCGGCGCGGCACCGCCGAAGTCCTTGCTGCCGAAGTCGTTGCGTGCCTGTACGGCCCCTTCCGGCAGCCCCTCGAACTTGCCACTGCCCGCGCCCACCGGCAGCTCGGTCACCGAGGCCGGGATGTCGAACACCACCCAGTGCCAGAACCCGCTGCCCGTCGGGGCGTCCGGGTCGTAGCACGTCACGGCGAAGCTCTTGGTCTCGGCGGGGAAACCTTCCCACCGCAGTTGCGGCGAGGTGTTGCCGGCCGCGTGAACCTGAGCGTCCTTGAGCGTCGCCCCCTCCTGGACGTCCTCACTCGTGACCGTGAACGCCGGCACGGGCGGGTGGAAGTCATGGGGGAGCGGCCGCCGCTTGAGCTCGGTCACCTCGGTACCTCCTGATCGTTCGGTGCAGTGGAGTCCGAGCCTAGAACCCCTAGAACCAGTTCCGCTTGCTGCCGACCTCGGACAGCCACTGGTTGAGGTACGCCGTCCAGTCAGTCCCCTGGTAGTCGTTCAGCCCCACCTTGAAGGAACGGAACGTGTCGCTGCCCTCGCTGAACAGCCCGGGCTTCTTGTCCATCTCCAGCACGACGTCCATCGCCTGGGCGTCGGCGACGAAGCTCAGCTCGACCTGGTTCAGCCCCCGGTACTGCTGCGGCGGAAGGAACTCGATCTCCTGGTAGAACGGCAGCTTCTGCCGTGTACCGCGGATGTGGCCCCGCTCCATGTCCGCGCTCTTGAAGCGGAAGCCCAGCCCGATGAACGCGTCCAGGATCGCCTTCTGCGCCGGCAGCGGGTGCACGTTGATCGGGTCCAGGTCACCGGAGTCCACGGCGCGCGCGATCTCCAGCTCCGTGGTCACGCCGATGTTCATCCCGCGCAGCGTCTGCCCGTCGATCGTCGTGATCGGCGTCTCCCAGGGAATCTCGAGCCCGAACTGCACGGCGTGCACGGCGTTCGCCTTCAGCTCGAAGGCACCACCGAGCCGGTTCTTCGCGAACTCGATGTCCTGCTTGTACTCCTGGTCGCCGCTCTCCACCTCGACCTTGGCCTGCAGCCCGACCGACAGCGCCTCGATCTGCTGGTCGACGGACCCGCCCTGGATCCGCACCTCGCCCTGGACGACACCGCCCGGAACGACGTTGACCTCGCTCAGCACGGTCTCGACCGAAGCCCCGCCGGCCCCCAGGCTCGCGAGCAGCTTCTTGAACGCCATGTCTCTCCCTCTCCAGGCTTTGTGTGAACCCTTGATCCCTACAAACGCGATTCGGCCGTGGCCGGTTCCGCGCCCCACACCCTGGCAAGGCGGACGTTGCGTGGCCACCCCGCGCACGAACCCGGCTGCGTTACGCTCGGACAGCATGATCGCGAGCCCCGACCGTACGCCTCTGCCCAGGAAATTCTTCGACCGCCCCATCCTCGAGGTGGCCCCCGACCTCCTGGGCCGCATCCTCGTCCGCGACACCCCGGACGGGCCGATCGCCCTCCGCCTGACGGAGGTCGAGGCCTACGACGGTCAGAACGACCCCGGCTCCCACGCCTACCGCGGTCGCACGCCCCGCAACGACGTGATGTTCGGTCCCCCCGGACACGTGTACGTCTACTTCACCTACGGCATGTGGTTCTGCATGAACCTGGTGTGCGGTCCCGAGGGCAGGGCGAGCGCCGTTCTGCTCCGCGCCGGCGAGATCATCGAGGGCGCCGAGCTGGCCCGCACCCGTCGGCTCTCCGCCCGCAATGACAAGGAACTGGCCAAAGGCCCGGCCCGCCTGGCCACCGCCCTGGGCGTGGACCGAGCCCTGAACGGCACGGACGCGTGCGCCGACGAGGCCGCCCCCCTGCGTGTCCTGACCGGCGCACCTGTGCCCCGCGACCAGGTACGCAACGGCCCACGCACCGGCGTGGCCGGCGAGGGCGGCGTCCACCCCTGGCGCTACTGGGTTGCCGACGACCCGACGGTCAGCCCCTATCGGGCCCATGTGCCCCGGCGACGCCGAAGTTGACTCTCCCTTGGCAGACGCGTAACGTGGCCCGAGCCGCTTGACCCGGGTACGGCATTCGCCTGCAGCCGGAAGCGGCCAACCCACTACCTACGACTTCCCTTCAGCGGGGGCGAATTCGGCGTGTCCGCATGCCTGAATTCCAACTCGCAAGACTCGATTATGAGTCCGCAGGGAAATCGGCTAACGTAGTGAATGTCGAAAGGCCGACAGGCGAAAGCCAGAAGGCCACGACAAATCCCGCCGACAGGGAATCAGGGCCCGAAAGGATCTGATAGAGTCGGAAACGCAAGACCGAAGGGAAGCGCCCGGAGGAAAGCCTGAGAGAGTCTCTCGGGTGAGTACAAAGGAAGCGTCCGTTCC
>NZ_JBHYOB010000021.1:0-83686 GCF_042744565.1 Streptomyces sp. NPDC058812
CCTTTGGTGGGCGGGGTGGGCGGCTCCTTTCCTCTCCTCGGGGGGCGCCCCCCCGGGGGGGGGGGGGGGGGGGGTTGGGGGGGGCGGGGGGGGGGGGGGGGCCCCCCCCCCCCCCCCCCTCCTCGTGCCCGGGTGTCGTTACGGCTTGGGTGTGGCGTGCGGGGCGCAGGTCACGTCCCGGGCGTCCACCTTGCCGGTGAGCAGGTAGGTGTCCACCCGGTCGTTGACACACGGGTTGACGATGCCGGTGACGCCGTGCGAACCGGCGTCCCGCTCGGTGATCAGACGCGATCCCTTGAAACGCTGGTGCAGTTCGACGGCGCCCGCGTACGGGGTGGCCGCGTCCCGTTCGGACTGGACGATCAGCACCGGCGGAAGCCCCTTGCCGCTCTTCACGTTCACCGGGGCCTGCTGCTTGACCGGCCAGGTGGCGCACGGCAGGTTCATCCAGGCGTTGGCCCAGGTCATGAACGGGTGGTCGCGGTGCAGCCGGGTGTTGTCCCGGTCCCAGGTGCGCCAGTCGGTGGGCCACTTGGCGTCGGCGCACTCCACGGCGGTGTAGACGGCGTTGCCGTTCTCCGCGGAGGCGTTGCCCGCGGTGTCGGACGGGTCGGGGGCGGCGGCGTCGACGAGGGCCTGGGTGTCACCGGCGACGTACTTGCTGAAGACGGTCGCGACCGGCACCCAGGCGGAGTCGTAGTACGGGGCGCTCTGGAAGAAGGAGATCAGCTCGGCCGGGCCGACGACCCCGCCGAGTGGTTCCTTCGCGGCGGCGGCGCGCAGCGTGAGCCACTGGTCCTGGACCTCGGCGCGGGTGTCGCCGAGGTGGAAGGTGGCGTCGTTCTCCGCGACCCAGTCCTGCCAGTCCTTCCAGCGCTGCTCGAAGGCGACGTCCTGGTCCAGGTTGGCCTGGTACCAGATCTTGTCGCGGGACGGGTTGACGACGCTGTCGACGACCATCCGGCGCACGTGGTCCGGGAAGAGGGTGCCGTAGACGGCACCGAGGTAGGTGCCGTAGGAGACGCCGAGGAAGTTGAGCTTCTTCTCGCCCAGCGCGGCGCGGATGACGTCGAGGTCGCGCGCGGTGTTCGGCGTGGTCATGTGCGGGAGCATCTCGCCGCTGCGCTCGTAGCAGCCCTCGGCGTACTCGCGGGCGAGCCCCCGCTGGGCCAGCTTGTCGGCCTCGGAGCCGGGCACGGGGTCCATCTTGGGTGCCTTGACGAACTCCTGCGGGTCGACGCAGGAGATGGGCGCGGACTTGCCGACGCCGCGCGGGTCGAAGCCGACGAAGTCGTAGGCCTTGGCCGCGTCGGCCCAGACCGCGCTCTTGCCGGTGACGCGGGCCGGGAAGCGCAGGCCGGAGCCGCCCGGGCCGCCGGGGTTGTAGAGGAGTGCGCCCTGGCGCTCGGCCTTGGTGCCGGTGTTGCCGATACGGTCGACGGCTATCTTGATCTGCTTGCCGAAGGGCTTGGCGTAGTCGAGCGGCACCGTGACGTAGCCGCACTGGATCGGCTTGGGCAGGTTCCAGTCGGCAGGGCAGTCCTGCCAGTCGATGCCGGCCCGTGCGGCGCGGGCCGCGGCGATGGTGGCGCCGCGGGCCTCGCGGTCCCAGCCCTTCGCGTATCCGTGGCCGTGTCCTTGGCCGGTGGACGGAGCGGCACTCGCGGCGGGCGCCGCGACGGCGCCGGCCATCAGCGTGGCGGTGACCAGCGCTCCGGCCGTGCCGAACGCCGCCGTCCTCCGCCCCAGTCTGCTCTTCCTCAAGTGGCCCTCCCCGTACGTGATCGCGACAAGTACGGGGATCCTCGCGGCTGTGCGTTCCCTGAGAACAGAGGCGGTGCTACTTCTTTGCCAATCCGATAAACGGAGGAATGTGTTCGGTCGCCGGGATCTCAGCCCAGCTCGTCCGACGCCTCCTCCAGCAGCCGCCTGAGCAGCAGCGCGTCCGGTGCCACGGCCGTCACCAGTGCGGCGGGCCCGGCGAGCGGCATGACCGCCACGCCCTCGGCGAGGGTCCGCGCCTTCGGTGGGCCTGTCGCGAACTCCGGGCGTACGACGACGAGCTGTCCTACGGCACGGTGCCCCGCCAGCCCGGCGGGGCCGTCCCAGCCGCCCGGGGCGCCGGGACCGCAGGCCAGCTCCTGGTCGAGTACGCACCGGCCCGCGATCCGCACCGTCAGACGGCTGGTGAGCCGCCCCGGTTCCTCGCCGGACCGGCCGAGCACCTGTTCCTCCCGCAGCAGGAAGCGGGCCTTGGCGGCGAGGTCGACGCGTGTGGTGACGTGCAGGTCACTACCGTGCGCGGAGATCAGTTGCTCGGGCAGCCAGTGCAGTTCGGAGTCGTCGCCGACGGTGAGATCGACGTCGTAGTGGGCGCCGGCCTTGTCCTGCCCCGGCAGGGCGAGGGTGGCGGCGGCCGAGCCGACCCGCAGCCGGGCGCCCCGGGCCGCCTCGGCGGCCACCGTGAAGTGGTCGCCGCCGAGCGGCCCGCTCATCGCGCCGACCAGCATGACGCGGGCCTCGGCGCCGCTCCCCCGGGTCCGCCGCACCGCGAGCGGTCCCTCCCCCTCCAGCACGGGCAGGACGGTGCCGCCGCGTCCGTCGCCGTGGGCGAGCACGCGCGCCCTCGCCCGTACGCCGCCCGGAGCGGTCACGCGGTCCACGCGGCGACCCGGTCGCGCACCCAGTCCGCGACGGCCCGTACACCGTCCTCGCTCCGCAGCGACTGGAGGACGACGGGCAGTTCACCGCGCTGTGCCTTCGCATCGGCCGCCATGCGCGCGAGGTCCGAGCCGACGTAGGGGGCGAGGTCGACCTTGTTGACGATCAGCAGGTCCGCGGTGGTGACGCCGGGCCCGCCCTTGCGCGGGATGTCGTCTCCGCCGGCCACGTCGATCACGAAGATCTGGGCGTCGACGAGCCCCTTGGAGAAGGTGGCGGTGAGGTTGTCCCCGCCGGACTCCACCAGGACCAGGTCGAGCGGTCCGGCCTCGTCCTCCAGATCCTCGACGGCCTCCAGGTTGGCGGAGATGTCGTCCCGGATCGCGGTGTGCGGACAGGCCCCCGTCTCGACGGCACTGATCCGCTCCGGCGGCAGCACCGCCTCCCGGAGCAGGAACTCGGCGTCCTCACGGGTGTAGATGTCGTTGGTGACGACGGCGAGGGACAACTCCTCCCGCAGCGCCCGGCAGAGCGCGGCGACGGTCGCGGTCTTCCCGGACCCGACGGGCCCGCCGAGCCCGATCCGCAGGGCGCGGCGGCGCCCGTCGGGCCGGTGGGCGTCGGCGGAGACGGCGGGGAGGTCGTGGTGATGGTCAAGATGCATGCTGCGACTCCTGTACAAGAACTGAGGCCGGCTGTGTTCAGCCCGTCCGGCTTCTGGAAACCGAGGCCGGCTGTATTCAGCCCGTCCGGCGTTTGAGGACGAGGCCGTCAAGGCCGGCGGGGTCCAGGGGGCGGAGCCCCCTGGCGGGGTCGAAGGGGCAGCGCCCCTGGGGTCGGGAAGGGAAGGGGCGGCGGGGGCGAACCGCCCCCTACGAGGCGAACAACCGCACGGGCCAGGCGGCATGCGCCTCCGCCCCGATCTCCAGCAGCGGCGCCGACCGCGCGGGCAGCACGTCGACCCCGCCGGTCACGGCCTGCCGCCCCGCCTCCACCGCGTCCCGTGCCACCCGGTCCAGCTCGGGCGCGAGCCGCGCGAGCACACCGGTGGCGTCGAACGGGTCGAGGCTGAGCAGCCGCACCACGGCCGTCGCCGCCCCGCTCACCCCTTCGTAGGCGGAGCAGTACGCCGCGTCCAGCGGCCCGAGCCCGGCCGCGCGGGCGGTCAGCCCGAGGACGACGGGCTGGTGGGCGCCCTTGGGAAACCGCCGCGCCAGCGCGTCGAGTTCAGGGTGCGGCCAGGTGGCACGGGCGGCCCGCGTCAGCTGTCGGCCGAGTCTGCGTGCCGCCGCGCGCAGGGCGGGTGACGGAGTGCGGGCGTCCGCGGCCAGGTCCAGTTCACCGGGGTCGACGCCGAGGGCCGCGGCTGCGGCGAGGGACGCCGCGACGGCCCCGCTGGTGTGCAGCCGCCCCCGGCAGAACTCCTCCAGGCTCGCGGCGTCCGTGACGCGTCCGGCCCTGACGGCGGCCTCCGCCCCGCCGGAGTGGGCGTGCCCTCCGGCGGGGAAGCGGCCGTCCGCGAGGACGAGCAGTGCTGCGCGGCTCATGTCGGCGCTCAGAAGAGGAAGTACCGCTGCGCGAGCGGCAGTTCGGCGACGGGTGCGGGTTCGACGAGTTCGCCGTCGATGGTCACCGCGAAGGAGTCCGCGGCGACCTCGACTCGTGGCAGGGCGTCGTTCTGCCTCATGTCGGCCTTGGTACGGCCGCGGGTCGACCGGATGGGCACGAACTCCCGCCGGAGACCGAGACGTTCCGGCAGCCCGTCCTCGATGGTCGCCTCCGCCACGAAGGCGACCGAGTTGGCGGCGGGCGCCGTGCCGTGCGCGCCGAACATGGGGCGCGGCAGGACCGGCTGCGGCGTGGGGATGGAGGCGTTGGCGTCGCCCACCTGCGCGTACGCGATCTGGCCGCCCTTGAGCACCAACTGCGGCTTCACGCCGAAGAACCGCGGGTCCCAGAGCACCAGGTCGGCGAGCTTGCCGGTCTCGACGGAGCCGACCTCGTGCTCGATACCCTGGGCGACGGCGGGGTTGATGGTGTACTTGGCGACATATCTACGGGCGCGCAGATTGTCGGCTCGGGTGTCGCCGGGCAGGAGGCCCCGGCGCCGCTTCATCACGTGCGCGGTCTGCCAGGTCCGCAGGATCACCTCTCCGATGCGGCCCATGGCCTGGGCGTCCGACCCCATGATGGAGATCGCTCCCATGTCGTGCAGGATGTCCTCGGCCGCGATGGTGCTGGGCCGGATGCGGGACTCCGCGAAGGCCAGGTCCTCGGGGACGGCGGGGTTCAGGTGGTGACAGGCCATCAGCATGTCGAGGTGCTCCTCGACGGTGTTGATGGTGTGCGGCCGGGTCGGGTTGGTGGACGCCGGGAGCACGTTGGGCAGCGAGACGGCCGTGATCATGTCAGGCGCGTGGCCGCCGCCGGCGCCCTCGACGTGGAAGGCGTGCAGGGTGCGGCCGGCGACGGCGTCGAAGGTGTCGCCGACGAATCCCGCCTCGTTCAGGGTGTCGGTGTGGACGGCGAGCTGGACACCGGACTCCTCGCACACGTCCAGGCACGCGGAGATGACGGCCGGGGTGGCGCCCCAGTCCTCGTGGATCTTGAAGCCGAGGATGCCGGCGCGCAGCTGGTCGCGCATGGACTCCTTGGACATGGTGCTGCCCTTGCCCAGGAAGCCGATGTTGACGGGGCTGGACTCCAGGGCGGCGAACATCCGCGCGAGGTGCCAGGAACCGGGGGTGACGGTGGTCGCCTTGCTGCCCTCGGCGGGGCCCGTGCCGCCGCCGATGAGGGTGGTGACGCCGGAGGCGAGGGCCTCGTCGACGGCGGCCGGCGCGATGAAGTGGACGTGCGTGTCGATGCCGCCGGCGGTCACGATCTTGCCGTTGCCCGCGATGACCTCCGTCTCGGGGCCGATCACGAGGTCGGGGTGGACACCGTCCATGGTGTCCGGGTTGCCGGACTTGCCGATGGCGGTGATCCGGCCGTCGCGGATGCCGATGTCGGCCTTGACGACGCCCCAGTGGTCGATGATCACGGCGCCGGTGATGACGGTGTCGGGGGCGCCGTCGGCGCGGGTGGCACGGGACTGGCCCATGGACTCGCGCAGTACCTTGCCGCCGCCGAAGACGGCTTCGTCGCCGGAGCGGCCGGGGCCGCCCGAACGGTCCTCCTCGATCTCGACGAGGAGGTCGGTGTCGGCGAGGCGGATGCGGTCGCCGGTGGTCGGGCCGAACAGGTCGGCGTAGGCGGGACGGGACAGTTCAGGCATCGAGGGCACCTCCGGTCGCGCCGCGCAGACCCATGACGACGCGGGCACCGGCGAGGGGGACCAGCTCCACGTCGACCGGGATGCCGGGCTCGAACCGGACAGCGGTGCCGGCGGCGATGTCCAGCCGTTTGCCGCGGGCCGCGGCGCGGTCGAAGTCGAGACCGGGGTTGGCCTCGGCGAAGTGGTAGTGGGAGCCGACCTGGACGGGTCGGTCCGCGGTGTTGAGCACGGTCAGGCGGGTGGTCTCGCACCCCTCGTTGAAGGCGACCGGCTCGTCGGCGAAGAGAATCTCTCCTGGAATCATGGCTGCCGCCCCCGTCAGATGATCGGATCGTGGACGGTGACCAGCTTGGTGCCGTCGGGGAAGGTGGCCTCGACCTGCACGTCGTGGATCATCTCGGGGATGCCGTCCATCACCTCGTCGCGCTGGAGCAACTTGCGACCGGAGGCCATGAGTTCACTGACCGTGCGACCGTCGCGGGCGCCTTCGAGGATGTGCGCGGTGATCAGCGCGACGGCCTCGGGGTGGTTGAGCTTCACGCCTCGCGCGCGGCGCTTCTCCGCCACGTCCGCGGCCACATGAATGAGCAGTCTCTCCTGCTCGTGCGGGGTCAGTTGCACGTACCACCTCACAGGGCATCACGCCGGGACCGGGCGGTCCGGCTGCCGCGGCCACCGCGACGGCTATAGATGTAACACACATGAATGCGCTGGAATACGCACGCCGGTGTCCCAAAACCGCAGGTGGATCGGGGTGGAGAGTAGGGCTAGAGTGTTTCCGCCGCGTCACGCTTTCTTGACCGACTGATTACCGGTGCCGTCGGTGGCCTCTCGCATGCTCAACAGTCCACGCACGCCCGCCTGGAGGGCCTCCGGGGAGAAGCTGCCGAACAGCGCGTACTGGGCCCCGAAGCCCTGCACCGTCGCCATCAGCGTCCGGGCCACGGCGTCCGGGTCGACGTCGTCGCGCATCATGCCCGCTTCCTGATAGCGGACGACGACCTTCGCCCAGGACGCGAGGACCTTGGCGAAGCCCTCATCGAGGAGGGCGGACAGCGTCTCGTTGCGCAGCGTCTCGGTCCAGGCCTGGATCATGAGCCGCGGGAACAGCCACCGGCCGTCTTCCGTCAGCGCCGGCCGCTCCCGCGCCATGTGCGCCAGGGTGCGGGCGATGAGCTCGTCGGGCATGGCCGGCGGATCCTCCTCCGCCGCCCGCTCGTACACGTCCCGGATGGCGCCCAGCACCTCGGCGACGATGGCCTCGATCAGCTCCTCCTTGCCGCTGAAGTAGCGGTAGACGGCGCCTGCCGAGAGGTCGACCTCTTTCAGCACGTCCTGCATCGACGTGGCGTGGAAGCCGTTGCGGGCGAAGCAGAGCGCGGCGCCGTCGAGGATCTGCCGGCGGCGGGCGTCGAGGTGTTCCTGGGATACGCGGGCCATGCTCCCAACCTAAAACGAATGTTCCTTCTTGACAAGGACGCCGAGTCGGTCGCACGGTGGTGGCAGGCAAAACGAACGATCCTTCTTTTTGGTAGGAGTCCCCATGGACAGCCGTCGCATGATCGCCGTGATCGTCCTGGTTCCCGTGTTGGTGGGCCTGGCCCTGTGGGCCTTCGCCTGGCCCGCCGCCCGCACGGCGCCCCGTGACCTGCCGCTCGGCGTGGCGGGGCCGCCCGCCGCGGTCGCGCAGGTGGAGCAGCGGCTCACCCAGCGCGAGGGCGCCTTCGAGATCCACCGCTACGCCGACGAGGACGCGGCTCGCGGCGCCATCGAGGACCGGACCGTGTACGGCGCGGTGATCGCCGGCGACCGGGGCCCGAAGCTGCTCACGGCGTCGGCGGCGAGCCCCGCCGTCACCCAGTTGCTGCGGCAGGCGGTCACCGGGCAGGCGTCCGCCGCGGGGACCCCGGTCCAGGTCGTCGATGTGGTGCCCGCTCCCGGGACGGACCCGCGCGGCGCGGCCCTGGGCGCGAGCGTGCTGCCGCTGGCGCTGGCCGGGATCGCGACGGGCGCGGTGGCGACCCTGCTGGGACTGCGCGGCGCCCGCGCGGTCGCCGCCCTGGTCGGCGCCGCCGCGCTGACCGGCCTGGTCGCGGCGGCGATCGCGCACAGCTGGCTCGGGGTGGTCACCGGTGACTGGTGGGCCGCGGCCGGCGTGTTCGGGCTGTCGACCCTGGCTGTCGGCGCGGGCATCGCCGGGCTCGGGGCACTGTTCGGACGTGCCGGGCTCGGGCTGGGCGGTGCCGTGATGATGCTGCTGGGCAACCCCTTCTCGGGAGCGTCCTCGGCGCCGGAGATGCTGCCCCAGCCGGCCGGCGCGATCGGCCAGTGGCTGCCTCCGGGCGCGGGCGCCTCGCTGCTGCGCTCGGTGTCCTTCTTCGACGGCGCCGCGGCCACCGGCCCCGCACTGACGCTCACGTGGTGGGCCGTACTGGGCCTGGGCGCGATAGTGCTCGGCGGCGCACTGCGCCAGCGCGCGCAGGGCGGCTCGACGGCGCCCGACGGGGCCCCGGCACCGACAGCGGCCGCCTGAGCGAATCCGGCCGGGTCAAGGGGTGCGCGGAGCAATACGGCCGGCTCCAGGCAACGGTGCCCTGCAACCGACCCGACCCCGGCAGGATCCGAACGACGCCCCCTACGTCGGGTTCGGCCCCCGGTGTTCCGCCGCGATGCCGAAGCGGTGCGTCTCTCGGGGCGCGGAGGCGGCGGCGTCCCGGACTCCGGTGACCGAGGTGATCACCTGGTCCTCCGGCGCTTCCCGGAGTTCCTCCAGACGCTCGAGGTCGGCGGCGGAGACGAGGGCGACGAGAGGCTTGCCGTGGCGCGTCACGACGACGCGTTCACCGCCGTACACCACCCGGTTGATCAGGTCGGCGAGCTCAGCCCTGGCTTGCGTCACCGGAATCTCGTAGGCCATGCCCCCCAGCTTACGGTTCGCCTCGCGACGACCGGCTGCGCCGCCGTTCGACGGGGAGGACGATGGAGGCGGGGGGGCGAGCACAGGCCACCGGCCCGCTGGAGGTACCCCATGGCAGGCGAACCGTCCTTCTTCGAACTCGGCGTGGCCGATCCCGAGCGCGGGCGCCTCTTCTACGGCAGCCTGTTCGACTGGACCCTCGAAGCCGGCCCCACGGGGCGCGGGTTCTCCATCGGCACCGGCGGTGTGCCGGGCGGCCTGCACGGCGGTGACGCGGGAGCCTCCCCGTACGTGTTCTTCCGGGTCGACGACCTGGACGCCGCCGTGGCCAGGGTGCGGAAACTGGGCGGCTCGGTGCAGGACCTCGGCGAGGAGGACGCGGAGTCGGTGGCCCGGTTCGGCCGGTTCACGCTGTGCCGGGACGACCAGGGCTCCTCCTTCGGCCTGCACGAGCCGCCGGGCGGGGGATGAACGCGGGCGCCCCGCCGATCCCACCGAGCCCCCTACGACCCCCCTCCGCTGCCGGCGAACGCGCGATCCCCGCGACCCTCCAACCTCGTAACGTACGTCCTGTACATTTTTTACAGGAGGCAGTGCAGCCGACCACGGTTCCGCCACGAGGAGGGGTTCGCCATGACCCGACCGTCCGCCCGTCACGTCCTGCCCGAGTTCACCGAGCGCACGAGCGCCGGGAGCCGGACGACGGACCCGTACTCGAAGCTGCTGGAGGAGCGGATCGTCTTCCTCGGGACACCGGTCGACGAGACCTCCGCGAACGACGTGATGGCGCAGTTCATGTATCTGGAACACCAGGCCCCGGACCGGGACATCGCGCTCTACATCAACTCGCCCGGCGGGTCCTTCACCGCGATGACGGCGATCTACGACACCATGCGCTACGTCACCTGCGACGTGGCGACGACCTGCCTCGGGCAGGCCGGCACGTCCGCCGCGGTGCTGCTGGCGGCGGGCACGCCCGGCAAACGCGCCGTCCTGCCGGGCGCACGGATGGTCATCCATCAGCCCGCGCTCACCGTGCCGGTGGAGGGGCAGGCGAGCGACCTGGCCATCCAGGCCGACGAGTTGATCCGCATCCGCGCCCGCCTGGAGGAGATCCTCGTACGGCACACGGGCCGCGGTCCCGAGCAGGTGAGCGCGGACATCGAGCGGGACACCGTCCTGGACGCACAACAGGCCCTGGAGTACGGCCTGGTGGACCGGGTCGTACCCAGCCGCAGGGCCACGTCTCCGGCACCCGGCGCGAGGTGATCCGGCGATGCTGCCACCGGAACTGCCGCCTCTGCCCGCCCTGACCCGCGCCGAGGCCGAGCTGATCGACCGGTACCTGGACGTCGTCGACCTGCTCGGGCGCATCAACCCCGCGCAGGAGGGCGACACCTATCGCGGGCTGCGGGCCGCCCAGGCGCTGGTCGGCAAGGCGGCCGCCCTGCGCGACGCGCTGGCGCTGATGCACCGGCGGCGCGAGACCGAGCTGCACGCCACCACCCTGGCCCGGGCGCTGCGCGTGCTGGACGGTGAACGACGGACGGCGCGAGTCGGTCTGCCGCCCCGCTCCGACCGTTGAGGCACCCGGAGTTGAAACGGACCAAACGGCGTACCGCCTTTCGGCGTAGGAAACCCTCTGATTTCCGACCGGCCGAGCTTGCGCGACCCGCGTGTCCGGACGGCGCAATGAGCCACTGCGTCGCTGGTCCCGGGGTCGTCACCACACCCACCGGCGGCTCGAACACAGAGGCGTCCACCCGAACGGGCGAGTGGTGAGTAACAACACAAAGGGCACGTTCCGTTGGGATTTTCCCATGGGGCGAGACAAGATCCGTGACTGACGACAAGCCCCCGCCGCAGCGGCGGGGCGGTCCGGGCGGACGCCGAGTCCTGCCGCCGCCCGGACGACCGGTCGACAGGAGTGGATCGGCAGGAGTGGAGGACCCGAGCACGACGGGTCGCCGGAACGGTCGTCTCCGCGGGAGACGCGCCGGGCCGAGCAGCCCTTGGGGTGAAGCCGCACCCGTGCGGCCGGGCAACTTCGCCAGCCCGAATCCGACAGGTCATCCTTCACAGGCGGCTGACGAAGGGTTGCGCATGTCCGCGCTCAATCGTGTCCCGTCGCTGATGGCCCGTGCCGGTACGGCCTCGGCCCTCACCCTCGCCGCCGTGGGCGGTTCCGTAGTGGTCCCCGGCGTCGCCTCCGAGGCGGCCGCGGCGAGCCATGCGACGAAGGCCCTCAAGATCGCTGCCTCCAAGAAGGGCGCACCCTACAAATGGGGCGCCGTCGGACCAAGCAGGTTCGACTGCTCGGGGCTGACGCTGTACTCGTTCAAGAAGGCCGGCAAGAAGCTGCCGCGCACCGCCGCCCAGCAGTACAACAAGACCCGTCACATCTCCGCCAAGAACCGCAAGACCGGGGACCTGGTGTTCTTCCACTCGGGCCGCAGCATCTACCACGTCGGCATCTACGCCGGGAAGGGCAAGATCTGGCACGCCCCGAAGACCGGGGACGTGGTGCGTCTGCAGAAGATCTGGACCGGCAGCGTCTGGTACGGCCGGGTCAAGTAGCCCGCCCGAGGGGGTGACGGCGTCCTGACCCGCCGTCACCCCCTCGGGTGCGCGGTATCCGCCTGCGGCGCGCCGGGTGCCGTCGGCGCCTCACCGCTGGGGCTCCTGCCTTCCCACGGCCCGCACCGCGGCCGTGACCGCCGGTTCGGCGCACTCCGGACCGCCCGGCGGCGCCCAGGGCAACTCGATGGAGACGGTCTTGCCGCCCTCGCGCGTGGGCCGCACTCTCAGCTTGCCGCCGCACTCCGCCGTCAGCCAGCGGATGATCACCATGCCGCGGCCGTTGTCCTGCTGCACGGCGGCGGGTAGGCGTCTGGGAAACCTCGGGTGGCTGTCGGTGACTCCGATGCGCAGCCGCTCGTCACGGTCGAGCACGAGGTCCACGGTGAAGGTGGGCGACTGCCCGAACGTGTGCTGGACCGCGTTGGTCGTCAGCTCCGAGACGATGAGCCGGACGGTTTCGGACACGTCGGTGTCCGGCGGCAGGCCCCACTCCGCCAGTGTGCCGACCACGTAGGTACGCGCGGCGGCCACCGAGGCGGGATCGCTCGGCAGAGTGACGGATGCTTCCAGATGGTCTGCCATGGCGACGTCGTCCCTTTCCCACGGGACCGCAGCCGGACACGGAGCGGATGGTTCGAGTACGGTCCCGGACTGGTGCTTCGCCGCCAGACTGCCATCACCAGACCGGTGCAGGACGGCGATCCACCAAGATATGCATATATCTGTCGCTCAATGCGGTGAACTCTGCGACGGCAGAGCGTATTCGTGCGGCCCATAAGGAGTAAGGGAGTGGCCCATGCAGCACGGTCCCGTGGTGCGCCGTCGGAAGCTGGGCGCGGAACTGCGTGCCCTGCGCACGTCGGCGGGTATCACCAGCGGCGAGGCGGCCCGGCTGGTGGGCTGGCACCAGTCGAAGGTCAGCCGGATCGAGACCGGGACGAGCGGGGCGAAACCGGCCGACGTGCGGTTACTGCTGGACGCCTACGGCGTGGACGACGACCAGTTGCGGGAGTTGCTGGTGATGCTGGCCGGCTCCGACGACGCGGGCGGCCGGAACCACTGGTGGCACGCCTATCGCGGGGTACTGCCCCCGACCTACCGCGACTTCATCAGCCTGGAGTCCCAGGCGAGCGCGATGCGCACGCTGGAGACCACGGTGGTCCCCGGGCTGCTGCAGACACCGGAGTACGCCCGCGCGGTGACGCGCGCCGCGGCGGACGGGCTGCCGGAGGAGCGGCTGGACACACTGGTGGAGGTCCGGCTGGCCCGGCAGGACGTACTGCGGGCGCAGCCGCCGCTTCTGCTGAGCGCGGTCCTGGACGAGGCGGTGTTGCGCCGGGAGGTGGGCGGCCCCGGTGTCATGTCCCGTCAGCTGGCGCGACTGGTCGAGGCCGCGCGTCTCCCCCATGTCCGGCTCCAGGTACTGCCGTTCGCCGCCGGGGCGCACATCGGTGTCACCGGCCCTTTCGTAATCTTCTCTTTTTCGAGCACTTCTGATCTGGACGTGGTTGTTCTCGACCACTTGACGAGTAGCCTGCATCTCGAACGGAAAGAAGACCTAGAGGCCTATACCGAGGCCTTCAACGCCCTTCTGATCCATGCCCTTTCGCCCGAGGACTCGTTGGACTACATCGCCGCGACCGCGGCAGGCGCGTAAGGAGGCACCATGTCAGGCTCACAGTCCGCACTCTGTCGGAACATCCCTGCCGGCACCGATCTGCACGGCGTGCGGTGGCTGCGCAGCAGCTACAGCACCGGAGCGAACAACTGCGTGGAGACGGCCCGGCCGTCGGCCGGCCCCTGGGCCGGACTGCTCGCCGTGCGGGACTCCAAGGACCCGGCCGGGCCCGCGCTGCTCTTCTCCCCCGGGAGCTGGGCCAGGTTCACGGCCGCCGTCCACCGCGGCTGAACCGGTTGGGCACCGGGCGAAGCACGGCCGTGTCACGCCGACTCATGGTCGCGTTTCGCCGATCACCCGTACAGCGCGTTCGATCTGTTCCCCGGAGAGGTCCGCACGAGCGGTCAGCCTGAGCCGTGAGATGCCGTCGGGTACGGAAGGAGGACGGAAGCAGCCCACGGACAGGCCGGCCGCACGGCAGTCGGCCGCCCACCGTACGGCCCCCTCCGGGGAGGGAGCGCGCACCGAGACCACCGCGGCGTCCGGACGTACCGCCGACAGCCCGAGGGCGGTCAGGCGTGCGTGCAACTCCGCCGCCACCTCGCGTGCCCGCGCCGCCCGCTCGGGCTCTCGGCGCAGCAGGGTGAGCGCCGCCAGCGCCGCGCCCGCCGCCGCGGGGGCGAGGCCGGTGTCGAAGATGAACGTCCGGGCCGCGTTGACCAGGTGGTCGATCACCCGGGCGGGGCCGAGCACGGCGCCGCCCTGACTGCCGAGCGACTTGGACAGCGTCACCGTCACGACGACGTCGTCGGCGCCCGCGAGTCCCGCCGCGTGCGGGGCGCCCCGGCCGCCGTCGCCGAGGACACCGAGTCCGTGGGCGTCGTCGACGACCAGCCCGGCGCCGTGCTCCCGGCACGCCTCGGCGAGCCCGGCGAGCGGCGCGGCGTCGCCGTCGACCGAGAAGACCGTGTCGGAGACGGTGACGGCGGGCCCGTCGTGCGTCGCCAGTGCCTTGCGTACGGCGTCCGGGTCGGCGTGCGCCACGACCTGGGTCGTCCCGCGCGCGAGCCGGCAGCCGTCGATCAGCGAGGCGTGGTTGCCCGCGTCGGAGACGACGAGGGAGCCGTGCGGCGCCAGCGCGGTGACCGCGGCGAGGTTGGCCGCGTAGCCGGAGGAGAAGACGAGCGCGGCCTCGAATCCGCAGTAGGCGGCCAGTTCGCGTTCCAGCTCGGCGTGCAGTTCGGTCGTGCCGGTCACCAGCCGGGAGCCGGTCGCACCGCCGCCCCAGGTCCGCGCGGCCCGGACCGCGCCCTCGGTGACCTCCGGGTGCCGGGCCAGGCCGAGGTAGTCGTTGCTCGCCAGGTCCAGCAGCGGCGAGTCGGCCGGGCGGGGGCGCAGAATCCGTACGAGCCCGGCCCGGCGGCGCGCCTGGGCCTGCTCGTCGATCCAGCCGAACGCCATGGGTCGGTCCTCCGTGGTTTTGTAGGCAGTGGACAGACATTAGCGGCACGGCAGCCCCCGCGAGGTGTGGCAATACCCACACGGTGATCTGTCAGTGTTGTGCAAAGTCTCCTTGGCCCCGGGCGGCCCCGTAGGACAGGATCGGCTCTCATGGACCTGCTGAACACGCTGGTGGACAAGGGGCTTCGGCGCGAGTCGCCGACCCGCGAGGAGGCTCTTGCCGTCCTCGCCACTTCCGACGACGACCTGCTCGATGTGGTGGCCGCGGCCGGCAAGGTGCGCCGCCACTGGTTCGGCCGACGGGTGAAACTCAACTATCTCGTCAACCTCAAGTCGGGCCTGTGCCCCGAGGACTGCTCCTACTGCTCGCAGCGGCTCGGCTCCAAGGCCGAGATCCTCAAGTACACCTGGCTCAAGCCCGACCAGGCCTCCCAGGCCGCCGCCGCGGGCGTGGCCGGGGGCGCCAAGCGGGTGTGCCTGGTGGCCAGCGGACGCGGTCCGACCGACCGGGACGTGGACCGGGTCTCGGACACCATCAAGGCCATCAAGGAGCAGAACGAGGCCGTCGAGGTCTGCGCCTGCCTGGGCCTGCTCTCCGACGGCCAGGCGGAGCGGCTGCGCGAGGCGGGCGCCGACGCCTACAACCACAACCTCAACACGTCCGAGGCGACGTACGGGGACATCACGACCACGCACACGTACGCCGACCGGGTGGACACGGTGAACAAGGCGCACGCGGCCGGGCTGTCCGCCTGCTCGGGTCTCATCGCGGGCATGGGCGAGAGCGACGAGGACCTGGTCGACGTGGTCTTCTCGCTGCGTGAGCTGGACCCGGACTCGGTGCCGGTCAACTTCCTGATCCCGATGGAGGGCACGCCACTGGCCAAGGAGTGGCACCTCACCCCGCAGCGGTGCCTGCGCATCCTGGCGATGACGCGGTTCGTCTGCCCGGACGTCGAGGTGCGCATCGCGGGCGGGCGCGAGGTCCACCTGCGCACGATGCAGCCGCTCGCCCTGAACCTGGCCAACTCCATCTTCCTCGGCGACTACCTCACCAGCGAGGGTCAGGCGGGCCATGCCGACCTGGAGATGATCGCGGACGCCGGGTTCGAGGTGGAGGGCGCCGGCGAGGTGACCCTGCCCGGGCACCGGGCGACGGCGGGCGGCGGCTGCGGCTCGCACGAGGGCGGCGGGGCCTGCGGGTCCGCCCCGGCCGACGGGGGCTGCGGCTCCGCTGCGGCCACGGAGGGCTGCGGCTCCGCGCCGCCCTCCGAACCGGCGGTGGCCGGCGAAGCCCGTACGGACCTGGTCGCCGTGCGCCGCCGGGGTGCCGGAACGGACCTCGCGCCCAATGCCTGAGCCCGCGCTGACCGTGGACGAGTTGCTGGCGCTCGACCGGCGGCACGTCTGGCATCCGTACGGACCCATGCCCGGCCGGCAGGACCCGCTCGTCGTGGAGTCGGCGAGCGGGGTGCGGCTGTGTCCGGCCGACGGCTCGGGCGAACTCGTCGACGGCATGTCGTCCTGGTGGTCGGCGATCCACGGCTACAACCACCCGGTGCTGAACGAGGCCGCGCGCGACCAGTTGGACCGGATGAGCCACGTGATGTTCGGCGGGCTCACCCACGAGCCCGCCGTACGGCTGGCGAAGCTGCTCGTCGACATGTCACCCGAGGGCCTGGAGCACGTCTTCCTCGCCGACTCCGGGTCGGTGTCCGTCGAGGTCGCGGTCAAGATGTGCCTCCAGTACTGGCGGTCACTGGGCCGCCCCGCGAAACGGCGCCTGCTGACCTGGCGCGGCGGCTATCACGGCGACACCTGGCAGCCCATGTCGGTGTGCGACCCCGAGGGCGGGATGCACGAACTGTGGGCGGGCGCCCTGCCGAGCCAGGTCTTCGCGGACGCGCCGCCGGCGGAGTACGAGGAGTCGTACGCGGATCACCTGCGAGCGATGATCGAGCGGCACGCCGACGAACTGGCCGCGGTGATCGTCGAGCCGGTGGTGCAGGGCGCCGGCGGGATGCGCTTCCACTCCCCCGCGTATCTGCGGGTACTGCGGGAGGCGTGCGACGCGCACGGCGTGCTGCTGGTGTTCGACGAGATCGCGACCGGGTTCGGGCGTACGGGCGCGTTGTTCGCGGCGGAGCACGCGGCGGTGGCGCCGGACGTGATGTGCGTGGGCAAGGCGCTGACCGGCGGTTACCTGACGATGGCGGCCACGCTGTGCACGTCACGGGTGGCCGACGGCATCTCCCGGGGCGAGGTGCCGGTGCTGGCCCACGGGCCGACGTTCATGGGCAATCCACTGGCGGCGGCCGTGGCCTGCGCCTCCATCGGGCTGCTCCTCGGCCAGGACTGGCTCGCGGAGGTCAAGCGGATCGAGGCGGGCCTGCGTGACGGGCTGGCGCCCGCCGCCGAACTGCCGGGCGTGACCGACGTCCGGGTGCTCGGCGCGATCGGTGTGGTGCAGCTCGACCACGCCGTCGACATGCGGGCGGCGACGGAGGCGGCGGTGCGCGAGGGCGTGTGGCTGCGGCCGTTCCGCGACCTGATCTACACCATGCCGCCGTACGTCACGGGCGACGCGGACGTGGCACGGATCGCCCGCGCGGTGTGCGCGGCGGCACAGGAGGGATGACATGCCGGTACTGGTGATCACGGGCACGGGCACGGAGATCGGCAAGACGGTCGTGACCGCCGCCGTCGCCGCGACGGCGCTGGCGGGTGGCCGGTCGGTGGCCGTGCTGAAGGCCGCGCAGACGGGCGTACGGCCGGACGAGCCGGGGGACGCCCAGGAGGTGGCGCGCCTCGCGGGCACCGTGACGGCTGCCGAGGTGGCCCGGTATCCCGATCCCTTGGCGCCGGGTACGGCCGCGCGCCGGGCCGGCCGGGCGCCCGTGCACCCGCGGGAGGTGGCGGAGGCCGCGGACAAGCTGGCGACCGAGCACGACCTGGTGCTGGTCGAGGGCGCGGGCGGCCTGCTCGTGCGCTTCGACGCGGCCGGCGGGACGCTGGCGGACGTCGCCGGACTCCTCGGAGCGCCGGTGCTGCTGGTGGCATCGGCCGGGCTGGGCACGCTGAACACCGCGGAACTGACGGCGCGTGAACTGCGCTCCCGTGGGCTGGAGCTGCCGGGCGTCGTGATCGGCAGCTGGCCCGGGGAGCCGGACCTCGCCTCGCGCTGCAATCTCGCGGACCTCCCGGACGTGGCCGGAGCCCCCCTGCTCGGCGCCCTGCCCGCCGGAGCGGGCTCCCTCCCGCCGGCCGCCTTCCGGTCGACGGCACCACACTGGCTGGCGCCCCGGCTGGACGGCACGTGGGACGCGGACGCGTTCCGGGCCCGGGAGGCGCCCTGACCGGGCGCTTGCGTCCCGGTCACCTTCACGTCCGAGACACCGCACCAGCGGCGCCATCGGGGTCCCGGACACGGTTCCGGAGCCGAGAGGCACGCCGACCGGCGGTAGGGCTTGAGGCGGCCGCCGGCCGGGACGCGACGGGCGGGGGGCCGGCCGCCCCGCCTTCGCCCCGGGGGCGTCTCGTCTCGGGTCGGCATCTCCGGTCGGCTCCGGCTCCAGGGCCCCGGGGCTGAGGCGGAGCACACCACCACCGCCGGTTCGCCCGCCGCCGGAACCAGCCGTCCGCGCGGTGGGTGCGCGGGGCTCGTACGGGGGACAATCGCGGTAAGGCACCACCTCGTGAAGGAGGCCCCATGGCGCTGCGATCCGCCCGTGCCCGCGGGGTGCCGCGGGACGCCGTGCACCATCCGCTGTTCGCCCGCTGCTACGCCCGGTTCAGTGTGAGCGCCGAGACCCGGATGGGGATGGGGAGCGTGCGCGAGCGACTGCTTGCCGGGCTGTCCGGGCGGGTGATCGAGGTCGGTGCGGGCAACGGGCTGAACTTCTCGCACTACCCGGGCACCGTCTCGGAGGTCGTCGCCATCGAACCGGAGCGCGTGCTGCGGCAGTTGGCCGTGGAGGCGGCGCTGCGCGCCCAGGTGCCGGTCGACGTGGCGCCGGGCGCGGCGGAGGCCCTCCCGGTCAAGAGCGAGGCCTTCGACGCTGCCGTGGTCTCGCTCGTGCTGTGCAGTGTCCGCGACGTGCCACGGGCGCTCGGGGAGCTGCAGCGGGTACTGCGGCCCGGCGGGCAGGTGCGGTTCTTCGAGCACGGCCGGGGCGGTGGGCGGGTGATGACCTTCACCCAGCGCGCGCTGGACCGGACCCTGTGGCCTCCGCTGTCCGGCGGCTGCCACCTGTCCCGTGAACCGGTCGCCGCGCTGCGGGACGCGGGGTTCGCGCTCGGGCCCTACCGGCGGGTGATGATGCCGGAGAACGGGCCGGCGCTGCCGAGTTCGTACTGCGTGCTCGGCACGGCCTGGCGGCCGCCCGAAACCGAGGCGTAGTCACCCGCTCCACCGGCGCAGCTCGTCCGCGATGTCGTCGACGGAGGCCTCTCCGCTCTTGACCAGCAGGGCGAGGTCCCGCACCTGCTCGGGCGTGGTGGCGACCTTGACCCCGCTGGCGACCAGGTAGGCGTAGGCGACCGCGGAGGCGAACAGGGCGTTGGAGCGCTCCAGCGCCGGGACGTGGATCAGCAGCTGGAGCAGGGCGGCGGCGCGGGCGTGCGGACCGTCGTAGACGAGGGTGTCGAATATCTCGGCCCGGTGGCGGGCGACGGCCGCGACGAGCGCTCCCCAGTCGGTAACCTGGGGGTCTCCCGGGGTGCGCTGTTCGGCGAGCATCAGCAGCCAGGCGAGGTCGATGGTGAGGTCTCTCATCCGGGGTCTTTCATCCGGGACGCCTCCGCCGGTTCAGCGGCGGCCGTCGCCGACCTCCTCGGCGAACACCTTCTCGTACTGCCGCATGAAGTCGGCGGCGGCCTCCACGAAGGTGTGGCCGGCCTCGCCGGTGTCCTGCCGGACCAGTTCCTCGATGTAGCGGTTGACGCTCATCCCCCGGGCCAGGGCCTTCTCGCGGGCTGCCCGGGCGGTGCCCTCGTCCACCCGCACGTTCAGCTGGGCCTTCCGGGTCTTCGCCATACCTCGAAGCTAGCGCCAAAACGCTAGCGGCGGCAAGGACGGGCATCCCCGTCCGGCCGGCAGCCTCGACTCACGGGCCGGCCTCCCGGCCGCGTTCACGTGCTGGCGGCCATCGCGCACGGCTGATTGACTCCGATGGTCCGTTGACCGAAGTCCCCCGTCCGCGAGGAGAGTTCATGCCACGTCCGTTCCGCTTCGGCGTCAATCTGATGACCCCCGCCCCTGCCGACGAGTGGAGCGCGAAGTGCCGTCGGGCCGAGGAGCTGGGATACGACGTGATCCTGGTCCCGGACCACCTCGGCATGCCGGCGCCGTTTCCGGCGCTGGTCGCGGCGGCCCGGGCCACCGAGCGGCCCCGGCTGGGCACCTTCGTGCTCAACGCGGGCTTCTGGAACCCGGCCCTGCTGGCCCGGGAGGTGGCGACCACGGACGCCCTGACGGGCGGGCGTCTGGAACTCGGGCTCGGCACCGGCTACGTACGGGCGGAGCACGACGCGGCGGGGCTGCCGTTCGGCTCGCCGGGCGAGCGGGTGGACCAGTTGCGGCGCACCGTCGAGGAACTGGAGCGGCTGCTGGCCGACGAGGAGTACCAGCCGCGGCCGGTGCAACGGCCCGTGCCACTGCTCATCGGCGCCAACGGCGACCGGATGCTGGAGCTGACGGCCCGGCACGCCGCCGTCGCCGCCTTCACGGGCGGACGTACGGTGCGGGGCAGCACGACGGGGCAGCCGGCCCCCATCACGGCCGAGGAACTCGACGAGCGCGTGGCCCGGTACCGGGAGCTGGCCGCGGGCCGCAAGGAGCCGGCGGAGCTGAACCTGCTCGTCCAGATGGTCGTCGTGACCGAGGACCGCGAGGCCGCCGTCCGCCCCCTCCTGGAGCACGTGCCGCACCTGACCACCGACCAGGTGCTGGAGCTGCCCATCTTCCTGGCCGGGACCCTGGAGCAGATCACCGCGCAGGTACGGGCGCAGCGCGAGCGGTACGGATTCACCTATCTGACGGTGCTGGAACCGTACATGGAGGCCTTCGCTCCGGTGATGCGGGGGCTGCGCGAGGTCTGACGGGCGGTGGGAGCGCGGGCGTGGCGGTCCGCATGCCGGAATGTCGAATGGCGAACGGGCGCGCGTGATGGGATCACCGCATGACCGAACCGCGCATACGGGCCGCCGGGCCCGAGGATCTGGACGCCGTGCTGGCCTTCTGGAAGGTGGCCGCCGAGGGGACGAGTATCAGTGACGACCGGGAGGGCGTGGAGCGGATGGTCGCCCGCGACCCCGAGGCGCTGCTCCTGGCCGAGCGGGGCCGGGACCTGGTGGGCACGGTGATCGCGGGCTTCGACGGCTGGCGCTGTCATCTGTACCGGCTGGCGGTGCACCCGGACCACCGGCGTCAGGGCATCGGCTCGGCGCTGCTCACGGCCGCGGAGGAGCGGTTCGTACGGCTGGGCGGGCGCCGCGGGGACGCGATGGTGCTGCGGCGCAACGAGCGGGCCCAGCATGCCTGGCGGGCGGCCGGGTACGCGCCCGAGGAGCAGTGGCGACGCTGGGTGAAGCCCCTCATCGGCTGAAAGGTGTGAGCACCGGCGCATGAGCGAGTCCGCATCGGCGATCCTCCCGGCGCCCACCCCGGTGCCCCGTCCGGGTCCGCAGGGTCCGCCGGGTCCGCCGGGTCCGCCCACGGCGCCTCCCTCGGCGCACGACGTCGCGCGATCCTCCGCGTCCTGGCCGATCATGGATCCGAGGTGACCCGATGACCGAAGTGCTCCTGCTGCTGGTGGCGATCCTGCTCTGTCTCGTGTGCGGCGCCTTCGTCGCGGCCGAGTTCTCGCTGACCACCGTCGAGCGCGGCGAACTGGAGCGGGCGGCGGCGCGCGGCGAGCGGGGCGCGGCGAGCGCCCTGAAGGCCGTACGGAACCTGACCTTCCAGCTCTCCGGGGCGCAACTCGGCATCACGGTCACCAACCTGGTGGTCGGCATGCTCGCCGAGCCCTCGGTCGCGGCGCTCATCTCGGGCCCGCTGGAGAGTGTGGGGGTGTCGCGCTCGGCGGCCTCCTCGCTGGCGCTGGTGCTGGGCACGGCCCTGTCGACGGTCTTCCTGATGATCGTCGGCGAGCTGGTGCCGAAGAACTGGGCGATCTCCTCACCGCTGGCCGTCGCCAAGCGGGTGGGCGGTCCGCAGCGCTGGTTCAGCGCCGCCTTCCGGCCCTTCATCACCCACCTGAACAACACGGCCAACCGCATCGTGCGCGTCTTCGGTATGGAGCCCGCCGAGGAGCTGGCCTCGGCGCGTGGGCCGCAGGAGCTGGCGGCGCTCGCCCGGCACTCGGCCAAGGAGGGCGCGCTGGAGGCGGACACCGCCGAGTTGTTCGTACGGACCCTGAACCTGGCCGACCTGACGGCACAGAACGTGATGACCCCGCGCGTGCAGGTCGTCGCCCTCGACGCCCGGGCGACGTGCGAGGACGTGGCGAACGCGACGCGGGCTACCGGGCTGTCCCGGTTCCCCGTCTACCAGGACACCCTCGACGCCGTGGTGGGCACCGCGCACGTCAAGGACGTCCTGGCGGTGCCCGCCGAGCGGCGGCCCGGTATGCCGGTCGCCGAGCTGATGCGCGAGCCGCTGCTCGTCCCGGAGTCACTGACCGTCGACCGGCTGCTGGACCGGCTCTCCGGGCGGCGCACGATGGCCGTCGTGATCGACGAGTACGGCGGGACGGCGGGCGTGGCCACGCTGGAGGACATCGTCGAGGAGGTCGTCGGCGAGGTGCGGGACGAGCACGATCCGCACGAGACGCCCGAGCTGGACACGGCCGGCACCGACGAGCAGGGGCACGCCCTGTACTGGGCCGACGGCGCGGCCCGTGTGGACCGGCTGTCGCGTCTGGGACTCAGGGTGCCCGAGGGGCCTTACGAGACGGTCGCCGGGCTGGTCGCGGCCGGGCTGGGGCACATCCCCGCCGTCGGCGACACTCTGGAGGTCGCCGGCTGGCGGCTGGACGTCGTGGACGCCACGGGTCGCAGGGCGGCCCGGGTACTGCTGCACGCGCCGCTCGACGACGCGCGCACCGCCGCCGACGACGCAGACGAAGGGGAGGCCGGCCGGTGACCGCCGTACAGCTGCTGATCGGTCTGGCGACGCTCGTCGTCAACGCGTTCTTCGTGGGCGCCGAGTTCGCGCTGATCTCCGTGCGCCGCAGCCAGGTGGAGCAGTACGTCGAGGCAGGAGCTGCGGGGGCGGCGGGGGTGGGGGGCGACCGGCGTGCCAAGAGCGTGCTGTGGGGTCTGGAGCATGTGTCGGCGCTGATGGCGGCGGCCCAGCTGGGCATCACGCTGTGCACGCTGGTCCTCGGTGTGGTCGCGGAGCCGGCGATCGCGCACCTGCTGGAGCCGGTGTTCCACGCGGTGGGCATGCCGTCCGGCGCGGGGCACGCGGTGTCCTTCGTGATCGCCCTCGCGCTGGCGACGTATCTGCACATGCTGCTCGGCGAGATGGTGCCGAAGAACATCGCGCTGGCCGAGCCGGTGCGCAGCGCGCTGCTGCTCGGACCGCCGCTGGTGGCGTTGTCGCGAGCGCTGCGCCCGGTGATCTTCACGGTCAACGCCTTCGCGAACGCGCTGCTCAAGCTGCTCAGGGTCGAGACGAAGGACGAGGTCTCGGCGACCTTCACGGACGCGGAGCTGGCCGAGATCGTCAAGGACGCCAGTGAGGCGGGGTTGATCGACGACCGGGCCCAGGAACGGCTGCACGACGCCCTGGAGCTGGGCCGGCGGCCGGTGCGGGACGTGGTGCTGCCGCTGGAACGCGTCGTCCACGCGCGCGTGGGCATCACTCCGGAGCAGTTGGAGCGGCTGTCGGCGGAGTCCGGGTTCTCCCGTTTCCCGGTGGTGGACGACGGGCGGCGGATCGTCGGCTATCTGCACGTGAAGGACGCTTTGGACGCCTCGCCGCGGGACGTGCCGTTCCGGCTGCGGGACATGCGGCCCATCGCGCGGGTCCGGGAGCGGACCCCGCTGGACGACGTGCTCACCGCGATGCGCCGCAGCCGTACGCATCTGGCGGCCGTGATCGGCTCCGACGGGCGGCTGGCGGGCCTGGTGACCATGGAGGACGTGCTGCGGGAGCTGTTCGGACAGCGGACGTGAGCCTCCTCATGGCTCTCCCAGGCCCGGCGAAGGGCGACCGACCGGCGGGTATGTGCAGGCGCTACCATTTCTGTCGCCATGCAGACGAATCCCACTCACGCCAGCCTTGTCACTGTCGGCGACTCCTTCACGGAGGGCATGTCGGACCTGCTGCCCGACGGCTCCTACCGGGGCTGGGCCGACCTCCTCGCCGCTCGGATGGCCGCCCGGTCCCCCGGTTTCCGGTACGCGAACCTCGCGGTGCGCGGGAAGCTGATCGGGCAGATCGTCGACGAGCAGGTCGACGTGGCGGCGGCCATGGGAGCCGACGTGATCACGCTGGTCGGCGGGCTCAACGACACACTGCGGCCCAAGTGCGACATGGCCCGGGTACGGGATCTGCTGACGCAGGCCGTGGAGCGGCTCGCGCCGAACTGCAAGCAGCTGGTGCTGATGCGCAGTCCGGGCCGTCAGGGTCCGGTGCTGGAGCGGTTCCGGCCGCGCATGGAGGCCCTGTTCGCCATCATCGACGACCTGTCCACGCGGCACGGCGCCGTGGTCGTCGACCTGTACGGGGCCGACTCGCTGGCCGACCCGCGCCTGTGGGACGTGGACCGGCTGCACCTGACCGCGGAGGGGCACCGCCGGGTCGCGGAGGCCGTGTGGCAGTCGCTCGGCTACGAACCCGAGGATCCCGAGTGGCACGCGCCGATCCCGGCGACGCCGCCGCCGGGGTGGGTCATGCGCCGGACCGCTGACGTCCGGTTCGCGCGGCAGTACCTGCTGCCCTGGATAGGCCGCAGGCTGACGGGCCGGTCGTCCGGGGACGGCCTGCCGCCCAAGCGTCCGGAGCTGCTGCCGTACGAGGACCTGGCGCCGTGATCCCCGGGCGCACGCGCCGTTCGTAGGTTCCGACGAAGGGCCCCGTGGGGCTGGCCTGCAGGAATCGCCAGTAGAATCCGTTCACGTGACTTCCGCTCCCGCCAAGCCCCGCATCCCGAACGTCCTCGCCGGACGCTACGCCTCCGCCGAGCTCGCCACGCTCTGGTCGCCCGAGCAGAAGGTGAAGCTCGAGCGGCAGCTCTGGCTCGCCGTGCTGCGGGCCCAGAAGGACCTCGGCATCGAGGTGCCCGACGCCGCGATCGCCGACTACGAGCGCGTCCTCGACCAGGTCGACCTGGCCTCGATCGCCGAGCGCGAGAAGGTCACGCGGCACGACGTGAAGGCGCGGATCGAGGAGTTCAACGACCTCGCCGGGCACGAGCACGTGCACAAGGGCATGACCTCCCGCGACCTGACGGAGAACGTCGAGCAGCTCCAGGTCCGGCTCTCGCTGGAGCTGATCCGCGACCGCTCCGTCGCCGTCCTGGCCCGGCTGGGCAAGCTGGCCGGTGAGTACGCCGAGCTGGTCATGGCCGGCCGCTCCCACAACGTCGCCGCTCAGGCCACGACGCTGGGCAAGCGCTTCGCCACCGCGGCCGACGAGCTGCTCGTCGCCCACGGCCGGGTGGAGGAGCTGCTCGGCCGCTACCCGCTGCGCGGCATCAAGGGCCCGGTCGGCACCGCTCAGGACATGCTGGACCTGCTCGGCGGGGACGCGGGCAAGCTCGCGGAGCTGGAGCAGCGGATCGCCGGGCACCTGGGCTTCTCGCAGGCGTTCACCTCGGTCGGCCAGGTCTACCCCCGCTCGCTGGACTACGAGGTCGTCACCGCGCTGGTGCAGCTGGCCGCGGCGCCGTCCTCGCTGGCGAAGACGATCCGGCTGATGGCCGGGCACGAGCTGGTCACCGAGGGCTTCAAGCCCGGCCAGGTCGGCTCCTCGGCGATGCCGCACAAGATGAACACCCGCTCCTGCGAGCGCGTCAACGGCCTGATGGTGATCCTGCGCGGCTACGCGTCGATGACCGGCGAGCTGGCGGGCGACCAGTGGAACGAGGGCGACGTGTCCTGCTCGGTGGTGCGCCGCGTGGCCCTCCCCGACGCGTTCTTCGCCCTCGACGGGCTGCTGGAGACGTTCCTGACCGTGCTCGACGAGTTCGGTGCCTTCCCGGCCGTCGTGGCCCGGGAGCTGGACCGTTACCTGCCGTTCCTCGCCACCACCAAGGTCCTCATGGGCGCGGTGCGGGCCGGTGTCGGCCGCGAGGTCGCGCACGAGGCGATCAAGGAGAACGCCGTGGCCTCCGCGCTGGCGATGCGCGAGCAGGGCGCCGAGCGCAACGAACTGCTCGACAAGCTGGCCGCCGACGAGCGCATCCCGCTGGACCGGGCCGGGCTGGACGCGCTGATGGCCGACAAGCTGTCCTTCACCGGCGCCGCGGCCGACCAGGTCGGCGTCCTCGTCGGCCGGATCGAGGAGATCGTCAAGCAGCACCCGGCGGCCGCCGGCTACACCCCGGGAGCCATCCTCTGACGCGCTTCACCAGGGCCGAGCTGGAGGCCGCCCGCGACCGTCTCGTACCGGACGTCGTCGCGGACGGCCTCCACGTGCTGTTCTGCGGGATCAACCCCGGCCTGATGACGGCGGTGACGGGCCACCACTTCGCCCGTCCCGGCAACCGCTTCTGGCCGGTGCTGCATCTGTCCGGCTTCACGCCGCGGCTGCTGAAGCCGTCGGAGCAGGGCGAGCTGCCGTCGTACGGGCTCGGCATCACGAACGTCGTCGCGCGGGCCAGCGCGCGGGCGGACGAGCTGACCGCCGCGGAGTACCGGGAGGGCGGCCGGCTGCTGGCGCTGAAGGTGGCGCGGCTGCGGCCCCGCTGGCTGGCCGTGGTCGGTGTCACCGCGTACCGCGCCGCGTTCGACGACCGGAAGGCGCGGGTGGGTCCGCAGGAGCGGACGATCGGGGACACGCGCGTGTGGGTGCTGCCCAACCCCAGCGGGCTCAACGCGCACTGGACGGCCCAGACGATGGCGGAGGAGTTCGCCCGGCTGCGGGTCGCGGCGGAGGCGGAGGCGTAGGTGCGGGCGTGAGGGGCGGTCACGGTGGCGCCTGCTCCGTGACGACGGCCAGCAGCCGGACCTCGTCCGTCTCGTCCCGGTCGGCGACGGCCACCGCGACCCAGCGGCCGGTGCCCTCCGCCTCCCACAGGTACGCCACGCCCGCGCGGGCGCTGAGACCGGCCCACGGCTCGGGTATCTCCTCCTCGTCGGTCCGCAGCAGGACCGTCTGCAGATTCCAGGGGTCCGTCTCTCCCCAGCGCGGGGCGAATCGCTCGTAGAGGGCGTCGCGGCACTTCTCGTACTGGCCCACCGTCACCGCCCGCTCTCCCTGGTCGCCGCCGCGCAGGCCGTGGCTGCTCTCCAGCACCGCCACGAAGTGGCCCGGCCCCCCGCCGCCCCCGGTCGACGGGCCGTGCTCCGCCGGGAAGGGCCGGAAGCACAACTCGTCGATGAGGGCGATGTGCTGCGCGATGTTCATGCAGTCCAGTAAACCGGCCGCCACTGACAATTGGCGGGGCGTCAGTCACGGACGGTGTCAGGCGTCCCGGCTGCGCAGCCGCCAGGCGCCGGCGAGGAGGGCCGCCGTCGCCCACAGCGCGGTCACCGCGAGACCGGCCCAGGGCCCCAGAGTTCCCTCGTGCGTCTGGTACAGGGCGACTTGCCCTGCCTTGTCCGGCAGGAAGTCGGTGACGCCGCCCGCCACGTCCCCGATCACGAAGGAGACGATGAGGACGAACGGGATCAGGGTGGACAGAGTGGCCACGCCGCTGCGGAACAGGGCGGTGAGGCCGGCCGCGAGCAGGGCCATGAGCATGAAGTAGATCCCGCAGCCCACGACGCCTCGTACCTGTTCTCCGGTGGTGAGTCCGCTCGCCGCCGAGCCGAGGCCCGCCCGGGCCGCGACGAGGGCGACGAACGCGGTGAGCAGCCCCACGGTGAGGGTCGGTACGGCGACGACCACGAGCTTCGCCGCGAACCACGGTCCGCGCCGTGGAACGGCTGCCAGGGAGAGCCGGATCCCGTTGCCGTGGTACTCGGACGAGACGACCATGGCCCCGAAGGCGATGGCGGCGATCTGGCCGGGCATGACGCCGGAGAGGGACATGAACAGCGGGTCGAAGTCCGGGTCGGAGGTGTCGGAGACCCCGGCCAGCGCGGAGAAGGCGGTGGTGACCGCGAACACGGCCAGCAGGGTGCCGCACAGCGAGCGCAGGGTGCGGACCTTGAGCGCCTCCGAGCGGAGTACGGGCGTGAAGTACATGGTCAGGCCTCCTGGGGCTGTGCGGTGAACTCGGCCTCGGCGGCCGTCAGGTCGAGATAGGCCTGTTCCAACGTGCCTTCGTCCGATGTCAGTTCCAGGACGGGTACGCCCGCGCCGGACACGATCCGGCCGATGTCGTCCACGCGCGCGTGGTGCACGGTCCAGTACCCGTCGTCGTGTTCCACGGCGTCGTGGCCGTGCCGGGCGAGGGCGGCCTTCAGCGCGTCGGCGTCCGACGTACGGACGCGGACACGCGGCTGCACGCGCGCGTCGATGAACTCCCGCATCGGCGTGTCGGCGAGCAGGCGGCCCCGGCCGAGGACGACCAGGTGGTCGGCGAAGGACGCGGTCTCGTTCATCAGGTGGCTGGAGACCAGGACCGTGCGTCCCTCGGCCGCGAGCCGGCGCAGCAGTTCGCGGATCCAGATGATTCCCTCGGGGTCCAGCCCGTTGGAGGGCTCGTCCAGCATCACCACTTCGGGGTCGCCCAACAGGGCGGCGGCGATGCCCAGCCGCTGGCGCATGCCCAGGGAGTAGGTCCTCACCCGGTGGCGTGCCACCGACGCGATGCCCGTCTCCTCCATCACCTCGTCGACCCGGCGCGACGGTACGCGGTTGCTCGCCGCCAGGACGCGCAGGTGGTTCCGGGCGGTGCGCGAGCCGTGGGCGGCGTGCGCGTCGAGCAGGGCGCCGACGTGCCGCAACGGCTCGTGGAGGGCGGCGTAGGGGCGTCCGCCGACGGTCGCGGTCCCGGCGGTGGGCCGGTCGAGGCCGAGGACGAGCCGCATGGTGGTGGACTTCCCGGCGCCGTTGGGGCCGAGGAAGCCGGTGACCCGGCCGGGGCGCACGGTGAAGGTGAGGTCGTCGACGGCTCGTCGGGTGCCGTACTCCTTGGTGAGGTTCTGGACGTCGATGCTGGTCATGGCACCACCGTGCCGGTTCGCACGGGGGCGGGTCCTCCCCCGCCGGTGGAGATCGTCTCCCCCGTGCGGGGGAGGCCGGCTGTCAGTGGCGGCTGGCACGATGACGTGATGGTCCACTTGCTGCGCCCGTTCGGCCGGGCGGTGACGTACACACGATGGCTGCATCTGTTCATGGCCGTCGTGTGGCCGGCCATGTGGATATTCGTCGACGACAAGTGGGCGTTCGCGTCGGTGGTGCCGCTGGCGGTGGCCGGTCTGGTGCCGGCGATGCGAGTGGTGGAAGGCATGCAGGCCAGGCTGCTGCTGACCGGCCATCGGCCGGACGACTCAAGGACGGACATCGTCGTCGCGCCGTCCGTCACGTGGGCCGACCGAGGACGCACGGTCGTGTGGCTGGAGGCCCGCCTGTTCCTCGGCTTCTGCGTCGCGATGCTCACCGTCCAGCTCCCCCTCCTCTCCATCGACCTGGTGACGCTGGCACGAGGCGGGCAGCAGGGGGACGGTTCGTACCTCCGTCTCGCGGACCACCACTGGTGGTACGCGCTGCTTTCGCCGCTGCCGCTCGTGCTGCTCGCCGTGGTCGTCGTCGGCTCGGGAGAGCTGATCACCCGGCTCGCCCTCCGCCTGCTCGGCCCCTCCCCCGCGGAACGCCTCGCCGCCCTCGAGGAGCGCACCGAGCAGCTCCTGGAGCGCAACCGCATCGCCCGCGAGCTGCACGACTCCATCGGCCACGCGCTGACCGTCGCCGTCGTGCAGGCGGGGGCCGCCCGCGCGGCGAACAGCGCCGAGTTCACCGACCGGGCCCTGACCGCGATCGAGGAGACCGGCAGGGCGGCCCTGGAGGACCTGGAGCGGGTGCTCGGCGTCCTGCGGGAGGCGGAGAAACCCGTGAGTGCCAGACCGACCCTCGCGGACGCCGACCGTCTCCTGGAGTCCGCCCGCGCGTCGGGGGCCAAGGTCGACGCCGACGTCACGGGCCCGCTGGAGACCCTGCCGGGCCCGGTCTCCCGCGAGGGCTACCGCATCCTCCAGGAGGCGCTGACCAATGTGCTGCGGCACGCGGGGGCGGTGCCCGCGCGGGTCCGCGTCGAGGTCGCGGACGGCGCGCTCACCCTGGAGGTGCGCAATCCGCTGCCGGACGGGAGAGTCACGCCCGGACGCGGCAGCGGGCTGCGCGGCATACGCGAGCGGGCCGCGCTGCTGGGCGGGCGGGCGCACACGGGGCCCGACGACACCGGTGACTGGCAGGTGCGCGTCGAGCTGCCGCCGGGCTGATCTACGCTGGCCGGATGCCGGTCAGAGTGCTCCTCGTCGACGACGAACCCCTCGTACGCGCAGGCCTGCGGGCGGTGCTGGAGGCGCAGCCGGACATCGAGGTGGTCGGCGAGGCGGCCGACGGGGCGGCGGTCATTCCGCTGGTGCGGCAGGTACGGCCGGACGTGGTCGCCATGGACGTCCGGATGCCGCTGCTGGACGGCATCGAGGCCACGCGCGCACTGCTGCGGACGGTGGCCGATCCGCCGAAGATCCTCGTCGTGACGACCTTCGAGAACGACGAGTACGTGTACGAGGCGCTGCGCGCCGGCGCCGACGGGTTCCTGCTGAAGCGGGCCCGGCCGGCCGAGATCGTGCACGCGGTGCGGCTGATCGCCGAGGGCGAGTCCCTGCTGTTCCCGGCCTCGGTGCGGCAGCTCGCCGCCGAGTACGGCGACGGCGGCGGGAACCGCGCGGCTCGCGCCGTGTTGGAGCGGGCACAGCTGACCGAGCGGGAGGGCGAGGTGCTGCGGCTGATGGCGCGCGGGTTGTCGAACGCGGAGATCGCCGCCCGGCTGGTCGTCGGCACGGAGACGGTGAAGTCGCACGTGAGCTCGGTGCTGGCGAAGCTGGGGGCACGGGACCGCACGCAGGCGGTGATCACGGCGTACGAGTCGGGCTTCGTGGCGCCGGGGTGAGGCACTCCGGCGGGCCGGGAACGGGCGGACCGGCACTCGCCGGGGCGGAGCGGGCCGAGTACGATCCGGCCAACACGCGCACGAGCTGGGAGGACGGACGTTGGGCGGGCTGACCGGCGGGGATCCGTCGCTGCTGCGGAGGATCAACTCCGCTGTGGTGTTGCACGCGTTGCGTGCCACGGACTGCGCGACGCTGACCGAGATCACCCGGGTGACGGGGCTGTCCCGGCCGACCGTCGAGGGTGTCGTCGAAGGGCTCATCGAGGCGGGTCTCGTCGTCGAGGCGGCCGCCGACGAGGGCGCGGCCCGACGGCAGGGGCGGCCCGCACGGCGGTTCAGGTTCCGGGCGGAGGCCGGGCATCTGCTGGGTCTCGAGATCGGGCCGCACCGCGTCGCCGCGCTCCTGTCCGACCTGGACGGCCGGGTCATCGGCGCCCAGGCCAAGGACGTCGACGAGACCGCCCCGGCGGACGAGCGGCTGGAGCGGCTGCGCAGCGCGGTCGCCGAACTGCTGCGCCGGGCCGGTGTCGCGCGCGGCTCGCTGCGGGCCGTGGGCGCGGCGACGCCCGGGATCGTCGAGGCGGACGGCACGGTGCGGCTGAGCACCGCGCTGCCCGAGTGGACGGGGCTGCGGCTGGGTGAACGGCTGAGCCGTTCCTTCAAGTGCCCGGTGCTGGTCGAGAACGACGCGAACGCGGCGGCGGTCGCCGAGCACTGGAAGGGCGCCGCCACCGAGTCCGACGACATCGTGTTCGTGCTGGCCGGGCTGAGCCCGGGCGCCGGGGCGCTGATCGGCGGGCGGCTGCACCGGGGGTACGGCGGGGCGGCCGGCGAGATCGGCGCACTGCATCTGCTGGGCCGGGACGTGACGCCGGAGACGCTGCTGTCCACCACGGGCCGGCCGCTGCACCCGCTGGACGAGCAGGCGGTCGCCAGGGTGTTCGCCGAGGCCCGTGAGGGCGACCAGCGGGCACGCGCGGCCGTCGAGCGTTTCATCCAGCGGCTGGTGCACGACGTGGCGGCGCTGGTGCTTGCCCTCGACCCGGAACTCGTCGTCGTCGGCGGCTGGGCGGCCGGGCTGGACGGCGTCCTGGAGCCGCTGCGCCGGGAGCTGGCCCGCTACTGCCTGCGCCCGCCGAAGGTGACCCTGTCGCTCCTCGGCGAGGCCGCGGTGGCGACGGGCTCGCTGCGGCTGGCCCTCGACCACGTGGAGGAGCAGTTGTTCGCGGTGGAGGGGGCGACGGCCCGGCGCTGAGCCGCGCCGGTCCGCAGCAGAGGCGGGGTCCGGCCTTCAGAAGGTGCCCGGGCCGTCCGGGACTCAGGAGGCGCGGGTCTCGGGGCCGTGGTGGATCTCCAGGTCGCCGGAGTCCCCGAACGTCAGCCGACAGGTGTCCGCGCGGTAGGTGGCGACGGAGAGCGCGGCGGTGCGGCCCTCGGCGAGGTATCGGGTGGTGACCACGAGGACGGGCGCTCCCGGGAGCCGGTCCAGTTCCTTCGCGTCCTCCGCTCCGGCCGACCCGAGTTCCACGGCGCTCTCCCGCCGCTCCAGTTCGCCGCGCTGCAGTTCGCGGAGCACGACCCGCGCGCGTGCGGCGCCGGAGGGCGCGTCGATGGCGGTGAGGTCGGGCACCGAGGCCGGCGGGACGTAGAGCAGCTCCGCCGCTACGGGCTGGCCGTGCGACACACGGGAGCGGCGGACGATGTGCACGGTCTCGTCCCGGCCGGTGCCCAGGGCGTCGGCGACGGCCGCGGGCGGAGCGGCCGGCACGCAGTCGGCCGGTTCCCAGGCGTCACCGGCCGTTCCCGGCCAGGCGTGTCGCTCGGTACCGACGGCCACGCCGACGCGCGGCGGGGCGACGGTCGTACCGACGCCTCGGCGGCGCTGGAGCCTGCCTTCCAGTTCGAGCTGTTCCAGGGCCTGCCGGAGCGTGGCGCGGGCGACGCCGAAGCGGGCGGCGAGGTCGCGCTCGTTGGGCAGGACCTCGCCCACCGAGAACTCCGAGTCCAGGGCCTCGCTGAGCACGGTCCTGAGATGCCAGTACTTCGGTTCCGGCACCGATTCCAACTGCGTGGTCCCCACCCTGTCCTCCGCAATCGCCGTGTCCGGCGGCGTTTTGACGCCCTTGTTTATTAAAGGTTGTTGCAGTTGTCTGCGACCATAAAACGGCCCACACCCTTGGTCAAGACCAATCCCGCGACAGGACGGCGAAGCCCCCGTCACGGGACGGGGGCTTGGGGGCGCGGCGGATGGCGCGCGGCTAGGCGAGGGCCTCCAGTACGCGCAGTTTGTCCGGGTTGCGAATGATGTACACCGACTGGATGCGCCCGTCGGCCACGTCCAGCTGGAAGACGGAGTCGGGCCTGCCCCCGGACAGGGCCAGCAGAGCCGGGCCGCCGTTGAGCTCCAGGAACCGGAAGGAGAAGTCCGGGATCCCCTTCTGTGCGGCGCCGAGCAGGAAACGGCCCACCTTGTCGGAGCTCTCCACCACGCGCAGCGGCGCCTTGGACTTGCCACCGCTGTCGCCCACCAGCCGGACGTCCGGCGCGAGCAGCGCCATCAGCCCTTCCAGGTCGCCGTCGACCGCGGCGGCGAGGAAGCGTTCGGTGAGGTCCCGGCGCTGCGCCGGGTCGACGTCGTAGCGGGGCCGCCGCTCGTCGACGTGCTTGCGGGCCCGCCCGGCGAGCTGCCGCACCGCGGCCTCCCCGCGCTCCAGCATGGCGGCGATCTCGGCGTACGGGTAGCCGAACGCCTCCCGCAGGACGAAGACCGCCCGCTCCAGCGGTGACAGCGACTCCAGGACGACCAGCACGGCGAAGGACACCGAGTCGGCGAGGACGGCCCGCTCGGCGGTGTCCGGCACGGCGTCCCCGAAGTCGGTGACATAGGGCTCCGGCAACCAGGGACCGACGTACGTCTCGCCCCGCGACTTGATCTGGCGCAGCCGGTCGATGGCCAGGCGGGTGGTGACGCGCACCAGGTATCCGCGCGCCTCCCGGACGCCGGACCGGTCGGCGCCGGACCAGCGCAGCCAGGCCTCCTGGACGACGTCCTCCGCGTCGGCGAGGCGGCCGAGCATGCGGTAGGCGACCCCCAGGAGGACGGGGCGGTGCTCTTCGAAGACATCGGTCGCGGTTTCGGTGGTCACCGTTCCATCCCAGCGGACGCGTGCGGCCGTGTCCAGGCGGAATCACCCCCGCCCGAAGCCGACCGGCGACCGGGGGCTACCCGTCGGTAGCTCTTACTGACAAAGTGTCTACGCAACGTCCTCGTTCATCTGTTCCCGGCGACATGCGTTCCCCCAACGCGTGTTCCCACAACACGTGTTCCCACAACATGTGTTCCCGACAAGGAGCAACAAGGAGCCCCATGTCCGCAACGCTCTCCTTCACCGCCCCCACCGAGCACGGCCCGCAGGACATCACCCTCGCCTACACGCGCGTGGGCGAGGGCGAGCCGCTGCTACTGCTGCACGGCATAGGTCACCACCGGCAGGCCTGGGACCCGGTGGTCGACATCCTCGCGCCCGAGCGCGAGGTGATAGCCGTGGACCTGCCGGGGTTCGGGCAGTCATCCGCGCTGCCGCACAGCCTGCCGCACGATCTGCCGACGACGAGCGCGGTGCTCGGCGCCTTCTGTGCGGCGCTGGGGCTCGACCGGCCGCACGTGGCCGGCAACTCGCTGGGCGGTCTGCTGGCCCTGGAGCTCGGCCGCGAGAACCTGGTGCGGTCGGTGACGGCACTGTCCCCGGCCGGCTTCTGGACGCAGGCCGAGCGGCGCTACGCCTTCGGCGTCCTGATGGGGATGCGCCGGACCGCCCGGAGCCTGCCCCTCCCGCTGGTCGAGCGGCTGTCCCGCACCGCGGTCGGCCGCACCGCGCTGACGAGTACGATCTACGCCCGCCCCGGCCGCCGCTCCCCCGAGGCGGTCGTCGCCGAGACGCTGGCGCTCGCACACGCGCAGGGGTTCTCCGAGACGCTCCGGGCCGGACGGAGCGTGCTGTTCACCGACGACGTGCCCGGCGTCCCCGTCACCGTGGCGTGGGGCAACCGGGACCGGCTGCTCCTGCCCCGGCAGGGCATACGCGCCAAGCACGCCATTCCGCGGGCCCGCCTGGTACGGCTGCCCGGCTGCGGCCACGTCCCGATGAACGACGACCCGGCGCTGGTCGCCCGCGTTCTCCTGGACGCCAGCAGGGCTCAGTCGGCCAGGGCCTTGAGGACCTCTTTCAGCACGGTCGCGTTGTAGGGCATGCTCACGTGCGGGGTGTGGTCGTCCGGGTCGATGTCCTGGAGGACGATGTTGTTGACGTAGCGGCCCTCGATCTTCGCGAGGGCGCACGACGTGTACGGAGTGACCACGTCGTCGTACTGGGTGGCGATGACGGTGTGGCGGACGCCCTCCGTCGTCTCGCCGAGATCGGCCAGCTCGCGCTGGAAGGGGTGGTCGTGCTGGAGTTGCGGCCAGGCCGGCACGACCTCCCCGACGGCGCCCTGTTCGAGGAGTTCCACCGCGCCGGGAATCTGGCGGGCGAGGTTCATCAGCCCCTGTGCCGTGACTCCGTGGTTGCTGGGCGCGATGCCGACGAAGTTGCGCACCTTGGGTCCTCCGCCCAGGGCGTTCAGGTAGTAGCGCGGCATCATGCCGCCCTGCGAGAAGCCGACCACGTCGACCTCCTGGGCGCCGGTCCGGCGCAGCACCTCGTCGACGAAGTCCGCGAGCTGCCGGGCGGAGTGCTTGATGTCGCCCAGGCCGAAGATCACGGGGTTGCCGTGCTGGCCGTAGTCGAGCCGGAAGACCCGGTGACCGTGCTGCCGTAGCAGCGGTGTCGCCGTGTTCCAGGTGTAGCCCCGGTTGCCGAAGGTGCCGTGCACGAGCACCACCGGACGCGGATGCTCCTCGGTGGGCGGGGTGTTCCAGTCGTCTTCTCCCGCCTGTACGTCGACGGTCGCGATGACCTGCGCTCCGCAGGCCTGGGCGACCGCACGCAGGCGGTGCGGGGCCTCGGTGATGTCCGTGACGACGTCGTCCGAGTTGGCACCGGGGATACGGGGATTGAGGAAACTCACGGTCTTCTCCCTTTCGTTGGGGAATGGCTCGGAGTTCGAGCCGACTTCTCAGTCTCGCGTCCATCGAATTCCGCAACGATCCCTCGACCGGGGGAAAGAATTCACTCCATCACGGCAGCCGCAGATGCGGCTGCGTTGTGTGTTGAGGCTGGTCAGCGAGATGGTGGGGTGTCTGCGGGCATGGTTACGGCCATCGTGATCATGAACGTTTGTGACGGCGTTTCAGAACCAGGTGGCCGTGGCCCGGCGAGATCCGTACCTACCTCCGAGCCTTCCCCGAGCTGTCCCGATCGGCTGTGCGCGGAGCCGAAGCCCGCGCCCTGATCGCGAAGGCTCTCGCTGCCCTCGGGTGAATCCGTGCAACAGCGTGGAGCTGGCGATTCGGGAGGAGCGCCCTGCGCCCCGCCCGGTACCTGGCTGCCCCGAGTTCGCGCGGCTCGGTCAGCTCCGGAAGGCAGCGGGGATGGAGTACGACAGCACCACGGTCGCCGACTGCAACATCCTGCTTCGGATGTACGGGACCGGCCACTGATGGACACCGGCATCCAGATCGGCCCCACCGGCAAGGAACTCCTGCCGCTGACGGTAGAGAAACCTGAGTGACCGGCGGAGGCGCGGGCTGAGCGCGCTGGGCTCGTAGCGGGATCGGCGGCGGCCGGCGGAGAGGTCGTTCGGATGGCCGCTGCCGCCGCCTGGAGATGCTCACGGTGAAGGAGCGGCTGGCTCCTGGGCCGGTTCGGTGGGGCAGCTTCTGAAGGCGAGTACGGCGTTGTGGCCGCCGAAGCCGAAGGAATGGCTCAGGGCGAGGTCGACGGGCTGCGCCCGGCTGGTGCCGGTGACGGCGTTGATCTCGGTGTCTCCTTCCTGTTTCTCGAGGTTGGCCACGGGGGGCACCCGGCCGTGGGCCACGGACAGGGCGGTGATCGCCGCTTCGACCGCCCCGGCCGCGCCGAGCAGGTGGCCGAGGGTGCCCTTGACCGAGGTCACGGAGGGCTGGTGGGGGAAGAGGCGACGGATCAGACGGGCCTCGGCGGCGTCGTTGAGCGGCGTGCTGGTGCCGTGCGCGTTGATGTGCTGCACGTCCGCGGGGCGGGCTCCGGCGTCGTCGAGGGCCCGCCGCACGGCGAGGGCGGCGCCCTTGCCCTCGGGGTCGGGTGCCACGGGGTGGTGGGCGTCGGACGATGCTCCGTAGCCCGCCAGCAGAGCGTAGCCGGGGCGTCCGCGGGCCCTGGCCGCACTCGCCGGCTCCAGGACCAGGGCCGCACCGCCCTCCGCCATGACGAAGCCGTCCCGGGCGGTGTCGAAGGGCCGGGAGGCGGCCCGCGGGTCGTCGCCGCGCCGGGACAGCGCGCCCATCCGGTCGAAGCCGGTGACCCAGAAGGGCTGTACGACCGCGTCGGAGGCCCCCGCGACGGCGATGTCGCAGGCCCCGGAGCGCAGGAGTTGCAGGGCGGTGCCGATGGCGGTGGCGCCGGAGGCGCAGGCGGTGACCGTGCACAGCGCCGGGCCCCGGGCACGCAGGTGGATGGTGAGCTGTCCGGTGGCCATGTTGGGCAGGAACATCGGCAGCAGCAGCGGTGAGACGCGTGCCGTGCCCAGTTCGAGCAGTTTGCGGTGCTGTTCCAGCATGGTGCCGGTGCCGCCGGCCGAGCTGCCGAAGACCACCGCGACGCGGTCCGCGTCCCAGTCGGCAGGGTCCAGGCCGGCGTCGGAGACCGCCTCCAGGGCGGCGTAGAGGGCGAACTGGGTGAAGCGGTCGTACTGCCAGGGGCGTGAGCCGGGGACGTGGCCGCGGGGGGAGAAGTCCGGTACGAGGCAGGCGAAGTCGACCGGGAGACCCTTGAGTTCGGGGACGTACCGGGCGGTGGGGCGGCCCGCGCACACGCCGTCCCAGGTGGCCTCGCGGCCGGTGCCGGCCGGAGTGACCAGGCCGATCCCGGTGACGGCGACGTCGGGCCGGGCGCCGGTCACGGCTTGACGGCCTGGGCGATGAGGTCGGCCACGCCGGCCAGGGTGAGGTCCGGGTCGGCCTCGCCGTCCTGTACTTCGATGCCGAGTTCCTCGGTGAGTACGACGAAGAGCTCCACCACGGCCAGCGAGTCGAGGTCCAGCTGTTCGAAGGTCGCGGTGGGGACGATGGCCTCGGGGGGCACTTCGAACTTCCTGCTGAGAACCGAGGCGAGCAGGTCGTAGGCGCGGCTGTGGGGGGTGGTGTCGGTGGTCATGTCAGGGGTGTCCTTTCCGGTCCGACGGGCGGTACCCCGGGGTGGCGGGGTTCCGTGGTGGCGGGTCGGCGGTCAGCCGAGCGCGGCCGGTGCCTCCAGCTCGGCCTTGACGTCCTCAAGCAGGGCCATCGCGTCCCTGCCGTTGACCACCCGGTGGTCGTAGACCAGGCCGAGGTGGACGAACCGGTGGCTGCGAGGGGTGCCCTGCGCGTCCAGGAGCACCTGGTCGTCGACGGCGCCGATGGAGATCACGCAGGTCTGGCCGGGGAAGACGATGGGGGTGGCCAGGACCATGCCCTCCGTGGTGTGCGGGGCGACCATGATGTTGGCCCCGGCGAGTTCGGCGGCCTGGAACGTGCCCCGGAACGCCTTGCTCCGGAAGCCGGTCAGCAGGTCGGCGATCCGGTCGCTGCTCAGCTCGGCGGCGTCGTGCACCACCGGGGTGTACAGACCCCGGCCCGCGTCCATGGTGACGCCCACATGGGCCCGTTCGCTCTCGCGTACCGCGCCGTCGTCGTCGGTGAGCGCGGCGAACATCAGGGGGTGTGCCGCGTGCCGGCGCGCCACCGCCTTGATCAGCAGGACGGGCAGGGAGACGAAACTGCCGGTGCGCTCGGACAGCTGGCGGGCCAGTTCCTCCGCCTGTCCGACGTCGACCTTGGCGTAGGCGGCCGCGGCCGGAACGGTCCGCATCGACTCGGTCACCACCGCCCCCACCGTCCGCTGTCGCTTCGACAGTTGGCGCTGGGGGGAGGGGGGCGCCGACGCGGCCCGCCGCACCAGGGCCTCGACATCGGCCGTACGGATCACCGTGCGCCCGAGACCGCACAGCTCGGCCTCGGACACGCCGTGGCGGTCGGCGAGCGCACGGGCCGCGTTGGTGATGCTCAGCTCCGCGCCGGGGGGTGCGGATGTCGCCGCCGGGGTGGCGGCCGACGCCCGGTAGGAGTCGCGCTCCTCGGCCGACTCGAAGAGGTAGGCGATGGTCTGCCCCGGCCTGCAGTCCTGGCCACCGACGACGAGGACGTGCAGGATTCCGGGGCCGGTGCTCTCGATCTCCTCACTGGCCTTGGAGGTCTCCACGACCGCCAGCGGTTCCTCGCCCTCGATGCTGCTGCCGTCGGGGACGAGCCACTCGACCAGGGTGTAGCTGGAGTCGTTCGTGTTGAGCGTGGGCAGCTCGATGCCGATCACTTCGTCGCCTCCATGATCGCGCGGTGGATGGTGGACGGCTGGAGCAGCACGTCGTGCTCCAGGTGCGCCGCGGTCGGTACGATGCTCGGCTCGGCACTCAGCGGCAGCACCGGGCGGGCCAGTCGGCTCCACAGCTGCTCGTGGAGTTGCTGTGCGAGCAGTTCGCCCCAGGTCCCGTCGGCCGTGGAGTCCTCCATGACACAGATGCGGTCGGCACGGGACAGCACCGGGAGCAGCGCCTTGCTGTCGAAGGGGTAGAGCTGGGAGGGCACCAGCAGTTCACACGTGATCTCCTCTTCGAGGAGCAGGGTGCGCAGGGCGGTGACGGCCCGCTCGGTGAGCCCGCCCGGGGCCAGGACGATCCAGTCGGGGGGCCCGCAGTCCGGCGCGAACACCCGGGCGGTCTCGCTGGGATCGGCCAGCACCTCGTAGCGGAAGAGGTCGTCCACGACCCCCGCCTGGTACATGGCGCGGGTGTAGAGCACCTTGTCCTCGAAGAGCACACCGGGCTCCTCGCGGTCGAGCATCGCGGTCAGTACGCGCTGGTTGTCGTGGAACGGGGAGACTTCCCGCAGGTGCAGCGAGGGAATGCCGAGGAAGTGCTTCTGCAGGCTCTGGCTGTGCGTTGGGCCGTACCCCCGGTTGCCGCCGGTGGGGCAGCGGACGACCATGCTCATCGGGACCCTGCGGCCGTACATCGACACGGACTTGGCGGCGAAGTTCAGCAGCGGGTCGAAGGCCAGCGCGGCGAAGTCCGAGAACATCATCTCGACCACGGACCGGTTGCCGGCCAGGGCCAGGCCCGCGCCCACGCCGGCGATGCCGCCTTCGCTCAGCGGTGAGGAGAGCACCCGGTCCGGGAAGCGGTCGGAGAGCCCCCGGGTCACTTTGAACGCCCCACCGTAGGGGTCGGCGACGTCCTCGCCGATCAGATAAGTGCCGGGGTGGGAGCCGAGGAGGTGGTGCAGTGCGCTGTTGAGGTTCTCGGCCACGCGCTGGCGCCTGGTCATCGGGCCTCCCATCGGGACGCCGGACGCGCGCCGACCTCTCGTACGACGGCGGCGACGGCCTCCGCCTGTTCCTGGTCGGCGGCGGCGGACTGTGCGGGATGGTCCTGTCGGTAGCGGCGGTACCAGTCGTGCCGGGCCGCTCGCTCACGGACCTCGGCCGCGCGGGTGTCGTCCCCCTTGCTGTGCGGGCCCACGCGGTGGGTGACGCACTCGACCACGTACGGCCGGTGCCGGTCGCGGACCTGCTCGACCACGGGGGTGAGGGCGGCGCGTACGTCGGTGACGTCCACGGAGTCGATCCGCAGGTGCCCGACGCCGAAGGCCGCCGCCCGGGTCTCGACGGTGCCGGACATCTGCCGCTCGGTCGGTGTCGACTGGGCGATCCCATTGTGCTCCACCACGACGAGCACCGGGACCTGCCACAGCTGCGCCATGTTGAGCGCCTCGTACACGGCGCCCTCGCCCCAGGTGCCGTCGCCGATATGGACCACCGCGATCCGGCCCGGCTCGGCCCGCTTCAGGTGCAGGCCGACTCCCACGGCGACGGGCAGGCTCTGGCCCTGTACGCCGGTCGACAGGTAGCGGTCGCGGTAGATGTGCTGGCTGCCGCCTACGCCGTGGCAGACGGCACCGGCCCGCCCCATGATCTCCGCGAGCAGACCGTGCGGGTCGTGGAAGCGGGCCAGGTAGTGGCCGTGCCCGCGGTGGTTGCTGAAGACGTAGTCGCCCTCGTCCAGCAGCGGGTAGAGCGCGACGGGGATGTACTCCTGGCCGAGGCAGGTGTGCGTGGTGCCGTGCAGCCGGCCCTGGGAGAACAGCTCCAGCACGGCCAGTTCGAAGTGGCGGATCATCAGCAGGGTGCCGAGATCGGCGTCGGACAGACGGGACAGGGGACGGGCCACGACACCGGCTTCGGGTTCGCTGTCGGGCCTGAGGTCGACCGCGGGGGACGCGGACGTGACGTTCATGAGGTGCTCCTTACGGAAGTTCGACCACCTGGGCGCACCAGGTCAGCCCGGCGCCGAAGCCCAGGAGCAGCGCCTTGTCGCCGGGCCGTACGGTGGCCGAGGCGAGCAGCGACTCCAGAGCCAGCGGGATGGACGCCGAACTGGTGTTGCCGTCGGTGACGATGCTGCGGGCGATCGCCACGTGCGCGGGCGGGCGCAGTCGGCGCACCATCGCGTCGATCAGCCGCCCGTTGCACTGGTGCGGCACGAAGGCGCCGATGTCGTCCCAGGTGAGCCCGGCCGCGTCGAGTGCGTCCCGGGCCACTTGCGGCATGTGCGAACCGAACCAGCGGACCACCCGGGTGCCGTCCATGTGCATGTACGGGCGGGCGGCACCGGGTTTGGGCGGGGCGCTGGTCATCCAGGGCTCACCAGGGCCGTGGGTTCCCCACACCGCCGGTCCGATCCCGCCGTGCTCCGCGGCGCTGACCACCGCGGCCCCGGCGGCATCGCCGAAGACCATGACGGTCCCGCAGTCGTCGGGGTCGGTGATGTCGCTCAGCCGCTCGGCGGCGACGACCAGGATCTGACGCGCCTGCTGTGCGGCGATGAGTCCGGAGGCCAGGGTCAGCCCGTAACTGAACCCGGCGCACCCGCCGTTGACGTCGAACCCGCCGGCCCGGCCGGCTCCGATGCGGTGGGTGAGACTGGCGGCCCGGCACGATGCCTGGCCGACGCTGCTGGCGGAGGAGAACAGGACACAGTCCAGGTCCTCGGCGAGCACTCCCGCGTGGGCCAGGGCCTTGTCCGCCGCCTGCGCGGCCATCTCGACGAAGGTGTCGTCGGGGTCGGCCTTCAGCCTGGTCCGGATTCCGGTGATCTGCTCGATCCAGCCTTCCTCATGGCCGAACCTGGTGTCGAGTTCGGCGCTGGTGAGCAGGCCACCGGGGCGGTAGACGCCGATGCCGGTCAGCCGTCCCGCGCCCCGGGCCATCAGCGGGCTCCGTCCGCCGCGGCGACGGCTGCCTGGCCGTTCACGTAGTCGAGGGTCCGCCGGACGGTGCGCAGGTCGTGCACCGCCTCGTCCGGGATGGGAACGCCGTAGCGCTCCTGGATCCGCTCGGCCAGTTCGATGACGGCCATCGAGTCGAACCCCAACGATGTGAAGGGCGCGTCGGCCGACTGCTCCGAGATCGCCCGGGCCGCTTCGGCGCCGGCGATCTCGGCCACCATCGCCGCCAGGTCTTCCAGAGTGAAAGGGGACATGCGGAAACTCCAGCTGATGAGATGCGGGGAGGGGTCCACGGGAGGGACGGGAGGAGAGGACCGCGCGTGGGTCACTGGGCGGGCAGCATGACGTCGCGGCTCAGGAAGGCGAGCACCCTGCGGAAGTAGTCGGAGTCGAGCACGGGCGGGGCGCGGTGCGCGGACGCCGCGGTGGGGCCGGCGGTGTCCTGCCCCGGGGCCGGGATCATCTGCCGGAGGGTCTCGACGGCCAGCCGCATGGTGCTGCGGGGGACCTCGTCGCCCAGGTCGCGAAGCCGCTCCAGCCAGGTGTCGAACGGAACGAGCGGAAGGTCGACACCCGCGTCCGCGAAGCCCTGGAAGTACGACCGGAAGGGCAGCGGTTCGGGATCGATCACGTGGAACACCTGTCCTCGGGCACGCCGACTCAGGGACAGGTCGACGATGGCGCGGCTGGTGAAGTCGACCGTGCCCACCGGCAGGAGACCGGGGTGGTCGGGGGCGCAGCCGGCGCGGATGCTCGCCGTCGTCAGGTGGACGAACCAGTCCGACTTCCCCGCCAGGCCGGTGCGCGAGTCCGCCAGGATCACACCGGGCCGGTGCACCATCGTGGGCGATCCGCGGTCCGCGGCCTGCGCGACCAACTGCTCGGCGACCCATTTGGTGGCGCAGTAACCGGAGACACCGGTCCCGGCCTCTCGGGCCGCCGGGATCACCCCCATCGTCGAGATGTAATGCACGGGAATTCGGCGGGCCCGGGTCGCCAGTCTCAGGATTTCCTGGGTTCCCGACACATTGCAACCGCGTAGGATCGGGTAACTCGCCAGAAGATTGACCCAAGCACCGCAGTGGTAAATGACGTCGATGCCGCGCGAGAGGCCCGAGAACTCCTCGTCGGTCAAGCCGAACCGCGGCTTCGCCAGGCTGCCGGGCACGACGTCGACCCGGGACATGTGGTGCACCGGCACATCCCGGGCGCGTAACTGACCGGCGAGCCGCTCCCGGGCCTGAGCGGCCGACTCCGCCCTCACCAGGCAGTGGATTCGAGCGTCGGTCGCATCCAGCAGGTCGGCGAGCAGGAAACCGCCGAGGAATCCCGTGGCTCCCGTCAGCAGAATTCTCTCAGGCGGCCCTTCGGGAACATCCGTCAGAGCCGACGCATCGATTTCCGCCGAAAGTCGCAAATCGTCACTGATCGGGAAACTGGCCATACCAACACCGCATTTCAGCACAGGCGAGATTCGGTCCTGCCCTCAACACTCCCCGCACCTCACGGGGTTTACTACAGAAATCTTCCACCAGTGGGAGCGCAGGGCGCATCCTCCTGACTGTCACCCGCACCCGCACCACCACCACGGGTGAGTAGGGCTCATTCATTCGAACAGGCCACGCCTGCGAATGGAGGGCCGGACCGTACGCCCGGAGCGCGTTACCGGTATCGCGCGCCGTCGGTTGCACGCCAACGCGCTTACACGAACGGAGCGTTGGGAGACGGGGGGCGGGGGGCGGGGGCGGCCCGGGCGTAAAGACAGGTGAGAAGGACACAGCCAACAGGTTGCGAGACAAGGTGGGTTGAGCCATGGCCGCAGGCCCTGAGACGCCGGAGGTCTCCGATTCCGATGGGAGCGGGGCGAGTTCACACCCCGATCCACCGAAGGCGCTGCCCGAGGCATGGCAGCCTCTGCTCGGCCGCCCGGCCCTCGCGGAGCTGCTCGGGCACCCCCTCGCGGGCGCCGCGCTGAAGGAGATGTGCCGGCTCCTGCCACCCCACGTCGCCGTGCACTCTCTGCGGACGTTCCTGCTGGCCGACGCCTGTGCGCGGACCCACGGGACCGCCTACGACCGGGTCGGCCTGCTGGCCGCCGCGGCGTTCCACGACGCCGGGCTGGTAGGGCGCACTCCGCTCGGTCGCGGTGGATTCCCGTGCCGCTCCGCCCAGTTGCTCGACCACTTCCTGGCCCGGCACCAGGTGGGCACGGTGCGGCGCACGACCCTCACGCGTGCGGTGCGCGAGCACATGCGGCCGTTCCCCGCTCGCGACGCCGGACCCGAGGCGCGGCTGCTGCACTTCGGCGTGTGGCTGGACGTCACCGGGCGCGGCGAGCGGCAAGTGCCTGGTGACCGCCGCCTGTTGGCCGGACTGGCGCCCACCCCCCGGTTCGCCGTGTCCTTCTCCGCCCGGGTGGTGGCCTGCGGGCTGCGCCGGGTGCTGCCGGGCTCCCCGGTCACCCACCGGTGACCGGGGAGCCCGGCGACTCGCCCTTCCCGTCGCGAAAGGAACCGCAGACATGCAAGAAGACCAGCGTGTTTTCGATGTCGCCATCGTCGGAGGCGGCATCGGCGGGACGATGCTGGGGACCGTACTCGCACGTCACGGAGTGCGTGTGCTGCTGCTCGAAGGCAGCGGCCACCCCCGGTTCGCCATCGGAGAGTCCACCGTCCCCGAGACCACGTTCGGCCTCCGGGTCCTGGCCCGCCGCTACGACGTCCCTGAGCTCGAGCACCTGGCGACCAACGCGGCACTGCGCCGCCACGTGTCGTCGAACAGCGGGGTCAAGCGAAACTTCAGCTTCATCTACCACCGGGAAGGTGAGCCCACCCGGCCCGACGAGTGCACCCAGTACCCCACCTGGGGACCTCCGCTCGGTCCCGACTCGCACTACTTCCGGCAGGACGTGGACGCGTACATGTTCCACGTCGCCGTGTCCTACGGCGTGACCGCGTACACCCACACCATGGTCGACGACGTGAAGTTCGAGGAGGACGGCGCGACTCTCGTCACCCGGGACCGGGGCACCTTCCGGGCTTCGTACGTGGTCGACGCCGGCGGCATGCGGGCGGTCCTGCCCGAGCGCCTCGGGCTGCGGCAGGAACCGCCCTACCGCACGAGGTCGCGCACGATCTTCACGCACATGGTGGACGTGCGCCCCTTCGACGCCGTGGCGCCTTCGCGTGAACAGCACGGAATGCCCAGCCCGTTCAGCCAGGGAACGCTCCACCACATGTTCCCGGGCGGATGGTTCTGGGTCATCCCGTTCGACAACCAGTCGACCAGCACGAACCAGTTGTGCAGTGTCGGCATCAACCTCGATCTCGACCAGCACCCCCGGCCGGAGGACATCTCGGCGGAGGAGGAGTTCTGGCGGTACGTGCGCCGGTTCCCCAGTGTGGCCCGGCAGTTCGAGCGGGCACGGGCGGTCCGGCCGTACGTGTCCACCGACCGCACCCAGTTCGCCTCGCAGAAGGTGGTCGGCGACCGGTGGTGTCTGCTGCCGCACGCCAGTGACTTCATCGACCCGCTCTTCTCCAGCGGTCTCGCCGTCACCGTGATGGCACTGAACGCGCTGAGCCACCGGCTGATCGACGCGGTGCGCCAGGACGACTTCGACACCTCCCGGTTCGCGTACCTGGATCACTGGACCAAGCGCATGTTCCGGTTCTACGACGACCTGGTGTCCTGCAGCTACATCGCGTTCGACGACTTCGACCTGTGGAACGCCTGGAACCGCGTGTGGACCATCACCACGCTGTACGGCACGAACGCCCAGAACCAGGTCGCCGTGACGTTCGAGAAGACGCACGACCCGGCCTGTTTCGACATGCTGGAGCAGCCGCCGTACCGAGGTCTCCAGGGTATGGACAACCCCTGGGTGGAGCGGATGTTCGACCAGTCGCGGGACGCCGTACTCGCCTATCGTGCGGGCGAGTTGACGAAGAAGCAGGCGATCGCACGCATCTACGAGCTGCTGGCCGAGAGCGGACTGGCCCCGGCGGTGTGGGGCACCCTGGACCCCGACGACCGGTGCCCGTCCGGGGTGTTCACCCTCTGGCCGCTGATGAAGATCCTGCTGTGGGGCAAGTACCGCTCACCGCGGCACGTCCGGGGCTCCTACTTCACCGGCGGAGCGCGGCTGGTGGGCAAGGAAGCGGTCCAGGCGTACACCACCGAGCTGCGCGCCGGCAGCTCCCAAGTGCACCAGACCGTACGGGACATGTGGCTCAACTGGAACCGCGACTGGGCACGGCGGCCCGCTCCTCGGAAATGAGCACGGAAAAACATTTCTGCCGACTGGCGGAGGTGCATATTCCGGTTTGCCGCTCCAGGACCTCGGGTAGGAAAACCACATGGCCGACAAATGGAAAGTCGGCCGCGGTTCTCCCTGCTCAATCCGAGAGACAACGGGCTGCAATCCACGATGGTGCGACATTCCACCTGCCAATCGCCCGCTGAATGCTCCTGGGAAGAAATCTTCCAGCATCAGGACCGCCTCATGCGGCTGGTTCGGCGAAGACTACCAAGTTTTCAGGACGCCGAGGACTGCGTTCAGGAAACCATGGCCCGGGCAGCCGCCCACGCCGCGTTGGACAGGAATCGACTCGGTGCCTTTCTGACGTCCGTGGCGCTTCGCCTCTGCATCGACTTCTACCGTGACATGGAGCGTCGCAGCAGACTCCTCCAGCGTGCGGCGCTCGCGGAAACCCCGGGTACGACTGAGGAGGACGTCTGCGACGAGGACTTCGGCAGATGGCTTCTGGGCCAGGTACAACACCTGCGGGGGCGGGAGCAGGAGGTCATACTCGCCCGCGCCAAGGGTATTTCCACTGCGGAATTCGCCCGCATACACAACATCTCCGTCAAGGCGGCCGAAGCCGCCTTCACCAGGGGCCGCGCGCGATTGAAGAACGTCTGCGCGAAAGCCTTGGAAGGCTGCGCCCGATAACACCCGAAAACCGCACCTCTCCCATCGCAGAGAAACGGAAAGGGACCACACTCATGGGCAATAGCAAGAACATCCAAGACATCGTCAAGGATTTGGTCGGTGATATGACCGACAGCTGGAAGGAGGCTTTCGACGACCTCCTGAACCGAGACGACGACTCAGGATCGTCGCGCGGCTCCGGCAACGCCGTCAACACGCTGGCCGGGCTGCCCCCGAACGCCCTCGCCGCACTGGCCGGGGCCGTCAACCCGGCGACCGCGCTCGCGGGTGTCGCCAACCCGCTGGCCGCCCTCGGCGGGGTCGGCGCAGCCGGCAACCCGCTCGCCGGCCTCGCCTCGGGGGCCGCGGGCCCGCTGGGGAACATCGCAGGCGCAGCGCAGAACCCCCTGGCCGCGCTCACCGGTGCCGCGGGCGGCGGCAACCCGCTCGCGGCCGCGCTGGGCGGGGCGGGCAACCCCCTGGCCGCGCTGGGCGGGGCGGCCAATCCGCTCGCCGCGGTCGGCGGCGCGGCCGGTGCGCTCGGCGGGCTCGGTCAACTGGCCGGAGGCCTCGGACACGCGGCGAGCGGAGCGGGCGACCTGATGGCGCTCCCGACCCAGCTCGCCCAGCTCACCCAGGTGCTCCCCAAGCTCCTGGAGGCGGTCCAGGGCCTGCAGAACCTGACCAACCTGCCGGCCCAGGCCGGTCAGCAGGGGCTGGCGGCCCTGCAGGGCCTGACCGGTCAGCAGGGGCAGGGCGGGAAGCCGTCCCAGGGCGGACAGTCCTCGACCTCGGGCTGACCGGCCGTGCCACCGTCCCGTCCGGCCGTCTCCGTGAGGCACGCCGACCGCCGTTCCGTACCCGGGTCCCGATCTGAGGAGGATCACACACGATGACGTCTGTCGTCGGCGATCGGCTGCGTCTCGTGGTCAGGGTCCTGGGCAGCCTCGTGGCCGACGAGGTGGGACAGGCGGCCCGGCTGCGGCGACGTACGAAGCGGGACACGCGGTCCCCGGCGGAGGACACCGATGTCTCCGCCGGGTCCGCGGCCGAGGCCACCGCCGGGGCGGAGCAGCGCCGCGCCAAGGCGGTACGGCACGCCCTGGAGAGCCTCGGTCCCTTCTACGTGAAGCTCGGCCAGGTCCTCTCCACCCGGCCCGACATGGTCCCCCAGTCCATCCGGGACGAACTGCAGAACCTGCACGACGAGGTCGACGTCCAGCCGTTCTCGGAGTTCGAGCCGGTACTGGCCCGGGACCTCGGGCCGAACTGGAAGCTGCGCTTCGACGACATCGAGACCGTCGCCCCGCTGGGGGCGGCGTCCCTCGCCCAGGTCTACCGCGTGACGCTGCCCGGCGGGCGCGCGGCCGTGGTGAAGATCCAGCGGCCCGGCATCCGCGAGGGCGTACTCGCGGACATGGCCCTGATGCGCCGGGCGTCGAAGATCGTGGCCCGCGTCGCGCCCCGGTTCAACGAGGTCATCGACATCGAGGCGATGCTCGGCTCGGTCTTCGACGCCATGGAGCCGGAGCTGGACTTCACCGGCGAGGCCCGCAACATGGACGAGGCCCGCGGGCACGTCCGGTCGTTCCGTTCGCTGGAGGTGCCCCGGGTACTGCACGCCAGCCCTCGGGTCCTCGTCCAGTCGCTGGCCGACGGGAAGTCGGTGCGGCACGTCGACCGCGCGCACTTCACGGACGACGAGCGCGTGGAGATCGGCAAGGACCTGCTGCGGTTCATGTACCACGGGTACTTCGTCCATCGCTTCTTCCACGCCGACCCGCACGCCGGCAACGTCTTCGCCGCTCCCGGCGGACCCGCGACGCTGATCGACTGGGGCATGGTCGGCCGCCTGGACCGCAGGACCAGTCTTCAGCTGCTGCCGCTGTTCATGACCTTGGCGCAGAACGACGGGGCCGGGGTGGCGCAGCACTGGGCGGAGATGGGCCGGATGACGCCGTGGGCCAACATGCCCGCGTTCGCCGCCGACATGGCCTCGTTCGTGCCCAAGGTCTCCCATCTCTCACTGGAGGACATGAACTTCGGCGTGGCGCTCACCACCGTGCTGGCCAAGGCGACCAAGCGCGGGATCGGTTCGCCGCCGGCCGTCTCACTGCTGGGCAAGTCCTTCGCGAACCTGGACGGTTCGGTGCGGTGCCTGGCTCCCGAGATCACGCTGCCCGAGGTGTTCCAGGGGGAGGTGCCGAAGATCCTTTTCGCACTGGGCCGCGAGTTCCTCGGCCGCAACCAGTTCGCCCGGAACTCCATGGAGCTACTGCTGGCCGCCGTCACCAGTCCCGAACAGGTCCGGGGCGTCCTCTCCGACGTGGCCAACCGTCAGTTCGCCCTGAACATCCACGAGCCGCGCACCCCCGCCGCGATGGGCGGCCAGCGGCCCACCCGCCCCTCCGGAAGCCTGCTCGCGCTGGGTGCCGCGGCCTTCCTGCTGGGCCGTCGCCGCTCCGGATGATCCGGGTCCGCACAGCCACCCCGCCCCACCTCAAGGAGGTCCCATGCCGGAATCCACACGTCCGCAGTCACCGTTCGCGCCGGCCGCCGCAACCCCGCACGGCATCTCCCGCGCGGCGCTCTGGACGGCCGCCGCACACGCGGCGGAGAACCTCCGGCCCGCGCCGCTCGTCCGCGACCCGTGGGCCGCCGACTTCCTCCACGCGGCCGGGTTCGACGGGGGCCCGCCCGGTGACGGACCGATGCAGCGCCTGCTGCCCGACTATCAGGTGGTACGCACCCGCTTCTTCGACGACTACCTGCTCGCCGCGGCCCGTTCGGGCTGCCGCCAGGTGGTGCTGCTCGGCGCCGGGCTGGACACCCGTGCCTTCCGGCTCGACTGGCCGACCGGGGTGCACGTCTTCGAGGTGGAGGACGCGGCCGTACATGCCTTCAAGGAACGGGTATTGGACTTGAGCCGGCTCTCCTGCGGACGCCGCACCGTCGTCGAAGCCGACGGCACGGCATCCTGGAGAGAGGAACTCAGGGCGGCGGGATTCGATCCCGGCAGGCCCACCGCATGGCTCTGCGAGGCACCCCTGTACTTCCTTCGGCCCCCGGAGGTCGAGGCCGTCGTCGCCGCGATGACCGAACTCTCCGCGCCCGGCAGCATGTTCGGCGCCGAGTGCGTGAACTCCGCGACCATGTCCTCCCCGCTCGTCGCGCCCTTCATGGACGCCCTGTCGACGATCGGACTGGCCTGGAACTGGCAGCTCGCCGAGCCGGAGCGCTGGTGGGCGGAGCACGGCTGGGACGCGGGGGTCGCCGACCTGTTCACGCTGCCGTACGCGGTCGAGCGCCTCTCCCCGTATCTGCCGCTGATCGGCACGGCCGCCGCGAAGAGCGTCTTCCTCACCACCGGAACGCTGCGCGGCACTCCCTGACACGGCACCACGCGCAGGCCCCGGACGGTGCGTCCGGGGCCTGCGCGTGGTGCCGTGGCTACGGCCGCTCCAGCTCCAGCAGCGCCGCGAGCCACAGGTCGGGGAGTTCGTCCGCGGTCGCCAGGGCCTCGTCGTGAACGACGGTCAGGCACGCGGTGTCGTGCTGGCTCGTCAGCGTCGTCACACACCGGATGCCTGACGCGACGCCGGCGAAGACGGCCGCACGACGGGCCGCGACCCCCTGGTGGACCAGGGCCGTGCCGAAGTTCACGCTGCTCACCGGGCCGGCCACGAACGCCCCGCGGACCAGGCGGGTGCCGACGGTGGCGCCGAGCGTCCGCGGGGCGGCGGACAGCAGCAGGCGCATGGCGTCGCGCCGCCGGCTCTCCCGCAGCCGGCCCGTGCGGGCGACGACCCGGTCCAGGGCCCGCTGGGGTGACTCCTCGTCGCAGGGCAGCAGGAGCCGGGCGGTGACCATGCGGTTGCCCGGGGCGTACTCCTCCCCCGGGGCCCGGACCGACATCGGGATCGACACGGGCAGCGGCGGATGGGCCGAGCCGGTGTCCTTCAGGTACCAGGTGCGGACGGCGTGGGACAGGGCCGCGAGATAGACGTCCGTGACCGTACCGCCGTGGGCGCGGGCGATGGCGCGCAGCCGGGCCAGCGGGGTGTCGGCGTGGCAGACGTCGACGCGGCCCGTGGATTCTCCGTCGAACGCGGGTTTCGGGGTGGGTGCGCGGAAGGCGGCCACCACTTCGCCCAGGGCGTCCGCGAGACCGTGTGCGGTGGGCCGGGCGGGATGCTGCGGGGCCGGTCCGCCCTCGGGGTGGTCTCCGAGGAGAGCGCGGGCGGTGTAGGCGGCGCCCATGCCGTCCTGGAAGGTGTGGTCGGTTCGGTAGACCAGGGTGTGGCGGTCCGCCGGGCCGTGGACCAGCCACACGTCCCAGGGCGGCCCGTCGTCCGTGCTCATCGGCCGGGACAGCATCAGGCGGCTGGTCGCCGACCCGTCGGTGTCCTCGGGCAGCCACGCTTCGTGCACATGCCGGTCCACCGCGATCCGGTCCACTCGCCCGAATTTCCTGCGGTCCCGTGCGATGCGGTAGCGCAACGTCGGGACGCGGTGGACGCGTTCGGCGACCCGCGCGCGTACGGAGTCCAGAGTGGGGGCACGGCCTTCGAACCCGAACGTGAACGCGATGGGCACGGGGCTTCCGCCCGTCGCCAGGTGGAAGGCGACATCTACGGTTCCCATGGACAGGGACGGCGGCAGGCGGCCGTCCGTACCGAAGTCGGGTCGCATGGTGGAACCTCCTGGTCGGGTTCTGAGGGTCTGTGGGGCTGCGAGGCTGGGGTCTGCGGCCGGCGGCTCATGGCTTGCGGTGCGGTCCGTGGCTTGCGGTCAGCGGATATGGGGTCCGCGGAGCTGGAGCCCGCGGTCTGCGGAGCTGGGGTACGGATGCGGGCCGCGCCCGCCGTCAGCATGTATGCCGCGCGATTCGCCCCATTGCGTCCACGTACGCCCGCAGCAGGGGCCGAACGGGTCCGCGTGCGGGCAGGCGCGGGGCCCGGGAGCGGTGCCACGGGAGCGGTTCGCCGGGTTCCGGCTCACCCAGCAGGGCCGCGGCCACGTGCGCGCCGTGCGCCACGGACAGGGCGAGTCCGTGCCCGCAGCAGCCGCCGATGTACCAGACGTCGTCGAAGCCCGGCACCGGCCCCACCACCGGCAGGTCGTCGCCCGTCATGCCGATGCGGCCGGACCAGCGGTGGGTGACCCGTACCCGGGCGAGGTCCGGATGCAGGGACCGCAGCCACCTCTCCAGCCGGGTCCAGGCCCGCTCCCTGACGGCCTGGAGACGGGGAGCGCCGATACCCGCCGGGACCGTGGCGGTACCGCCGCCCGCCACCAGGCCCCGGTCCGGGAGCAGCCGGAAGTACGGCGCCAGCGGGACGGCGTCGACGACGGAGTGTCCTGCGCGCCCGCCCAGGGCCTCGTAGGCCGGGGCGCTCAGCGGTTCGGTGGCGACGGCGTACACCTCGAGCGGCAGGACGGTGCCGACCGGCAGGTCCAGTGCCTGCGCGGCTGAGTTGACGGCCAGCACCGCCTGACCGGCGTAGAGCCTGCCGTGCGGGAGGACCAGCTCGGGGCCGACCAGATCGCCGGGGCGGAGGGCCAGCAGCGGGCTGCGGCCGTAGAATCGCACGCCCTTGTCGGCGCAGGCACGGGCGAGGGCGCAGGTCAGGGCGGCCGGGTCGAGGGTCGCGGCGGGGCGGTGCAGGAATGCCGCCCGGTAGGGCACGCCGACCCGGTCGCGGATGCCGGCCGGGGTGAGGACGGGGACGTCCAGACCGAGTTCGCGGCAGGCGCGGGCCTGGCGGGCGAGTGCCACCAGGCCCGCGGACGACCGCGTGGCCACCAGCTGCTCGCCGGGCCGCAGCCCGCAGGGCACGTCGAGCCGGGCGCACAGGTCGAGGACGTCCCGCACCGCCCGCTCACTGGCCCGGTGCATCCTGCGCGCCGTCTGCGGGCCGAAGCGGCGCACCGCGCGGTCGACCGCGGGGCCGGCCCGGGGGCCCAGCAGACCGGTGCCCCGGCCGCTGGCGCCGGCGGCCGGGTGCTCGGCGTCCACCACCGCGATGTCGAGCCCCGGGGCGCGTTCCGCCAGGTGGTAGGCGCAGGACAACCCGGCCAGGCCGGCCCCGACGACGGCCACGTCGGCGGTGACCACGCCGTGCAGCTGGGGCTGCGTCGGCAGTTCCGCGAGGTCCCAGTACGGCGTCCCGGCCGATGGCCTGGTCATCCGGCGGCGTCCGGCACCGGCTCGGTCAGCGCACCGAACCGGCGGTCGTGCCACAGCAGCGGGCGTCCGCCGCCCACGTGCACGGCGGCGACCCGGCCGACGACGAGGTGGTGGTCGCCGTAGCGGCGTACGTCCTCGGTCAGGCACACCGACCAGGCGAGCGCGTCGGCCAACACGGGGACGCCCAGCACCTGCCGGATGTCGGTCCCGGCGAACCGCTCGGCCGCGGTCGTCGTCGGGGACGCGAACCGGCCCGCGAGCTCCTGCTGTTCCTCGCGCAGCAGGTGCACGGCGAAGGCCCGCCGGCCGCGGACGGCGGCGAGGGTGCGGGAGCCGTCGCGCAGACAGGCCAGCAGCAGCGGCGGACGGGCGGAGAGCGAGGTGACGGCGGACACCGTCATACCGAGCGGGCCGTCCGCGCCGCGGGCGGTCACGACGGTCACCCCGGCGGCCAGTTTGGCGTACAGGCCGAGGCAGCGGGCGGCGCCCGGCCCTGGTTCCTCGTGCAGCGGCTCCTCGTGCGGCGGATCGGCGGCCGGAGGCGGGGCGCCCGCGACGGCCGCCCGGTCAGTCACGAGCCGCAGCCGCGCGCTCATCGATCACCTCCGCGCCCGCAAGGCCCCGCAGCACGCGGGCGATGTTGGTCCGCAAGGTCGACTCGGCCACCGGGTCGAGGATCTCGGCCATGGAAGGGATGCCGAGGTCGAAGGCCGCGGTGAAGACGACGAGCGTGCCGCCGTCCCTCGCTTCGCAGCGCCAGCTCCCCTCGAAGGTCTGGAAGTCGCCGCTGACCTGTTCGAAGGCGATGGAGTACGTCTCGGGCGAGTAGGTGTCGCGTTCCCGCCACCGCATCAGGCCGCCCCGGAACTCGACGGTCCAGTCCGAGACCGTGGAGCCGTCGGGCAGCGGAGGCTCGACGTGCACCTCGCGGAAGGTGTCGCTGTACTCGGGATAGCGGCGGAAGTCGCTGATGCGGGCGTAGACGTCGGCGGGTGCCAGTTCGTCGGCGAGGGCGTGCAGGACCACGTGGCGCATGGGTCGTTCGGTTCCTTCCCGGAGGGTTTCCGGACGCTGGTGTCCGGAGCTGGTGGCTGGCGCCGGCGTCAGGAGCCGGTGTCAGCTGGTCATACGGTCGGCCGTGCCGCGCAGGGCCGCGCCGAGGGTGGTGAGGAACAGGTCGAGCGCGGAGTCCTCCACCACGGCCGGCGGGGTCAGCCGCAGCACCCGGGTGGAGTTGAGGGAGTTGTTGACGAGCACACCGCGGGAGATCAGTTCCAGCAGGAGTTCGCCGACCGCCTGTTCTTCGGCGAACTCGATACCGATCAGCAGACCCCGGCCGCGCACTTCGCGGACCAGTCCGCCCTCGTACGGCGCGCACACGTCCCGTACGGCGGTGAGGATGCGCAGGCCGAGCGCGGCGGCCCGGGCCACGGTGTCCTCCTCCTCCATCGCCCGTACGGTGGCGAGGGCGGCGGCGCAGGCGATCGGTGAGGCGCCGAAGGTGGAGGTGTGCAGGTAGGGGTCGCGACTGAAGGGGGCGTAGGCCTCCGCGGTGGCGACCATCGCGGCGACCGGTACGACACCGCCGCTGAGTCCCTTGCCGACGAGCAGCACGTCCGGACGCACGTCCTCGGCGTCGACGCCCCACCAGGTGCCCAGCCGCCCCATGCCGGTCTGGATCTCGTCGACGACCAGCAGGGCGCCGTACGCCCGGCACAGCGCCCGCACCTGGCTGAGGTAGCCGTGGCGGGGGATGCGTACGCCGCCCTCGCCCTGGACGGGTTCGACGATGACGCAGGCACGGTCGCGGTGGGCGGCCAGCGCCTGTTCGAGGTCGGCCGGGTCGTCGTAGGCCACCTGGGTGACGTCCGGGAGCAGGGGCTGGAAGGGCGTCTGGTACGTGGCGTTGGCGGTGACGCTCAGTGCGCCGAGGGTCTTGCCGTGGAAGCCGCCGCGGGTGGTGATCACTGAGGTGAGTCCGTGGGCGCGGGCCAGTTTCAGGGCCGCCTCGGTGGCTTCGGCGCCGGAGTTGACGAAGTGGACGTAGTCGAGGCCGGGCGGGGTGTGGGCGGCCAGGGCCTGGGCGGCCAGGGCGGCGACGGGTTCGAGGAAGACGCGGCTGGCCAGCGGGTGGGTGTCGATCTGCCGGTGCACCGCTTCGACGACGGCCGGGTGGCGGTGACCCATGATGAAGACGCCGTAGCCGCCGAAGTCCAGGAAGCGGCGGCCGTCGTCGGCGTGGATCCAGGCACCCTCGGAACGGACCTCGGCCATGCCGCCCATGACGCGGCCCATCACGGCGCGGCCGGAGCCGATGTGCTTGAGGTAGAGGTCCACGATGTCGGGCCGGTCGGTCGGCGCGGCGGCCCCGGCGCGCGGGGTGGAGGACTCGGAGGACGGGGCGGAGGACCCGGAGGACGGCGTGGGGGTCTCGGAGCGCGGTCCGGCAGCCCCGGAACCGGAGGCCGGGGCGGTGGTCCCGGGGGACGCCGTGGCGGTCCCGGAGCGCGGTCCGGCAGCCCCGGAACCGGAGGCCGGGGCGGTGGTCCCGGGGGACGCCGTGGCGGTCCCGGAGCGCGGACCGGCAGTCCCGGGGGACGCCGTGGCGGTCCCGGAGCGCGGACCGGCAGCCCCGGAGGACGACGCGGAGGACCCGGAGGACGGCCCGGTGGTACCGGTGGACGGGGGCGACACGGTCATGACGCCACCTCCATCGGAGCGGCCGCGGCGGTCCGGTTCCGGGTGAGCAGGCCGGCCCTGTCCCCCGCCCAGCTCTCCGCGTTGCGTACGAGCGCGGCCCTGATGTCGGTCCGGGTCAGACGGGTGCCGCAGTCGGGTTCGCCGAGGGATGTGTCGAACGGCAGCTCCCGCTGGAACACCAGCAGCAGTTCCGCGTAGTACTCCAGCCGCCGCCGGAGGGACGCGGGCAGCGAGGTGCCCTCCAGCATGGGCAGGAGCAACCGGTGCACGGCCTCGACGGGGATGAGCCGGGGCCGCTGGGGCCGGGGCAGGCCGTGCCGTACGGCGACGTCCGCGCAGACGTCGGCGAACTCCCGCAGGTCGATGGCCTCCTTGCCGGCCGTCAGCCAGTACTCGCCGTCGGCCACACCGCCCCGGACCAGGTCGCCGATGGCCCGCGAGACGTAGTCCTGGGGCACCATGTCGATCCGGGCCTCGGGGGCTCCGGGCAGCACCGGAACCTGCCCCAGGACCATCGAGCCGATCGCCTTGGTCAGCCCCTGCTGACCGGCGATCCGCCCGCTGACGGAGTCACCCATGACGACCGAGGGCCGGACGATGGCGCCGGGCACGCCCGCCTCGCGTGTCATCTGTTCGGCCCTGGCCTTGGAGTCGAGGTAGGCGGCGGCACCCGGGAAGCGCCGGCGGTCCTCCTCGGTGGAGGTGTTGGCCACGAACGCGGTACTCACCAGGTAAAGCGGGGCGTCGGCCCGGGCCGCCAGGTCGAGCATGTTGTCGGCACCGCGCAGGTTGGTGCGCGTGATGTCCTGTGGCGGAGTACGCCAGTTGGTCTCGGCGGCGGAGTGCAGCACCACGTCCACCTCAAGGGCCAGTTCGTGCCAGGCCAGTGGGCTCAGGCCGAGCCGGGGAGCGACCAGGTCGCCCTGGAGCTCGCGCACCCGCGGATCGCGCAACGGTGTGTCGCGGCGCAGGCACAGCAGGTCGAAGTCGGGTGACAGCTCGTCGATCAGGGCACGTCCGAGTACTCCGGAACCGCCGGTGAGCAGCAGGGAGGGGCGGTCGCGCCGTCCCGTACGGCCGACGGGCAGGAGGGCGAGACGCTGGTTGTCTGACGGCATGGGGGGTGTGTTCTCCCAACGGGTCTCGGCCCACCGATGGACGGTGGGGGGCGGGGTCAGGCGATGGCGAGTGGCCGGTCGGCCAGGTACGCGGAGAACGGGGCGGTCATCCGGGAGCGCGACGGCGGGTGCAGGGAGAGTCCGTTGGCGCAGGCGGCCAGGTGACCCACCTCGTCGGACGTCATGAAGTTGAGGCCGCCGAGGAGTTCGACCGCGCGCGGGACGACCCGGGCGATGGCGTCCTGGACGCCGTAGCGCACGTACAACGCCTGTGCGAGCGCCGACTCGTCGAGGTCACCGGCGTCGATACGCCGGGCGACGCCCTCGGCGGTGGCCATGGCGGCCTCGGTCTCGACGAAGAGGCGTACGCGCTCGTGCTCGGGGATGCGGTCGTTCAGCAGCACCCGCTCCACCAGCGCGCTCGCGGCGCCGAGGTAGCTGCCCGTCATCAGCGTCTGGAACCAGATCAGACCGGCCGTCTGAAGTTCGTCGAGCTGTTCACCGGAGGTCGTCGCGGTGCGCAGCAGGAGTTCCGGCGGTACGAGGACGTCGGTGAGCGTGACCTGTTCGCTCTCGGCCCCGGCGAGGAAGGCGCTGGACCAGAAGCCGCTGACGCTCATACCCTCGCTCTCCGCGGGCACGAGGGCTACGGCGAGTTCGTCGCCCTGCCCGTCCTCGCGCGGGATCATCACGCTGGCGGTGAGCACGTCCATGGAGTGGGCCAGGCTGCACGGCCGTTTGACGCCGTTGATCCGGACGCCGTCCGCGGTCACCGTGGCGGTCATCGACGGGTCGAGGATGCCCGCGCCGCTGCGGCCCTCGGCGAAGCCGGAGGCGATCACGCGGTTGGACGAGGCCACGCCCTCGATCAGCATCCACTCCAAGCCGTCGCCGAGGCCGCCGATCCCGACAAGGGTGGCCATGGAGAAGTGGTGCATGGTGGTGGCCACGGCCAGGGACGGCGAGCGGCTGCCGATGGCCCGCTGCACGCGCAGGGCATCGAGCGCGGTGGCGCCCCGGCCCTGGTGGGACTCGGGGACGAGCAGTCCTGGACCGCCGCTGTCCCGGAAGTGCCGGATGCCCGGGCTGCCCGGCCGCTCCAGTTCCATCAGCGGGGCCTCGCGCAGGGCGGGGTCCAGTTCGGGCAGCAGCTTCGCGAGGGTGGCGCGTTCACGCTCTAGGAATCTCATGGACGTGCGGTCCTCCAGGGTGGGATGAATACGGAATCGGCGCGGCACTCGCGCGGCCGTGGACGCGGTGGCTCAGAGGGCGTTGGTGGCGCGCAGCAACTGCCAGACCGCGCCGGGGCGGGGCCTGCCGCGGAAGGCGATGTACTCCGGCAGGACCACGTGCGGGGCCCACTTCTGCTTGTACTCGAGCTGGGAGGCCGCCGGGTAGATCACGTCGCCGCGCTCGGCCAGGAGGCGGGCGAACCGGGTGAACATACGGCTGGCACCGGGTAGTTCGTGCTCCGGGTCGAGCCCGGTGAACGGGGTGAACCCGAAGTGCAGCCAGCCCGCTCCGTCGGCGGTCAGCCGTTCCATGACGGTGGCGTTGAGCGCCTCCATCACGCCGGGCGGAGCGTCGGGGCGGCGCCGGCTGAGGTCGTGCAGCCAGCCGGGGCGGCTGCCATAGACCGGCGAGTAGTTGATGTAGCCGGCCGTCTCGCCGTCGATCCGGCCGACGAACAGACGGCGGTGCCTCTGCAGGCTCCCGTTGCGCTGGCCGACGAGGAAGCGCAGCTCCTTGGCGTGCCGGCCCTTGTCCCGCAGCCAGCACTGGTCGATCCGGTCCAGTTCGGCGCAGTCGTCGCCGGCCATGACCTCGGCGACCTCCAGGCCCGCCCGCCGGGCGCGCGAGATCTTGTTCCGCAGCCGGACGAACCGTGAGCCGCGCAGCGTGAAACGGCTCAGGTCGACCGCGTACGACGCCCCGAGCTGGTTGACCGTGAAGCCGTGCGCCGCGTACAGCTCGGCGTCCGCCCGCTGCAGTTGCACGGCGACCAGACGGCGGCCGGCGTGGGCGGCGAACGCGTCCAGCAGGCGTGCACGGTGTTCCGGCGCGGTGAACGGGCCGCCGAATTGCAGTACGTAGCGGCCCGAGGTTCGATAGGCGCAGGCGCCGTCGAACCGGTCGTCGTGGAAGTAGGCGTTCCCGCTGTTGAGGGCGAGAAAGGAACTGGGGTTGTCGCTGTGCGCGGCGAGTGTGTCAAGCACGGACGGCATCGGCGTCCTCCACGGAAGTCCGCGCAGCGGCGCTTTCACCGGAAACCGCCGCCGATTGGTACCGCTGCTCGAACCTTCGGAACTCCGGCGTGGTTTCCGGCTCGAACGCGACCCCGAAGGGTTTGAGGGAGTTGCCGAAGAGGGCCCGGTCGCCCATGAGGTGGATCGGGAGGGCCAGCAGCGCCCACTCCGGCCGGACGAACAGCGCCCACGCCCCGGCCAGGACTCCCGCCGTGACCAGGCTGTGCATCGTGTTGTAGGCCACGTAGCAGCCGCGCGGAACGTGTCCGTCCGGGCTGCGCCGGAAGGCGATCGCGCCGGGCAGGTATCCGATGACGTCGATCACCGCGAACAGCAGCACGAAGACGGCCCAGCGGATTTCCGAGAGGTGCTGGAATGCGAGCACGACCGATACGGTGAGAAAGCCCAGCCATTCGAGTCGGGAGAGAGCGAAGGTGGTCTTCGTCTCGAAACGGTTCTTGGCGTCCACGGGCGCTCCTGGATTGCGCGTACGATTCCGGGGCGCGACCTCGGCCTGCCCCCTCGCTGTGGTCTGTCACTCCGGTTTACGCACCGGCGGGGCCAACCCCTCGTAAAATGGGGGTGATTGAAAGACATGATGCTGGGGGGACTTCTTTCATGACGCCGTCGACCGGTCGGGGCGGCCCGCCGGGCTCCGCCGACCGAAACGCCCATCGCAGCGCCCGCCGCAGCGACGACAGCGGCGCCGCCGGCAGCGCCGCCTGGGAGTTGCTGCTGCCCGCCGCCTCGGCACCGGCACGCGCGCGCGGGCGCGCCCTGCAGGCGGCGCTGCGCGACGCGGTCCGCGCGGGCCGGCTCACCCCCGGCACCCGCCTCCCGTCCAGCCGGGACCTGGCGGCCGACCTCGAGGTGTCCCGGGGGCTGGTGACGGAGGCGTACGAGCAGCTGACGGCCGAGGGCTATCTGCGCAGCGGCCGCGGCGCGGGGACCTGGGTGGGGGACGCCGTACGGGCCGCCCGTCCGCGCGCGCGTGATCTCGCCCCGCGCTCCCCCGCCGACCGCGTCGACTTCGTGCCGGGGACGCCCGATCTGTCGCTCTTCCCGCGCTCGGCGTGGGCCGCCGCTCAGCGGGGCGTGCTGACGGAGCTGCCGCACGAGAGCCTCGGCTACCCCGACCCTCGCGGGCTGCCCCGGCTGCGGACCGCGCTGGCCGAGCTGCTCGCGCGGCGCCGGGGCGTGGTGGCCGACCCGGAACGGATCATGGTGGTCTCCGGGGTGGCGCAGGCGACGGCGCTGCTCGCGAGCGTGCTCCATGCGCGCGGGATACGCGCCACCGGCGTCGAGGACCCCGGCAGCCCCCAGCACGACGCCCTGTACGCGTCGGCGGGCGTGGACACCGTGCCGCTGCCGCTGGACGACGAGGGACTCGCCGTCGGCCCGCTGCACGCCTCGGGCGTACGGGCCGTCGTGACGACTCCGGCCCACCAGTTCCCGACGGGGATCGCCTACTCCGCGCGGCGGCGCGGCGAACTGCTGGACTGGGCACGGTCCGTGGACGGCCTCGTCCTGGAGGACGACTACGACGGCGACTTCCGCTACGACCGTGCCCCCGTGGGCGCACTCCAGGGGCTCGATCCGGAACGCGTCGCCTACACGGGTTCGGTCAGCAAGTCCCTCGCCCCGGGACTGCGGCTGGGCTGGCTGCTGGTTCCGGAGTGGCTGGCGGACGACGTCGTCGAGCGCAAGCGCACCACGGACCTCGGGCATCCGGCCCTCGACCAGGCGCTCTTCGCCCGCTTCGTGGAACGCGGCGACTACGACCGCCAACTGCGCGTCTGCCAGCGCGCCTACCGTGAGCGGCGCGACGCCCTGGTCGCCGCCCTGGAGGAGTACTTTCCCGGCTCCCAGGTGTCCGGCATCGCCGCCGGACTCCACGCCATCGCCACGCTCCCCGAGCGGTACGGCCCCGAGGAGCGCTTCCTCGCGTGCGTGACGGAGGCCGGGGTCGCCGTGCGTTCGCTGGCGGAGTACGGGCACGGCGCGGGTGGTGGCGACGCGGCGGCGAAGGAGGTGCGGCTGGTGCTGGGGTACGCGCACCTGACACCGGGCCGCATTCGTGCGGGGGTGGAGATGATGGGCCGAGCTGTGTGAGGCGGGGCAGGTGAGGTGCTTCCACTCGCGTGGGCGGCCGGTTGTTCACCCCGAGTTTCCGTGGTCGCCGCGCCGCACCAGTAGGTCTGGCTCTGCACACTGGCCGGAACACTGGCCGGATACCGTCCCTGGAGGCGCACCCATGTCACACCGTCCGTTGCCCGGTCGTCGCAGCGTGCTGCGCGGCTCCCTCGCCGCGTCGGCGGCCCTGACCCTGCCCACCGCCCTCGGGGCGGCGCCGGCGTTCGCCCGTTCCGGGCGGCCGGGAGCGGGCTGGGGCGTGCAGACGGGAGACGTGACCTCCCACTCCGGTCTCGTGTGGGTGCGGTCCGACCGGCCGGCCCGGATGATCGTCGAGACGTCGGCCACCGAGTCGTTCCGCGATGCGCGCAGATGGCGCGGTCCGCTGCTCGGAGCGGACACGGACTTCACCGGCACGACCAGGCTGCGCGGGCTGCCGCCGGGCGAGCAGATCCACTACCGCGTGCTCCTCGCCGACCCGGACGACCCGCGCCGCACCGGTGAGCCGGTCCCCGGCACCTTCCGCACGGTGCCGGTCCGCAGGCGCGAGGGGATGCGTTTCGTGTGGTCCGGCGACCTGGCGGGCCAGGGCTGGGGCATCAACCCCGACCTCGGCGGCTACCGCATCTACGACGCCATGGGCGCCCTGGACCCGGACTTCTTCCTGTGCAGCGGCGACAACATCTACGCCGACGGCCCCATCGCGGAGACGGCCGCCCTCCCCGACGGCAGCACCTGGCGGAACATCACCACCGAAGAGAAGTCCAAAGTCGCCGAGACCCTCGCCGAGTTCCGCGGCAACTTCCGCTACAACCTGCTCGACGAGAACCTGCGGCGCTTCAACGCCCAGGTCCCGTCGGTCGTCCAGTGGGACGACCACGAGGTGCGCAACAACTGGTACCCGGGCCAGGTGATCGCGGACACGGACAGCCGCTACACCGAGAAGAGCGTGGACGTGCTGGCCGCCCGTGCCCGGCGCGCGTTCGGTGAGTACTTCCCGATCTCCACCCTGCGCCCCGGCGCGCGGGAGGGGCGCGTGCACCGGGTACTGCGCCAGGGCCCGCTCCTCGACGTGTTCGTGCTGGACATGCGGACGTACCGCGACGCCAACTCCCCCGGTGACCGGACCGTGGACCCGCAGGGCATCCTGGGCCGCGAGCAGTTGGAGTGGCTCAAGCGGGAGCTGGGGCGGTCGCGTGCGGTGTGGAAGGTGATCGCCGCCGACATGCCGATCGGCCTGGTGGTGCCCGACGCCACCGAGGGGAAGGCACACGTCGAGGGGGTGGCGCAGGGCGATCCCGGCGCGCCTCTGGGGCGTGAACTGCAGATCGCCGAGCTGCTGCGCCACATCAAGCACCGGCGGATCACCGGCACGGTGTGGCTGACGGCCGACGTGCACCACACCTCGGCCCAGCACTACCAGCCCTCGCGGGCGGCGTTCACCGACTTCGAGCCGTTCTGGGAGTTCGTGTCCGGGCCGCTCAACTCGGGTGCGTTCCCGGCCAGCGCCCTCGACGGGACCTTCGGCCCGGAGAGGGTGTTCGTGAAGGCGCCGACCGCTTCGAACGTCTCGCCCGCGGGCGGCTACCAGTTCTTCGGCGAGGTCGAGATCGACGGCGACAGCGCCGAGATGACGGTGCGTCTGCGCGAGCAGGACGGCACGGTGCTGTACACGAAGGTGCTCCAGCCGGGCCGGGTCGGCCAGTAGTTCCCGTATAGCCTGTCGGGTGTGCCGCGCGCCGGCGTCATCCCCCGGTGCGCGGCCCGTGGTCCCGCCCGCCACAACTGCCGGGGGCGGCGGACGACACCATACTGGTGGAAGAGCAACAAATGCCCCAGAAGCCTTATTTACCCATCGGTCACAGGGCGTTCGTGACCACGCAACACCGTTCCGTCACAGTGGGTGCATGAGTCGAGACATGTCTGAGGTGACCGGCGCCGCGGCGCACCTCATGGAGCACGGCCCCGCAGTACCCGCCATGCTGCTGGCCTCGGTGGCCACCCTGGTCGCCACGGCGGGCTTCCACACCTGGTGGTCGCGCCGCCACGGACACGCCCCGCCGGCGGACGATACCGGCGCCCGGCCCCCGACCACCGGGCGGCGGGCCGGGCCGTCCGACCGGAGCGACGGGACTGTGGCGGGGGCCGGGGCCGACGCGGGCGACAGCGCGCTGTGGCGGATGCGGACGACCGTGCGGGACGCGCCGGGGTCGCTGGCCGTGCTGTGCTCGGCCCTCGCCGACCGACGGGTCGACATCCTGAGCCTGCAGACGCACCCGCTGGCCGAGGGCACGGTGGACGAGTTCCTGCTCCGTGCCCCGGGTGAGTTGACGGGCTCCGAGCTGGCCGACGTGGCGTCGGCGGCGGGCGGTGACCACACCTGGACCGAGCGGGCGGACGCCCACGATCTGGTGGACGCGCCGACCCGGGCGCTGGGGCTGGCCGCCCGCACGGCGCTGGACGCGGCGGAACTCCCACTGGCGCTCAGGCAGTTGCTGGGCCGGTGCACCATCCGGTCGTTGCCCGCTGCTGTCGGGGGACGCGCGGCGGACGACGTGCCGCCGGAAGGCGCGCTGGAGGACACCGTGCTGCGGCTGCGCGCGCCGGAGGGCGGCGTGATCAGCGTGGAGCGGCCGTATCTGCCGTTCACCCCGGCCGAGTTCGCCCGGGCGCGGGCGCTGGTCGAGCTGGACGCCCGGCTCGGCCCGCGCGTCCCGCGCGGCCGGGACGCGCTGACGCTGCCCGAGGGACACGACATCACGGTCCGCCGGGCCGACACGCGTGACGTCCCGGCGGCGAAGGCGATGCACGAGCGGTGCTCGGCGCGGACGCTGGGGATGCGGTACCACGGCCCGGTCGGGGACGCCGACCGGTATCTCAACCACCTCCTCAGCCCGCGCCACGGCCGCACCCTCGCCGTGCAGACCGCCTCGGGGCGAATCGTCGGGCTGGGCCACCTGCTGTGGGACGGGGACGAGACGGAGGTCGCGCTGCTGGTCGAGGACGGGTGGCAGCGCCGTGGCGTCGGCAGTGAACTCCTCGGCCGGCTCGTGGCGATGGCGGCGGAGACGAGCTGCGAGAGCGTGTACGCCGTGACGCAGGCGTCCAACACCGGCATGGTCGCCGCGATGCGCGGCCTGGGCCTCCCCCTCGACTACCAGATCGAGGAGGGGACCCTCGTCATCACGGCCCGCCTGGACCCGGCGGCCCGGGCGGCGGCGCGGCTGCCGCGCGGGGAGCGGATCGGCAAGGAGTGAGCCGGCGGGCGGTGCCGCGCGGTCACTCGGCCCCCGACAGCGCCTTGCGCAACGGGATCGCCTCGGCCGTCCGCTCCCCCAGCGCCTGGTCCAGGTCGGCCCACAGGTCGTCGACGTCCTCCAGGCCGACGGACAGCCGCAGCAGCCGGTCGCCCACCCCGGCCTCCCGGCGGTCGTCGGCGTCGACGATGCGGTGGCTGATGGACGCCGGGTGCTGGATGAGCGTGTCGACGCTGCCGAGGCTCACCGCCGGGGTGATCAGGCGGACGCGGCCGATGACCTCGTGCGGATCGCCGTGGACCTCGAAGGAGACCATCGCGCCGCCGATGCGCGGATAGTGGACGCGGGCCACGCGCGGGTCGGCGGCGAGGCGCCGGACGAGCGCGGCGGCGTTCGCGGCGGCGGCCCGCACCCGCACGGGCAGGGTCGACAGCCCGCGCAGCAGGAGATAGCCGGCCAGCGGGTGCAGTACGCCGCCGGTGGCGAAGCGGACCTGCCGCAGCCGTCCCGCGAACTCCTCGTCGCAGGCCACCACACCGGCCAGCACGTCCCCGTGCCCGCCGAGGTACTTGGTGGCGCTGTGCAGCACCAGGCGCGCGCCCTGTTCGGCGGGGCGCTGGAGCACGGGAGTGGCGAAGGTGTTGTCCACGAGCAGCGGCACCGATCCGCAGGCGTGGGCGACGGCCCGCAGGTCCACCTCGGCCAGCGTGGGGTTGGCCGGCGACTCCACCAGCACCAGGCCGGTGTCCGGGCGCAGCGCGTCCGCGATGCCCGCCGGGTCGGTCCAGGTGACCTCGGATCCGAGCAGTCCGGCGGTCAGCAGGTGGTCGCTGCAGCCGTACAGGGGCCGTACGGCCACGACGTGCCGCAGTCCCATCGAGCCGCGGACCAGCAGGACGGCACTGAGCGCGGCCATGCCGCTGGCGAAGGCGACCGCGGCCTCGGTGCCCTCCAGCCGGGCCAGCGCCGTTTCGAAGCGGGCGACGGTGGGGTTGCCGAGACGGCCGTAGACCGGCGGGCCCTCCGGGTCGGCGCCCGTGGTGGCGAACGCGTCGATGCGGGCGGCCTCGCCGCGGCTGTCGTACGACGGGTAGGTCGTGGACAGGTCGATGGGCGGGGCGTGCAGTCCCTGGGCGGCGAGATCGTCGCGGCCGGCGTGCACGGCCTCGGTGGCCAGTGCCCTGCCCGTGGGAGCGGTGGTGCGTACGTCGTCGGGTGGTGACGTGTGCGTGCGCGCAGTGTCCATGGCTCGAAGAGTGAACACCGACCGGGCCACCGCGACCGCAGGCCGTGCTACGTTCGACAGATGGCCGAATCTGTCGTACTGGATCCGGTGGACCTTCACCTGCTGCGGCTGCTGCAGAACGACGCCCGGACCACCTACCGCGATCTCGCCGCCCAGGTCGGAGTCGCCCCGTCGACCTGCCTGGACCGGGTGACCCGGCTGCGGCGTGCCGGGGTGATCCTCGGCCATCGGCTCGAACTGGACCCGGCCAAGCTGGGGCGCGGGCTCCAGGCGCTGCTGTCGGTACAGGTGCGCCCGCACCGGCGGGAACTGGTCGGCCCGTTCGTGGAGCGGATCCGGGCGCTTCCGGAGTCGCGCACCGTCTTCCACCTCACCGGCCCGGACGACTACCTGGTCCATGTCGCGGTCGCGGACATGACGGATCTGCAACGGCTGGTCCTGGACGGGTTCACCTCCCGGCCGGAGGTGGCCCGGGTCGAGACGCGGCTCATCTTCCAGCAGTGGGAGTGCGGCCCCCTGCTGCCGCCCGCCGCGCCCGCGGACACGCCCTGAGCGAAATCCGGCCGCCCGCGGTACCGGGCCGGGCGAAGCGGGCTGACGCGGCACCGGAATCCGTATGAGGATGTCCGCATGTCAGAGACCAAGAGCCCGCTGCCCCGCGAGGTCGCCGACGCCTACGTCGACGAGCTCATCGCCCTCGACCCGGTCACCGGTACGTTCCTCGGCGTGCAGGAGAGTTCCAGCCGCCTGCCCGACTTCTCGCCCGCGGGGCAGGAGGCCCTCGCGGAGCTGGCGCGGGCCACGCTCGCCCGGCTGGACGAGGCGGAACGCCGGCCCGGCGGGGACAGCGACGTGGAGCGGCGCTGCGCCCGGCTGCTGCGCGAGCGCCTCACCGCCGAACTCGCCGTGCACGAGGCGGAGGAGGGCCTGCGCTCGGTCGGCAACATGGGCACCGCCGCGCATTCGGTGCGCGAGGTCTTCACGGTGACGCCGACGCAGACGGACGAGGACTGGGCGCGGATCGCCGAGCGGCTGCGCGCGGTGCCGGCGGCGCTCGCGGGGTACCGCGAGTCCTTGGCCCTGGGTCTGGAACGCAAGCTGTACGCGTCTCCGCGCCCGACCGCCACGTTCGTCGAGCAGCTCGGCGAGTGGGCGGACACGGGTGAGGGCCGTGGCTGGTTCGAGGACTTCGCGTCCGCCGGTCCCGACGCGCTGCGCGCCGAGCTGGACGAGGCGGCCCGGGGCGCGACCGCGGCGGTGGTGGAGCTGCGGGACTGGATGCGCGACGTGTACGCGCCGGCGATCGAGGGCGCCCCGGACACGGTGGGCCGCGAGCGCTACGCCCGCTGGTCGCGCTACTACAACGGCACCGACCTCGACCTGGACGAGGCGTACGCGTACGGCTGGGCCGAGTACCACCGCCTGCTCGCCGAGATGAAGCAGGAGGCGAAGAAGATCCTGCCGGGCGCCGGGACGCCGTGGGTGGCGCTGGCGCACCTGGACGAGCACGGAAAGCACATCGAGGGCGTCGACGAGGTCCGCGACTGGCTCCAGGGCCTGATGGACCAGGCGATCGAGGCGCTGGACGGCACCCACTTCGAACTCGCCGAGCGGGTGCGGAAGGTGGAGTCGCGGATCGCCCCGCCCGGCAGCGCGGCGGCCCCGTACTACACGCCGCCGTCGGAGGACTTCTCGCGCCCCGGCCGGACCTGGCTGCCGACGATGGGCCTGACCCGGTTCCCGGTCTACGACCTGGTCTCCACCTGGTACCACGAGGGCGTTCCCGGTCATCACCTCCAGCTCGCCCAGTGGGCGCACGTGGCCGAGGACCTCTCCCGCTACCAGGCCTCCGTCGGCATGGTCAGCGCCAACGCCGAGGGCTGGGCGCTGTACGCGGAACGGCTGATGGACGAGCTGGGCTTCCTCACGGACGCGGAGCAGCGGCTCGGCTACCTGGACGCGCAGATGATGCGGGCCGCCCGGGTCATCGTGGACATCGGCATGCACCTGGAGCTGGAGATCCCGGCGGACTCCCCCTTCCACCCGGGCGAGCGCTGGACGCCGGAGCTGGCGCAGGAGTTCTTCGGTGCGCACAGCAGCCGTCCGGCGGACTTCGTGGAGAGCGAGCTGACCCGGTACCTGACGATCCCGGGCCAGGCGATCGGCTACAAGCTCGGTGAGCGGGCGTGGCTGCTGGGCCGGGAGAACGCCCGCGAGCGGCACGGCGACGCCTTCGACCCGAAGGCCTGGCACATGGCCGCCCTCTCCCAGGGTTCGCTGGGCCTGGACGACCTGGTGGACGAGCTGTCCCGGCTCTGACGCCCGGTCACCTGCGGAACCCGCCCTCGGAGTCGACGACCTGACCGGTGACCCATGCCGCCTCGTCCGTGGCGAGCCACGCGACGAGGCGGGCCGGGTCGTCGGGCATGCCCCACCGCCCGGCGGGGAAGAGCGCGGCGATGGCGTCGTAGTCGGCTCCGGTCATGTAGTCGGTGTCCACGGGCCCGGGATTGACCGCGTTGACGGTGACCGCGTGTTCGGCGAGGGTCGTCGACAGGGAGCGCGTGATGGAGGCGAGCGCGCCCTTCTGCAGCGCGTAGGCGATCTCGCCGGGCATGCCGCCCGCGATGTCCTGACCGGAGGTCATCATCACGACGCGCCCGCCGGGCCCGCGGGGCGGCAGGGCGGCGCGCAGCCGGGCATAGGCCTGGACGAGCAGCAGTACCGAGCGGGTGTCGACCTGCCAGTGCGCGTCGAGCATGGCGGCGTCGATCGTGTCGAGGGTGCCGTCGGAGCCGCTGAGGGCGTGGTTGGCGACCAGGATGTCCAGCCGCCCGCCGAGCGCTTCGGCGGCGGTGGCGACCAGTTCGCCGGGTGCGGCGGGGTCGGTGAGGTCGCCTGGGCCGGCCGCCACGGTGGCGTCCGGGTCGCCGAGTGCCGCGCGCACGGAGGCGACCACGTCCTCGGGCCGGTCGGCGCCCCAGGGCATGGCGGCGTCGTGCGGGACGTGGTGGTGCAGGTAGACGCTCGCCCCGTAGGCGGCGAGCCGCCGGGCCACGGCGTGGCCGATGCCGCCGCGCCGGCTGGCTCCGGTGACGAGGGCGGTCCGGCCGCGCAGGGGCAGGGGGTCACGGCGGAGGTCTTCGGGGGCGGGGTGCGGAAGTCGCGGCATGGGCACCCATCATGGCTGGCCCGCCGCGACGGCGCAGCTCGATATCCGCGGTGGCTAACGGTCCGCGAGCCGCCGTAGTTGTACGACGTTCAGCCAGGTCTCCGGCCCCGGGCGCACCTCGGCCGCGCGCACCGCGTACCGGCCGGGATCCAGGGCGACCCGCACATGGTCGGCACGGTCGCAGGCGGTGCCGGGCCAGGCCGCGTCGAAGAGGAGCACGGGGCCGGGCACCTGCCAGGACACCTCGGGCTCCCACTCGGCCGCGTCGAGGGCGGTGGGGACGCCGGCCAGCACCTCGTCCTCGGAGTCCGCGGCGCACCAGCGGACGAAGGTGCCGTGGTCGGGCAGGTAGGCGGTGGAGGCGGGTTCGTCGCCGAGCACCAGGGCCGCGCCGTCGCCGACCGGGAGGAGTCCGACGTAGCCGTCGGCCTCGCAGGCCCGGTCGTAGTCGGAGTCCGTCTCCTCGCCGTCGGCGCCGGTCCAGAACGGCAGGACCGTCTCCGGGACCGCGATGAGCGGACCGCCGCCCGACTCCACCCACTCCACCACGCCCGGCTCCGCGTATCGCACCATGCCGCAGAACCTACACGCCGCTCAGCAGCCGCAGTCGTCCGCGTCCGCCGGGGCGGTCAGGGGGTCGGTGGCGCGGCGCTCGGTGCCCTGCCAGGTCTCGTGCGCGAAGCCCTCGCGCACCCAGTACTCGTAGCCACCGAGCATCTCCTTGACCCGGTAGCCGAGTTCGGCGAGGGCGAGGGCGGCGCGGGTCGCACCGTTGCAGCCGGGGCCCCAGCAGTACGTCACCACCGGCACCGCCGGGTCGAGGAGTTGGCCGGCCTGCTCGGACATGAGAGCGGTGGGCAGGTGGACGGCGCCGGGGACGTGGCCCTGGTCCCAGGACTCGGTGGAACGGCAGTCCACGAGGACGAACCCCGGGTCGCCGTCGGCCGCGAGCGCGGCGGCGACGTCGGAGACGTCGGCGTGGAAGGCGAGGCTCGCCCGGAAGTACGCGGCGGCCTCGGCGGGCGGCGCGGGGGCGGCGCGCAGGACGGGGTTGACGGTGGTGGTGTTCATGGCACGGCCTCTCCTCGGTGGATCTCCTGGCCAGAAATCTAAGGTCCGCGAACGCCTCCCAAGAAGGCAGAACTCCTGGTCTGTCCCTTGCTGGGCCGGGGATTCCCTGCTATTCAGGCCGGATGACCGAGTATTCCCCGGACGCCACCGACTGGCTCATCCTCGACGCCCTCCAGCGCAACGGGCGGGCCAGTTTCGCCGAGTTGGCCCGTGCGGTCTCCATGTCCGCGAGCGCGGTGACCGAGCGGGTGCGCCGACTGGAGGAGGCAGGGGTCATCCAGGGCTACGCGGCGGTCGTCGACCCCGAACGGCTGGGGCTGCCGATCCTGGCCTTCGTGCGGTTGCGCTATCCGGTCGCCAACTACAAGCCGTTCCACGACCTGGTCGCGGTCACTCCCGAGATCCTGGAGGCGCACCACGTCACGGGGGACGACTGCTTCGTCATCAAGGTCGCGGCCCGGTCGATGCGGCACCTGGAGGAGGTGTCGGGCCGGATCAGCGCGCTGGGCTCGGTCACCACGAGCGTCGTCTACTCCTCACCGCTCCCCCGCCGGCCGCTGGGCCGCTGAGGCCCCCGGGACCGCTCAGCCGGTACCGCGCTGCCGCAGCACCGACCCCGACCGCCCCTTCACGACCTCCAGTTGGGCGTGTATCCGCCGCCGCAGGTCGGCGACATGGCTGACGATGCCGACGCTGCGGTCCCGCTCGCGCAGCGAGTCGAGGACGTCCAGGACCTCGTCGAGGGTCTGGTCGTCCAGGCTGCCGAAGCCCTCGTCGATGAAGAGGGTGTCCAGGCGGACGCCGCCGGCCTCGTCCGTGACGACGTCGGCGAGGCCGAGCGCGAGGGCGAGCGACGCGAAGAACGTCTCACCGCCGGAGAGCGTGGCCGTGTCGCGCTCGCGGCCGGTCCAGGCGTCGACGACGTGCAGGCCGAGGCCGCTGCGGCCGCGCCCGGTGCGGTCGTCGGAGTGGACGAGGGTGTAGCGGCCGGAGGACATGCGCCGGAGCCGGGCGGTGGCCGCGGCGGCGACCTGTTCGAGGCGGGCCGCCAGCACGTACGACTCCAGGCGCATCCGGCGTTCGTTGTCCGCGGAGGTGCCCGCCGCGAGGGAGGCGAGGCGGGCGACTCGGCCGTGTTCCTCACGCAGCGGGGCGAGCCGGCGCACGGAGGTGGCGGCGTGGGCGGACAGCCGGTCCAGTTCGGCGCAGCGGCGGGCGGCGGCGTCGCGGGCCGAGGAGGCGTCGCGCAGGCGGCGGCCGGCGTCGGCGGCGGTGTGTTCCGCCGCGGCGAGGTCGGCGGGCGGCCGCTGCGCCGCGGCGGCGGTGTCGGCCTCGGTGAGGACCGCGCGGACGGCTGCCTCCTCCAAGTCCCATGCGTCGAGCCGGCGTTGCAGCTCACGGTGGGCGGCGTCGTCGAGCAGGGCGGCGGCCGCGTCCCGGGGGGTGTCGAAGCCGGCGCGGAAGGCGGCGTCGGCGAGGCGGGCGTCGGCGTCCTTGAGCCGCTGGGCCGTGTCCTCGGCGACGCGGGCGGTGTCGGCTGCCTCCGTCAGCCGCGTGGTCCGGCGCTCCAGCTGCGCGGCCCGCGCGGCGACGCTGTCGGCGTTGCCGCGGGCCCGCGTCAGCTCCTCCTCCAGCGCGGTCCGTTCGCTCTCCAGCCGCTCCCGGTTGCCGACCCGGGAGGCGGCCCGGACGGCGGCCTGCTGCTGGGCGGCGATCCGCTGCTCGCGCTCGTGCTCCGCCCGGCGCAGCTCCTCCTGCGCGGAGTGCAGCCCGGAGGCGCTCGCCCGCGCCCGTGCGTACCGCCGCTCCAGTTCCTCGGCCTCTTCGGCCAGGCGGGCGGTGGGCGCGTCCCCGGCCTCCGCGGTGGCGGCGGCGAGCAGCTCCCGTACGGTGCCCAGGCGCCGTTCGGCGTCGGCGCGCCGCTCGTCGGCGTCCTGGTAGGCGGCGAGGGCGCGCTCCTCCGCCTCGCGGTCGACATGCCCCGCGATCCTGCGTGCCGGGGCGGGGTGCTCGGTGGCGCCGCACACGGCGCACGGAGCGCCTTCGGTGAGGCCTTCGGCGAGTTCGGCGGCGATGCCGTTCAGCCGCTGCTCCTTGAGGTCGAGCCAGTGGGCGCGGGCCTGTACGGCGTGTTCGGCCGAGGCGAGGGCGTGCCGCTGGGTCTCTTCCGTGTCGGCGGCGTACTGGTCCCGTTGCCGGGCCGCGTTCAACCGCCGCTGTGCCGGGTCGCGCTGTACGGCGAGCTGTTCGGCGCGGGTCGCCGCTTCCTGCGCGGAGTCGACGCCGGCCTGGAGTCCGGTGCGCGTGGCCTCCCAGTCGGCGAGCCAGGTCTCGGCCTCGTGCAGGACGTCCTCGTCGGCGCGCTCCTGCCGGTCCAGCCGGGTCCGCTCCTCGACCAGTTCGGCGAGGCGCTGTTCGGCCCGGCGGGCCGAGTCCAGCCCGCCCAGTTCCTCGGCGGCCCGGCGGGCGGCGGCGGCGAGTCCCGCGGCACCGGCGTCCGCGAGGGCCTGGGGCAGCAGGGCACGCGCGTGTTCCTCCGCGGCCGCCGCCCGCCGGTGTTCGGCGTCGGCGGCGTCCCGCAGCTCCAGTGCGGGGGCGACCGCTTCGGCCTTGCGGGCGCGCTCCATGCGTTGCTGCGCGGCGCGGTGGGCGTCGGCCCGCTCGGCCAGCCGTGCGGCCCGCTCCCGCGCCTGTGCGAACCGGCGCTGCAGCCGGTCCAGTTCGCGCGTGTCGCCCAGGTCGCGTTCGGCGGCGGCCTGGGCGGACTCGGCGGCCGTGAGCCGGCAGTCGGCGACGGCCAGCAGCTCGCGGGCGGTGCCGCGGGCGACGGCGGCGGCGGTGAGGACGGCCTCGGCCAGTCCCGGCTCGCCCGGCGCCAGCTCCGGCAGCTCCATCGCGTCGCCGGCGGCCTGCTGCATCCGGTGGGCGTCGGCCAGCAGCGTGGCGTCCCCCTCGCGCACGCGCGCCTCGGTGGTGCGGCGCCGCTCGGCGAGGCGTTTCTCGACCTCGGCGAAGCGCCGGGTGTCGAAGAGCCGGCCGAGGAGCTTGCCGCGCGCCTCCGCGTCGGCGCGCAGGAAGCGCGCGAAGTCGCCCTGGGGCAACAGCACGACCTGGCAGAACTGCTCGCGGCTCATGCCGAGCAGCTGGGTGATCTCCTCGCCGATCTCCTGGTGGGAGCGGCTGAGGTCTTTCCAGGTCCCGGCTCCCGCGTCGTACTCGCGCAGCCAGGTTTGCGCCTTGTCGACGGTCGTGCCCTTGCCGCGCAGCTTCGGACGCTCCCAGGGCGGCTGCCGGGTGACCTCCAGACGCCGTCCGGCGACGGTGAGTTCGAGACGCACCTCGGTGCGCGTGCCGACGGCGGCGTGGTCGCTGCGCAGGGTCATGCCCTGGCCGCTCTGGCGGGCGCCGGGCACCGAGCCGTACAGCGCGTAGCAGACGGCGTCGAGGACGGAGGTCTTGCCTGCGCCGGTGGGTCCGTGCAGCAGGAAGAGTCCGGCCGCCGACAGGTCGTCGAAGTCGACCCCCTGCGAACCGCCGAAGGGCCCGAAGGCGGTGATGTCCAGCCGGTGCAGCCTCACCGGGCCACCTCCCGCAGGGTCTCGTCCGCGCGCACCGCGTCGAAGGCGTCCCGCAGCACGGTCTGTTCGTGGTCGTCGGGTCCGGCGCCGCGCACGTGCGTCACGAAGTCCTCGGCGATCTGCTGGTCGCTGCGGCCGGCGAGGCGCCGGGCGTAGGACACGGCCGGGTCGTCCGGGGCCCGCTCGGGGTCGAAGAGGAGGCTCAGCGTGTGCGGGAAGCGTTCGGTGAGCCGGGCCATGGGGTCGGCCGGGCGGACCGGGTCGGTGAGGGTCGCCTCGACCCACGCCTCCTCGTACGGGGTCAGCTCGGGGTCGGCCAGCAGTTCCTCCAGGGTGCCGCGCAGCCGGGCCAGGTCGCGTGGCACCGGGCAGTCGACCCGCTCGGCGGTGACCGAGCCGTCGGCGTCCAGGTCGACGAGCCACATGCTCTTGCGGTGACGGTGCTCGGAGAAGGAGTACGGCAGCGGGGAGCCGGAGTAGCGGACGCGCTCGGTGAGGGTCTGGCAGCCGTGCAGGTGCCCGAGCGCCACGTAGTCGACGCCGTCGAAGACCCCGGAGGGCACGGCGGCCACCCCGCCGACGGTGATGTCCCGTTCGCTGTCGCTCTGCTCGCCGCCGGTGACGAAGGCGTGCGCGAGGACGACGGAACGCGTTCCCCCCGCGCGCGTGGCGAGGTCGGCGCGGACCCGGTCCATGGCGGCGGCGAGCACGGCCTCGTGGCCCGCCTTCTCGACCCGGAACTCGGTCTTCACCAGTGCCGGTTCGAGATACGGCAGCCCGTAGAAGGCCACTTCACCGTGCTCGTCCTCCAGCATGACCGGGGTCCCGCATCCCGCCGGGTCGGTGCGCAGGTGGATGCCGGCGCGGTCGATGAGTCCGGCGCCCACACCCAGGCGGCGGGCCGAGTCGTGGTTCCCGGAGATCATCACCGTCGGCACACCGAGGTCGGCGAGGCGGTGCAGGGCGTCGTCGAACAGCTCGACGGCGGCGAGCGGCGGCACCGCCCGGTCGTACACGTCTCCCGACACGACCACGGCGTCGACGCCGTGCGCGCGCACGGTGTCGACGAGGTGGCCGATGAACCCGGCCTGGGCGCCGAGCATGTTCACCCGGTGGAACGCCCGGCCGAGGTGCCAGTCGGAAGTGTGCAGCAGTCGCATGATCCCCGAGACTAACGGCAGCGTCCGACAGCCCGGGTGGTTACTCCCGTTTCGCCCCTCGACCCCGCCCCCTAAAAGCCATTACGCCCTTTTTGCCACCATGTCACGTGTCCCCGTACGCCTCGCCGCCCAGTTCGAACCCGGCCGACCCGGCGGTGGCGTCCGCGAGCCAGGACCGGAAGGCGTCCACGTCGGCCGCGGGCAGGCCGATCTCGATGGTGACGGCCTCGGCGTACCGCACGTCGCGCACCGCGTGTCCCGCCGTGCGCAGGTCGTTCTGGAGCTTGCCGGCCCGCTGGTGGTCGACGGTCACCGTGGCGAGGCGGAACCGGCGGCGGGTGAGCGTGCCGAGGTCGTCGAGGGCCTCGCCTACGGCGCCGCCGTAGGCGCGGATGAGTCCGCCCGCGCCGAGCTTGACGCCGCCGTAGTAGCGGGTGACGACGGCGACGACGTAGCGCATGTCGCGGCGCAGCAGCATCTGGAGCATCGGGACGCCGGCGGTGCCGCCGGGCTCGCCGTCGTCGCTGGCCTTCTGCACGGCGGCGTCGGCGCCGATGACGTACGCCCAGCAGTTGTGGCTCGCGTCCGCGTGCTCCTTGCGTACGGCCGCGACGAACGCCTGGGCCTCCTGCTCGGTGGCGGCCGGGGCGAGGGCGCACAGGAAGCGGGAGCGGTTGATCTCGGTTTCGTGCACACCCGCGCGGGCGACCGTGCGGTACTCGTCCTGCATCCGGCCAGCCTATGCGCTCACCGTGGCACGCCCCTCGGCACGGTCATCGCGGTCAGCAGGGCCGCGCCGGGGGCGAGTGCCCGCCAGGTGGTGCCGTGCCAGTCCAGTACGGCGATCGCCGACGTGGGGTACTTCGCGCGGACCCGGTCCAGCGTGTCGTCGAGAGCGTCCCCGGCCAGCGCGAGGACGAGTTCCTCCAGGCCGGGATTGTGGCCCACGAGGAGCAGTGTCTCGATGTCGGCGGGTACCTCGCGCACCACCTCGAGCAGCTCCGGTACGCCGGCCGCGTACAGGCGCGCTTCGTAGTGCACGGACGGCGGCGTGCCCCACTGGGCGGAGGCCAGTTCCCAGGTCTGCCGGGCGCGCAGGGCGGTGGAGCACAGGGCGAGGTCCGGCAGCCGGCCGGCCTGGGCGAGGGTCCGTCCGGCGGCGGGGGCGTCGCGGCGGCCGCGCCCGGCGAGGGGACGGTCGTGGTCGGCGACGCCGGCGGGGCGCGCCGACTTGGCGTGCCGCAGGACGACCAGGCGGCGCGGCGGGCCCGGTCCCGGGCGCGCGATCACGCCGGGGCTCCGATGTCCCGGGCGAGGTGCAGGCCGAGGAACCGGTCGGCGTAGGCGTAGGTCTCGAACCGGGCTCCGTCCGGAAGGTCCGGATCGCGTTCCACCCGGCGCAGGACCCGCAGCACCCCGGGGGCGTCGAGGTCGTCCTCCCAGGCGGCGCGCAGTCGGTCGCGTACCTCGCCCGGGACGGGACGCGACGGCTGCCGCGCCCAGGCGGCGACCGCGCGGCGCCAGCGCGCGAGCGTGTCCCGGGCGTCGTCCAGCACGGTCGCGTCGAGCTCCACGCGCGCGCGGTGGTGACGCTCCAGCAGGGCGAGACGCAGGGCGTCGGGGTCGGCGGTGGCCGCCTGTCCGGCCGCGTCCACGGGGGCGACGGCGACCGTCGTCCCGTCCGGAGCAACCGCTCCCTCGCGCACGACGTGCACGGTCTGGCCCGCGCCCGGACCGGTGCCGGAGGCGCCGCCGTCCTCGAAGGGCCGGATGCCGAGGGCCGCGGCGTCCGCACGCAGCCCCGCTCTCTCGTCCGCACCGGTCAGCAGTGCCCACGTGGGCGTGCCGTCGAGTTCCAGGGCGCGGACCAGGAGGTCGGCGACGAGCAGCACGCGCAGTCCGGTCGTGTCGCGGCCCGGCGCGTGCGCCTCGACACGGGTCGGCCCCCGTCGGGCGGGGGCGGCGGAGGCGGGCTCTGAGGTCCGGGCGTCGATGATGCGCAGCACGGGGCGAGCGTAGGCGGGGCGGGGCGGTGGCGCACAGGGGGCGCGCTCGCCGCCCTCCCCCGCCGCGCGGGGAATCTCCGCTCGCCGCCGTCCGTTGTCCCGACCGGAGGACGCGACACGCGAGTCGTCCAGGAGCACAAGGAGGCCGCCGGTGTACGGCGACGAGGCAACCGTCCGCAAGATCCTCACCGAGCTCGGCGACACCTGGGCCGTGGTGGGTCTCTCGTCCAACCGGGAGCGCGCGGCGTACGGCGTCGCCGAAGTCCTGCAGCGCTTCGGCAAGCGCGTCGTGCCGGTGCATCCCAAGGCGGAGACGGTGCACGGCGAGCGGGGGTACGCCTCCCTCGCGGACATCCCCTTCGACGTGGACGTCGTCGACGTCTTCGTCAACAGCGACCTGGCAGGACCGGTCGCCGACGAGGCGGTCGCGAAGGGCGCCCGGGCCGTCTGGTTCCAGCTCGGGGTGATCGACGAGGCCGCGTACGAGCGGACCCGGGCCGCGGGCCTGGAGATGGTGATGGACCGCTGCCCGGCGATCGAGATCCCGCGGCTGGGCTGACCCGCGACGCCTCACCGGCCTCCTGCCGGGTCCGACCCGATCTCCACGACGCGTGCCCAGTCGGGCGGTGAGTCGGGCACGTACTCGGGATCGTTCTCGTCCCAGGAATCGCCCATCCCGTGGCGGGGGAACAGACCCACCACCGTCCGGCACGGCGGCCGTGTCTCCGGCCACGGCGTCTGCCCGTCGGTCAGGACCACGACGGCGTCCGGTGCGGGACGCGCGCGCAGTGCCTTGGCGAAGCCCGTGCGCAGGTCCGTGCCGCCCCCGCCCACCAGCGGGATCCCCTCGGCACGGCACAGGGAGTGCGCGACCCGGGCCGCCGCGTCGCAGGGCACCACCGTGACCAGGTCGCGGCGGCCGCCGACGGCGCGGGCGATCGCGGCGACCTCGAGGAGCGCGCTGCCCAGTTCGGCGTCGCTGACCGACCCGGAGGTGTCGATGACCACGGCGACCCGGGGCGGCCTGCGCCGCAGGCTCGGCAGTACGACGCCGGGCATGGAGGCCGAGCGCCGCGACGGCCGGCCGTACGTGTAGTCCTCGCCCGCGCCGCCTCCGGAGGCGGCCGAGCGGACCGCGGCTCCCAGCAACTCCCGCCATGGCTGCGGCGGATGGAACGCCTGTTCCGCCCAGCGCTGCCATCCCCTCGGTGCCCGTCCCGGGCGGGCCTTGATGCCCTGCGCCACCCGGAACCGCACCGCGTCCCTCTCCTGCTCGCTGAGCCCGTCCGCGCCGTCCGGCCCGAGGTCCCACTCCCGTTCCAGGCCGTCGGCGCCACTGCCGCAGTCCAGCCAGGCCAGGCTCTCGGTGAGCCGCCCGAGCCGGAACTGGCGCAGGTAGTCCTCCATGAGCTGCCCCTCGGGCAGCTTCAGAAGCTCCGGCTCGACCGCGCCCTCGGGCCGGACCAGTCCGTCGCCGAACACGTCGTCGTTGATCTCGCAGTCCGCGGCGATGTTCATCCGCAGGCGTTCCGCGGGTCCGGTCAGCCCGCGCTCCCGTGCGACCCGGTCACTGCGTCCGTGATGGTCGCGCAGCAGGTGCGACACCTCGTGCACCCAGACCCCGGCCAGTTCCTCCACGGGCGTCCGGTCCACGAAGACCGGCGAGGCGTAGCACCGCCAGTACCGGTCGACGGCCATCGTCGGCACCTGCCGCGACGGGACGACGTGCAGGGCGAACAGTGCCGTCGCCAGGTAGGGCCGGGCCCTGGCGGCCTGCAGCCGGGCGGCGAAGAGCTTGTCCAGGTCGAGCCTCACCGGAGCCGGAGCCGGAGCCGGACGGGCGTCCGACGGAGCCTGCGCGTTCGTCGCCGTACTCGACGCGGCCGATCTCATCGTGCCGCCTTCGCGGCGCCCGCGGTCCGTGCCGCCGCTCGATCCGCCGCCCGGTCCGCGCGCCGGGACAGGTCCATGGCTCCGGCGAGGCGATCGATGGACGCCGGGACGTCCCAGTCCTGCTGCCGCAGGGTGGCGAGCGTGGTGGCGGGGACGACCACGACATCCGGGGCGCCGGTCTCCATGGCCCGGGCCAGCAGCGCCCACGCCGCGTCCCAGCGGGACTTGTCGGGGTGCTCGCGTACCGCGGCCACCACGCCGTCGAGCACGGCCTGGCGCAGGTCCCCCCGCTCGGGCAGGACGGCACCCGACGGGTCGGCGAGCAGTGTCTCGGGGTCCGGAAGGTCCATCCGGTCCAGTCCGGCCATCAGTTCCAGCCCGGGGCCGTCGCCCACGGTGCCGCGCACCAGCAGGGACAGCACCTCCCTGGAGGAGCCGGCGGCGGTCGCGAAGGCGATCAGGCACAGGGTCATCTCCCAGCTCCGGGGCGACGGCCAGGCGCCGCCCCGGCGCGTTTCGCCGCTCGGCAGCCGGTGCACGAGACCGGGGCGGGCGGTGAGGAACTCGCACACCGCGCGGCGGGCGTAGCGCACGGCCTCCGCGAGGCCGTCCGGGTCGAGCCGCGGCAGGGTCGCCCGGGGCCAGGTCCCGCCGAGGCCCCGGAGGACGACGTCGTGGTCGTGGGTCCACTGGAGGTGGACGAACCGGTTGGCCAACGGCGGGCTCAGCTCCCAGCCGTCGGCCGCCGAGGACCGCGGGTTGGCGGCGGCCACGATCCTGACCCCGGGCGGCAGTCGCAGGGCGCCGATCCGCCGTTCGAGGACGAGACGGAGCAGGGCGGCCTGAACGGCGGGCGGAGCGGTGGACAGCTCGTCCAGGAACAGCAGGCCCCGGCCGGCCCGTACCAGGCGCACCGCCCAGTCCGGCGGGGCCAGCGGGACGCCCTGTTCCGCGGGATCGTCCCCGACGACGGGCAGCCCGGAGAAGTCGGACGGCTCGTGCACGCTGGCGATCACGGTGGTGAGCGGAAGGTCCAGGGCGGCGGCGAGCTGGGTCAGGGCCGCGGTCTTGCCGATCCCGGGCTCACCCCACAGCAGCACGGGAAGGTCGGCGGCCACGGCCAGGGTGAGAGCCTCCAGTTGGGTGTCGGGCCGCGGCTCGGTGGTCGCGTCGCGCAGCAGGGTCAGCAGCTCACCGGCGACGTCGAGCTGGGAGGGGGCGGCGGGGGGAGCGGAGGGGTCCGAGGGAGCTGAGGGGTCCGAGGGAGCCGACGGAGCGGCGGGCGAGCCGGCGGCGGGTACGGGAGCCGAGGGTGCGCAAGTCGTCATATGTCATCACCTGAGAGTTCGTCGTGGGCGGAAGCCGGTGCGGGGAGGGACGTCCCCGGGTCAGGCGCGGGTCGCGTGGCGCGGGTGGGAGCGGCCGACGCGGGGACGGTGACGGTCCGGACCGACGCGCCCCGGACCGGGTCCGTCGAGGCCCGCGCGGAACATCCCGTAGGTGATCCGCCGCAGCGCGGCGGCCTCGAGTTCGTCGCGCAGGGCGCCCTCGCGCAGGCGTGCGGCGGGGCCCAGCAGCGCCTCGACGACGGCGAGGGCGCCGGCGGTGTCGCCGTGGTTGAGGCGTTCGCGGATGTCGGGGAGGCACTCCGGACGCCGGTGCGCCTCATCGATGACCTGGAGGCAGGGCACCGGCGTGCCGGTCAGCGCGGCCAGCAGCTCCTCGCGGCGGATTTCCGCCGGGTCGTGGTCGAGCGCCGCCAGCACCCCGTCGACGAGGCCGATCCGGTGCCGGGCTCCCCGGCAGTCCACGAGCCGGGGTCGTCCCGCCGCCTCCGTGTCCGGAGCCCGGGACGACACGGCGACCGGCATGCGGTCCGGTGCCAGCGCGGAGGCGACCAGCGGATGCAGCCGGTCGACCTCGATCGCACCGGCGCGCACCAGTTCCAGGTCGGGTGGCACCCAGGTCGCCGCGTCGGGCAGCAGCGGCAGCGCGGAGGCGGCTCCTCCGGTGCGCGCCTCGTCGATCCGCAGCACGTGCGGACCGGCGCCGATCCGGTCCGCGGCCAGCACCAGGGCCAGCCGCCGCCCGGCCCCGAGCCGTACGGTGACGGTGTGGGTGCCGGCCGTCGGCAAGCCCTCGGCCCGGAGCAGGAGCCCCGCCTCCGCCGCCCACCGGTCGACGGCACAGCGACGCCCTGGAGGCATCGTCCCGGGCGGGCCTGGACGTTCGGGCAGGCCGGGATGCTCGGGCAGGTCGGGATGCTCGGGCAAGCCTGGACGTTCGGGCAAGCCGGGATGGTCGGGCAAGCCGAAACGTTGGGGCGGGTCGTCAGTGGGCGGCTGGTCGGCCCCCGACCGGACACGCAGTTCATCGGTTCGGCGGGCGTCCCACAGGTGACGGTGCAGGTCGAGGCGGAACCGCCGGTTGGGCCTCGGGTGCGGGTGCCACGGGACGCCGGTTTCCGGGGCCGAGCCGTCCCACAGGGCCAGGCTGATCCGCTGGCCGCCTTCCGCCCGGGCGGGCGGGGTCCGGACCACGAGATGCACCGGAGGTGATCCGTCGTGTCCCGCGATGCCGTACCGCGCCAGGGTGAGCGTGAGGCCCGGGCGCAGCAGCCCGTCCGGAGCGATTCTCGGCATGTGCCAGCGCAGCAGGTCGGGAGCGAGGTGGCGCAGATCGGCCCGGACGCGGGTCGCGAGGTCGTGGCCGTGCGTGCGCGCCACGGAACGCAGGTTGAGGTCGACGTCGATGCCCGCGGCGGCGCACGCCCCGGCCCAGTCCCCGGCACGGCGGCGGGCGGTCGCGGCATCGATCATGGACGGCGGCACGGCGAACTCGCGCACGCGCCGCCAGAAGGAGAGGCGGGAGTCCCCGTTCGCTGTGTCGGTGAGCATCAGCACTCACCTTGCGCGGACGGGTCCCCCAATCTGAAGACAGGAGGAGTAGTCATCGCGGGGAGCATAGCCGCGCCGACACCGAGCTGCCAGGTGTTTTCCGCGCGGAGGGCCGCCCGGAGCATTCCCGCGGGCCGCGGGCCGCCGACATAATGCTTCGGGTGAACGCAGCCTCCCTCCGCGCCGACTTCGCTGCTCCACAACGCTTTTCGGTCGTCGTCGTGGGCGCCGGTCCCGCCGGGCTCACCGTCGGCAACATCCTGCGCGCGGCGGGCGTCGACTGTCTGGTCCTGGAGACCGGGACCCGGGAGTGCATCGAGCGGCGGCCCCGCGCCGGGGTCATCGAGGAGTGGGCCGTACGCGGGTTGGAACGGCGCGGACTGGCGCGGAACCTGTTGGAGCGGGCGCAGGCGCACACCGAGTGCGAGTTCCGGTTCGACGGGGCGCGGTACCGGTTCGGACACACCGGGCTGACCGGCCGTCATCACTTCATCTATCCGCAGCAGTTCCTGGTGACGGACCTGGTCCGGGAGTACGCGGACGTGCGGGGTGGGGAGATCCGGTTCGGCGTACGGAACGTCGGGCTGCACGGGCTGGCGTCCGGCCTGCCGTCGGTGTCGTACGTGTGCCCCGAGTCCGGTGAACGGCGTGTCGCGGAAGCCGGCTTCGTCGCCGGTTGCGACGGTGCGCGCGGGGTGTCGCGGACGGCGCTGCCGCCCGATCGCGTCCGTGTCGCACGCCACAACTACGGCGTCGGCTGGCTGGCGCTGCTGGCGCAGGCGCCGCCGTCCTCTGACTGTGTCGTCTTCGGCATGCATCCCCGCGGCTTCGCCGGCCACATGGCGCGCAGCCCCGAGGTGACCCGCTACTACCTCCAGTGCCCGCCGGGCGACGACCCGGAGAACTGGCCGCACGAGCGGGTCTGGGCGGAGTTGCGGGAACGGCTCGGCGCGGTCGGCGCGCCGCCGCTCAAGGAGGGGCGGCTGATCGAGAGACGCGTCCTGGACATGCACGGCTACGTCGTCGAGCCCATGGCCCACGGGCGTCTCTTCCTGGCCGGGGACGCGGCCCACCTCACCGCCCCCATCGCCGCCAAGGGCCTGAATCTCGCCCTGCACGACGCCTTCCTGCTCGGCGACGGGCTGGTCGCCCACCTCACGAAGGGCGACGACACCGGCCTGTCCGGCTACTCGGCCACGTGCGTTGCCCGGGTGTGGGACTACCAGGAGTTCTCCGAGTGGCTCGCGGAGATGTACCACGGCACGGCGTCGGGCGACCCGTACCGCGCGGGCGCCGCGCTGGCCCGGCTGCGGCGCCTGTTCGACTCTCCAGTGGCGGCGGCGGCGTTCGCCGAGCAGTACCTCGGCGCCCGTACCGGCGGCTGAGTCTCCCTCTCAGTCGTGGAGCGGCCGGTCGCCGAGCCGGTGGTCGGCCACGTTCAGCGCCTCGTCGACCAGGCGGCGCAGGTGCCCGTCACGCAGCGCGTACACGACCCGCCGTCCCTCCTTGCGGGTGCTCACGAGTCCCGCGAGCCGCAGCCGGGCCAGGTGCTGGCTGACCGCGGGCCGGGCGGCCCCGCATGCCTCGGTCAGGGTGGTGACGTCGGCCTCCCCGGCGGTCAGGGCGTGCAGCAGGGTCAGGCGGGTGCGGTCGCCGAGCAGGGCGAGGACCTCGGCGGCGAGCGCGAACTGCTCCTCGCCGGGTGTGCGCGGGTGCGCATCGTCCGCAGGTGACAGGTGCATGCGTGCGCTCATACGCACATAATGGCGTGGGGGGGGGCGGGGGGGCCCCCCCCCCCCCCCCCCCCCCCCCGGGGGCCCCCCGGGCGCCCCCCCCCCCCCCCCCCCCCCCCCCCCCCCCCACCCCCCCCCCCCCCCCCACC
>NZ_JBHYOB010000021.1:83695-152071 GCF_042744565.1 Streptomyces sp. NPDC058812
GTTCTTGGGTGCGCTAATACGAAAATTTGGGGGTGGTGGACGCGGGGCGCCCACCACCGCACCGGAACACCGGAAGGGGCACCCCGTGAGCGACCCGCACCGGCACCACCGTCACCAGCACCAGCACCAGCACCAGCACCAGCACCAGCACCAGCACCAGCACCAGCACCAGCACGACGATGCCCACACCCCCGGCCACCACTCCCCCGCCCGCCCGTGGCACCGCCTCGCGCACCGTCTCACCCCGCACTCCCACGAGAGCGCCGACAAACTGGACCCGGCGCTGGAGTCCTCGGCCCGTGGGCTGCGCGCCCTGTGGGTGTCGCTGGCGGTGCTCGGCGCGACGGCGGCGGCGCAGGCGGCTGTGGTGGTGGTCTCCGGGTCGGTGGCCCTGCTCGGCGACACGGTGCACAACACCGCGGACGCGCTGACCGCCGTACCGCTGGGCATCGCCTTCGTCCTGGGCCGGCGCGCGGCCACCCGGCGCTTCACGTACGGATACGGGCGGGCGGAGGACCTCGCGGGCATCGTCATCGTCCTGACGATCGCCGCGTCCGCGGTCCTGGCGGCGTGGACGGCGGTGGACCGGTTGCTCGACCCGCGCCCGGTCGCGCACGTCCCGGCGGTGGCCGTCGCCGCGCTGGTCGGCTTCGCCGGCAACGAGTGGGTGGCCCGCTACCGGATGCGCGTGGGCCGGTCGATCGGTTCCGCCGCACTGGTCGCCGACGGGCTGCACGCCCGCACGGACGGCTACACGTCACTGGCCGTGCTGCTGAGCGCGGGCGGCGCGGCGCTGGGATGGCGACTCGCCGACCCGGTCGTCGGGCTGGCGATCACGGCCGCGATCGTGCTGGTCCTGCGGGACGCGGCGCGCGAGGTGTTCCGGCGCCTGATGGACGCCGTCGATCCGGCGCTGGTGGACCGGGCCGAGCGCGTACTGGCCGAGGTACCCGGCGTGCGCGGGGTGGGTGAGCTGCGGCTGCGCTGGATCGGGCACCGGCTGCGCGCCGAGGTGGCCCTGGTGGTGGACGGCGAGGCGACGGTCCGGCAGGCACATCACATCGCCGTCGAGGCGGAGCACGCCCTGCTGCACGCCGTCCCGCGGCTCACCGCCGCCCTCGTCCACGCCGACCCGGCACCGGCCCCGGGCGAGACGGACCCGCACCTGGCGCTGGCCCACCACGCCACGGCGTGACGGGTCAGGCGACGCCCAGCCCGTCCAGTACCTCGGCTCCCGGCAGCTCCGCGAAGGCCTTGCCCGGCACCAGCAGCTTGCCGCGCCGACGTCCGCTGCCGACGAGGACGTACGGCAGGTCGACCACGGCCGAGTCCACCAGCACGGGCCAGTCACCGGGCAGGCCGACCGGGGTGATGCCCCCGTACTCCATGCCGGTCTCGCCGGTCGCCGTGTCCATCGAGGCGAAGGAGGCCTTGCGCGCGCCGAGGTGGCGGCGTACGACACCGTTGACGTCGACCCGGGTGGTGGAGAGCACCACACAGGCGGCCAGCGTCGTACCTCCGCCCCGCTTGCCGGTGACCACCACGCAGTTGGCGGACTGTTCGAGCAACTCACGGCCGTAGTGCTCGACGAAGGTGGCGGTGTCGGCCCACTCAGGGTCGGTGTCGACGTAGACGATCTGGTCGGCGGGGACGCTGCCGCGCCAGTGGCGTACGGCGTCGGCCACCGGCCGGGTCAGCTCGTCCAGGGCGTCCGGGGCGGGGGTGGCGTTGTCGAAGTCGCCGATGGGTGCGTGCATGGCCGCACGCTAACAACAGCGGCCGGCACGGCGAACGGTCGTCTCGGCGTACGGGCGGCTCGGCCAACGGGCGGCTCGGCCAACGGGCGGCTCGGCGTACCGGCGGCTCGGCGTACCGGCGGCTCGGCGTACCGGCGGTACCGAGTCCGCCTTGGTCAGCTCTCGGCGGCCGGCTCCGCGAGCCTGCCCGCCCCTCCCACCCGGTCGTCCAGCTCGGCGAGCCGGGCCACCGCCTCGTCGTCCAGCTTCGACAGCGCCCGCAGCTGTCCCGGCGTGACCCCGTCGGGTATCGGCACCGGAGCCGGCGTCCGCAGCGGCGGCTGCCAGCCCTCGTCGGGCGTCCAGCGCCGTACGACACGGGCCGGCGCGCCCGCCACCACGGCGTGGTCGGGGACCGTGCCCCGGACCACGGCACCGGCGGCGACCACCACGTTCCGCCCGATCCGCGCGCCGGGCAGGATCACCGCGCCGGTGCCGATCCAGCAGCCGGAGCCGACCTCCACCGGGTCCATCCGGGGCCACTGCTTGCCGATGGGCTGGTGCGGGTCGTCGTAGGAGTGGTTGGTGGAGGTGACGTAGACGTACGGGCCGAAGTAGCAGTCGCTGCCGATGGTGACCGTGGTGTCCGCGATGACGTGGCTGCCGCGGCCGAGGACGACTCCGTCGCCGATCCGCAGGATGGGCTCGGGACCGAGGTCGAGGTCGGGCATGAGTCCGGCGGTCAGGGTGACCTGCTCGCCGATGATGCAGTGGGCGCCGACGTGGATCCAGGGCTCGCCGAAGACCGTGCCGAGCGGGAAGGCGAGCCGGGTGCCCGTGCCCAGTGCCCCGAAGCGGAAGCGTCCGGGGTGTGCGGCGGTGACGGAGCCGGTGCGCTGCACCCAGGCCCAGCCGGCGTGGACGGCCCGCTGCGCGAGGCGGCTCCGCCAGGACGGATACGTGTTCTTGCGCTTCGGCACCCGCTCACGGTAGTCGGCGCGCGGTGCGGCCATGACTTCGGAGGCCTGTGATCTTCACCCCACCGGGTGGCGTACGGTGCCGTACATCACCCGAGCAGGAGGCGATGATGACGCAGCAGGCGCTGATCACGGGCATCGGCGGTAAGGACCCGAAGGTGGACGCGGAGGCCTTCGTGGCGCCGACGTCCTCGGTCATCGGGGACGTGACGCTCCACGCCGGAACGAGCGTCTGGTACGGCGCGGTGCTGCGCGGCGACGTCGAGCGGATCTCCGTCGGCGCGAGCAGCAACGTCCAGGACAACTGCACGCTCCACGCCGACCCCGGCTTCCCCGTCACCGTCGGCGAGCGCGTCTCGATCGGGCACAACGCCGTGGTGCACGGCGCGACCGTGGAGGACGACTGCCTGATCGGCATGGGCGCGACGGTCCTCAACGGCGCGGTGATCGGCGCCGGGTCGCTGGTCGCGGCGCAGGCGCTGGTGCCCCAGGGGATGGAGGTGCCGCCGGGCTCGCTGGTGGCGGGAGTGCCGGCGAAGGTCAGGCGGGAGCTGACGGAGGAGGAGCGTCAGGGGGTCACGCTGAACGGCACGATGTACGCGGAGCTGGCGAAGGCGCATCACGAGGTCCACGACGGACCGTGAGGCTCAGTCTGCGGCCGGGGCCGGCTCCGGTCCGGCCGCCGCGCCCTGTTCCGGCACGGCCCGCTTGGCCTTGCGCTTGAGGACCAGCATCGACGCGACGCCGATGCCCACGGCCACCACCAGGCCCAGCCAGGAGAAGCGCTTGAGCCAGGACTCGGCGACGACACCGACGTAGTAGATGACGGCGGTGGTGCCGCCGGCCCAGACGATGCCGCCGAGGACGTTGGCGATGAGGAACTTCCAGTACGGCATCCGCAGCACGCCGGCCAGCGGGCCCGCGAAGATGCGGAGCAGGGCGACGAAGCGGCCGAAGAACACGGCCCACATGCCCCACTTCTGGAAGGACCGTTCGGCGGTGGAGATGTGCCCTTCGCTGAAGTGCTTGGGGAATTTCCGGCCCAGCCAGGCCAGGAGGGGCCGGCCTCCCTTGCGGCCGATGGCGTACCCGATGGAGTCGCCGATCACCGCGCCCGCGCTGGCACAGGCGCCCAGGACCAGCGGGTCGACGCCGCCGTGCTGGGAGGACAACAGGGCCGCCGAGACCAGGATGATCTCGCCCGGCAACGGGATGCCCAGGCTCTCCAGACCGATGACCAGTCCGACGACGGCGTAGACGGCCGCCGCGGGCACCGTGTCGAGCCACTCCTGGACGTGCAAGGCCAGACCCTCCGATTCGCGTCCCTGATGCGTTCCGGGTGGGTCTCGCGCCGCTTCCCGGGTCGCCTCGAACGAGGCGACCCGGGAAGCCTACCGGTTCGACGGGCGTCAGCTGTTGGGACGCAGGGTCCATATGACGGTCATCTCACCGGTCACGGCACCGTCCTCGCGCTGGATGGCGACGCTCACCGGGAACTCGGGGCGGCTGCCCTCGTCCAGCTCCGCGACGACCTCGGCGACGGGGCGGCCGAGTGTCGCGGTGGCCGTGACCGGGCCGAGCGCGACCTTCTTGAAGGCGATCTCCGCGGTGACCGGAAGCGGCACCGCCCGGGAGAGCTGGTCGCCGAAGGCGGCCAGCACGATCGCGCCGCTGGCCGACTCGCCCAGCGTGAACATGGCTCCGGCGTGCGGCCCGCCGACGTGGTTGCGGTACTCGCTCTGGTCCGGAAGGGCCAGTACGGCCTTCTCCGGAGTGGTCTCCAGGTACTCGAGGTTCAGGGTCCGGACCATCGGCACCGTGGCGGCGAGCAACTCGCCGATCGACATCTGATCTTCGCTCATGACAGGAGGTTACCCATGAGTAGCATCCTTGGGCCAGGTATCGGGGATGATCGCCGTATGCTTGCCGCCCATGTGGCCAGGAGAGCAGCCCCCCGCCGGCGGACCGGCCCCGCGGCAGCCCAACCCGTACCAGCAGCCTGGCCACCAGCGGCAACAGCCCTACGCCGGGCAGCAATCCGCCCCCTGGGACGCACCCACGGTCACGGCCGCCCCGCCACCCGGCGGGAGGCCGGGCGGCCGTACGAAGCTGGTGGCGATCATCGCCGCCACGGTCGTCGTGGTGGCGGCCGCCGCCGTGACCGGGGCCGTCCTGCTGGGCGGCGGTGAGGACGACCGGGCCGAACCCGGCCCCGCCGCGCCCTCGGCGCCGGCGTCCGCCGCCGACAACCCGCGCGACGGGGACGACGGCCCGCAGCCGACCGTCGCGGGCTGGCGCGTCGTGGCCGACCCCGGCCAGGGCATCGCCTTCGACGTTCCGGCCTCCTGGGCGCTCCAGTCGCGAGACTGGGTCACCTACGTCGCCGAGGACGACGACCCCGAGGAGAAGCCGCTGGTCGCCATGAAGGCCCCGGCCGTCCTCAAGGAGAAGTGGTGCGGCGCCGACGGCGACCGGGACGGCTCGGTCGACCACACGCCACTGGCGAGCGCGGGCACACGCGGCAACAACGGTGCGCGGAGCACCGAGGAGATCGCCCGGAACGACTCGGCGGACTGGGTCTACGGTGCCTTCGCCCAGCCGGCCCGGGACAAGGTCGCGACGGGACCGGTGACCTCCTTCACCACCGCCTCCGGCATCAAGGGCAGCGTCGCCACCTCCCGGTCGTCCGGGGTCGAGAAGAAGGGCAGGTGCGACGTGGACGGCAAGGCGACGACGTTCGCCTTCAAGGCCGCCGACGGTGACCTCGTGTCCTGGTCGTTCTTCGGCGCCGCGGACGTCGGCGACGAGGTTCCGGACGCCACCGTCCGGCAGATCCTCGCCACCGTCAGGGAGTACACGCCGGCGGACTCCTGAAGGAGCCGACCCGACTTCGGTACGTCCCTGACAAGGGCCGGTGACCGAATCGTGTCCTGGGCGGCATTAGGGTGACCTCTCATGTGGCCAGGACAGCAGCCGCCCGGGGGCGAGCAGAACCCGCAGAACAATCCGTATCAGCAGCCGGGGTACCAGCAGCCGAATCCGTATCAGCAGCCCGGCTACCAGCAACAGCAGCAGCCCGGCGCCTACGGGCAGCAGCAGTGGGGTGCTCCGCAGCCCCCCGGGGCTCCGCAGCCGTCTCCGGGTGGTGGCGGTGGCGGCAACCGGACGAAGGTGGTCGCGATCGTCGCGGCGCTCGCCGTGGTGGTGGCCGCCGGTGTCACCGGGTTCCTGGTGCTGGGCGGTGACAAGGACGACCAGGCGGACGACGGCAAGGACAAGAAGCCGTCCGCGAGCGCGTCCGCGGACAAGTCCGAGACCCCGTCCACCGACCCGAGCGCGTCCGGCGACGAGGACAACCCGCGGGGCGGCGACGGGCTGAAGGCGACCATCGACGGCTGGAAGGTCGTCGCCAACCCGCGCTTCGGCACCATGTTCGACGTGCCCGCCGACTGGGAGATCGACAGCACCGACACCAGCGTCGGCTTCGAGTGGGAGGAGAAGGGCAAGACCGACCGCACCACGGTCACCGCCCCGGCCTACCTGAAGTCCGAGTGGTGCACGACCGACGAGAACAAGGACGGCCGCAAGGAGAGCACCGCCCTCGCCACCACCGGTACCCGCGGTGAGAGCGGCGCCAAGGACACCGACATGGCGGCCGAGACGCGGGTGCCCTGGTGGATCTTCGGCGGTTACACCCAGCCGGACAAGAAGAGCGTGAAGTACGGCAAGCCGAAGGCGTACACCACGACGTCCGGTATCAAGGGCAGCGTCATCACGGCGTACTCGCAGGGCACGCCCCAGAAGGGGAAGTGCGACAGCGAGGGCAAGGCGATCACCTTCGCCTTCAAGAACAGCGCGGGCGACTTCGTCACCTGGAACCTGTACGGCGCCAAGGGCGTCGACGAGGAGGTCCCGGAGGCGACGATCCAGAAGATCCTGAGCACCGTGCGCCTCACCGAGGAACCGCCGACCGAGTCGTAGGCGCACACCACACCGGGCGGCGCCGCGCGCGCCGCTCAGCCGATGCCGAACGCCCCGGCGGGAGGCGCGGGCGACGGTACGGCGTCCTCGTCGCGCACCGGCCGCGCGTCGCCGATGAGCTCCCGCAGGGCGGGTCCGTGCTCGACCCTGGCCGGGAAGGCGTCGGCGGCGGTGCGCCGGGCCAGCGCGGCCGTGTCGAGCGGTCGGTGCGCGGCGACGAGGACGGCGTTGCCGAAGCGCCGTCCGCGCAGCACACCCGGTTCGGCGATCAGCGCCAGCTCCTCGAAGAGCGTGGCGAACCCGGCCAGTTGCGGACGCAGGAAGGGGAACGGCGCGGAGTCGGCCAGGTTGGCCGCGTACACGCCGTCGGCGCGCAGGACCCGCGCCGCCTCCCGGGCGTAGGCGACGGAGGTCAGGTGCGCGGGCACCCGTGAGCCTCCGAAGACATCGGCGACCAGGACGTCGGCCGAGTCCGCGGGTGCGGCCTCCAGCCAGGCGCGGGCATCGGCACCGTGCGCGGTGATGCCCGCGCCGTCCGGAAGCGGCAGGTGCTCGGCGACCAGGTCCAGCAGCCCCCGGTCGGCCTCCACGACGTCCTGGCGGGAGCCGGGCCGGGTGGCGGCCAGGTACCGGGGCAGGGTGAACGCGCCGCCGCCGAGGTGCAGCACGTCCAGCGCACGCCCCGGCTCGGCGACCGTGTCCAGGACGTGGCCGAGCCGGCGCGTGTACTCGAACTCCAGGTGCGCCGGCTCGTCCAGGTCGACGTACGACTGCGGCGCCCCGTCGACGGTGAGCAGCCAGGCCCGCTTCCGGTCGACGTCGGGCATGAGCTTGGCGGTGCCGTGGTCGGTGACGCGGCTGAGCGGTATGGCTTCCCTCACCTCTTCATTGTGCCTGTGCGAAGCGCCCCCGAAGGGGCGCGGGGCTGCATCGATATGCGGCTCCGCCGCGTGGGCGCGACCAGCCACAACGGGCCCCGCAGTCCCCCACGCACGGCCAGGGGCACTCACCCCACCGTGGTCACGGTCCCCGCCCCCACGGTCCTCCCGCCCTCACGGATGGCGAACCCGAGCCCCGTCTCCAGCGGCACGTCCCGGCCCAACTCCACCGTCATCGTGACCGTGTCCCCGGGCCGCGCCACCACCACCTCGCCGAGGTCGACGTCTCCGACGACATCAGCCGTACGGATGTAGAACTGCGGCCGATACCCCGTGGCGACCGGCGTCGAACGCCCGCCCTCGCGCGCCGACAGCACGTACACCCGCGCCGAGAAGCGCCGCGCGGGCACGACACTTCCGGGTGCGGCGACCACATGGCCGCGACGCACCGTGTCGCGGGCGACACCGCGCAGCAGCAGCGCCACGTTGTCCCCGGCCTGGGCCTCGTCCATCGGCTTGCCGAAGGTCTCCAGGCCGGTGACGACCGTCTCGACCGCCGCGCCGAGTACCTCGACCCGGTCGCCGACGTGGACGGTGCCACGCTCGACGGCGCCGGTGACGACCGTGCCGCGGCCGGTGATGGTGAGCACGTTCTCCACCGACAGCAGGAACGGCGCGTCCAGGTACCGCTCGGGCATGGGCACATACGTGTCCACGGCGTCGAGCAGCGCCTCGACGGACGCCGTCCACCGCGGGTCGCCCTCCAGCGCCTTCAGCCCCGAGACCCGTACGACGGGCACGGCGTCGCCACCGTAGCCGTGCGCGGTGAGCAGGTCCCGCACCTCCAGCTCGACCAGGTCGGTCAGTACCGCGTCCTCGCCGTCCTCGACGGCGTCCGCCTTGTTGAGCGCGACCACGATGTGGTCGACGCCCACCTGCCGGGCGAGCAGGACGTGTTCGGCGGTCTGCGGCATGATCCCGTCCAGCGCGGAGACGACGAGGATCGCCCCGTCGAGCTGGGCGGCGCCGGTGACCATGTTCTTGACGTAGTCGGCGTGCCCCGGCATGTCGACGTGCGCGTAGTGCCGGGTGTCGGTCTCGTACTCGACGTGCGCGATGTTGATGGTGATGCCGCGCGCCGCCTCCTCCGGGGCGCGGTCGATGCGGTCGAACGAGACGTATTGGGTGGTGCTGCCGGCGCCGCGCTCGGCGAGCACCTTGGTGATGGCGGCGGTCAGGGTGGTCTTGCCGTGGTCGACATGGCCCATCGTGCCGATGTTCAGATGCGGTTTGGTGCGGACGTACGCCGTCTTGGACATGGCGGTACCTCGAAGCCTCGTGGCGATGGTGGGGACCCCGGGGGCCGGCCGACCCTCCCCCTGCGGGGTCCGCCGGACGATCCGGGGAGGGTCAGCTTCGGGCGCCGACTGCGGCCGTCGCGGCCTTGAAGAAGGGGACGGCAGCCTTCGGGGCATCCGCGACCGCGGATGCCGCGAGGTGGAAGGCGTACCGGAACATGACGCCGATCCTCGCCGACGCTTTGTCCCACGTCGAATGGTTTTTTATGGCACGGGAGTTCGAGTACCGGCTCCGTCTTCTACGGCCCGATGTTGCGCAGCGCCTCCCGCACGGACAGCGGCGCGAGGCGTTGCCCGTGCTCGGCCACGAAGGCGCGTACGGCGTCCGGGTCGGTCTTGGCGTACTCGCGCAGGCACCAGCCGATGGCCTTGCGGACGAAGAAGTCGCCGTGGCCGGACTGACGCAGGCAGTAGCCGAAGAGGCGGTCGGTGTCGGTGCGTTCCCTGTAGCGCAGTTGGTGGAGCAGGGCCGCGCGGACCAGCCACCGGTCCCCGTCCGCACTCCAGACGTCCATGTCGGCCGTGAGGTCGCGGTCGGCCGCGACCAGCCCTCCGACGACGTGCGCGGCGAGCAGGTCGACGGTGTCCCACCACGGCACCGTGGTGAGCAGATGCCGGACCACGGGCAGGAGACCGGAAGAGCAATGCGTCACATACCGGCGCAGGAAATCGACGGCGAAGTAGTGGTACTCGCGCTCGGGCAGCCGCCAGCAGCGCAGCGCGACCGCGGTGCAGTCCGACTCACCCGGGCGGGGCAGACCTTCCAGGACGGAGCGGGACAGGGCGCGGCGAACAGGGGAGGTCATGCCCAGGAAAGGCGCCACGTCCCTCATGTACGCCCGCAGGTCCACGGCCCGCTCGGGATCGGCCGCGGCGGCGTACACGACGGTGAGCCGCTCCAGTACGGTGTCGGCGAGAGCGCTGCGCGGCACGTCCGGAATTTCCTCGGCTGTGACGCTCATGAGACGCACCATACGGCGATCACACACATTTGTCGGTTAGTGTCACCGGATGTTCGATGCCACCACCCGCTCTGGGGGCACCGCCACGGTCTCTCCCCGGACCGCAGCAACGGAGCTCGCCGTCGCCACCGCCGCCGGGCCGGTCGCGCCGGCCGCACCGACCGGCTTCGCCGCCCGCGTGACGAGAGTCCTGCTCTCTCCGTGGTCCCGCTTCTCCCTGCTCGTCGCCCTGCTCGCGTCGGCGGCGACCGCTGTTCTGCTGTTCCAGCCGCAGCAGTTGCTGACCAACGGCTGGCCGCCGCAGCTCGGGGGCGCCGCGGCGGCGGTCGCGTACGCGGTGGCGTACGGACTGTGCACCGTCGCCTTCGTGCCGCGTCCGCTCCTGAACCTGGCCGCGGGTGCCCTGTTCGGTTCCCAGCTGGGCCTCGCCTCGGCGCTGGCGGGGACGGTGCTCGGCGCCGGAATCGCCTTCTGCCTCGGCCGGATGCTGGGCCAGGAGGCACTGCGCCCGCTGCTGCGGGGCAAGTGGCTGAAGGCCGCGGACGGGCAGCTCAGCCGGCACGGTTTCCGCTCGATGCTGGCGGCGCGGCTGTTCCCCGGGGTGCCGTTCGCCGCCGCCAACTACTGCGCGGCCGTCTCCCGTATGGGCCTGCTCCCCTTCCTGCTGGCGACCGCGCTGGGGTCCATCCCCAACACCGCCGCCTACGTCGTCGCCGGTGCCCGCGCCTCGACACCGACCTCCCCCGCCTTTCTGATCGCACTGGCCTGCATCGCCCTGCCGGGGCTGGCCGGCGCCGTGGTGGCCTGGCGCAAGCGGCACCAGCTGCGCGGGCGCTGACGGGGCGTTACAGCGCCTCCAGGACCATCGCGTTGGCGAGCCCGCCCGCCTCGCACATCGTCTGCAGGCCGTAGCGGGCGCCGCGCGCGTGCATGGCGTGGACGAGCGTCGTGGTGAGCCGGGTGCCGCTCGCGCCGAGGGGATGGCCGAGGGCGATCGCCCCGCCGTGCACGTTCACCCGGTCGAGGTCGGCGCCGGTCTCCTGCTGCCAGGCCAGCACCACGCTCGTGAAGGCCTCGTTGACCTCGAACAGGTCGATGTCGCCGAGGGAGAGCGACGCCCTGCGCAGCACCTTCTCGGTGGCCGGGACCACGCCCGTCAGCATCAGCAGCGGGTCGGAGCCGGTGACGGCGAAGCTGTGCAGGCGGGCGAGCGGGCGCAGGCCGAGGCGGGCGGCGGTCTCACTCGACGTGATCAGCACGGCCGAGGCGCCGTCGTTGACCGGGCTGGCGTTGCCCGCGGTGACGTTCCACTCGATCTGCGGGAAGCGCTCGGCGAAGGCCGGGTCGTGGTAGGCGGACTTGAGGCCGGCGAGGACCTCGACGCTGCTGGCGGGGCGTACGCACTCGTCGCGCGAGACACCGTCGAGGGGCGCGATCTCGGCGTCGAAGCGGCCGGTGTCCCAGGCCTCGGCGGCCTTGTGGTGGGAGGCGACGGCGAAGGTGTCCATCCGCTCCCGGGTGAGCGACCACTTGGCGGCGATCAGCTCGGCGCTGACGCCCTGCGGGACGAGCCCCTCCGGGTAGCGGGCGGCGACGCCGGGACCGAAGGGGTCCTTGCCGGGCGGCACGTTGGACCACATCGGCACCCGGCTCATCGACTCGACCCCGCAGGCGACGACGAGGTCGTACGCCCCGGCCATGACGCCCTGCGCGGCGAAGTGGACGGCCTGCTGGGAGGAGCCGCACTGGCGGTCCACGGTGGCCGCGGGGACGGACTCGGGGAAGCCGGCCGACAGGAGGGCGTAGCGGGTGGTGTTCATGGCCTGCTCGCCGACCTGGTCGACGGTGCCTCCGATGACGTCGTCGATCAGCACCGGGTCGACACCTGACCGCTCGACGAGGGTGCGCAGCGTGTGCGCGAGGAGCTCCACGGGATGGACGTGCGCGAGGGCGCCGTTCGGCCTGCCCTTGCCCATGGGGGTGCGTACGGCTTCGACGACGACTGCGTCACGCATGGTGCGGACCTCCGATGCCCGGTGACTACCAGTGAGTAGGAAATCTGGACTCACCATAGCCCTGCAAGTTGGAAAAACAAACCCTCAATTAGACTGACGTCATGTCCGCCGCCCCCAAGAACCCGCGCCCCTGCTCGATCGCCGACGCCCTGGCGCTCGTCGGCGAGAAGTACTCCCTGCTCGTCCTGCGCGAGGTGTGTCTCGGCAACGGCCGCTTCGACCAGCTGGTGCGCAACATCGGCGCCCCGCGCGACATCCTCGCCACCCGGCTGCGGCGGCTCGTCGACGCGGGGATCCTGACCAGGCAGCCGTACAGCGAACGCCCGCAGCGCTTCGAGTACCGGCCCACCAGGGCGGGTCTGGAGTTGGAGCCGGTCCTGATGACCCTCATGGAATGGGGCGACCGGCACCTGCGCGCGGACGACGACCGCCCCATGGTGATCGAGCACGCCTGCGGCAGCGAACTCGTCCCGCAGGTGACCTGCCGGGCCTGCGGCGACACCGTCCGGCACGAGGACCTGACCGCCCATCCGCAGGCCCCGGGCTGGACGGTGACGGGCCCGACGGCGGCCCAGTAGCCCTTCCACCCCTGTGGGCCGATCTTCACTTTGGGGCGCTACGCTGCCCCTCGGCACGCCTGATCCTGATCACCGCACACGGCGCTCCGGCGTGCCCGTCGCCCGTTTCTCGATCGGCACTTGGACCCCGTAACCTCATGTCTTGGTTTGAATCACTCATCCTCGGACTCGTCCAGGGGCTGACCGAGTTCCTCCCCGTGTCCTCCAGCGCTCACCTGCGCCTGACCGCGGCGTTCTCCGGCTGGCACGACCCGGGCGCGGCCTTCACGGCGATCACGCAGATCGGCACCGAGGCCGCCGTACTCATCTACTTCCGCAAGGACATCGGGCGGATCATCTCGGCGTGGACGCGGTCGCTCACCGACAAGTCGATGCGCCACGACCCCGACGCGCGCATGGGCTGGCTCGTGATCGTCGGCTCCATCCCGATCGGCGTGCTCGGACTGACGCTGAAGGACCAGATCGAGGGTCCGTTCCGCGACCTGCGCATCACCGCGACCATGCTCATCGTCGTCGGTGTGATCATCGGCGTCGCGGACCGGATGGCCGCGCGGGACGAGAAGGGCGGCCGGCACCGCGCGCCCAAGCAGCGCAAGGAACTGGAGAACCTGAGCGTCCGGGACGGCCTGATCTACGGCCTCTGCCAGGCGGCGGCCCTCATTCCCGGCGTCTCCCGCTCCGGGGCGACCATCAGCGGCGGCCTCTTCATGGGCTACCGCCGCGAGGCGGCGGCCCGGTACTCGTTCCTGCTCGCGATCCCGGCGGTGCTCGCCTCCGGCCTGTTCGAACTCACGGACGCCATGGAGAACGACCACGTCTCCTGGGGGCCGACGCTGTTCGCGACGATCATCGCCTTCGGCACCGGGTACGCGGTCATCGCCTGGTTCATGAAGTTCATCTCGACCAGGAGCTTCATGCCGTTCGTCTGGTACCGCATCGCGCTCGGCATCGTCATCATCGCCCTGGTCGCGACGGGTGCCCTCAGCCCGCACGCCGCGGAGTCGTCCGGCTGACGCAGCCGCTTCTGTAGCCGTCCGGTAGCGCACTGTCAGTGCTTGCCCCTAGGCTTGTCCGCATGTCCCCCAATTCCGTGACTCCTGGTTTCGTGCGGTCCGCCGCGGAGCTGAACGATCAGATCCGTGCGCTGTGGCGGCGTGCGGGCGGGACCCTGTCGGCGCAGGAGCGTGTGGAGTACGAGTTGCTGGTGGTCGAGTGGGCGACCGCGATCCGTGGCGAGGTCATCGAGGCGGCCTGACCGGCCGGGGCGGTCAGCGCCCGCCGGCCACCCTGAGCACCGTCCCCGTCGTGTACGACGCGTCCGGCGACATCAGCCAGGCGATCGCCGCGGCGATCTCCTCCGCCCGGCCCGCCCGACCCAGCGGAACGGCGGCCCCCATCCGCCGGGCACGCTCCGGGTCGCCCATCGCGGCGTGCATCTCGGTGTCGGTGACCCCGGGAGCGACCGCGTTGACGCGGACGCCGTCCGGGCCGAGTTCCTTGGCCAGGCCCAGGGTCAGGGCGTCGACGCCCGCCTTGGTCGCCGCGTAGTGCACGTACTCCCCCGGGCTGCCGATGGTCGCGGCGCCCGACGACACGTTCACGATCACGCCGCCTCCCCGCGCGGTCATCAGCTGCGCGGCGCGCCGTGCACACAGCAGCACGCCCAGCAGATTGACGTCGAGGACCCGGCGCAGGTTCGCGGTGTCGCTGTCGGCGAGCCTCCCCAGCGGCCCGGTCACCGCCGCGTTGTTCACCAGCCCCGTCACCGGCCCGAGCCGCTCCTCCGCGACCTCGAAGAGCCGCTCGACGTCTGCCTCGACCGACGTGTCCGCCCGGACCGCGAGACCGCGGCCGCCGGCCTCGCGCACCCCCGCGACGACCGCCTCCGCCGCCCCCGAGTCGCGCACATAGCCCGCGACGACGTCGTGCCCGTCCGCCGCGAGCCGCAGGCAGGCCGCCGCCCCGATTCCCCGGCTGCCGCCGGTGACCACCGTGATGGGACGCCTCATGAGTACCTCCAGCAGAAGATCGTCGCAGGATCGAGGGGCACGCTACCCCTGTTTGATCGATCATCGATCATCTTAGGCGAGGCCCCGCTTCCCCGGCCCCGGACATCCGATGTGATCAACTGCAATCCGCCCTCGTCGAGCGCGCACACTGAAGAGACCACGGGGTAGGGAGGCGCCTATGAAGACGCTCGACCGCTGGCTCGCCTCCCCGTGGCGGCGCTCGGCCGCCGCCGCGGCCGCCGGCGCGCTGCCCGTGCTCGCTTTTCCGGGGCCGGCCCTGTGGTGGTGGGCCTGGGTCGCCCTGGTGCCCTGGCTGCTGCTGGCCCGTACCGCGCCGACCTGGAAGCGGGCGGCGTTCGACGGATGGTGCGGCGGGTTCGGGTTCATGCTGGCCATGCACCACTGGCTGCTGCCCAACCTCCATGTGTTCACGTTCGTCATCGCCGCGCTGCTCGGCGCGCTGTGGGCGCCGTGGGGCTGGCTGGTGCGCCGGCTGCTGGGCGGGACGCCCTCGGTGCGCGGGGTCGCCGCGTCGCTCGTGGTGCTGCCGTCGGGCTGGCTGGCGGTGGAGCTGGTCCGTTCCTGGGAGGGGCTCGGCGGCCCCTGGGGCGTCCTCGGCGCGAGTCAGTGGCAGGTGGCGCCGACGCTGCGGCTCGCCTCGGTGGGCGGGGTGTGGCTGCTGAGCTTCCTGGTGGTGGCGGTCAACGTCGCCGTCACCGTGCTCGTCGCCGTCCGCCGGGCCCGGGTGCCCGCACTGGCCGGGCTGGTCGCCACCGCCGCGGCCACCTCCGCGGCCTGGGTCTGGTCGCCGCGCCCGGATGCCGACGAGCGGGTCGCGATCGCCGTGGTGCAGCCCGGCGTCGTCGCCGGCCGGGACAGTGCCGACCGGCGCTTCGACCGCGAGGAGGAGCTGACCCGCCGGCTCGCCGACCGGGACCTCGACCTGATCGTCTGGGGCGAGAGCAGCGTCGGCTTCGACCTGGACGACCGCCCCGACCTGGCACGCCGGCTCACGGCGCTGTCGCGGGAGACCGGCGCGGACATCCTGGTCAACGTGGACGCGCGGCGCTCCGACAAGCCCGGCATCTACAAGAGCTCGGTACTCGTCGGGCCCGACGGCCCGACCGGCGAGCGGTACGACAAGATGCGGCTCGTCCCGTTCGGCGAGTACGTCCCGGCCCGCTCACTGCTCGGCTGGGCCACCTCCGTCGGCGAGGCGGCGGGCGAGGACCGCAGGCGGGGCTCCGAGCAGGTGGTGATGGACGTCGGGGACGGGCTGCGGATCGGCCCGATGGTGTGCTTCGAGAGCGCGTTCCCCGACATGAGCCGCCGGCTCGCCGCCGACGGCGCCGAGGTGCTGCTCGCCCAGTCGTCGACGTCGACCTTCCAGCAGACCTGGGCGCCCGCGCAGCACGCCTCGCTCGCCGCGCTCCGCGCCGCCGAGACCGGCCGCCCGATGGTGCACGCGACCCTGACCGGCGTCTCCGCCGTCTACGACGCGAACGGCGCCCGGATCGGGTCGTGGCTCGGCACCGACGCGAGCGCGTCGCGGGTGTACGAGGTGCCGCTCACGCACGGCAGCACGCCCTACGTACGCTACGGCGACTGGACGCTGCACGCGGCGCTGCTGATCCTCGCGGCCTGGGCCGCCGCCGAGGGTGTGCGGGCGGTGCGGCTCAGGCGGAGCGCTCCGCCACCGCCCGCACCACCCGCTCGCACAGCTCATGGGTCTGAAGCGCGTCCCGGGCACTGAGCACCTTGCCGGCGCGCACGGCGTCGAGGAAGGCGAGCACCGCCTGCTCGATGCCGCGCTGGCGGGCCACCGGGACCCAGTCGCCGCGCCGCCGCACGGTCGGCTGGCCCTTGTGGTCGATCACCTCAGCGAGGTTGACCACCTGGCGCTTGGTGTCCTGACCGGACACCTCGAGGATCTCCTCCGCCGAACCGCTGAGCCGGTTCATGACGCCGAGCGCGGTGAAGCCGTCCCCGGCGAGCTGGAGCACGACGTGGTGGAGCAGGCCGTCCTGGACGCGGGCGCGGACGGTCACGTCGTCGACCGGTCCCGGCGCCAGGAAGCGCAGCGTGTCGACGACGTGGATGAAGTCGTCGAGGATCATCGTGCGCGGTTCCTCGGGCAGGCCTATGCGGTTCTTCTGCATGAGGATCAGCTCGCGCGGGTGCTCGGCGCACTGCGCGTACCCGGGGGCGTGGCGCCGGTTGAAGCCGACGGCGAGGCTGGTGTTCCGTTCCTCGGCGAGGGCCACCAGGCGCTCGGAGTCGGCGAGTTCGTAGGCGAGCGGCTTGTCGACGTAGACCGGGACGCCGGCTTCCAGCAGCCGGGTCACGATCTCCGGGTGGACGGCCGTCGGCGCGTGCACGAAGGCGGCGTCGAGGCCCTCGGCGAGGAGTGAGCCGAGGTCGGCGTGGCGCTGCCCGGCCGGGAGGCGCAGCCCGTCGGCGACCCGGGTGAGCGTGGCCGGGGTGCGGGTCTGCAGGTGCAGTTCGACCCCGGGCAGCGTGGCGAGCACCGGCAGGTAGGCCTTCTGCGCGATGTCGCCGAGTCCGATGACGCCGACCTTCACGGGGTGTGCTCCTCTAACGCTCGCCGACCTGGGTCCGGTGGGAAGCATACGGCTCCCGCGGAGGCCGCCAGTCTGCGATGCCGTCGAATGCGCGCAGGAAGAGGGCCGGTCCGGCCTTGGACAGCGCGGCGATCGCGGTGTCGCGTACGGCGATCCCGGCGCGGTTGGTCATCAGGTTGAGCCGGGCGACCTTGACGGCCTGGCGGACGACGCCGGTCGTACGGGGCAGGCGCGCGGCGGTGTAGGCGGCGAGGTCGTCGTGGTGGTGGGCGAGCACGATCGCGTCCTCGACGGCCTGGTTGCCGCCCTGGCCGAGGGTCGGCGGCATGGCGTGCGCGGCGTCCCCGAGGAGGGCGACCCTGCTGTGGTGGTACGCGGGCAGCGGCTCGGCGATGTGGTGCACGTCGTGGCGCAGGACGTCCTCGGGGCGGGCGGCGGCGAGGACGGCGGGGATCGGATCGTGCCAGTCGCCGTACCGGTGCAGCAGCTCCGCCTTCTCGTCGGCCGCGTGTCCGCCCGCCGGGGTGACGGCGGCGGCGTAGGCGTAGACCCGGCCGTCCTTGAGCGGATGCGTGCCCCAGATGCGGCCCCGGCCCCAGGTCTCGTGGGAGGCGAACTCGACGCCGGGCACCGGGAGCACCACGCGCCAGGTGGTGAAGCCGGAGTAGACGGGTCCCGGGTGGTGCGGGAACAGCGTGCCGCGTACGGAGGAGTGGATGCCGTCGGCTCCGACGACCAGGTCCGCCTCCAGCTCGCCGCCGGGGGTGCGCACCCGGGCCGGCCGGTCGCCGTCGCCCGGGTCGGCGAGCATCGCGTCGGCGGCGGTGCGGACGGCGTCGGGCGGCAGTTGCGCGGCCAGCCGGTCGATGAGGGTGGCCCGGTGCAGCAGCACGAGCGGGCCCCCGAACCGCGCCGCCGCGGCCTCGGCGCTGGAGCGGGAGAGCCAGCGCCCGCCCGGGGTGCGCAGGCCTCCGTCGCCCTGCCAGGCGGCCAGGTCGCGGATCTCGTCGCCGAGGCCGATGACGTCCAGGGCGCGCAGGGCGTTGGGCGACAGGGAGATGGCCGCGCCGATCGGCTGGAGCGAGGGGGCGCGTTCCAGGACGGTGACCCGCAGGCCGCGGCGGCGCAGGGCCACCGCCGCGGTCAGACCCCCGATGCCGCCGCCGATCACGACGGCCTGCCGTGTCCGTGTCATGGCTCCTCCTCGCACTCGCCACCCGCTCACTACAGCTGTAGTGATGCCCTCGTCTCGACTGTACTACAGCCGTAGTGAGGCAGGTAGGTTGATCTCCATGTCCGCACGCACCGCACCCCCCGCCGGCGCTTCCCGCGCCGACCTCGTCGCCGACGCCGCCCTGACCCTGCTCGCCGAGCGCGGAATGCGCGGGCTCACGCACCGTGCGGTCGACGAGGCGGCCGGACTCCCGCAGGGCTCCACGTCCAACCTCGCGCGGACCCGGCAGGCGCTCCTGGAACTGGCGGTGCGGCGCCTGGCCGACCGGGAGGCGCGGGTGCTGGGGCTGAACGAGATGCCGGACCCGCGCCACGGCCTGGACGCGCTGGCGGATGCGCTGGCGCTGGCGACGCACCGCGCCCTGACCCGCAACCGCGAGCTGACGCTGGCCCGGTACGAACTGGCCCTGGAGGCCACGCGCCGCCCAGAGCTACGAGCCCACTTCGACGCGGCGGGCGCCCGCTTCCGTGAGCAACTCGGCGCCCTCGTCACGGCGATGGGCTCGGCCGACCCGGCACGCCATGTGCTGTCGCTGGTCGCCTGGGCGGACGGGCTGATGTTCAGCTGCGTGGCCGGGACCTTCCACGCTGAGGTGCCGAGCCTCCACGAGGTGCGGGCCGGCCTGCGCGAGGTCCTGGACGGCATGCTGGACGGCTGAAATCTCCTGGTGGGCGGGGGCCTTCATCAGCGAGGATGCCGACATGACGACCGAACGCCGCGAGCCAGCCGCCGACGCCGACGAACGCACCATGCTGGAGGGCTGGGTGGAGTACCACCGGCAGACCCTCGCGTGGAAGTGCGAGGGCCTCACCGACGCCCAGCTCAGGACCGCCTCCGTGACCCCGTCCACGTTGTCACTGATGGGACTGGTGCGGCACATGGCGGAGGTGGAGCGGAGCTGGTACCGCAGGGTGCTGGCGGACGAGGACGCGGACCCGATCTACTACACGGACGAGGACCCGGACGGCGAGTTCCGTCTCACCGAGGCGGACACCTGGCAGGAGGCCCACGCCACCTGGCAGGCCGAGATCGAGGCCGCCCGGCGCAACGCGGCCGACGTCCCCCTCGACGAACCGACCCGCGGCCGGCACCGGCGCACCGGCGAGCGCTACACCCTGCGCTGGATCCACACCCACATGATCGAGGAGTACGCCCGCCACAACGGGCACGCCGATCTGATCCGCGAGAGCCTCGACGGCGCCACGGGCGACTGACGTCACCCTCGGCGGCCCCGGGGCCTCCGTACGGGGCCGGAGATCACCCGTGCGGGGCAACCTCCGCTTGTCCGGCACCGTCGACGGGGCCCGACCCAGCAGAGTGGCGCGGGTGCATCGAACGACGACCACCGCAACGCTTCTGGTGACCGTGGCGGTCTCGGCCCTGACCGGCTGTACGACGGTCCAGGGCCCGACCGCGGCCGACCCGTCGGCGGCGGGCGCCCGCTCCTCGGCGCCGCGCCCGGACGGTCCGTCCGAGCCGCGGGTCGTGCAGGCCCCGGCCCGTGAGGCGCTGGAGATGATCGGCCCCTCTCGGGCCCCGGACCTCGCGTCCGGCGAGCCGCACCGTACGCCGTCCTCGGAAGCGGCCCCACCGCGGCGGGAACCCCCCGGCACCCACGCCCGTCCGGAACAACGACCGCGGCCCGCCCGCACCGGGACACCGGAGCGGGAGCAGAACCGGGAGCGATCTCGCGTCGAGGTCCCCGACGTGCCCCGGCCGACCGGCCGTGGCACCGGCGAGAACGCCGACGTGTGCTCGCTCGGCAAGCAGTACGGCGGCTGGCGACCGGGCAGCCCCGAGGCGGTCATCTGCGAGCGGGCGTACGGCCACTGAGCGGGCACGCCCGGCGCGGCGGGCCGGGACTACGGCCGCTGCCGCGGTGGCCCCCAAGGACCGTCGGGCCGGTCCGGCGGCCCGTCCGCGGTGGGACCGGTGTCGCCGAGCCGCAGCTCCAGTCGGCTGATGGCCGCGCGCACGCCCTCGCCGTAGCGGTCGGGGGCGAGGGACTCGGCCGCGCCGCGGGCCCGCCGCAGATGTACGCGGGCGGCCTCGCGGTGGCCGAGCCGGTCGTAGTCGGCGGCCAGGTTCAGGTGCAGCGAGGGGTAGAGGGCGCGCGCGGCGAGTGTGCCCTCGGGCCGATCGGCGGGCCGGCCCCCGAACCGGTCCTCCGTGAGTTCCTCGGCCGCCGACAACGCCCGCAGGTCCCAGGCCAGTTCGTCCCCCGGGTCGTCCTGGGTGTCGGCCAGGTAGTGGGCCAGGGTGCAGCGGTGCAGCGGGTCGCCGTGCTCGCCGATCTCCGCCCACAGGCCGAGGAAGCGGTGGCGGGCCTCCTCGCGGTCGCCCGCGTGGTGCAGCATGACCACCTGCCCGATCCGCGTCAGCACGGCGTCCGGCGCCGCCTGCTCCTGTCCCTTGGCCACCGCGTCCTCCGTGCCCGTCGTCGGCTGTTCCCGACGACGCTAACCGCACATATCGGTGTTCCCGGTCAGGTGGCCCGTGACGCGCGCGGACCGGCCGGTGGCCGGCCGGCCCGCGCGTCGGCTCAGCCGAGGCTCGGGATGGTCCAGTCGATCGGCTCGTGGCCCTGCTTCGCGACCGCCTCGTTGATCTGCGTGAACGGACGGGAGCCGAAGAACTTCTTCGCCGACAGCGGCGAGGGGTGCGCGCCCTTGACCACCACGTGCCGCGTCTCGTCGATCAGCGGCAACTTCTTCTGCGCGTAGTTGCCCCACAGCACGAACACCGCCGGGTCGGTCCGGCCGGCCACCGCGCGGATCACCGCGTCGGTGAACAGCTCCCAGCCGCGGGCCTTGTGCGAGTTCGCCTCGCCGGCCCGGACCGTGAGCACCGCGTTGAGCAGCAGGACGCCCTGCTCCGCCCACGGCAGCAGACAGCCGTTGTCCGGAATCGGGGTGTCCAGCTCCGCGTGCATCTCCTTGTAGATGTTCCGCAGGGACGGCGGGATCTTCACGCCCGGCCGGACCGAGAAGCACAGCCCGTGGCCCTGCCCCTCGCCGTGGTACGGGTCCTGCCCGAGGACCAGCACCTTCACCCGGTCGTACGGCGTGGCCTCCAGCGCGGCGAAGACCTCCTCGCGCGGCGGGTAGACGGGGCCGTTCGCCCGCTCCTCCTCGACGAACTCCATCAGCTCCTTGAAGTAGGGCTGCTGCAGCTCGCCGCCCAGCACCTCGCGCCAGGACTCGGGCAGCATGGCGATGTCGGTCACGTCAACTTCCTTACGCTGTGCGGTCGCTTCCGGTCCTCAAAACCTACCGGCGACCACTGACAACGCGAGCCCCGCCCAGCGCGTACCGCGCACCTACCAGCTGGTCTTCCGGTACAGCTGCCACATCATCATGATCGTCGAGGGGTCCATGGCTCGCTCCGCGCCCGAGATGTCCGTGCTGGCGGCCACGTACTGCTTGCCCTGCCAGAGCGGCAGCAGCCGGGCGTCGTCCACGAGGATCTGCTGCGCCCGCTCGAACTCCTTCTCCACGTTGGCGCGGTCGCTCTCCCGGCGTGAGCGCGGCAGCAGCTCGCCGGTGATCTCCGGTGCGAGGTAAGGGGTGCCGAGTGCGTTCTGCTTGCCGACGAAGGGCGCGATGAAGTTCTCCGCGTCCGGGAAGTCGGGGGACCAGCCGCGCCCGAACACCGGGTACTCGCCCTTCTGGTAGCCCTCGACGTACGTCTTCCACGGGCGGCTGTCGAGGGTGACCGTGAACAGGCCGGAGGCTTCGAGCTGGCGCTTGATCTCCTTGAACTCCTGTGCCGTCTCGGAGCCGTAGCGGTCGGTGGTGTACCAGAGGGTGAGCGGGACGGGCTCGGTGATGCCCGCGTCGGTGAGGATCTCGCGGGCCTTGGGGACGCTGGGGTCGCCGTAGTCGTCGAAGAAGCCCGTGGTGTGGCCGGTCAGGCCCTTGGGGACCATCGAGTACAGCGGGTCGACGGTGTCCTGGTAGATCTTGTGGGCGATCGCGGCCCGGTCGATCACCTGGGCGACGGCCTGGCGCACCTCCTTCTTGCCCGCCCACGGGTCCTCGGGGTTGAAGACGAGGTAGCGGATCTCCGTCCCGCTACCCTCGACCAGCCGGAGGTCCTCGTCCTTGCTGGTCCTGCCCTGCAGCGTGATGACGTCGTCGGCCGCGAGACCGCGGTAGGTGACCTGGATCTCCCCGTCGCGCAGCGCCTTCACCATGCCGGCGGAGTCCTTGAAGTAGCGGACGGTGACCGCGTCGTTGTGACGGTCGGCGAAGCCCTTGTAGCGGTCGTTGCGGACGAGTTCGGCCCGCTCGCCGTCCTCGTACGACTGAAGCGTGTACGGGCCGGAGCCGACGACCTCGCCGTCCTCGCGCAGGGCGTCGGCCGGGTAGCCGCCCGGTTCGACGATCGACATGGCGGGCGTGGCGAGCACGAACGGGAAGGTGGCGTCGGGCTTGTTGAGGTGGAAGACCACCTCGCGCTCGCTCGGCGCCTGGACCCGGTCGAGGCTGCCCAGCAGACCGGCGGGACCGCCGTTGACGTTGATGTCCTTGATCCGGTCGATCGAGTGCTTGACGGCCTGGGCGTCCAGCCGGTCCCCGTTGGAGAAGGTCAGGCCCTCGCGCAGCTCGCAGCGGTAGACCTGGTTCGTGGAATCGGTGAACGCGCACTGCTCGGCGGCGTCGGGCTCGGGCGCGGTCGCACCGTTGGGGTAGCTGAGCAGCGTCTGGTAGATGTTGCGGAACAACTCCCACGAACCGTCCCAGGAAGCGGCCGGATCCAGCGCGCTGGGGGCGCTGGTCGTCCCCACCACGATCGGCCCCTCGTCCCCCGAACTGTCGGACGACAGGATGCCGCAGCCGGTGACCAGCGACGATATGGACACGATGGCCGCCACCCGCCGCAGGCCTCGGTTCCGGTTGAACACGCGCACGCTCCTCGATCCGCCGTGCCAAGGGTCGGCAGACCATACCGCAGCGCCACGCCACCTGAACCCCCTTCTGAGCAGGGGTTTTGATCATTTGGCGATGACTACGTTGTCATCGCCCCGTGGTCTCGAAACGCGGACACGGGCGCCGTTCTTCGTGCGCGGCGCCCGTGCTCGGGATCGATCTTCAGGGTCGGTGACAGCCGGTTTCAGGCCACGCCGGCGTTCAGGAAGATGCCGCCGTCGACGACGAGCGTCTGACCGGTGACCCAGGCGGACTGCTCCGAGGTGAGGAACGCGGCGGCGCCGCCGATGTCCGAGGGCACGCCGAGCCGGGCCAGCGGGTAGCCCGCGGCGGCCTCCTCCTCGCGGCCCTCGTACAGGGCGGCGGCGAACTTGGTCTTCACGACGGCCGGGGCGATCGCGTTGACCCGCACTCCCGGCGCGAACTCGTGCGCCAGCTGGGCGGTGAGGTTGATCAGCGCGGCCTTGCTGACGCCGTACGCGGCGATGAAGGGCGAGGGCGACAGGCCCGCGACGGAGGCGATGTTGACGATCGCGCCGCCGTTGTCCTTCTGCCAGGCGTGCCAGGTGCGCTGGGCGAAGCCGAGCGCCGAGATCACGTTGGTCTCGAAGACCTTGCGCGCGACGTTCAGGTCGAGGTCGGCGATCGGCCCGAACACCGGGTTGGTACCGGCGTTGTTGACCAGGAAGTCGACGCGGCCGAAGGCCTCCATCGTGCGCTCGACGGCGACGGCCTGGTGGGCCTCGTCGTGCGCCTTGCCGGCGACGCCGATGACCCGGTCGGAGCCGAGCTTGTCGACGGCCTCCTTCAGGGCTTCCTCGTTGCGGCCGGTGATGCAGACGCGGTCGCCGCGCGCGACGAGCGCCTCGGCGACGCCGTAGCCGATGCCGCGGCTGGCGCCCGTGACGAGCGCGACCTTGCCGGAGAGTCCGGGAAGTTCAGTCATGTCAGTGGTCCCTAGTCCCAGTGTTCCCTAGTCTCCGTGTCACCTAGTCGAGCGGTCCGCCGGCCACGTACAGCACCTGGCCGGAGACGAAGCCGGCCGCCTCGCCGGTGAAGAAGGCGATGGCGTTGGCGATGTCGTCGGGCTCCCCGACGCGCGCCACCGGGATCTGGGTGGCGGCGGCGGCCTTGAAGTCGTCGAAGCCCATGCCGACACGGTCGGCGGTGGCCTTGGTCATCTCGGTGGCGATGAAGCCGGGGGCGACGGAGTTGGCGGTGACGCCGAACTTGCCGAGCTCCTTGGCGAGGGTCTTGGTGAAGCCCTGCAGACCGGCCTTGGCGGCGGAGTAGTTCACCTGGCCGCGGTTGCCGAGCGCGGAGGACGAGGACAGGTTGACGATGCGGCCGAAGCCGGCGTCCACCATGTGCTTCTGGCAGGCCTTGGACATGAGGAAGGCGCCGCGCAGGTGCACGTTCATGACGGTGTCCCAGTCGGAGGCGCTCATCTTGAACAGCAGGTTGTCGCGCAGCACGCCCGCGTTGTTGACGAGGATCGTCGGCGCGCCCAGTTCCTCGGCGATCCGGGCGATCGCCGCCTCGACCTGCGCCTCGTCGGAGACGTCGCAGCCGACCGCGATCGCCTTGCCGCCGGCCGCGGTGATCTTCTCGACGGTGTCCTTGCAGGCCGCCTCGTCGAGGTCGATGACGGCGACGGCACGGCCCTCGGCGGCCAGTCGTACGGCGGTGGCGGCACCGATGCCGCGTGCGGCTCCGGTGACTACGGCGACCCGCTGCTCAGTGGTGGACATTGCTGCTTCTCCTCGTCCTGGGGATGCGGCCCATGCGGAGCGTCGCGGGGCGCCCAGTAGTGAGCGACCGCTTAGTACCTTCCGCAGACGTGACGCTAGAAGCCCTGGCACCCGGTGTCAACGGGACACCGGGCCGGTGTGATCCATTCCCTGGGCCCCCGGTGTGCGTCATCACGCCCGGCCCACCCGATCGGCCCAGCGCTGCGGGCCCCCGCGCCACCGGCGCCCTAGCGTCGTAGCGCGAGCCATTCGTGGCCGGAAAAGGAGGCGTCCATGCGCCGTCGTACCGGTGCCGCAGGCATAGCCGTCGCGATCGCCGCGATCGTGCCGCTGGCCTACCCCGCACATCCCCAGGACCAGGACTCCTGGAATCTCACCCGCCAAAAGGCGTCCCAGCCCGTCATCGGCGGCGGACCGGTCGACCCGGCCCCGTTCGCCCCTGACTCCCTCGCTCCGGGCGCACTCGCCGAAGACCCGTCCGACGGGAGCCGACCCGATCAGGGCGGAATCGACGGAAGCGGAGCCGACGGGAACGGAGCCGACGAAGGCCGACTCGACCAGGGCGGCACCGACACGGGCCGGCTCGACGAGTACCGGCCCGACGAGGGCGGATTCGGCGAAGGCGAATTCGACTCGGCTCGACCCGATCAGGGCGGAAACGGCCAGGACATCGGCCAGGACACCGGTCAGGGCGGCATCGACCAGAGCCGACCCGACGAGAACCGACTCGACGACAACCGATTCGACCAGGGCGGAATCGACGCCGCCCGGAAGTCGGACGGGGGCGCGGCCGGCGGGGCACCGCCGAAGCGGGACTCCGGCCCGACCATCTCCGCGACCTCCATGCCGCGTCCCACTCCGACCACACCGGCCCCGGTCACCACGCCGGTTCCCGCCGCATCCCCCACCGTCGCGCCGACGCGCGGCACGCAGGGCGGGCTGGGCGGCGCCTCGGGCATCGGGCCGAGCAGCTGGGACATCGGGATCGGACTGAGCTGCGTGGCGAGCGCCGCGCTGGCCACGGCCTACGTGCTCAGGCGCCGCCGACGCGTCTGAGGCGAGGAACCGGCCGACGCGTCCGAGGCGAGGAATGCGGGGCGCGGCTACCGCACCAGCAGGTCGAGCAGCCGTTCCGCCTCGGCCGCCGGGTCGGCCGTGAGGCCGGTGTGGACGGGGCCGGGCTGGACGATCGTGGAGCGGGGTGCGATGAGCCATCGGAAGCGGCGGCCGGGTTCGTCACCGGCCGCCTGGCCCGCCGCGTCCCCGCCGGTGCACACGCCCTCGACGGCACGCAGGGCGGCGCGCACGCCCGGCAGATCGACGTCCGGGTCGAGGGCCAGCAACCTGCGCTCGTCGAGGTGGGTGCGGGCACCCACGTAGGACTTGGCCCGGCAGTACACGAGCACCCCGGCGTTGACGCACTCCCCGCGCTCGACGCGGGGTACGACGCGCAGCAGCGCGTACTCGAAGACGTGGCGGTCGCTCACCGGTCCCCCTGGACGCGGTCGTGGATCGTGGCGGCCCGCGCGAGCAGGGGGCGGGCGTAGGCGCGCCGGAGGTCGTCGGGTGTGGCGAACCCGGGTTCGTCCCGCAGCCAGACGTCCGGGATCTCGGCGGTGACCTCGGCGAGGAGTTCCTCGGTGACCAGGGGAGCGAGCGCGGCGGCGGCCGAGCGGACGTCCGGCCCGAAGCGCGCGAGGGCGTGCTCGCGGGCGTCGTAGGGGCGGGCGGCGGAGGTCTCGGCGCCGGGCCAGTTGTGGTGCCAGATCATGGTCGCGCCGTGGTCGATGAGCCACACCTCGCCCCGCCACCTCAGCAGGTTGGGGTTGCGCCAGGACCGGTCGACGTTGTTCACCAGCGCGTCGAACCACACGATCCGCCCGGCCTCCTCCGGGCTCACCTCGAAGGCGAGCGGGTCGAACCCGAGCGCGCCGGAGAGGAAGTCCATGCCGAGGTTGGTGCCGCCGCTGGACTTGAGCAGTTCCTGCACCTGCTGGTCGGGCTCACCGAGCCCCAGCACCGGATCGAGGCCGACCGCCACCAGACGCGGCACCCGGAAGCCCAGCCGGCGGGCGAGTTCACCGCAGACCACCTCGGCGACGAGTGTCTTGCGTCCCTGCCCCGCGCCGGTGAACTTCAGGACGTAGGTCCCGAGGTCGTCGGCCTCGACGAGTCCCGGCAGCGAACCGCCCTCGCGCAGGGGTGTGATGTAGCGCGTCGCGGTGACCTCTTTCAACACTCTTCCGGGCCATCCGTCTCTTCAGTCTTGTGGGTACGACACCAGCCGATGGGGGTCACGGCAGCGGATATGGCCCGCCGACGGCCCTTCTGGTCTCCCTGTCTCCCCAGCAGTCCGTCGACGGCCGTCCGCCCCTCGCTCCCGGCCTCGGGCATTGAAGCGCCCATAGTAACCGAGGGTGATCGTCGGCGAGGACGCCCGAACCATCGCACTCCCGGGCCGGCCGTCCATGACTTCGGAGGGTCAGGCTCGGTCATCGCCATCCCGGCCTTTTGCAAGACGGGGAGGGGCGGACGAGACGCCGGCCCCTCCCGCGGTGCCGTATCAGGCCTGGCCGACCTTGTAGAGGCTGCACTCGATTATGCGGTAACCGTCGTACTCGCCAATGCAGGCCGCCACCTCTACGCGCTGGCCCTCGGGAATCTCGAAGTCGATGGTTCGCGTAGTACCGGCGCCGTTCGGGTTCCAGTAAACCTTCGTACCATCGCCGTAGTAGATTTTGGCCACGGCGGAGTGGCCATCCGACGATTCGTCCTTGATGAGGAGCTTTTCGCCATAGTTCTTGAATGTCGCGGTAGCGCCGTTCCCGTAGGCAACGCAGTCATAACCGGCGAATGCCGACCCAGAACCGAACAGCCCGATGGCGACAGCGGCAGGGACGACGAGCGAACGGAGCAGGACACGCCTGCGGCGTCCCTTGGTCGACGTCATCGTTTCGGCGTTCTGCTTCATCTCTTTCATTCCTTACTCAGAGCCACTTGATTAAGACATGAGACATAAATGGACAGCGTCGCTTTCCGCCCGTCGGCGGCCCGCGCTGTCATATGGTGGGGTGTGTTGTTGAAGTGCGGCAGCCTGCTTCCGGACCGCCTCGAACGACGGACATCATGCCTCTTCGTGACAGATACATGCAACCTCAAAGGAGGCATACCGACTGCTTCTTCGAACGCTCGGATGCCGCAGGACAGCGGGTGACACATGGGGCTTTTACCGAGCATTGCATGCGCAACCTCATCTCTCGAGAGGGCGGTGCCGAGCCTCGAACCCAACAGAAAGTTGCTGGAATTCGCCCATGCGAAACCTGCTGCGAGTTCGTGAGCTTGCACCCAGGTCCCTCGTCACGCTCCGTGGCGGGTTCCACCGTGCTTTCTCCGCGAGCGGCGCCCGGCCGACAGCGAAACGACAGCCGTGTTTTACGCCCGCCCGACCGCCGGCACGACAGCATCTCGGCACGGTCTGAACAGCGCGTGCCCCGGGCCCGTACCTCTCGGCAGATCATCACGCATCCACCCCGGAAGGGAACCCCAGCATGACCAGCGCATCGTTTCACCCCGCAGCGGGACCGGCTCGTCGTACCGTCGTGGCGGCGGCCGGAGCGGCAGGGCTCGCCGTCGCGCTGACCGCGTGCGGAGACTCGGACGACGACGCGTCGAGCGACACCGGCGCCGCTCCCTCGGCCCCCACGTCCGAATCGGCGGGCGACGGCGGTTCGGGCGGCGAGAACGCCGGAGCCGCGCTCGCGGCGACCGCCGACATCCCCGAGGGCGGCGGTAAGGTCTTCGCCGACCAGAAGGTGGTGGTCACCCAGCCCGCGGCGGGCGAGTTCAAGGCTTTCTCCGCGACCTGTACCCACCAGGGATGCGCCGTGAAGAGCGTGTCCGACGGCGTCATCAACTGCCCCTGTCACAACAGCAACTTCTCGATCACCGACGGCAGCGTGCAGAGCGGTCCGGCGCCCAAGCCGCTGCCCGCCGTACAGATCACGGTCAGCGGGGACTCGATCCAGTTGGCCGGATGACCGTCACTCAGCGCCGGGGCCGGAAGATCATGATGACGCCCGGCGAGCTGGACGCGTTCCTCACCACCCAGCGCACCTGCCGGGTCGCCACGGTCTCGCCCGACGGCGCACCGCACGTGAGCACCCTCTGGTTCGCCTGGGACGGCTCCTCGATGTGGCTGTACTCGGTCGTGCGCAGCCGGCGCTGGACGGAGCTGCGGCGCGATGGCCGGGTGGCGATCGTGGTGGACACCGGCGAGGAGTACGACGAGTTGCGGGGCGCGGAGCTGTCCGGCCGGGTGGAGTTCGTGGGCGAGGCACCGCGCACCGGCGAGCTGTACGCAGAACTCGACTTCCCCGAGACGCTGTTCGCCCGCAAGAACTTCGGCCTGGAGGAGATGCCGCACGACGGCCGGCACGCCTGGCTGCGGCTGACGCCCGAGAAGGTCGTCTCCTGGGACTTCCGCAAGCTGTCGGCACCGTAGGAGCTGCTCGGGGTGCGCCCCTTCAGCCGAGCTGTCCGGCCGCGGTACGCAACGCCTCCACCGCCGCCCGGATCGACGGGCGGCGGTCGGCGTCGGCGCGCCAGACGACGTACACGTGCCGGCGCACCCGCTGCTTCAGCGGCGCCGTGACGACCTCGGCGGGCATCGGATGGCGACCGAGCAGCGGCGCGATGCACACACCGAGCCCCGCGGCGACCAGGCCGAGCTGGGTGTGGGTCTCGGCGGCGCGATGGCCGACGATCGGCTCGATGCCCTTCGAGCGCAGTGTGAACATCAGCCACTCGTGGCAGAACTCGCCCTCGCCCCACGTGATCCACTCGTCCTCGGCGAACTCGGCGAGGTCCACCTCGTCGCGGCCCGCGAGCCGGTGGCCGACCGGCATGGCCACGTCCGCAGGGTCGTCCAGGAGCGGCGCCTTGACCAGGCCGTCGGGCAGCGGCATCGGCTTGTTGTACCAGTCGAGTACGACCGCCAGGTCGAGGTCTCCGCGCACCACGCCGTTGATGCCGCGCTCCGGCTCCAGCTCGCAGGAGCGGATGCGCAGCGCGGGGTGCCGGGTGCGCAGGCCGGCCAGCGCGCCGGGGAAGAGTCCGCGGGCGGCCGTCGGGAACGCCGACAGCCTCAGCTCGCCCACCACCTGCCCGCGCTGGGCCTCCAGGTCGGCCTGGGCGAGTTCGACCTGGGAGAGGATGCGGGCCGCGTGCTCGGCGAGCAGCCGGCCCGCGTCCGTGAGCCGCACGCCCCGCCCGTTCTTGGCGAGCAGCTGCTGGCCTGCCTCGCGCTCCAGCTTGGCCATCTGCTGGGAGACGGCCGAGGTGGTGATGTGCAGGCCGACGGCGGCGCCGCTCACCGATCCGTGCCGGGCGAGGGCGTCGAGGGTGCGCAGGCGCTCCAGGTTCAACATGTAAGCAATGCTACGAGATACTCCGTGCGTAATCTCGATTGTGCTACGAGGATGGCTGCATCATCGTTGCCTGCATGAGCAGCAGTGTCGCGTCCTCCCCCGCAGCCCGCCGCGCCTTCGACTGGCGGCTGCGCTTCGGGCTCCTCTCCCTGGTCTGGGGTTTCAGCTTCCTCTTCATGAAGGTGGGGACGGAGAGTTTCGCCCCCTTCCAGGTCACGCTGGGGCGGCTGGTGTTCGGCACGGCGGTGGTCGCCGTGGCGATGGCGGTGAAGCGGGCGCGGCTGCCACGCGGGACGTGGACCTGGGTGCATCTGACCGTCGCCGGGTTCCTGCTCAACGCGCTGCCGTTCTCCCTGTTCGCCTTCTCGGAGCTGACGATCCCGTCGTCGCTCGCCGGCATCTGCAACGCGACCTCACCGCTGTGGGGCATGGCCCTGTCACTGGTCGCCCTCTCCGAGGACCGGCCGACGCGGCGGCGGGTGGCCGGCCTCGGCATCGGATTCCTCGGCGTACTGACCGTGCTGGGTGTCTGGCAGGGCTTCCACGGCCTGGACGTCACGGGCACGGCGCTGGCCCTGCTGGCCTCGCTCAGCTATCCGGTCGGCTGGATCTACGTCCGCCGCACGCTGGCCGGCTCCAGCCACTCCCACCTCTCGCTGACCGGCGCCCAGCTGGGGCTCGCCACGGTGCAACTGGCCGTCGTGACGCCGCTCTTCACCTCGATGCCGACCAGCTTCCCGGTCATGCCCCTGCTGGCGGTGGCGGCGCTGGGCATCCTGGGCACCGGGCTCGCCTTCCTGATCCAGTACGACCTGGTGGCCGAGGTCGGCCCGACGACAGCGCAGATGGTCACGTACTTCACCCCGGTCATCGCCACGGCCGCGGGCGTCGCACTGCTCGGCGAGTCGCTGTCCTGGTCGACACCGGTCGGCGCGGCGATCGTCCTGGCGGGTGCAGCGCTGACCCAGGCACGGCCCGGGGCGGCCACGGGCACCGCGGAGCCGGTCCGACGGACACGGGAGCGCGACAAGGCCGCGACGTAGGCGGGGCGTTCGCGGGGCCATGGGCAGGAACGAAGGCGGGGGGCCGCAGGGCCACAGGCGGGGGCGAAGGCTGGGGCGTCCGCGGGGCCACAGGCGGGGGCGAGGGCGGGGGCGTCCGCAGGGCCCCAGGCGGGGACGAAGGCGGGCCCACGCGTCAGACGTAGCTCCGCAGCGGTCCCGCCCCCGGCCCCACCGCCGCCGCGACAGCGTCCGCCAGAGGGCCGGCGTCCTGCTCCGTCAGCGTCGAGACGGTGATGCGGATGCCGGGCGGGGCGCTCACGCGGAAGCGGGCGCCGGGGGCCACGGCCCACCCGGCGTGCAGCAGCCGGGCGACGGCGCCGGTCTCGTCCGGCACCGGGACCCACACGTTCATGCCGCTGCGCCCGTACGCGGTGATCCCGCGCTCCGCGAGGGCGCCGAGCAGGGCGTCCCGGCGCCGCCCGTACGCCGCCGCCACCGCGTACGCGTCCACGGAGCCGTCCGCCCACAGCCGGGCCACGGCCCGCTGGGTGATGCGGCTGATCCAGCCGGGGCCCAGCCGCTGCCGCCCGCGCACCCGATCCAGCGTGACGACGTCCCCGGTTAGCACGGCGAGGCGCAGGTCGGGGCCGTACGCCTTGGCGGCCGAGCGGACGAAGGCCCAGCTGTGCGTCGTACCGGCGAGGGGGTGCAGGGGCAGGTCGACGATGCGGTGGCCGTGGTCGTCCTCCACCAGCAGCGTGCGAGGGTGCTCGCGCAGCACGGAACGCAGGGCACGCGCGCGCGTGGCGCTCACCGCGGCGCCCGTCGGGTTCTGCGCGCGGTCCGTGACGACCAGGGCGCGGGCACCGGCCGCGAGGACCCGCCGTACGTCGTCGGGCAGCGGTCCCTCGTCGTCGACGCCGACGGCGACCGTGCGCAGGCCGAGCGCGGGGACGAGGTCGAGGAGGCTGCCCCAGCCCGGGTCCTCGACGGCGACGGCGTCGCCCGGTCTGAGGTGGGCCGCCAGCACCCGCTCCATGGCGTCCAGCGAGCCGGACGTGACGGCCACGGGCCCGTCCGGCACCCCGTCGGCGTCCAGTCCGGCGCGTGCGAGGCGCACCAGTTCCGGTTCCACGGGAGCGTGCCCGTACAGGACGGGCTCGCGGTCGCCCTGTCCGGCCGCCGCGGCGAACACCGGTCCCAGCGCGGGCAGCAGCGCCGGGTCCGGGTTGCCGTCGGACAGGTCGCGCACGCCCTCCGGCACCTCGACCCGGATGAACTCGCGCCCCGTGGTGGCCGGTTTCGAGCGCACCCGGCTGCCCCGGCGCCCGGCCGTCTCGATGACCCCGCGCTCGCGCAGGGTGCGGTAGGCGGCGGCCACGGTGTTCGGGTTCACCCCGAGCCGCTCCGCCAACTCCCGCATCGGCGGCAGCGGTTGACCCGGTTCCAGCTCTCCCGAGGCCACCGCACGCTCGACGCTCGCGGAAATCTCCGCTGCGCCCCGCCCTGTGATCCGATACTCTCCTAGCACAAAGCCGATTATGCACTAGTGCAATGGAGAGCGCCATGCAGGGGACCACACGGACGCAGCCACCGTCGCAGCCCGCCACCGCCTACACGCCCACCGACCGCACCGTCCCCACCCGCTCCCCCGACCGGGCCTCCTACGACAAGGAGCTGGTGCACTCGATACTCGACGAGGGCTACGTCTGCCATCTCGGCTTCGTCCGCGACGGCTCCCCGGTGGTCCTGCCGACGCTCTACGGCCGGGTCGGCGAGCGGCTCTACGTGCACGGCTCGACGGGCTCCCGCCCGCTGCGGATGACGGGCGCGGCCGACCCGGGCCTCCCGGTGTGCCTGACGGTGACGCACGTGGACGCGCTGGTGCTGGCCCGCTCGGCCTTCCACCACTCGATCAACTACCGGTCGGTGGTCGTGCACGGCACCGCGTACGACGTGACGGACCCGGAGGAGAAGCGCGCGGCCCTGGACGCCCTGGTCGACCACGTCGTACCCGGCCGCTCCGCCGACTCCCGGCCGGCCAACAAGAAGGAGCTGGCCGCCACCGCCGTGATCCGCCTCGACCTGGACCAGGTCTCCGCCAAGCTCCGCACCGGCGGCGTGAACGACGAGCCCGAGGACCTCGCCCTCCCCCACTGGGCCGGCCTGGTCCCGCTGCGCAAGGGGTACGACGCCCCGGTCGCCGACCCGGGCCTGGACGCCGGCACACGGCTGCCCGACTACCTTTCGGCTCCGTGATGCTGGTCCACCCCTGGGACGCGCCGCACGACGACGCCGAGTGGCAGCGGTGGCTGTCCCTCCACGACTTCGGCCAGCTCGCGGTGAACGGCCCACCCGGCGAGCCGCCCCACGTCCAGCCGCTGCACTTCGCCTTCGACGCCGGTCGCGGCGAGTACGGCGAGGTGGTCACGCACCTGGCGCGGCCCAACCCGCTGTGGCCCGCGCTTCAGGCGGACCCCGTCGTCCTGCTGAGCGTGGTCGACGACTACGTGTACGTCCCCGGCCCCTGGCAGGCCGCCCCGGACGGCCCACCGGAGCACGGTGTGCCGACCAGCTTCTACGCGGCCGTCCAGCTCCGCTGCCGCGCCCATGTCGTGGACGACCCGGCCGAGAAGGCCGACCTGCTCAACCGCCAGGTCGGCCACTTCCAGCCGGAGGGCGGCTCCGCGCGGGCCGCGGCGGGCGAGGCACCGTACGGCAGGCTGCTGTCCGGCATCCGCGGGCTGCGGCTGGAGGTGACCGGCGTGCGGGCGAAGTTCAAGTACGCCGGCAAACGGCCCGAGGAGGTCCGGGACCGGATCGCGGCCGGGCTGTCCGAGCGGAGCGGTCCGCGTGACGACGCGGCCCGCGAGCACCTGGTGCGCCGCAGCGGGGTCTGACCGAAGACGGCCCCCGTGCCTGCTTGCAGGGGGCCGCAGAGGAGTCCGGCCGAAGAGGGATCCGGCCGAAGACGGCTCCCCGCCCCGCGGGGAGGGGGCCTCTCTCGTCGAGAGGCCCCCCGCCGTCACGCCGGCGCCGGCCGTGTCCGTGCCTGTCGTGCCTGTCGTGCCTGTCGTGCCTCCGCCACCGCGAGTCCCGCGACCGAGCCGAGCATCAGCAGCGTTCCGGCCAGGGTCGCCGCGGTGAGGTGCTCGCCGAGCAGCAGGACGGCCAGCGCCGCCGCGCTGACCGGCTCGAGCAGCATGATCACGGAGACGGTGGCGGACCGGACGACGGCCGCGCCGGCGAAGTAGAGCCCGTAGGCGAGGGCGGTCGGGACCGCGGCGACGTAGACCAGCAGCCACAGGAGCCGGACCGGCTCGCCGGTGTGCGGCACCAGGCCCTCCGCGAGGGCGAGCGGCAGCAGGCACAGGCTGGTGACGGCGAAAGCCCCGACGGACGTACTGGCGGAGTCCGCCCCGCCGCCGCGCCCCCACCAGCGGGTGAGCAGGGTCATCACCGAGTACCCGGCCGCGGACAGCAGCGCGAGCAGTACGCCCGACACGCGGACCGTCGTGCTTCCGTCGCCGAGCACGAGCACCACGAGCCCGGCGAGCGCCCCGACCACGGCGGCGGCCCCGCCCCGGCCCAGGTGCTCCCCGAGGGCGAGGCGCGCGCCGAGCGCGATCAGCACCGGGCCGGCGCCGAGGGTGACGATGGTGGCCACGGCGAGCCCGGTGGACTGCACCGCGGCGAAGTAGGCGGTCTGGAACACCGCGAGGCCGAGGCCGGTGACCACGGCCCGAAGTGCCTTGCGGCCGAACGGCTCGCGTACGGCCGTGCGTGCGCGCGGGCGCAGCGGCCGGACGGCGAGCAGCAGGACGAGCCCGGCCGCGCAACGCCAGAACGACAGGGCCACGGGCCCCATGTCGCTGGCCCGGTAGACCAGCGAGGCGGCGGCACCGGCGGTGCCCCAGGCGACACCGGCGACGATCAGATAGAGGAGGCCACGCCCGACGGGCAGGCCTGAGACGGCATTCGACACGAGTTCTCTCCGCAGACGCGCACAGGGCGCGGACGTTCGAAGCGGCCCCGGAAGGACCGGGGGCGCGGGGACTGCGTCTGCGGGCAGCACCGTCCGGCCCGGCGGCAGCGCGCCGGGCTGATCAGAGGGGCCCGCCTCTCAGGCGGCCGGAGGCGGGAGGACGAGTGCGTCGGAATGCATGATCAGTACCCTAGGTCGCCGTTCCTCTGCTGGACAACTGCCTTTCGGGTCCACCGCTCGCCACCGGGTCCGTGGAGCCCTTCGCCGGCGTCGACGACTGGGCGATGAAGGCGCCCACCAGGACCACCACGCCGCCGATGATCTGCGGGGCGGAGAGGTGCTCGCCGAGCAGCACCCAGGCCAGGACGGTCGCGATGACCGCTTCGAGGCAGGCCACGACGCCCGCGACCTGCGGAGACAGGCGGCGTACGGCGACGATGCCGGTGACGTAGGCGAGGACCGTGGCGATGAGCACGATCCAGGCCAGCAGCAGGGTGGCGGCGACGGGTGTGCCGTCCATGGGGACATCGTGGGTGAGGATGGACCAGTCCATCGACCAGGGGCGGGCGACGACGGTGAGCACGGCGGCCCCGACGAGCAGGCCGTAGGCGATGACACCGAGCGGGTCGGGCGCCTCGTCGCCGGCGTCGCTGCCCTGGTCGGACAGGACGAAGTAGCCGACCTGGCAGCAGGCGGCGCCGAGCGCGAGGAGCAGTCCGAGGGCGTCGAAGCCCAGCCCCGACCAGACCTCCACGACGCAGGCGAGTCCGCCGACCGCGAGGACCACGCCGAGCGCCGCCGCCCGCGTCACCGGCCGCCGCTGCACGAACCGCACCCAGCCGAGGACCAGGGCGGGCGCCAGGTACTCGACGAGCAGCGCGACGCCGACGGGGATACGGGAGATCGCGGCGAAGTAGCAGGCCTGGACACCCGCCACGGCCAGCAGCCCGAAGCCGGCGAGCAGCCCGGGCCGTCGGCGCAGCAGCGCACGGTGTCGCACGGCGAGCGGCAGCATGACCAGGGCCGCGCCTGCCACGCGCAGCCACACCACGTGGAGCGGGTCGAGTCCCGCCTCGATCAGCGGCTTGGCCGCGACCCCGGACCCTCCGAAGGCGACCGCGGAAGCGAGCGCCAGGCCGAGCCCGGCGCCCTTGCCGCGGCGGACGCGAGCACTGTCAGACGTATGCACCGGCACATGATGACAGGGGACGACATGACCGTCACCCCCAATGACACCTGTCTCACCGACTGGACGGCCGGGCCGGTCCCGAAGACGCGCCGCTGAGGAGCCGTCGAGAAGCCGTTGAGGACTGGGGGTTCAGGTTCAGGCTGTCGGCTCGAAGTGGTTCTCGACGCGGGCGAGCACCGTGCGCGGCTCGACGGCGGCGCGGCCGAGCACCTCGACGGCACGCGCCTGCGAGTCGGTGACGAGGGCTGCGAGCAGGTCGACGCCGCAGGCCCGGTCCACTCCGCGCCGGGCGGCACGGGCGCAGGCGCCTTCCATGGCCGCGGCGGCCAGCGGCGAGAAGCCGGCGACCCCGGTCACCACGGGTACGGCGCCGGAGTCCTCCACGGTGCTCTGCCAGCGCAGGCCGTAGCCGATGCTGCGCTGCACGAGGTAGCCGAGCAGCCGGACGACCTGGGGGCCCTCGCCGAGGACGGCGCGGGCCTCGGGGTCGTACTCGAGGAGGGAGTGCAGCAGATGGGCCGTGTCGATCTGCCGGTCCCCGTCCCGTACCGCTCTGCGGCGGGCGCCGGTGACCACCGATGCCAGTTCTTCGCTGAACCGGGCATCGAGGTCGGCGCCGTCGGGGCGCCGGCCGCTTTGCTCGCCGGCCGACTGCCGGGGGATACGGGGTTGCACATCCCCTAGCCCATCAGCATCTCGAGAGCGGGTCATCCCCGGAGGGAAGCATCTTCGCGTCCCACGCAGAGTGGACGCACCGGGCCGGAATCTCCTCCTTACGGATGAGATCAAGCCGTTTCGCCCTGCCGGGCGCGCCCCCTGCCTGCGCCTCCCCGGGCAACCGAAGGGCGCCGTCGCGGGTCCAACAGGGGTATGAGGAGCAGGTGCTGGCTCGTGGCCCTGCCTGCCGTCGACGGCAGGCAGTACGTGTACCGGGTGTACGCCCCGGAGGAGGCGCTGCTCGCCGACCTGTTCTGGGAGGCGTGGCACTGCCACGACGAGAGCGCCTTCCCGCGCGCGTGGGATCTCTTCGACGCGGCGGTGATACGGCGGGTCGACTGAGCGCGCCCACACGCGGAGGTGCCCCGCGGATCACTCCGCAGGGCACCTCGCGACGACGGCCGTACCGGGTCAGTCCTCGTCGGCGAGGATCAGGTACAGCTTCTTGCGGGCGTCACCGATGACGGCGAGCGCCTTCTCCCGCTGCTCCTTGCTGCCGGTCTTCCAGACCTGCCCGAAGGCCTCCATCAGCCCGAATCCGGCCTGCCTGATGTCGTTCAGGGCCTCCCAGTCGACGCCCCGCGAGGCCTCCTCCCAGGGAGCGTCCGCGCCTTCCTCGGCCGCGGTCCGGCCCGCCTCGGTGAGCGCGAAGAGCTTCTTGCCGCCCTCGCTCTCGCTGGCGATCAGACCCTCGTCCTCCAGCAACTGGAGGGTGGGGTACACCGAACCGGGGCTGGGCTTCCACGCCCCGCCGCTGCGCTCGGCGATCTCCTGGATCATCTCGTAGCCGTGCATCGGCCGGTCCTTCAGCAGGGCCAGGATCGACGCCCGTACGTCGCCGCGCCGTGCCCTTCCTCCCCTGGGACCGCCGCGTCCGCGGCCTCCCCAGGGCCCTCCGTGGCCGAATCCCGGCCCGAAGGGACCGCCGGGGCCACCACCGGGACCGCCCGGCCCGAAGGGACCGAAGGCCGCACGCCGACCGTCGAAGCCGCCGTGACCGAAGGGGCCACCCTCTCCGCGGCCGTGTCCACCGTGTCCACGCTCGTATCCGTGGTTACGCATCGTCATCACTCCCATCAGTCTTTGATCTGTCGCGTACCAATCGCGATGTCTCAACGATATATCGGAACCTATCGACTGACAAGCCCCCCTTGTCCTGTGCCACCGAAGTCTGAGTGGTGCGGGGTGCTGATCGTCAGGGGTGGCAGTGGGGGCACTCGCTGGTGTATGCGCGGACCCTGATCTCGGAGCGTTTGACCTGGGGTTCTTCGAGGGTTGCCCCATGCGCGTAACAGCCCGACCGATCCGAACGGGCAGGCGGGTTCTATGATCCGCGCATGTCGAACATCTGGGGGCGGGCTGTCCTACTGGCGGTGCTGACAGGAGTCACCGGCTTGGGCATCGGGCGGTTTCTGGTCGCGGAATGCGTACGAGTGCCTGCTGGAGTGGGCAGCCGGTGCGGCGCGTTCATCCATGCGTACGACTACCTGGCCATCGTCGCGTCCATCGGCGGTTGGGGTTGCGCCCAACTCCTTCTTCGGAGCAAGCGCTACCGGGCCGACTGGCGTCCTGCCCTGGGCGTGACCGCCGGCGCGCTCATCAGCGCGGGCGTCATCTTGGCGGTCGCCCCCTCGGCCGCCGCAGGCGTGATGCTCGTTCTCGGACTCGCCGCACCGCAGTTGGCTCGCCGGTACGCGCGCGAACCACAGCCTGAGAACCATCGCCGCCGAATGGAGCGAAGCAACGAGTAGCCGGGCACCAACTGCCGCACGCGAGCCAAGTCCCAGGAGTGCCGTCTCCTTCGTGATGCCGACCGGGCTCGCCGTGGCGTGCGGGCGGCCGGCCGCGGGCCGGTCGCGGACCTGGGGCGCGACCCGGCGATCCGGCCGGACGGGCTGCTGGGACAGGCGGGACGCGCGACCACGGCACGACTGGTGGAGGAGCCCGCCCACGGGGTGACGAGGACGGTCGCCACCTTCCTGGCCCGGAAGTCCGAGCGAGCGTCCCTCGGCGTCATGACCGGCCCGGCGGGAAATCCGGTCCAGAACCAACGAATTGGCCTTGGTCCGCGGATTCGTGGAGCGTCTAGCGTCGAGGCATGCGCATTCGAATCGTCGACGCCTTCACCGACCGGCCCTTCGCCGGCAACCCCGCCGGGGTCCTGCTCCTCGACGCCTTCCCGGACGACGACCGGCTCCAGCGGGTCGCCCTGGAGGTCAACCACGCCGAGACCGCGTTCGCCCACCGCCTGCCCGAGGGCGGCGCGGCCGACTGGGCGCTGCGCTGGTTCACGCCGACCACCGAGGTCGCGATGTGCGGCCACGCGACGCTCGCCACGGCCCACGTCCTGCACACCACCGGCGCCCACGAGGGCGCGGTGCGGTTCGCCACCCGCAGTGGCGTCCTCGTCGCGACGCCGGGCGAGGACGGCTCGATCACACTGGACTTCCCCACCGCGCCGCTCACCCCGGTCGAAGCCCCGAAGGGCGTCGCCGAGGCCCTGGGGGCCGAGCCCCTCGCGGTCCTGGACACCGGGCCGGACATCGGGGACCTGCTGGTCGAGGTCGCCGACGAGAAGACGGTCCGCGGCCTGACCCCGGACCACAAGGCGCTGGCCGCGTACTCCGAGCGCGGCATCATCGCCACCGCCCGCGCGGAGGACGCCGCCCGTGGCTACGACTACGTCTCCCGCTGCTTCTTCCCGAACGTCGGCATCGACGAGGACCCGGTCACCGGCAGTGCCCACACGGCCCTCGCGCCCTTCTGGTCCGAGCGCCTCGGCCGCCCCGGCCTCATCGGGATGCAGGCCTCGCCCCGCTCCGGCCGGGTCCGTACGGAGCTGCGCGGCGAGCGCACGCTGCTGAGCGGGCACGCGGTGACGGTGATCGAGGGCGAGCTGCTGGCGTAGGCCCCGGCCTGGTGGAGGGGAGGCGGCGAAAGGCGTCCCGTCGTCCCCTCCCCGTCACGCCGTCGGCAGCCAGTCCACCTTTCCGGCCAGCAGCGCGTAGCCCACGAAGGCACCGATGTCGAGCAGCGAGTGCGCCACCACCAGCGGGCCCACGCGCCCCCACCGGCGGTACAGGTACACGAACACGACGCCCATCACCATGTTGCCGACGAAGCCGCCGATGCCCTGATAGAGGTGGTACGACCCGCGCAGTACCGAACTGGCCGCGAGCGACGCGCCCGGGCTCCAGCCGAGCTGGTCGAGCCGGCGCAGCAGGTAGCCGACGACGATGACCTCCTCCAGGACGGAGTTCTGCACCGCCGAGAGGATCAGTACGGGGTACTTCCACCACACCTCCGGCAGGGCCTCGGGCACCACGGTGAGGTTGAAGCCGAGGCCCCGGGCGGCCAGGTAGAAGGCGATGCCGGTGCTGCCGATGACGGCGGCGACGGCAGCACCGCGGCCCAGGTCCGGCCATGGACGGGTGCGGTCGAAGCCGAGGGTGCGCAGGCCGCGTCCCTCCCGCAGCAGGAAGTGCGCGACCAGGGCGACCGGGACGAGCGCCGTGGTGATTCCGAAGAGCTGCCAGGCCAGGTCCAGCCAGGGACGGCCGGGCGCGGCGGAGGCGTTGAGGGTGGCCGCCTGTTCCTTGAGCCCGCCCGGCCGGGTGACCGAGCCGATGAAACTGATGAGGGCGGACACCCCGCTGGCGCCGAGCGACAAAGCCAGGACGAGCAGCGTCTCGTCACGCAGGACCCGTCGCGGGAGCCCCTCCTGAAGGGGAACCGGCCCTCCACGAAATGGCTTCTGAGGGAACGAATCGTCCACTGGGCCCGCCTCCGCCATGCACACCTGCCTCCAGCTGGGACGTCACAGCTTGCCCGATCAGTATGAGGCGACGCGCGGCGGGGGCGGTCCCGGTGCTGTCCGGCGCCGGTGCTCGCCGGCGCCGGTGCTCGCCGACGCCGGTGCTCGCCGACGCCGGTGCTCGCCGACGCCCGGAGCATGCCAGGCCCTGGCGCTTTCCCGGTCCCGCCGGTCTCAGCCCAGCGGCGCCGGCTCCGGCAGGCCCACCGGCCACAGGTGCACGGGATCGCCCTCGCGCATGAGCTCGACGTAGCGGCGGGTCGTGGCGGCCAGCGCGGCCTCCCGGGACAGACCGGCCTCCAGCGCCCGGTGGAACGTGGCCGCCTGCCAGGACGCGCCGTTGACCCGGCGCCGGCACCGCTCCTCGATCACGCCGAGGTACAGGTCCCGGTCGGCGGGCTCCACGCCCCACGCGTCGAGACCGGCCTCGGCGAGCGGCAGCAGTTCGTCGCGGACGAGGACGGCGGCGTCGACCTCGGTGGTACCGCCCAGCCGGCCGCGCTTGGGCCACTCGAAGCGGGCGTCGATGCCGTGGCGGCACGCCGCCTCGAAGTTGGCGGCAGCGGCCTCGAAGGGCAGCCGGTGCCACAGCGGCCGGGGCTCCTCGGCGAGCGCGCGCACGACGCCGTAGTAGAAGGCCGCGTTGGCGATGACGTCGGTGACGGTGGGCCCGGCGGGCAGGACGCGGTTCTCCACGCGCAGGTGCGGGACGCCGTCGGCGATGTCGTAGACGGGGCGGTTCCAGCGGTAGACCGTGCCGTTGTGCAGGACCAGTTCGGAGAGGGAGGGCACGCCGCCCGCGTCCAGGACCTCCAGCGGGTCCTCGTCGTCGCAGATCGGGAGCAGTGCCGGGAAATAGCGCCGGTTCTCCTCGAACAGGTCGTACGCCGAGGTCACCCACCGCTCGCCGAACCAGGTACGCGGGCGGACGCCCTGGGCCTGGAGCTCGGGCGGGCGGGTGTCGGTGGACTGCTGGAACAGCGGGGGCCTGGACTCGCGCCACAGCTCGCGGCCGAAGAGGAAGGGCGCGTTGGCGCCGACGGCGATCTGTGCGGCGGTGACCGCCTGGGCGGCGTTCCACACGGCCGCGAAGCGGTCCGGGGTGACCTGGAGGTGCAGCTGCACCGAGGTGCAGGCGGCCTCGGGAGCGATGGACTTGGAGGTGCAGGTCAGACGCTCGACACCCTCGATGTCGAGGGTGAAGTCCTCGCCGCGGGCGGCCACGATCTGCTCGTTGAGGAGGGCGTAGCGGTCGACGGCGGAGAGATTGGACGAGACCAGGTCGTCCCGGTCCAGCGTCGGCAGAATGCCGATCATCGCGATTCCCGCGTCGACCTCGCCGGCCTTGCGGTCCGCATATGCCAGTGACGTACGGATCTCCTCGGCCAGACGGTCGAATACCCGGCCGCCCAGCCGGTGTGGAGCGATGTTGACTTCCAGGTTGAACATGGCGAGTTCTGTTTGGAAGTCACGGCTCGCGATGCGCTCCAGGACTTGCGCATTCAACATTTTCGGCATCCCGTCGGCACCGACGAGATTCAATTCGATCTCCAGCCCCATCAGATTCTTCGGGCGGTCGAACCGCTTCTCCGCCAGAAGTCGCTCCAGACCCGTCAGGCACCGCTGGAGCTTCTCGCGGTAGCGCTGGCGATCGGACAGGTCGAACCGACCTGCCACGACCTTCTCCCCCATGGAAGAGTCCCTTCTCGGAGCGATGAATCGAAGATCCGGCCGCCGGGGGCCGGTCAGGTGGGATGATGCCCAGCCGAAGCGATCGATAACGTCCCCGCACCGGCCCGGCAGCCGCTACGCTGTGCCGATGTGACCGGTGGCACATTCATCGGGCATGACACGTCTAGCAGTTTCCACGGCCGGGAAGTCGTGAAAATCGCCGACGACAATTGGCCGACCGCTCGGTGAACATTCCCCGAGGTCACCGTCGTACACCTGGCGCGAAATCCGGATGATTCCATCATATCGACGGCCGAATGCAACCTTGTACTGGTTGCCGGAATCAGCTAGCCGAAACACAGTCTGAACACATGTCGTATAAACTCCGCGGCAAGGCAGATGACCGGCGCCCACGGTCGATGGATCCTGCCGTCGAGCTGACGCGCGGCAGGCCTCACCCCCTTCTCGGTTCCCGGGCCCCGGCCTCCGCCTCCCCAGCCACGTGAGCTGACAGCGTCGTCCGCCCCCGCTCCGCCCTCGCGCCACCGTGCCTTCGAATGAGAGGCGACCCATCATGCCCCTGCATGTCCCCCCGGCTCCCGCGCCCGCCCTGCGCTCCGTCCTCACCGCCCTCTCGTCTCCCACCGCGGTCCGCGAGGCCCGGACCCCCTCCCTGCTCGGCGCCCAGGGACCCGCCACCCCCGAACTGCCGCTGCCCGTGCACGTCCTGGACCGGATCACGGCGGAGGGCGTGGCGGTGACGCGGCTGACCGGGTGGCGGTTCCTGATCCGCTGCGGCGACCGCGCGGTGGCGGCGGCGGAGACCATGCTGACCCCCGACGGCTGGGCCTTCTCGCACTTCTTCGAGGGCCCCTACGTCGCCTCGACCGAGCACGCGCTGCGCCAGGCCGAGTCGGTGCCCCAGGCCTACCAGCCGCGTCTGCTGTCGGTCCCCGGGCTCTACATGCTCACGCTGTGGCTGCACGGCGACCGGACCGCGGACGCCGCCGCAGGACACCCCGCGGCCACCGACCTGCTGGTGCCGCTGGCGCCGGCCCCGCCCGGCATCGCGGCCCACCGGCCGCACCGGGTCGCCGAGCTGCTGCCGGTCCTCACCCACCGGGTGACGCCGACACGACTGCTGCGTTCCCCCGCCTGACCGCCCCTCTCCCGCCGGCCGCCTCCCGACCCGGGCGGACTAGCCCCAAAGGGCCATGCCGAACCATCCGAAGTGACAGTGCAGTTGGGATGAACCGCCCGCGCGGGTGACGCGTCATCAACCTGTGAGAAGCGGTGCTGCGAAATACCTGCGGATCGAGGCCCGTGGGGCAACACTGGGTTCGGACCGACTTACACAACGGGGGGCGGCCATGAACGAAGCTTCACGCCGCGGGACAGACACGACAGCGACCTCACCCGACTCAACAGACCGAGAGACCCCACTCATGTGCCAGCACCAGCCACCGTGCCCTTCAGTCGACTCCGCCGACCGGGAATCCGCCCGCCTCGTGGCGCACCACCCGGAGCAGGGTTGGAGCCTGCTGTGCAACGGCGTCGTCCTCTTCGAGGACACCGGTGAGCTCCTGCCGGACGGCCGGGTCATCGCCCCGCACCGCCCTGTCGGTGCGGGCCTGATGACCGCCGCCTGAGTACGGGCCGGGCGGTGTGACTCCACTCCGCCCGGTGATGCACGGGGCCGGCCCGCAGACATCGTCTGCGAACCGGCCCCGACGCGTGTCCGGCTCCCCCTCGGCCGTGCCGCGCCGATCGCGTGCCGGCGCTCTCGCTCAGTCCTTCGTCACGAGCTCCTTGAGGGCGATGTTCAGTTCGAGGACGTTGAGCCGCGGTTCGCCGATGAAGCCGAGGGTGCGGCCCTCGGTGTGCCGGTCGACGAGCCCCTGTACCTTCGCGACGGACAGACCGTTCTCCTGGGCGACCCGGGCCACCTGCAGCTCGGCGTAGTCCGGCGAGATGTCCGGGTCCAGCCCCGAGCCGGAGGAGGTCACCGCGTCGGCGGGGATGTCGGACCGCTCGACGGGGTGGCCGGGGACCGAGTTGTCCTTGATGACGGCGGCCTGCGCCGCCCTCACCTGCTCGACCAGCTCCGGGTTGTCGGCGGCCAGGTTGGTCGCACCGGACAGGATCAGCCGGTACTGGGTGTTGATGGTGTTCTCCCCCAGACCGTTGGCCGGGCGGCCCTGGAACCACTTCAGGTCGGGTTCCGGAGTCTTCTGCCCCGGTTTCAGTGGCAGGTTGTACGACTGCCCGATCAGCGAGGACCCCACCACGCGGCCGTCGGCCGAGACTTCCGAGCCGTTCGCCTCGCCGTTGAAGAGGGCCTGGGCGACGCCCGTGACCACCAGTGGGTAGATGACGCCCGTCACCAGGGTCAGCACGAGGAGGGCACGCAGGCCGGCCCCGAGCAACCGGGCGGTGTTCGATACTGAGTTGTTCATGGCGGTCAACCGATTCCGGGGATGAGGGACAGGAGCATGTCGATGATCTTGATGCCGACGAAGGGGGCGACCAGTCCGCCGAGGCCGTAGACCGCGAGGTTGCGCCGGAGCATCCGGTCGGCGCTCATCGGCTTGTACCGCACACCGCGCAGGGCGAGCGGCACCAGCACGACGATGATCAGCGCGTTGAAGACGACCGCCGACAGGATCGCCGAGTCCGGCGAGGACAGGCGCATGATGTTGAGCTTGTCCAGGCCGGGGTAGACCGCCGCGAACAGCGCCGGGATGATCGCGAAGTACTTGGCGACGTCGTTGGCGATGGAGAACGTGGTCAGCGCGCCCCGCGTGATGAGGAGCTGCTTGCCGATCTCGACGATCTCGATGAGCTTGGTCGGGTTGGAGTCGAGGTCGACCATGTTGCCGGCCTCCTTGGCGGCCGCCGTGCCGGTGTTCATCGCCACCCCGACGTCGGCCTGCGCGAGCGCGGGCGCGTCGTTGGTGCCGTCGCCGGTCATCGCGACCAGCTTGCCGCCGGCCTGTTCACGCTTGATCAGGGCCATCTTGTCCTCGGGCGTGGCCTCGGCGAGGAAGTCGTCGACACCTGCCTCGTCGGCGATCGCCTTGGCCGTCAGCGGGTTGTCGCCCGTGATCATGACGGTCTTGATGCCCATGCCCCGCAGTTCCTCGAACCGCTCCCGCATGCCCTGCTTGACGACGTCCTTCAGGTGGATGACCCCGAGGACGCGGGCCCCGTCACCGTCCTCGACAGCGACCAGCAGTGGCGTACCGCCCGCCTCGGAGATGCCGTCGGCCAGCCGCTCCGTGTCCTCGGCGACCTCGCCACCGCGCTCGCGCACCCAGGCGGTCACCGAACCGGCCGCTCCCTTGCGGATCCTCCGGCCGTCGACATCGACGCCGGACATGCGGGTCTGTGCGGTGAAGGAGATCCATTCGGCGCCGGTCAGCTCGCCCTGGTGCCGTTCGCGGAGCCCGTACCTCTCCTTGGCGAGGACGACGACCGAGCGGCCCTCGGGGGTCTCGTCGGCCAGCGAGGAGAGCTGGGCGGCGTCCGCCACCTGAGCCGCCGTCGTACCGCGCGCCGGCACGAACTCGGCCGCCTGCCGGTTGCCGAGCGTGATCGTGCCGGTCTTGTCCAGCAGCAGCGTGGAGACGTCACCGGCCGCCTCGACGGCACGGCCCGACATGGCCAGCACGTTGCGCTGGACCAGGCGGTCCATGCCCGCGATGCCGATCGCGGAGAGCAGGGCGCCGATCGTGGTCGGGATCAGGCAGACCAGCAGTGCCACCAGGACGACCATCGTCAGTTCGGTGCCCGCGTGGTCGGCGAACGGCGTCAGCGTGGCGCAGGCCAGCAGGAAGACGATGGTCAGCGAGGCCAGCAGGATGTTCAGCGCGACCTCGTTCGGGGTCTTCTGCCGTGCCGCGCCCTCGACCAGGTTGATCATGCGGTCGATGAAGGTCTCGCCCGGCTTGGTGGTGATCCTGACGACGATGCGGTCGGAGAGGACCTTCGTCCCGCCGGTGACGGCGCTGCGGTCGCCGCCCGACTCGCGGATGACGGGCGCCGACTCACCGGTGATGGCCGACTCGTCGACCGAGGCGACACCCTCGACGACATCGCCGTCGCCCGGGATGACGTCTCCGGCCTCGCAGACCACCAGGTCGCCGACGCCCAGCTCGGTGCCGGGGACCGTGCTCCCGTCCACCCGGCGGGCGACCGTGCCGGTCTTGGCCCTGCGCAGCGTGTCGGCCTGGGCCTTGCCCCGGCCCTCGGCGACGGCCTCCGCCAGATTGGCGAAGAGCACGGTCAGCCAGAGCCAGGCGCTGATGGTCCAGCCGAACCAGTCCCCGGGGTCCGTGATGGAGAAGGCGGTGGTCAGCACCGAGCCGATCCACACCACGAACATCACGGGCGACTTGACCATCACCCTTGGATCGAGCTTGCGGAACGCCTCGGGCAGCGATCCGACCAGCTGCGCGGGCTCGAAGAGCCCGCCGCCGACACGGCCCTCGGCGGACGTCCGGCCGGTAGGCACGTCGCTGTGCGGCGCCCGGTTCTCGGTGGCCGTGGTGGAGGCGGCTGTGGTGGAGGCGGCTGTGGACATGGAGTCCTCTTGCTTCTGTGTACGAGCGGTCATCACGCCAGCCCTTCGGCCAGCGGGCCCAGGGCCAGCACCGGGAAGTAGGTGAGACCGACGATGATCAGGATCGCGCCCACCAGCAGGCCGGTGAACATCGGCTTCTCGGTGCGCAGGGTGCCCGCTGTCGCCGGTACCGGCTGCTGCCCGGCCAGCGAGCCGGCCAGCGCCAGGACGAACACCATCGGCAGGAAGCGGCCGAGCAGCATCGCGAGCCCGGTCGTGGTGTTGAACCAGTCGGTGTTCGCGTTCAGGCCGGCGAAGGCCGAGCCGTTGTTGTTCGACGCGGAGGTGAAGGCGTACAGCACCTCGGAGAAGCCGTGGGCGCCGGGGTTGAGCATCGAGTTCGGCGGCGTCGGCAGGGCCATCGACAGCGAGGTGAACACCAGCACCAGCGCCGGAGTGATCAGGATGTAGACGGCCGCCAGCTTGATCTCGCGGGGGCCGATCTTCTTGCCGAGGTACTCCGGTGTGCGTCCGACCATGAGCCCCGCGATGAACACCGCGATGATCGCCATGATCAGCATGCCGTAGAGACCGGAGCCGACACCGCCGGGCGCGATCTCGCCCAGCATCATGCCCAGCATCGCGATGCCGCCGCCGAACCCGGTGTACGACGAGTGGAAGGAGTCGACGGCACCGGTGGAGGTGAGCGTCGTGGTCACCGCGAAGATCGACGAGCCGCCGACCCCGAAGCGCAGTTCCTTGCCCTCCATCGCGCCGCCGGCCGCCTGGAGCGCGGGGCCGTGGTGGGCGAACTCGGTCCACATCATCAGGGCGACGAAGCCGACCCAGATGGTGGTCATGGTCGCGAGGATCGCGTAGCCCTGACGCACCGAGCCGACCATGACGCCGAAGGTCCGGGTCAGGGAGACCGGGATGAGCAGGATCAGGAAGATCTCGAACAGGTTGGTGAACGGCGTCGGGTTCTCGAAGGGGTGCGCGCTGTTGGCGTTGAAGTAGCCGCCGCCGTTGGTGCCCAGCTCCTTGATGACCTCCTGCGAGGCGACGGCGCCGCCGTTCCACTGCTGCGGGCCGCCCAGGAACTGGCCGACCTCGTGGATGCCGGAGAAGTTCTGGACGACTCCGCAGGCGACCAGCACGAGCGCGCCGAGGACGGCCAGTGGCACCAGCACGCGGGTGACCCCGCGCACCAGGTCCGACCAGAAGTTGCCCAGCTCCCCGGTGCGAGCGCGGGCGAAGCCCCGCACGAGGGCGACGGCCACGGCCATGCCGACCGCCGCGGAGACGAAGTTCTGCACGGCGAGACCGGCGGTCTGCACGACGTGCCCCATCGTCTGTTCGCCGGAGTACGACTGCCAGTTGGTGTTGGCCACGAACGACGCGGCGGTGTTGAAGGCCTGCGCCGGCTCCACCGAGTCGAAGCCGAGCGAGCCCGGCAGGACGCCTTGGACGCGCTGGAGCAGGTAGAGGAAGAGGACACCGGCGAAGGAGAAGGCGAGCACGCCGCGCAGGTACGCGGTCCAGCGCATCTCCGCGTCCGGGTTGGCACCGATGCCCTTGTAGATCCACTCCTCGACCCGCAGGTGCTTGCGGGAGGAGTAGACCCGGGCCATGTGGTTGCCCAGTGGGGCGTGCACGACAGCCAGTGCGCCGATGAGGGCGAGCAGTTGGAGCACGCCGGCGGTTACGGAACCCATGGGTACTCTCAGAACCTCTCCGGGAAGATCAGGGCGAGGACGAGATAGCCCAGCAGGGCGACGGCCACGAGCAGGCCGACGATGTTCTCGGCGGTCACAGCTTCGTCACCCCCTTGGCGACGAGAGCCACCAGCGCGAAGACCGCGATCGTGGTGACGACGAAGGCCAGGTCGGCCATCGTGAGCTCCTGGAGTGAGGTTCGGTTGCGACTAGGACGCTTCGAGCAAAGCTCCTGTTCGACCGGATGCGACCACCGTTGACGGGTCCCATACGGTGGCCTGTGCCCCTTTGACGGATCTCTTACGGTGCCCGGATCGGGACGCCCGGCAGCCGCCCGCGCGAGGCGAGGCACGGGCCCGCCGCGGAGGCGTGAGGAACGACGGCGCGCACGTCAGAGCCGCATCAAGGCCCGCCGCTCCCGCCCGCGCGGTCCCCGCGGCCGCCTCGAGTCCGGGTTGTCGATCAGCACCTGCCGGGACTGTGGCAGCGCCTGACCGAGGACGCGCGTACGCCGTCCGCGTCGGGCTCACTGCTGTGCGGGGCGACGACGCCGCGCCGCCCGGCCGGCCGGCCGGCCGCGTCGAGCGCGAGACCGCTCTGACGGTCTTCAAGGTCTCCGGACGGGAATGACGTACCGCGCCTGCGCGAAGCCGTGCCTACGCCTTTTTCTCGAACCTGCGACGCGCCGAACGCCCCACGGCCGGGTCACGAGCTCCAGCGCCCCGGCGCGCATGTCGAGGTCGATGTGGAGGGTGCCGTGGGTGATCACGGCGCGGTCGAGGTCGAGTGTCACCTCGCCCCAGGCCGACCGGATCTCCATCCGCCGCGGCACCACCCAGCCGTCGCCACACCGGGTGGACGCCCCTTCCTGCTCGGTGCGGACGACATCCTTCACCTCGACGGCCGGGCCCCCGCCCGGCGTCACCGGCAGGTCGGCGGTCAGGACTGCCGGCTCTCCCAGCGTCCGCGCGGTGAGCGCCGCCTCCACCCGCTCGTCCAGTTCCTCGGCGGTCAACCGGCCGTCCCCGGCGGCGCCGCTCAGCAGGACCACGACCTGGTCCCGGTCGGCGTGCGAGGCCCGCAGTCCAGGCGACTCGCCGACTCGCCGACTCGCAAGGGCTGCACCGTCATCGCTCCACGCCGGACTCCCCGGGGCGCCCGAGCGAACACCCCACCGTCACCGCGCACAGACTGACGCTATATCGCGTTATGCCCAACGGTCGGCCCCGCGTCACCACCACTTCCCCCCGGCGCCCTATCGTGACCGGCATGCAGTCCTACACGATCGGCCAGGCGGCGCGGCTGCTCGGCGTCAGTCCGGACACCGCCCGTCGCTGGGCCGACGCGGGCCGGATCACCACCCACCGCGACGAGGGCGGGCGGCGACTCGTCGACGGGCGCGACCTGGCCGCGTTCTCGGTCGGCCTGGCCCGGACCGGCGGCGCCGACGAGGAGACCCCGTACACCTCGGTCCGCAACGCCTTCCCCGGCATCGTGACCGCGATCAAGCTCGGCGACGTGGCGGCCCAGGTCGAGATCCAGGCCGGCCCGCACCGGCTCGTCTCCCTGCTGACCCGGGAAGCGGTCGAGGAACTCGGCCTGGAGGTCGGCATGGAGGCCACCGCCCGCGTGAAGTCGACGAACGTCCATATCGACAGGGCCTGACCCGCCGCCACCGTCAGTCCCGTACGAACGCACATGCCAGGCATTTTCCGTACCTGGCTAGCTCATGCGATGCGACAGGAGACTTACCCATAGCAGATGCGGAAGTATGATCGGCGCAACGGAGAGCCCGCCGTGCGCCCGGTCGCCCAGCCCGGCCGCGGAACCCGTCGGACTCCTGCCCCAACGCCGAGGGAGTGGCCCGTGATGACCCGTTCCGTGTGCCGGACCCGCCGCATCCGCCGGAGCCTGCGGGTGAGCGGTGCGGGAGCCGCCGCGCTGCTGGCCCTGAGCGCGTGCTCGTCGTCCTCCGGCCCGGATGCGGGCTCGGACTCCGCCGGTTCCTCGTCATCCTCCTCGTCGAAGGTCTCCGGCCAGGTCACCGTCTTCGCCGCCGCCTCGCTCAAGGAGAGCTTCACGACGCTCGGCGAGCAGTTCGAGAAGCGGCATCCGGGCACCGAGGTCACCTTCAACTTCGCCGGCAGCGACACCCTCGCCGCCAGCGTCACCGGCGGCGCACCGGCGGATGTGTTCGCCTCCGCCAGCCCTGGGACGATGGCCACCGTCACCGACGCCGGGGCCGCGGACGGCACCCCGTCCACCTTCGTGCGCAACCAGCTGGAGATCGCCACCCTTCCGGGCAATCCCGACAAGATCTCCTCCTTGAAGGACCTCACGGGCTCCGGGCTCAAGGTCGTGCTGTGCGACGAGTCGGTGCCATGCGGCGCCGCGGCACAGAAGGCGCTGGAGGCCGGCGGCCTCCGGCTCACCCCCGTCTCGTACGAACAGGACGTCAAGGCCGCCCTGACCAAGGTCGAACTGAAGGAGGCCGACGCCGCCGTCGTCTACAAGACGGACGTGAAGGCGGCCGGTGGCGAGGTGACCGGCGTGGACTTCCCCGAGTCGGCCAAGGCCGTCAACGACTACCCGATCGCCCTCCTCGAGGAGGCTCCCAACGCCGACGCGGGCAAGGCCTTCATCGAGCTGGTGAAGTCCGCCGAGGGGCAGCGGGTGCTGACCGCGGCCGGGTTCGGCACGCCATGAGGAAACCCGGCGTGCCCAGGACCGGTGCCCGCATGGTGCCGGTCCCCCTGCTGGTACCCGCCCTCGTCGGCCTGGCCTTCCTGCTGCTGCCCCTGATCGCCCTGCTGGTACGGGCACCGTGGCGCGACCTGCCCGACCAGCTGGCCAGCCCGGAGGTGTGGCAGGCCCTGCGGCTGTCGCTGCTGTGCGCCACGTCGGCGACCGCGTTGAGCCTGGTCGTCGGCGTGCCGCTGGCCTGGCTGCTGGCCCGCACGGAGTTCCCCGGCCGCGGCTTCGTCCGCGCGCTCGTGACGCTCCCGCTCGTGCTCCCCCCGGTGGTGGGCGGCGTGGCGCTCCTGCTGGCGTTCGGGCGCAACGGCGTCATCGGGCAGTGGCTGGACGCGTGGTTCGGGATCACGCTGCCGTTCACGACGACGGGTGTCATCCTCGCGGAGACGTTCGTGGCGATGCCGTTCCTGGTCATCAGCGTGGAGGGCACCCTGCGCGCCGCCGACCCGCGCTTCGAGGAGGCCGCCACGACGCTGGGCGCCTCCCGCTTCACCGCGTTCCGCCGGGTCACGCTGCCGCTGATCGCGCCGGGCATCGCGGCGGGCGCCGTCCTGGCCTGGGCACGTGCGCTGGGCGAGTTCGGGGCGACGATCACGTTCGCGGGCAACTTCCCGGGCCGGACCCAGACCATGCCACTGGCGGTCTATCTCGCCCTGCAGAACGACCCGGCGGCGGCGATCGCCCTCAGCCTCGTGCTGCTGGCCGTCTCCATCGCCGTACTGGCCGGTCTCCGGGACCGCTGGATGAGGGCGGCATGACCGGCTGGACGAGGCGTCCGGCCGGCCGGAGGAGGACGACGTGACCGACCCCGACGAACCGACCACCGCCACGGACCCCACCGACGGCCACGCGCCCGACGGCGGCCTCGACGCCCGGCTCGTCGTGGACCGCGGCACCTTCCACCTGGACGTCGCGCTGACCGCCGCGCCCGGCGACGTCGTCGCCCTGCTCGGCCCCAACGGCGCCGGCAAGACCACCGCCCTGCGCGCGCTCGCCGGCCTCGTCCCGCTCGCCGACGGCCACCTGCGCCTCGACGGTGTCGCCCTGGACCGCAGGCCGCCCGAGTCCCGCCCGGTCGGCGTGGTCTTCCAGGACTACCTGCTTTTCCCGCACCTCACCGCGCTCGACAACGTCGCTTTCGGGCCGCGCTGCCGGGGCGCGAGCAGGGCCGAGTCCCGGGCGCTGGCCGCCGCGTGGCTGGACCGCATGGGCCTCGCCGACCACGCGGGTGCCAAGCCGCGCCGCCTCTCCGGCGGCCAGGCCCAGCGCGTCGCACTCGCCCGCGCCCTGGCCACCAGTCCCCGGCTGCTGCTCCTGGACGAGCCCCTCGCGGCGCTGGACGCCCGGACGCGGCTCGAGGTGCGGGCCCAGCTCCGCCGCCATCTCGCCGAGTTCGAAGCCGTGGCCGTACTGGTCACGCACGACCCGCTGGACGCCATGGTGCTGGCCGACCGACTGGTCGTCGTCGAGAACGGCACGGTCGTCCAGGAGGGCGGCCCCGCCGAGATCGCCCGCCGGCCCCGCACGGACTACATCGCGCAGCTGGTCGGCCTGAACCTCTACCGCGGGCGGGCCGACGGCCACAGGGTCCGCCTCGACGCCGGCCCGGCCATCACCACCACCGAGAACCTCTCCGGTCCGGTCTTCGTGGCGTTCCCGCCGGGCGCCGTGACGCTGTACGCGGAGCGCCCCGCGGGCTCCAGCGCCCGCAACCTGTGGCACTGCGAGGTCGCCGGACTGGAGACCCACGGCGACCAGATCCGCGTGGACCTCACCGGCGAACTCCCGCTCGCCGCCGACCTCACCACGGTCGCGGCGGCCGAGCTCGGCCTCCACCCGGGCGCACCGGTGTGGGCGACGGTCAAGGCGACGCAGACACACGCATACCCGGCATAAAGGCCCTCTCAGGCTACGGTGCCCTCATGAGCCTGAGCATCCGCAACCAGCTCCCCGGCACCGTCACCGCCGTCACCCCGGGCGAGGCCATGGCGACGGTCAGGGTCCGCCTCTCGGGCGGCCAGGACCTCACCGCGGCGATCACCCGGGACGCCGCCGCCGACCTCTCTCTCACCGCCGGGACCGAGGTCCGCGCCCTGGTGAAGTCCACGGAGGTGTCCGTGGCGACCGGCCGCGTCGAGGGCCTGTCCATCCGCAACCGGCTGCCCGGTACGGTCACCGCCCTCACCGCCGGCGACGCCATGGCCTCCGTCCGGGTCGCCGTCGAGGGCGCCGAACTGACCGCCGCGATCACCCGGGAGGCCGCCGACGACCTGGGGCTGTCCGTCGGCGTCCCCGTCGTCGCGCTGGTCAAGTCGACGGAGGTGTCGCTCGCCACCGCGTGACACACGGCGAGAGGCGTGACACACGGCGAGAGGCTCCGTGCAAGGCCGTCCCGGGCCTGCACGGAGCCTCTCGCGTACCGGCGGCTCAGTCCTCGTAGGCGTCCAGCGGCGGGCAGGAGCAGACCAGGTTCCGGTCACCGAAGGCCTGGTCGACGCGGCGCACCGGCGGCCAGTACTTCTCGGCGGCGGACACCCCGCCCGGGAAGACGGCCTCCTCGCGCGTGTACGCGTGGTCCCACTCACCGCCCAGCGCACCGGCGGTGTGCGGCGCGCCCCGCAGCGGGTTGTCGTCCGCGGACCAGGCGCCGGAGCCGACCTTCTCGATCTCCGCGCGGATGGCGATCATCGCCTCGCAGAACCGGTCCAGCTCGGCCAGGTCCTCGGATTCGGTCGGCTCGATCATCAGCGTGCCGGCCACCGGGAACGACATCGTCGGCGCGTGGAAGCCGTAGTCGATCAGCCGCTTGGCGACGTCGTCGACGCTCACGCCGGTCGCCTTGGTCAGCGGGCGCAGGTCGATGATGCACTCGTGCGCGACCAGCCCGCCGGGGCCGTTGTACAGCACCGGGAAGTGCGGCTCCAGGCGCTTGGCGATGTAGTTGGCGGACAGCACCGCCACCTGCGTGGCGCGCTTGAGGCCCTCGCCGCCCATCAGCCGGACGTACGACCACGAGATCGGCAGGATGCCGGCCGAGCCCCACGGCGCCGCCGAGATCGGGCCGACGCCCGTCTGCGGACCGGCCGCGGGCTGCAGCGGGTGGTTGGGCAGGTACGGCGCCAGGTGCGACCGTACGGCCACGGGGCCGACGCCGGGACCACCGCCGCCGTGCGGGATGCAGAAGGTCTTGTGCAGGTTCAGGTGCGAGACGTCGCCGCCGAAGTGACCGGGCTTGGCGAGACCGACCAGGGCGTTGAGGTTGGCGCCGTCCACGTAGACCTGGCCGCCGGCGTCGTGCACCCGGGCGCAGATGTCGGCGACGTGCTCCTCGAAGACGCCGTGCGTGGAGGGGTAGGTGATCATCAGCACGGACAGCTCGTCGCGGTGCTTCTCGATCTTGGCGCGCAGGTCCTCGACGTCGATCTCGCCGTCGTCGGCGGTCTTGACGACGACGACCTTCATGCCGGCCATGACGGCGCTCGCGGCGTTGGTGCCGTGCGCGGAGGACGGGATGAGGCAGACGGTGCGCTGGTCGTCGCCGTTGGCGCGGTGGTAGGCGCGTACGGCGAGCAGACCGGCGAACTCGCCCTGCGACCCGGCGTTCGGCTGGAGCGAGACCTTGTCGTACCCGGTGACCTCGGCGAGCCGCTCCTCAAGCTCACGGATGAGGGTGAGGTAGCCCTGCGCCTGCTCGGCGGGCGCGAAGGGGTGCAGCTGCCCGAACTCTGACCAGGTGACCGGCTCCATCTCGGTGGTCGCGTTGAGCTTCATGGTGCAGGAGCCCAGCGGGATCATGCCCCGGTCCAGCGCGTAGTCGCGGTCGGCGAGGCGGCGCAGGTAGCGCAGCATCGCCGTCTCGGAGCGGTGCTGGTGGAAGACCGGGTGGGTGAGGAAGTCGTCGGTGCGCAGCAGCGCCTCGGGCAGCGACTCCTCGGTGGCCGCGTCCAGCGCCTCGATGTCGCCCTCGACGCCGAAGGCGTTCCACACGCCGCCGACCTGGGCGCGTGTGGTGGTCTCGTCGCAGGCGAACGACACGTGGTCGGCGTCGACGAGCCGCAGGTTGACGCCGTTCTCGCGGGCGGCGTGGACGATCGCGTCGGCCCGGCCGGGCACCCGCGCGGTGACCGTGTCGAAGTAGGCGCCGTGGACGATGTCGACGCCACCCGCCGCGAGACCGGCCGCGGTGATCGAGGCGTACCGGTGGGTGCGCCTCGCGATGGCCCGCAGCCCCTCGGGCCCGTGGTACACGGCGTACATACCGGCCATCACGGCGAGCAGCACCTGCGCGGTGCAGATGTTGCTGGTGGCCTTCTCGCGGCGGATGTGCTGCTCGCGGGTCTGCAGGGCGAGGCGGTAGGCCTTGTTGCCGTCGGCGTCCACGGAGACGCCGACGAGGCGGCCGGGCAGGCTGCGCGCGAACTTCTCGTGCACGGCCATGTAGCCGGCGTGCGGCCCGCCGAAGCCCATCGGCACCCCGAAGCGCTGCGTCGTGCCGATGGCGATGTCGGCACCCAGCTCGCCGGGCGAGGTGAGCAGGGTGAGCGCGAGCAGGTCGGCGGCGACGGTGACGAGGGCACCGAGCTCGTGGGCCCGGTCGACGACCGGCTTGATGTCGCGTACGGCACCGGAGGCGCCCGGGTACTGGATCAGGACGCCGTTGATCTCCCGCTCGGCGACCTCGGCCGGGATGCCCTCGCTGAGGTCGGCGACGACCACCTCGACGCCGGTCGGCTCCGCGCGGGTCTGTATCACGGCGATGGTCTGCGGCAGGGCGTCCGCGTCGACCAGGAACAGACCCTTCTTGTTCTTGCCCATGCGCCGGGAGAGGGCCATCGCCTCGGCGGCCGCGGTGCCCTCGTCGAGCAGCGATGCACCGGAGGTCGGCAGGCCGGTGAGCTCGGCGACCATCGTCTGGAAGTTCAGCAGGGCCTCGAGACGGCCCTGGGAGATCTCCGGCTGGTACGGCGTGTACGCGGTGTACCAGGCCGGGTTCTCCATGACGTTGCGCAGGATGACCGGCGGGGTGAAGGTGCCGTAGTAGCCGAGGCCGATCATGGAGTCGAGGACCTGGTTGCGGTCGGCCAGGGAGCGCAGCTCGGCCAGCACCTCGGCCTCGGAGCGCGCGCCCGGCAGGTCCAGCGCGTCGGCGTTCTTGATCACATCCGGCACCGCGGCGGCCGTCAGCTCGTCGAGCGAACCGTAGCCGACCTGCGCGAGCATCTTGGCCCGCGCCTCGTGGTCGGGGCCGATGTGGCGCTGCTCGAACGGCATTGCCTGTTCGAGTTCGGAGAGCGGGGTGCGATGGGCGGTCATTGCGGAGGCCTCCTGGTCTGACGACCTTCGAGGGGCACCACGGCGCGGGTACCCGAACGGCCTCCCCCTCTGTCATCTCGACCTGAGAGCTTCACCGGGCGGGCCCGAGGGCGCTCCCGGCTTTCACCGTCGGTGAGAGCGGAAGCCGTCGACCCCGCCCTGCTTTCCAGAGTGACCTCGTCCGTGCGGTACGTGAGCCTGAGAGATTCCGGGGAGGATTTGCTCCTTCGGCGCCTCCGGTGGTGTCCGGAGGACTCTCCCGCGCGGGGTCAGCAGCCGTTTGCCAGCGTACCAGCGAGGTCGACGCACGGACCTTCGAGTGGCCGACCGGCCATATGTGCTCTTTTGTAGTACTACGGATGATTTCGGCGGCTGGTGGGTCGGCTGGTGCGCGACCCCAGTGCGACCAAGTGGAGGGCCCCGTGCGTACCGACATCGACCCGCGCAACCTGATCGGCCGCAAGGCGTTCGACCGCAACGGCACCCGGATCGGCACCGTCGACGAGGTCTACCTCGACGACGCCACCGGCGTCCCCGAGTGGGCGGCGATACGCACCGGCCTGTTCAGCCGGGACGCCTTCGTGCCCCTGGAGCCGAGCGAGCTGCTCGACGGCACCTTGCGCGTGCCCTTCGACCGGGCCCTGATCAGGGAGGCCCCCGACTTCGGCGTCGGCCGCCACCTCTCGCCGGAACAGGAACTCCAGCTCTACCACCACTACGGTCTCGACGTGGCCGCTCCTCCCCCGCTCCCCGACCACGACTTCGGCAAGCTGGCGGGCCAGGGCAAGGAGGAGGGCTGACGATCCGGCCCCTCGCCCCACCACCGGGCAGCCTGGTCTCCTAGCCGGGTGCCAGACGCGCCGACCCCGCCGGGCCGGTCTCCGGGTCCGTCTCCCCGCCGAGGCCCGGGTCGGCCTCCGTGGTCGTCGGCCCGCTCTCCCCGGGTCTTCGCGGCACGGTCGGGACCAGCGGCAGCGGTTCCGCCGGTGTCAGATCCGGGTCGTCCACCGGGAAGGTCCGCACCCGGCCGGTCTCCGAGTACGGCGTCTCGAACCGCACGGTGACCCGCCCCAGCCCGCTGCCCTGCACCCACCCGTGTCCGTACTCCGCGTGCCGCACGTCGTGCCCCGACGGCCACCGGCGCTCGGCGGGCGCCGGCCGGTCCTCCTGGACGGGCTCGGCGTCGGGCTCCTCGGCGACTTCGTCGACCCGGTCCCCCGCCGCCTGTGCGAACAGGTCCTCCTGCGTGTAGTCGGCGAGCCCGCTGACGCCGACCCCGAGCAGCCGCACGCCGCCGGTGGTGTCCACGGAGTCCAGCAGCCGGGCCGCGGCCTCCCGCACCACCGCCGGGTCGTCCGTGGGCCCACGCAGCGTCTCGGAGCGCGTCAGCGTGGAGAAGTCGTACCTGCGCACCTTGAGCACGATGGTCCGCCCGGACAGCCCGGAGCCGCGCAGCCGCCGCACGCACCGGTCGGCCAGCCGCCCCACCTCCACACCGACCCGCACCCGGTCGTGGATGTCCACGTCGTAGGTGTCCTCGACCGACACCGACTTGGTCTCCCGCTCGGCCACCACGGGTCGCTCGTCGCGGGCCAGGGCCATGGCGTACAGGGCATGCCCGTGCGCCTTGCCCAGCAGCCGTACGAGCTCGTCCTCACCCGCCTCGGCGATGTCGCCCACCGTGGTGATCCCGGCCCGCCGCAGATGGTCTCCCGTGGCCGGTCCCACTCCGGGCAGCGTCCGCACGGTCATCGGCTCCAGCATGGCCCGCTCCGTCCCCGGCGGGATCAGGACCAGCCCGTCGGGTTTGGCCTCCTCCGATGCGATCTTGGCGAGCATCTTGGAGGCGGCCAGCCCCACGGAACCGGTGAGGCCGGTGACGGCGCGGATGTCCGTACGCAGCTTCGTGCCGGCCAGTCGCGCCGACGCCGCGTCCCAGGCCGCCCCGCCGGCCTCCAGGTCCACGAAGGCCTCGTCCAGGCTCAGCGGCTCCACCAGCGGCGACAGCTCACGCAGCAGCCGCATCACCTGCTCGCTGATCGACCGGTAGAGCTCGAACCGCGGGACCAGGTAGGCGGCGTTGGGTGCCAGCCGCCGGGCCTGGCCCATGGGCATCGCCGAGTGGACGCCGAAGACCCGCGCCTCGTACGAGCAGGTGGCGACCACACCGCGCGGTCCGAGGCCGCCCACCACGACGGCCTTCCCGCGCAGACTCGGCTTGGACGCCTGCTCCACCGAGGCGAAGAAGGCATCCATGTCGAGATGCAGGATCGTGGGCGCGGTTCTCACATCTCCGATGCTGCCCTACGCCACTGACAATGCCCCGTCCTGGCACGGGGCACGGGGTGTGCCGAGTGCGGCGGTGTTCAGACCGCCCGGTTGCGCCGCCGCGCCAGCTCGTCCGCCGGATTGTGTCCGACCAGGGTCTCCCCCGTGTCGATCCGCTCCCCGTGCAGCTGCGACAGCGCGCTCTCCACATCCCGCCAGACCACGCCGACGGCGATCCCGAAGATGCCCTGACCGCCCTGGAGCAGGGCGTGCACCTCGTCGGGCGAGGTGCACTCGTAGACCGTGGCCCCGTCACTCATCAGCGTCATCCGCTCGAGGTCGCGAAAGCCGCGCTCACTGAGATGCTGGACGGCGGTGCGGATGTTCTGCAACGACACCCCGGTGTCGAGGAAGCGCTTGACGATCTTCAGTACGACCACGTCACGGAAGCTGTACAAACGCTGCGTCCCGGAACCGTGTGCGGGTCTCACACTGGGTTCGACCAGGCCCGTACGAGCCCAGTAGTCGAGCTGCCGGTAGGTGATACCGGCGGCCGCGCAGGCCGTCGGCCCGCGGTAGCCGATCTGCTCGGACGTCATGGACGTCGCCCCTCCGCTGCTCGGGACGGCAGCCGGTCGCTGCGGAACAGGGTCGGCCGCCACACCGTGCTGGGGATGCCCCCCGCCGGCGCGGAGCCGAGAGCTCGTGGGAGGGTACGGACCGCTTGCCCCGAGGCTCTGCCCGGGGCCACCCCCAGCCGTACCGTCGCCGCTGATTCTCACGCCGACCTCCGTCCTTGACCTGCCTCCTCGACGGTAGGCAGTCACCAAGGGTGCGTCAACGATCGCCACACTCGGCACGCCGAGTGATAATCACCCTACGAGTGGTTTCGCGTGCCCAACCGCGGGGAAAGGCTAGCCGAATGTGCCCGGAGGGGGCCGCGCGGCACCCTGAGCGGGTCCGGCCCCCACGGCTCACTGGTTGCTGGTCCCGAAGTCCTCCGGCGAGATCTGGTCGAGGAACTCGCGGAACTTCTCCACCTCGTCCTCCTGCTCGTCCGGGATGGCGATGCCGGCGTCGTCGAGCACCGTGTCGCTGCCGTAGATCGGCGTGCCGGTGCGCAGGGCCAGCGCTATGGCGTCGGACGGCCGGGCACTCACCTCGACACCACTCGCGAAGACCAGCTCGGCGTAGAAGACCCCGTCACGCAGGTCCGTGATGCGTACTTCCGTGAGCTCCTGGCCGACGGCTTCCAGCACGTCCTTGAACAGGTCGTGGGTCAGCGGCCGCGCGGGAGCCATGCCCTGCTGGGCGAAGGCGATCGCCGTCGCCTCCCCCGGCCCGATCCAGATGGGGAGGTAACGGTCCCCTCCCACCTCGCGCAGCAGCACGATCGGTTGGTTGGAGGGCATCTCGACCCGGACACCTACGACATCGAGCTCGTTCACACAGCAACCCTAGGCCGTGCCCGGGACATTTGGGTAGTCGGGCCGGGGTCGGGCTGGGCGTTCGGGGCTCCGGGTGCGCCCGTTTCAGGGCAGCCGCACGCCGAGAGCGGTCTGCACCAGCGCCGCGTGCAGCTTCACCGCCAGTCCCGCCAGCTCCTTGGTGCGGGCTTCCGCGTGTGCCCTGGTCTGGGGGTTGCGGTGACGCTTCAGCGGCGCCACCACCTGGTCCACGAGCCCGGCCTCCCGGTCGGCGGCGGCCTTCATCACCCGCAGGTGCCGCGGCTCGATACCGAACCGCCCCAGCTCCACCACCAGTGAGGCCACGGTGACCGCCTCGGCGTCGTACGCCCCGTCGGGCAGCGGAGCGAGGAGCCCGTACGACTCCCACTCCTTCAGCTCCTGGTCGCCGATCTGGGCCGCGGCGAGCAGCTCGTCCCGCCCGATCCGGGCCGCCGTGGGTCCCTCGGCCGGCTCCGGTACGGCCTCCCCGTCCCGCTGCCGGCCCAGCGTCGGCAACGGAACGGCCTCGCCGCGTTCCATCGCGTCCAAGTGCTCGCGGATCACCTTCAGCGGCAGGTAGTGGTCCCGCTGCATGCGCAGCACCTGGCCGAGGCGCTCGACGTCGTGGGCGCTGAACTTGCGGTACCCGGCCGGGGTCCGCCGCGGCTCGACGAGGCCTTCCGACTCCAGGAAGCGGATCTTGGAGATGGTGACGTCGGGGAACTCGTCACGCAGCGCGTTCAGCACGGCGCCGATGCTCATCAGCCCACTGTCCGTGGCGGCGGTGCCGTGCCCGGTACCGCCGCTCGGTGTTTGAAGCATGGACCTTCCCTGGAGGTTCCCCGAGTAATGCCCGGGGGCGGGTCAGTAACCCCGCTGGCTCGCGTAGAAGACCAGCCGGTACTTGCCGATCTGCACCTCGTCACCGTTCGACAGGGCGACCTGGTCGATGCGCTCGCGGTTGACGTACGTGCCGTTCAGGCTGCCGACGTCGGCCACCGTGAACGAGCCGTCCGGACTGCGGCGGAACTCCACGTGTCGGCGCGAGACCGTCACGTCGTCCAGGAAGATGTCGCTCTGCGGATGACGCCCGGCGGTGGTCAGGTCACCGTCCAGCAGGAAGCGGCTGCCGGAGTTCGGACCGCGGCGCACGACCAGGAGCGCCGAGCCGAGCGGCAGCGCGTCGACCGCCGCCTGAGCCTCGGGAGAGAGCGCCGGCATCGCCGTCTGACCGGTGACCTCGGCGTCGTACGCCTCCAGGCCGGAGATGGAGATCGTGGAGGTCGTCTCGGACGCACGCTCCGGAACCGCCCCGGCACGCAGCGGCGCGCCGCAGTTGGAGCAGAAGCGGCTGTTCTCCGCGTTGCGGTTACCGCACCTCGTACACACCAGGGCCGACATGGACGGATCCTCCTGCCGCGGCTGCCCCGCCGGGGCGTTCGACGCGTACGGACCGGGGGAAAACCCTCCACCCGTAGTTGACGGTTGCCCGAAACCTATGTCGCCGGACTGCGCAGGGTCAACAGACGGCGCGCCCTGACCACCGGAAATGCCACCGCCCGGACCAGCCACCTGGTCCCGGAACATCGGGCGCCCGCCCTCCGCATCAGGCTGCGCCCGATGGCGAGCGGTCGCGTTCTCGCGACCCTCTCGCGCACTCTTGCCGAACAACTTCGCAAACAACTTCACGGGCGATTCCCCTTGACCGAAACAGACCCGCCCGTGGGGCAGGACGAACCCTGACTGACCGTACTGACCGAGGACACCTTCACAACGTCCGTCTCCACCAGACAGTTTCCACCACGCACCACCCAATCGGTGCGCCGACCCCCCGCAACCTCATGCCCTCGCCGGTCGCCCCCCATGCACCGCCGGTTCACTGGGAGGACGACCGAGCGTAGTCAGGCCGCTTCACCGCTCGCAAGGCGTCCACGACGATCTTGCTCGACCGCTCAACGGTAACGGTGGCCTGTTCCTTCTCCAGAGTCTGCACCACGCCTCCAGGAATGTTGAGAGCCGGTTCGAGGTCCTGCGGCTTGCCGATGACCTGGAAACGATAGGGCGCGTTGATCTTGTTCCCGTCGACGCTCACGGTCTTGTCGGAGTCCGTGAGGTACGTGCCGGCGACAACCCGTACGCCGTTCACCTGGATCGCCTCCGCGCCCGCCGCGCGCAGCTCCTGTATCGCGTCGAGCAGCATGTCCGCCTCGACCGCCCCCTTCGTGTCCTCGATCGTCACCGTGATGCCGGGCCCCTGCGCGGCCACGGTGCCCGCGAGAATGCCGAGTTGCCGCTCCTTCTCGAGCGTCTGCTTGCGGGCCTCTTCTGCCTGGTCGGAGCTGTTCTCCAACTCGTCGCGCTGCTTCTCGAGGCCCTGCTTCTCGTCTTCAAGACGCTGAGTACGGTCATCCAGTTCATCGAGGATGCGGACCAGATCCTCCTGCCGGGCGCCGCGCAGCGCGTCGTCGCTGTCGCTGTTCGACGCCACCTGGACCGCCAGGCCGAAACCGAGGCCGAACAGGAGCAGGGCGACGATGAGTTGGGCCCGGGTGAGGCGCGGCGGCCACAGCCCCTTGAAGAGCCGCTGCCTACCGGTCAGTCCCGGCTCCGGATCGGACTGCCGCTCCGGTTGCTCCTCGGCCGGGGCGTCGGCGGCCGGTGCCTCCGCCGCCTGGGACTCCGCAGGCGACGCCGGCGGCACCTCGTCGGGCAGTTCCTCGCGCAGCCTGTTCGCGGTCTGCTCTTCGTGGTCGCTCATCGGCCTCACGCCCGGAAGACGTGGCGTCGAATCGCCGCGGCGTTGGAGAAGATCCGGATACCGAGCACGACCACCACGCCCGTGGACAGCTGGGCCCCGACGCCCAACTTGTCGCCCAGGAACACGATCAGTGCGGCCACGACCACGTTCGACAGGAACGACACCACGAAGACCTTGTCGTCGAAGATGCCGTCGAGCATGGCCCGCAGACCGCCGAAGACGGCGTCGAGCGCCGCCACGACGGCGATCGGCAGATAAGGCTCGACGGCCGCCGGCACCTCGGGCCGGACCAACAGGCCGGCCACGACTCCCACGACGAGGCCCAGTACGGCGATCACGATGTGCCCTTCTCGGTTATCGGCTGTGCTGTACGTACGATCACGCTCGTCGCGGCCGGGAGCTCGAGGTCGTCCGCGACGGAGATGGCGGTCCGGATGCCGTAGTTCTCCTGGAGGGCGTGCAGGTACAGCCCGTCGGCACTGTCCTGGAACCGGGTGCTGAGCCCCTCGCCGTCCCCCACCGCGAGCACCGTGTACGGCGGCACCAGCGGCCTGTTGTCGACCAGTATCGCGTCCCCCGCGGCCCTGATCGCGGACAGCGCTGTCAGCCGCTGCCCGTTGATGGAGATCGCCTCGGCCCCCGACTCCCACAGCCCGTTGACCACGCGCTGCATGTCCCGGTCCCGTACCCGGCCCGTGTCGGAGAACCCGGAGGTGCCACGCGGCTGCCCGTCACCGCCCGTGCCCGTGTCCTTGGCGTCGCTCACCACGAGCTTCACACCCGGGCCGTGTACCTCGACCGCGCCCGACAGGACGCCCATCAGGTCGGAGCGGTCACTGTCGCCGTTCTTCTCCAGTGCCTCGCGCTGCCGCGCGCTCACGTCCTCGCGCAGCTCGTCGACGCTCTCCTCCAGCTTGTCGGCCGTCGAGGTCTCGCCCTCGATGCGGTCGATGAGCTCTTCGCGCTCCTTGGCGACGGCCGGCGCCGCGACTCGCGCTTGGGCCGCGCCGACCGTAACGACCAGGGCCGCCATCACCAACCCGGCGGCCAGTCCGAGCTTGGCTCGGAGGGTCTTGGGCATTCCGCCGGTGCCCTCGGCCTTCTTCCGCGCGGCGCCCTCGGCGTATCCGTCGTCGAGGCTGTGGTCCATGACGTTGGTGATCAAAGACATGGACGCGTCCGGGCGCGCGGGCCGCGTGAATGTGCTCCGAACGGGGGGTTGCTGCGGCATGCCGCACATCGTCGCACGCCACGGCCACTACCTCCGAATGGCCCCACCGGCGTGCCGGACAGGCCCCCTTGGGGACACTTGTCCGGCACGCACGCGTGCGATGCGCCCTAACGGCCCGCGCTGTCCACCACCGCGGACCACTCGTCGAGCAGCGCCTGCGCGGACGCGTCGTCGGGGCCCTCTGCCCACAGATGGGTGACCGCCTCGGCCGGATCGGGCAGCACCATCACCCAGCGTCCGTCGGTCTCCACCACGCGAACGCCGTCCGTGGTGTCCACGAAGCGGTCTCCGGCCGCCTCCACGACCCGCCGCATCACCAGGCCCTTGACCGCCCACGGAGTCGCCAGATCACGCTTCAGGACGTGCGCCCGCGGGATCCGCGCGTCGATCTGGCTCAGCGTGAGCTGCGTCCGCGCCACCAGCCCGATCAGCCGCACGAAGGCGGCCGTACCGTCGTAGACGCTGCTGAACTCCGGGACGATGAAGCCACCCTTGCCGTCACCGCCGAAGATCGCTCCTTCCTCGCCCCCGACCCGCGTCAGGTCGTCGGGCGAGGTGGTCGTCCACTCGACCTGGGTGCCGTGGTACGCCGCCACCTGCTCGGCGATCCTGGTGGTCGTCACCGGCAGCGCGACCCGGCCACTGCGCCGCTCGGCCGCGATCAGGTCGAGCATCACCAGCAGCGCACGGTCGTCCTCGATGATGCGGCCCTTCTCGTCGACGAGCGACAGCCGCTCACCCACCGGGTCGAAGCGCACACCGAACGCGGCCCGGGAGGACGCCACGATCTCCCCGAGGCGCACCAGCCCCGACCGCCGCATGTCGGCCGACTCGGTCGGCCTGGACTCGTCGAGCCCTGGATTGATGGTCAGCGAGTCGACACCCAGCTTCCCGAGGAGGCTGGGCAGGACCAGTCCCGAGCTGCCGTTGGACGCGTCCACGACCACCTTGAGCCCGGATTCGGCGATCCCCGTGATGTCGATGTTCCGCAGCAGCGACCCGGTGTACGAGTCGAACACGCTGGACGGGAAGTGCAGGTCCCCGATCTCTCCCGGAAACGCCCGCCGGTACTCCTGCCGCGCGAAAACCCGGTCCAGCTTCCGCTGGCTGCCCTGCGACAGGTCGGCGCCCTGTCCGTCGAAGAACATGATGTCGACGGAGTCCGGCACCCCGGGCGTGGTCCGGATCATGATCCCACCGGCACTGCCCCGCGCGGTCTGCTGCCGCGCCACGGGCAGTGGCACGTTCTCCAGGTCCCGTACGTCGATGGCGCTGGCCTGCAGGGCGGAGATCACCGCCCGCTTCAGCGCGCGGGCACCACGCGAGTGGTCGCGGGCCGTGGTGACGGTGGAGCCCTTCTTCAACGTGGTCGCGTAGGCGCCGGCCAGCCGTACCGCCAGTTCCGGCGTGATCTCCACGTTCAGAATGCCGGACACCCCGCGCGCGCCGAAGAGGTGCGCCTGGCCCCGGGACTCCCAGATGACCGAGGTGTTGACGAAGGCACCGGCCTCGATGGTCTTGAACGGGTAGACCCGGACGTTGCCCTGGATGATCGATTCTTCACCGACCAGGCACTCGTCCCCGATGACCGCGCCGTCCTCGATCCGCGCGGCACGCATGATGTCGGTGTTCTTCCCGACGACACAGCCCCGCAGGTTGCTGTGCGGGCCGACATACACGTTGTCGGCAACCACGGCCTTGTGAAGGAAGGCGCCACTCTTGACGACGACGTTGGAGCCGACCACCGTGTGCTCCCGGATTTCGGCGCCGGCCTCGACCTTGGCGTAGTCGCCGATGTAGAGGGGCCCGCGGAGCACTGCGTCGGGATGAACCTCTGCGCCCTCGGCCACCCAGACGCCGGGCGAGATCTCGAAGCCGTCGATGTCGACGTCGACCTTGCGCTCCAGTACGTCGGCCTGGGCCTTCACATAGCTCTCGTGGGTGCCGACGTCCTCCCAGTAGCCCTCGGCGATGTAGCCGTAGACGGGCTTCCCTTCCTTCATCAGCTGCGGGAAGACGTCACCGGACCAGTCCACGGGCACGTCGGGATCGACGTAGTCGAATACCTCGGGCTCCATGACGTAGATACCGGTGTTCACGGTGTCCGAGAAGACCTGGCCCCAGGTCGGCTTCTCCAGGAAACGCTCGACCTTGCCCTCTTGGTCGACGATGGTGATGCCAAATTCCAGGGGGTTGGGCACGCGTGTCAGACACACGGTGACGAGCGCACCCTTTTCCTTGTGGAAATTGATCAGGTCGGTGAGGTCGAAGTCGGTCAGGGCATCGCCGGAAATAACGAGGAACGCATCGTCCTTCAACGCCTCCTCGGCGTTCTTGACGCTTCCGGCGGTACCGAGTGGCTTCTCCTCATTGGCGTAGGTGAGCTCCATTCCGAGCTCTTCGCCGTCACCGAAGTAGTTCTTGACCAGCGAGGCCAGGAACTGGACGGTGACGACGGTCTCGTTGAGCCCATGCCTTTTGAGCAGCCTCAGAACGTGCTCCATGATCGGCCGGTTGGCCACCGGCAGGAGCGGCTTGGGCATGCTTGAGGTCATGGGACGAAGGCGCGTGCCTTCGCCTCCAGCCATCACGACGGCCTTCATGTCGGAAGCGTCCTCCTCTAAGAGACGACGGATTGGCCGACTTCACCCGACCAGCGTCCCGCACTTTTGCCGTGGGAGCCATCCGGCCACTGGGGGCCGCACAATCGGCGAGTTCAGTCGGCCATGGTGTCCGCACGGACCAAACGGCGGACCTGTACCACATAGAGAACACCTGCCCACCAGTACAGGGTTGTACCCCATCCGGCGAACGCCCATCCGAAAACAGCGGCGAGTGACGCGATCCACCCGCTTCCGTCACTGAGCAGAAGCAGAGGGAAGGCGTACATGAGGTTGAAGGTGGCGGCCTTCCCCAAGAAGTTCACCTGCGGCGGCGGATAGCCGTGGCGTCGCAGGATGCCCACCATCACGAGCAGGACCGCTTCCCGGGCAAGCAGTACAAGAGTCAACCAGAGCGGGAGAATCTCGCGCCAGGTGAGGCCCACCAGAGTGGACAGAATGTAAAGCCGGTCGGCGGCGGGGTCGAGGAACCGGCCGAGGCGGCTGATCTGGTTCCAGCGTCGCGCGAGCTTCCCGTCCAGGTAGTCACTGACTCCGCTCAGGGCCAACACCAACAGCGCCCAGCCGTCACTCTGCGGGCCGCCGAACTCGGGCCGGAGGATCAGCCACAGGAAGAGCGGTACGCCGGCGAGGCGAGCCATGCTGAGGATGTTCGGGATGGTGAGGACCCGGTCGGTCTGCACGCGGGTCTCCTGGACCTCCACGCGGGGGCCTCCTGGGGTGAAACGAGCCAATGATGCTCCCTGACCTTACCTCAACCCAAAAAAGCTCTGGCTCTCGGGCTGCATGCCCAAGAGCCAGAGCTCTAAGAGGAGTTCGGCGGCGTCCTACTCTCCCACAGGGTCCCCCCTGCAGTACCATCGGCGCTGTAAGGCTTAGCTTCCGGGTTCGAAATGTAACCGGGCGTTT
>NZ_JBHYOB010000022.1:0-24882 GCF_042744565.1 Streptomyces sp. NPDC058812
CCCCGCTCACCACCGTCCGCCAACCCATCGAAGCCATGGGACGCGCCGCCGTCGACCTCCTCTGCGCACAGATCCAGGGCACCGAAGTCCCCCACAGGGAGCTGCTCTTCGAGCCCGAACTCGTCGTCCGCGGCTCCACCGCACAGGCATCCGCCAAGTAACTGCACCTCAACATCTTCGGCAAGCTGTCGAGCAATTACGAAATCAGCGCGAGATATTGCGTTCACTTGTTAGCGGTGGTTGAGTGAGCGGCGCCCCACAACGCATCGGCGGTGGGGCGCCTTCCACGTTCATGCCCGAAGGGGACCACCCATGAGAAGTGCTCGGTTCCGCCGTACTCGCCGTGCCGGCGCCATCACGCTCGTCTCCGCTCTCACCCTGACCGCTCTGGCCGCCTGCGGCACGAGCAGCAGTGACGACGGCGGCGGTTCCGAAAGCGGCAGCGGGTCCTCCGACCCGGCTGCTCCGCTGGACCCGAAGACCAAGGTGACGATCACCATCGACTGCATGCCCCCGGCGGCGAAGGCGGCCGAACTGAGGGAGTGGAAGGAGGACGTCAAGACGTTCAACGAGAAGTACCCGAACGTCACCATCGACGGCCGCTCCACCCCGGGCCAGTGCCTGGAGCCGCCGCGCTTCACCGCGATGCTCAAGGCCAAGTCGCAGCCCGACGTCTTCTACACGTACTTCACCGACCTGCCCCAGGTGCTGGACAACGACGGCGCCGAGGACATCACCGCGTACGCCAACGACAAGACCGTGCCGCTCCTGAAGGACATCGACCCGAATGTCCTCGGCTCGCTCAAGCACGAGAACAAGCTCTACGGCCTGCCCGAGAGCAACTACACGATGGGCCTGCTGATCAACCGCAAGCTCTTCGAGCAGGCCGGACTCGACCCGGACACCCCGCCGCGCACCTGGGAGGAGGTCCGCACCGCCGCCAAGAAGATCGCCGACCTGGGCGACGGAATCGCCGGCTTCGGCGAGTACAGCGCGGGCAACACCGGCGGCTGGCACTTCACCGCGCAGATGTACAGCCTCGGCGGCGAGGTCGTCGACGCGAGCGGCAGGAAGGCGGCGTTCAACGACGAGCTGGGCAAGCAGGTCGCCGAGAACCTCCACGCCATGCGCTGGGAGGACGACAGCATGGGCAAGACCCAGCTGCTCAAGTGGGGCGACCTGCAGAAGCAGATAGCCACCGACAAGCTCGGCATGTTCCTCGCCGCGCCCGACGACATCACGTACATGGTGCAGCAACTCGGCGCCGACTACGAGAACTTCGGCATGGGCCCGATCCCGGGCGAGAAGAACACCCTGGCCGGCGGCAACGGCTACATGATCAAGGAGGGCATCTCCCCCGACAAGATCAAGGCGGCCGTCGCCTGGCTGAACTTCAAGAACCTCACCGTCGGCCAGGGTCAGTTCGACTGGGCCCGCAAGAAGAAGGACGACCTGCCGGTCGGCCTCCCGCAGCCCAACTTCTGGCTGAACGAGTCGAAGAAGAAGGACGACGCGGCCCGGATCGAGCACGCCACCATGCCGGTCGCGAACTTCAAGACGTATCTGGACAACCCGGTCCCGGGCATGGCCGAGCCGCCGAAGGCGCAGGAGGTCTACAAGGTCCTGGACAACGTGATGTCGGGCATCCTCACCAACAAGGACGCCGACATCGACAAGCTGCTCTCCAGCGCGGAGCAGCAGGTCAACCAGGTACTGACCACGCAGTGACCGGCTCCCTCGGGGGGCGGGCCGCACCGCCCCCCGGGGCCCATGAGATCAGTCCCAAGGAGCGACGATGTCGGCCCCCAGCCTGACCCCGAGCAAGGCGGCGAGATCCCGCCACTCCCAGCCGCCGGCGGACGGCCCGCCCCCGCCCGGCGGGTCCTTCGGCAGGAGCCTGAAGCGCAATCTCACGGCGCACGGCTTCCTGATCGGGGCGGTACTCTGCTTCGCGTTCTTCTCCTGGTACCCCATGGTCCGGGAGTTCTTCCTCGCCTTCCAGAAGACGGACCAGGGCGAGGTCTCCTGGGTCGGCCTGGACAACCTGCGCACGGTCTACAACGACCCGGCCTTCTGGCAGGCGTGGCGCAACACGCTGCTGTTCACCGTGCTGGCGCTGGTCTTCGGCTTCGCCGTGCCGTTCGTGGTCGCCCTCGTCATCAACGAACTCCGGCACGGCAAAGGGTACTTGCGGCTGCTGGTCTATCTGCCGGTGATGCTGCCCCCGGTCGCCGCCGTGCTGCTCTTCAAGTACCTCTACGACCCCGGCTACGGCCTGCTCAACGAGCTGTTCGGCTTCTTCGGGCTGCCCGAGCAGCAGTGGCTGCAGGATCCCGACCTCTCCATGCTCTCCGTGGTCATCGCGTCGACCTGGATGAACATGGGCGGCGCGGCACTGATCTACCTCGCCGCGCTCCAGGGCATCCCCGGGGAGCTGTACGAGGCGGCGGAACTCGACGGAGCCGGGCTGCTGCGCAAGATCTGGCACGTGACGATCCCGCAGACGCGGCTCATCCTCTCGCTGATGCTGCTCATGCAGATCATCGCCACCATGCAGGTATTCGTGGAACCCTTCCTGCTCACCGGCGGCGCCGGCCCCGAGGGCTCGACCACCACCGTCGTCTACCTCATCTACCAGTACGCCTTCAACTTCAACAACTACGGCGCCGCGGCGGCCCTCGGCCTGCTGCTCCTCGTACTCCTCGCCGGATTCTCGGCGGCGTACGTGAAGCTCAGCCGCGCCGAGGACGAGTAGGCCGGGGGAAACCACAGATGTCCACACGCACGCTCATCTCACCGGCCCAGCTCGCCAGGCCCCGCGGCAAGGTCCTCTACTGGGTGACGCTCGGCGGCGTCGTCACGCTCTTCACCGTGGTCTTCCTCGGCCCGATGTACTGGATGGTCTCCAGCGGGTTCAAGGACACCCAGGAAGTCGTCCGGACCCCGCCGACGCTGGTTCCCGAGTCCTTCGAACCCGACAACTACTCGCAGGCCTGGAACGTCATGGACCTGGCCGGCCTGCTGGGGAACACGCTGTACTACGCGTTCGGCGCACTGGCCTTCCAGCTGGTCCTCGACGTGGCGGCGGCATACTCGCTCTCCAAGCTCCGCCCGGTCTTCGGCAAGGCCGTCCTGGGCATGATGCTGGCGACGCTGATGATCCCGGCGACGGTGTTGGTCGTGCCGCAGTACCTGACGGTGCTCGACGTGCCGATCTTCGAACGCAATCTGCTCAACACGCCGTGGGCGATCTGGCTGCCCTCGGTGACCAACGCCTTCAACATCTTCCTGCTGAAGCGGTTCTTCGACTCGATCCCGAGGGAGCTGCTCGACGCGGCGTCCATGGATGGTGCCTCCCCGATGCGCACGCTCTGGTCGATCGTGCTGCCCATCTCACGGCCGATCCTCGGCGTGGTGTCCATCTTCGCGATCGTGGGCGTCTGGAAGGACTTCCTCTGGCCCATGCTGACGCTGCCCGACCCGGCCAAACAGACGCTGAACGTCGGCATCTACTCCCTGTCCAACGGCGTGCCCGTCAACGTGCTGATCGCCGCGCTCACCATGGCCTCGCTGCCGACCCTGATCATCTTCCTGATCTTCCAGCGCAACATCATGAGCGGACTCACCGCCGGCGGACTCAAGGGCTGAGGCCCGGCCCCGCACCGCCCGGCTCGTCCCCGTCAGCCTTCGCCGCCGGCCCGTCCGACGCCCCGCCCTGTCCGGGCCGGCGGCGAAGATCCAACCTGCCCGAAAGGACCGTCACGTGGCAGCCCCCAACTCGCACCGCACCGAAGACTGGTGGCGCGACGCCGTCATCTACCAGGTGTACCCCCGCAGTTTCGCCGACGGCGACGGCGACGGCACCGGTGACCTCGCGGGCGTCCGGGCGAGACTGCCGTACCTCGCCGAACTCGGTGTCGACGCTGTCTGGTTCACGCCCTGGTACGTCTCACCGCTCGTCGACGGCGGTTACGACGTCGCCGACTACCGCACGATCGACCCGGCCTTCGGCACCCTCGGCGAGGCCGAGAAGCTGATCGCCGAGGCGCGGGAGCTGGGCATCCGCACCATCGTCGACATCGTCCCCAACCACGTCTCGGACCAGCACGCCTGGTTCCGCTCCGCGCTGGCCGCCGGCCCGGGCAGTGCGGAGCGGGAGCGCTTCCACTTCCGTCCCGGGCGCGGGGAGAACGGCGAACTCCCGCCCAACAACTGGCCCTCCCAGTTCTCCGGCCGTACCTGGACCCGCGTCCCGGACGGCGAGTGGTACCTCCATCTCTTCACCCCGGAGCAGCCGGACCTGAACTGGGCCCACACCGAGGTGCGCCGGGAGCACGAGGACGTGCTGCGCTTCTGGTTCGAACGGGGCGTCGCGGGCGTGCGGATCGATTCCGCCGCCCTGCTCGCGAAGGACCCCGCGCTCGCGGACTTCGAGGAGGGCGTCGACCCCCACCCGTACATCGACCAGGACGAACTGCACGACGTCTACCGCTCCTGGCGAGCCGTCGCCGACGAGTACGGGGCGGTCTTCGTGGGTGAGGTGTGGCTGCCCGACGCGGAGCGCTTCGCCCGCTATCTGCGGCCCGACGAACTGCACACCGCCTTCAACTTCAACTTCCTCGCCTGCCCCTGGGAAGCGGACCGGCTGCGCCGCACCATCGACGACACGCTCGCCGAGCACGCCCCCGTCGACGCCCCCGCCACCTGGGTGCTCTGCAACCACGACGTGACCCGCACCGTGACCCGGTACGGCCGCGAGGACACCGGTTTCGACTTCGCCAAGAAGGCCTTCGCCACCCCCACGGACCTCGCCCTCGGGACCAGGCGCGCGCGGGCGGCCGCGCTGCTGACGCTGGCCCTGCCCGGGTCGGTCTACCTGTACCAGGGGGAGGAACTCGGGCTGCCCGAGGCGGACGTCCCGCTCGACCGGATCCAGGACCCGATGCACTTCCGCTCCGGGGGCACCGATCCCGGCCGGGACGGCTGCCGGGTACCGCTGCCGTGGTCGGCCGACGCCCCGTACTGCGGTTTCGGTTCCGAGACGGAACCCTGGCTGCCGCAGCCGGCGGGCTGGTCGGCGTACGCCGCGGACCGCCAGGACGCCGACCCGGAGTCGATGCTCACGCTCTACCGCGAGGCGCTGCGCCTGCGGCGCTCCACCGACGGTTTCGGTGCCGGCCCCCTCGGCTGGCTGCCGGCGCCGGACGGCGTCCTCGCGTTCCGGCGCGGAGGCGGCTTGATGTGCGTCGTCAACCTGTCCGCGGCACCGGTGGGGCTGCCCGTACACAGCTCGCTCCTGCTGTGCAGCGGGCCGCTGGAGGCGGACGGCCGGCTGCCGCGGGACACGGCGGTGTGGCTGCGCGTCTGAGGCGAACCCGGCGGCCGCCTCGTTCGGTGGGCCGACCGATCGAGGCGCCGCCGTCGCCGGTCGCCCCGAGGCAAGGCAGAATCGGGGCAGGAGGCGTGGGAGGAGGCGACGCGTGCGGGAACGACCGTGGCTGCGCGGGGTCCGCCGGCCTCCCGAGCCCCTCGTCGGCGGCCATCGTGCACTGAAGGCGGCCCTGCGGCCGGTGACCGAGGCGGTGCGCGCCCGGCGTCGGCTGGCGTGGCTGAACGAGGCCGGTATGCGCATCGGGACCACGTTGGACCTGCGGCGCACGGCCGAGGAACTGTCCGGCTTCACCGTGCCCGAACTGGCCGACGGATGCGCGGTGGACCTGCTGGAGTCGGTGCTCCGGTTCCAGGAGGGCGACCGCTTCGAGGGGGAGGCGGGCACTCCCGAGCTGAGGGCCATGGCGGTCTCGGAGATCCCCGGGCTGGACCTCGCGCCGGACCCGGTGGGCCAGGTGTCGGTGTACACCGCCGACCGGCTGGTACGCATGTGCCTGACCACCCGGAAGCCGGTTCTGGTCACCCGCATGGAGCCGTCCGACTTCCACGCCGTCGCGCCCACTCGCCAGGCGGCCGAACTCATGCGGCGCGCGGGTGTGCACTCCTACCTCGCGGTGCCGCTGATCGCGCGCGGCGTGCTGCTGGGCCTGGCCGACTTCATCCGGACCGGCAGCCGGTCACCGTTCACCCGGGCCGACGTGGCACTGGCCATGGAGCTGGCGTCCAGGGCGGCCGTGTCCATCGACAACGCCCGGCTCTACGGGCGGGAGCGCGAGCACGTGGTCACGCTGCAGCGGGCCCTGCTCCCCCGGTCCAGCCCGAGTACCCCCGGCCTCGACGTGTCCTCGTGCTACGACCCGGCCGGCGATCCGGCCGCCGTGGGCGGCGACTGGTTCGACGTCGTCGCGCTGCCCAGCGGTCGTACGGCGTTGATGGTGGGCGACGTGATGGGGCGCGGGCTGGCCGCCGCCGCGACCATGGGCCGGCTGCGCACGGTGGCCCGCACCCTGATGGCGCTCGACATCGCGCCCGAGCGGCTGCTGGCCCGCCTGGACCTGGCCGCGCGCGACCTGGAGGAGGACCAGGTCGCCACCTGTCTGTGCGCGGTCTACGACCCGTACGGCAGCACCTTCCGCATCGCCAGCGCCGGTCACCCGCCGCCGCTGCTGACCGGTCCCGACGGCACCGCCTCGTTCCTGGACGTGCCCGCCGGGGCACCGCTGGGTACCGGGGTGATCCCGTACGACCCGGTCGACTGCCCGGTGCCCGAGCGGGGCCGGCTGACGATGTACACGGACGGCCTGATCAGGTCGCGCACCGCCGACCTCGGCACGCAGATGGAGCGGCTGCGCGAGACGGTCGGCGACGGCGTGCCCGAGGACGGCACGGGGTGCCGGTCCGTCACCGAGCGGGTCGGCGGTGACCGGTCCGACGACGCGATCGTCCTGGTCGCCGGCACCCGGCCGCTCGGTCCGGAGGGTGAGGTGTACGTACGGACACTGCCACCGGACGGCAAGGCCGCGGGGCAGGCCCGGACCGCTGTGCGCGAGCAGCTGGTGAAGTGGGGCCTGGACGACCTGGTCGACTCGACGGAGCTGGTGGTCAGCGAGTTGGTCGGCAATGCCCTGCGGTACGGCAACGCCCCCGGTGAGCTGCGGCTCCTGCGGCACGAACGGCTGTACGTGGAGGTCTCCGACTCCGGACCCGACCTGCCGCAGATCCAGCACGCGGACGTGAGCGACGAGAGCGGGCGCGGTCTCCAGCTGATCAACATGATGTGCCGGCGCTGGGGTTCGTGCCGCACGCCCCGGGGGAAGGTCGTCTGGGCCGAGCAGGACCTGCCCGTGCGTACCGGGACGGCCGGCCCGCGGTAGCGCCGCCCTTCCCGTCCCGGCCCGCACCTCCCGCCCCCGCGCGCTCACGCCGCCTGCTTCGCCTTCTCCGTCGCCCGCCGTCCGAACTGGGTGTGGTGCAGCTGGGCGTAGCGGCCGCCGGCGGCCAGGAGTTCGTCGTGGGTGCCGCGTTCCACGATGCGGCCGGCCTCGACCACCAGGATCTGGTCGGCCGCCCGGATCGTCGACAGCCGGTGCGCGATCACCACGGCGGTCCTGCCCTCCAGTGCCTCCGTGAGGGCCTCCTGGACGGCCGCCTCGGAGGTGTTGTCGAGGTGGGCGGTGGCCTCGTCGAGGATGACGACGCGCTGGCGGGCCAGCAGCAGCCGGGCGATGGTCATGCGCTGACGCTCACCGCCGGAGAGCCGGTAGCCGCGCTCGCCGACCACGGTGTCGAGGCCGTCGGGCAGGGACCGTACGAGGTCGTCCAGGCGGGCGCGGCGCAGTGCGTCCCACAGCTCGGTGTCGGTGGCGCCGGGGCGGGCCAGCAGCAGGTTGGCGCGGACCGTGTCGTGGAAGAGGTGGCCGTCCTGGGTGACCATGCCGACGGTGTCGCGCAGTGACCGGGCGCCCAGGTCGCGGACGTCGACGCCGCCGACGCGGACGGTGCCGCCGTCGGCGTCGTACAGGCGCGGCAGCAGCTGGGCGATGGTCGACTTGCCGGCGCCGGAGGATCCGACGAGGGCGATGGTCTGCCCCGGTTCGGCGCGGAAGGAGAGGCCGTGCAGGACCTCCTCGCCGCCCCGGGTGTCCAGGGAGGCGACCTCTTCGAGGGAGGCCAGGGAGACCTTGTCGGCGGACGGGTAGCCGAAGCGGACGTCGTCGAACTCGACGGCGACCGGGCCGTCGGGGACCGGGCGGGCGTCGGGCTTCTCGTCGATGAGCGGGGTCAGGTCCAGCACCTCGAAGACCCGCTCGAAGCTGACCAGGGCGGTCATGACCTCCACGCGGGCCCCGGCGAGCGCGGTGAGCGGCGCGTACAGGCGGGTCAGCAGGAGCGCGAGCGACACGACGGCTCCCGGGTCCAGGGTGCCGCGCAGGGCGAACCAGCCGCCGAGGCCGTAGACGAGGGCCAGGGCGAGGGCGGAGACCAGGGTGAGGGCGGTGATGAACGCCGCCTGGGCGGTGGCGGTGCGCACGCCGATGTCGGCGACGCGGCGGGCGCGGTCGGCGAACTCGGCCGACTCGTCCCCGGGGCGGCCGAACAGCTTGATCAGGGTGGCGCCGGGAGCCGAGAAGCGCTCGGTCATGCGGGTGCCCATGGCGGCGTTCAGGGTGGCGGCCTCACGCTGCATGCGGGCCATGCGGCGGCCCATGTGCCGGGCCGGGACCACGAAGACCGGCAGCAGCACCAGCGCGAGCAGGGTGATCTGCCAGGACAGGGTGAGCATGACGACCAGGGTGAGCAGCAGCGTGACCAGGTTGCTCACCACCCCGGACAGCGTGTTGCTGAAGGCTCGTTGGGCTCCGATGACGTCGTTGTTGAGACGGGAGACCAGGGCTCCCGTACGAGTACGTGTGAAGAACGCGACCGGCATGCGCTGCACATGATCGAACACAGCCGTGCGCAGATCGAGGATGAGTCCCTCCCCGAGCCTCGCCGAGAGCCGCCGGGAGAGGATGCCGAGCACCGCTTCGGCGACCGCGATGAGCGCGATCAGCAGGGCGAGGCGTACGACCGTGCCCTCGTCGTCACCCGACACGATCGCGTTGACGACGTTGCCGGCCAGGACGGGCGTGGCGACGGCGAGCAGCGCCGTCACCACCCCGAGCAGGACGAACCGGGTGATGCGGCGGCGGTGCGGACGGGCGAACGCGCCGATGCGGCGCAGCGTCGCGCGGGCGAGGGGTCGGCGCTCCTGCTCGGCGTTCATGACGCTGTGCAGTTGGGTCCAGGCTGTGGTCTCCATGCTCATGCGAGTGACGGTAGAACCTCAATCTTCCTTGAGGTCAAGAGCCTCGAGGTGGACCGGCCGCCCGCCATCCGTAAGACGTCGTCCGCGCGTCGGCCATCCGCAGTTGGCGCCGTCCAGGGAATCTCTTGTGGTGTGACAGCGGTACAACTCCCCGAGAAGCCCGTCCCCGGCTTCGCCCCCGTCCGCCGCGGCAGCCGTGCCCGCCTGGTCCGGCGGGTCTTCTGCGTGCTTCCGTTGCTGCTGGTCACCGTGGTCGCGGTGCGGCACCGGTCCGTGCTCGCCGAGGGCTTGGGCCATCTCGACACCGCCCGGTGGCCCTGGTTGCTGGCCGCGGCCTGCGCGACCTGTCTGACCTGGGTCGCCGCGGCCTGCACCCGGCAGGGGGCGGTGGTGGAGCGGCTGCCGCGGCGGCGGCTGCTCGCCACGCAGTTCGCGGCGGGCGCGGCCAACCACCTGCTGCCGACGGGGCTGGGCGCCAGCGCGGTCAACCTGCGGTTCATGGCGGTGTGCGGGCTGCCGCTCACCCGTTCCTCGGCCGCTCTCGCCCTGTATCTGCTGGCGGAGAGCGTGGGCCGCCTCGCCCTGCTGGGCGCCCTGCTGATCGCGTTCCCCGACGCGCTGCGGCTCGGCACGCTGCTGCCCGAGGGGGCCGCGGGGCCGCTGCTGATCGTCGCGGGCGCGGTGCCGGCCGGGGCGGCGGGCGTACTCGCGCTGGTGCCACGGCTGCGTGGGGCGCTGGTCTCGTTCCTGCGGACGGCGCTCGGCGAGGCCCGCTCGGTGCACGCCCTCCCGGCGCGGGCGCTGGCGCTGTGGGGCGGCGCGCTCGCCTTCCCCGCGCTCCAGACGGCGGTGCTGGTCCTGGTGGGTGAGTCGCTGGGGCTGCCGGTACCGGCCGCGCACATGGCGGTGGCGTATCTGGCGGCGACGGTCGCGGTCGCACTGGTGCCCACCCCGGGCGGGATCGGTTCGGTGGAGGCGGCGCTGGTCGTGGCGCTGGTGGCGGCGGGCGGCCCGGCGGCCGTGGCCACGGCGGTGGTGCTCGCGTTCCGGCTCATGACCGTATGGCTGCCGCTGCTGCCTGGGGCGCTGACGTTGGCGGCGCTGGTACGGATGAAGGTGATCTGAGGCCGGAACACCGCGCCCCGCTCATCGGCGCGGTACCGACCACCACGCGCGATACGGCAGGATGAACGCTCGCGCCGGTCGAACTCTCTTGCGGACCGGCGCGCTTCGCGCATCCCGGAATCCAGCAGGTATCGAGCAGGTGACGACGTGACGAGACTTCACATCCGGCCGTCGGCGAGGGACTTCGCCGCAGCCGTGCGCCATGGAGGTGGCCGGTGACGGACGACCTGACCATGGACCACCTGGTGCCCGCCGGCATCGCGCTGGCGGCGGGCCTCCTGGGGGCGTTCCTGCTGCGCGTGGTGCTGCGCTGGCTGGCGGGACACGCCGGGCGCACCCGCTGGAGCGGCGACGACGTCATGGTGGCCGCGCTGCGCACGGTGGCGCCGTGGGCGGCGGTCGCGGGCGGCGTGGCGGGCGCGGCGGCGGCGCTGCCGCTGACCCGGACGGTGCAGCACAACGTCAACCAGGTGCTGACGGTCCTGCTGATCTTCGTGGCGACGGTGTCGTCGGCCCGGGTGATCGCCGGCCTGGTGCGGGCGGTGACCACGTCCCGTTCCGGGGTCGCGGGATCGGCCACGATCTTCGTCAACATCACCCGGATCCTGGTGCTGGCCATCGGCTTCCTGGTGATGCTGCAGACGCTGGGCATCTCCATAGCGCCGCTGCTCACCGCCCTGGGGGTCGGTGGTCTGGCGGTCGCGCTGGCCCTCCAGGACACGCTGGCCAACCTCTTCGCGGGCATCCACATCCTGGCCTCGAAGACCGTGCAGCCGGGTGACTACATCCAGCTCAGCAGCGGCGAGGAGGGCTATGTCGAGGACATCAACTGGCGGCAGACCACCGTCCGCGAGCTGTCCAACAACCTGGTCGTGATCCCGAACGGCCAGCTCGCGCAGTCGAACATGACCAACTTCATGCGGCCCGAGCAGCAGCTGACCATCCTGGTCCAGGTCGGTGTCTCCTACGACAGTGACCTGGAGCACGTGGAGCGGGTGACGACCGAGGTGGTCGCCGAGGTGATGACCGAGATCACCGGCGCGGTGCCGGAGCACGAGCCGGCGGTGCGGTTCCACACGTTCGGCGACTCGCGGATCGGCTTCACGGTGATCCTGGGCGTCGGCGAGTTCAGCGACCAGTACCGGATCAAGCACGAGTTCATCAAGCGCCTGCACAGGCGCTACCGCGAGGAGGGCATCCGCATTCCGGCGCCCGCCCGGACGGTCGCTCTCCAGCAGGGGACCGTGGTGTTCCCGCAGCAGCGGGCGGGCGAGGACGTCGTTCCGTTCGCCTGATCGTCCACTGGCCCTTTCGCTTGTTCGCCCGCGTGTTCGACAGAGGTCGTGCGGCCGGTTGTCCGGAATCTCCGCACGGCCCCTGTCGAGCCCGGGTCGATCACGAGATATCTTGATGTCGAGCAATGTTGCAGACGTGGAGCGGAGCACCCGGTGACTGACTCGACCATCATCTATACACACACTGACGAGGCCCCGGCCCTGGCGACGTATTCGTTCCTGCCGGTGATCCGGGCGTACGCCTCGCAGGCGGGTGTCGCGGTCGAGACCCGCGACATCTCGCTGGCCGGCCGCATCATCGCCCTGTTCCCGGAGTACCTGGCCGAGGACCAGCGCATCCCGGACGCCCTGGCGGAGCTCGGTGAGCTGGCCAAGACGCCCGCCGCCAACATCATCAAGCTGCCGAACATCTCGGCGTCCATCCCGCAGCTCAAGGCCGCCATCGCCGAGCTGCAGGGCCAGGGCTACGCACTGCCGGCCTACCCGGACGACCCGAAGACCGACGAGGAGCGCGACATCCGCGCCCGCTACGACAAGGTCAAGGGCTCCGCGGTCAACCCGGTCCTGCGCGAGGGCAACTCCGACCGCCGTGCCCCGGCCTCGGTGAAGAACTACGCCAAGACCCACCCGCACCGCATGGGCGCCTGGACCGGCGAGTCCAAGACCAACGTGGCGACCATGGGCGAGAACGACTTCCGCTCCACGGAGAAGTCCGTGGTGATCGCCGAGGACGGCGCGCTGCGGATCGAGCTGGTCGGCGACGACGGCACCACCACGGTGCTGCGCGAGTCGGTCCCGGTGAAGAAGGACGAGGTCGTCGACGCCTCCGTGCTGCGCGTCGCCGCGCTGCGCGAGTTCCTCACGGCCCAGGTCGCCCGCGCCAAGTCCGAGGGCATCCTGTACTCCGTGCACCTGAAGGCCACGATGATGAAGGTCTCCGACCCGATCATCTTCGGCCACGTGGTCCGCGCCTTCTTCCCGAAGACCTTCGCCCAGTACGGCGAGGCGCTCGCCAAGGCCGGCCTCACCCCGAACGACGGTCTGGGCGGCATCTACAAGGGCCTGGAATCCCTGCCCGAGGGTGCCGAGATCAAGGCCTCCTTCGACGCCGAGCTCGCCGAGGGCCCGGAGCTGGCCATGGTCGACTCCGACAAGGGCATCAGCAACCTGCACGTGCCCTCCGACGTCATCATCGACGCCTCCATGCCGGCCATGATCCGCACCTCCGGCCACATGTGGGGCCCGGACGGCCAGGAGCACGACGCCCTCGCGGTGATCCCGGACTCCTCCTACGCCGGCGTGTACCAGGCCGTCATCGAGGACTGCCGCGCCAACGGCGCCTACGACCCCTCCACGATGGGCTCGGTCCCGAACGTCGGGCTCATGGCGCAGAAGGCCGAGGAGTACGGCAGCCACGACAAGACCTTCGAGATCCCCACCACGGGTACGGTCCGCCTGGTCGGCGCCGACGGCAACGCCGTCCTGGAGCAGGCGGTCTCCGCCGGCGACATCTTCCGCGCCTGCCAGACCAAGGACGCCCCGATCCGCGACTGGGTCAAGCTGGCCGTCACCCGCGCCCGGGCCACCGGCGACCCGGCCGTCTTCTGGCTGGACGAGGGCCGCGCCCACGACGCCAACCTGATCGCCAAGGTCAAGGCGTACCTGCCGGAGCACGACACCGAGGGCCTGGACATCAAGATCCTGTCCCCGGTCGAGGCGACCAAGCTGTCGGTGGAGCGCATCCGCCGCGGTGAGAACACCATCTCCGTCACCGGCAACGTGCTGCGCGACTACCTGACCGACCTGTTCCCGATCCTGGAACTGGGCACCAGCGCCAAGATGCTGTCGGTCGTCCCGCTGATGGCGGGCGGCGGCCTCTTCGAGACCGGCGCCGGCGGCTCCGCGCCCAAGCACGTGCAGCAGCTGGTCAAGGAGGACTACCTGCGCTGGGACTCCCTCGGCGAGTTCTTCGCCCTGGTGCCGTCCCTGGAGCAGTACGCCGAGGTCACCGGCAACTCCCGCGCCAAGGTCCTCGCCGACGCCCTCGACCGCGCCACGGCGACCTTCCTCAACGAGGACAAGTCCCCGACCCGGCGCGTCGGCGGCATCGACAACCGCGGCAGCCACTTCTTCCTGTCCCTGTACTGGGCGCAGGAGCTGGCCAAGCAGACCGACGACGCGGACCTGGCCAAGGCCTTCGCCCCGCTCGCCGAGACGCTGTCCGCGAACGAGCAGAAGATCGTCGACGAGCTGAACGCCGTCCAGGGCAAGCCCGCCGAGATCGGCGGCTACTACCAGCCCGACCCGGCCAAGGCCGCCGAGGTCATGCGCCCGTCGGCCACGTGGAACGAGGCGCTGGCGTCCCTCGCCTGATCCTCTCCCGGCCCGAAGGCCCGCGGCGCACCCCGTCTCCGTTTCACGGAGGCGGGGTGCCCGTCTGTGTCGTCGCCGCGTTCTCGCCTTCTCGCGTTCTCTACGTTCCCGCGGAGCAGCCTCATGCCCTCCTTCGAACTCGTCCCCGGCGCCCCCGCCTCCCCCGTGATCCTCCACGTGCCGCACTCCTCGCGGCGGATACCCGCCGACGCCCGCCCCGGCATCGCCCTGGACGACGCCGCGCTGGAACGGGAGCTGGACCACATCACCGACTCGCACACCGCGGAGATCGCCGAGGCGGCGGCCGACCTGGCCGGTGCCACGCCCTGGCGGTTCGTCAACCGGGCGTCGCGGCTGGTCGTGGACCCGGAGCGGTTCCCGGACGAGCGGGAGGAGATGACGACCGTCGGAATGGGCGCCGTGTACACGCGGACGTCGCACCGCGAGGTGCTGCGGCCCGACGGCACCGACCCGGAGCCGCTGATCGAGCGGTACTTCCGCCCGTACGCGCGGGCGATGACCGACGCGGTCGCCGGCCGGCTCGCGGCCACCGGACGGGCCCTGATCATCGACGTGCACTCCTACCCCACCGAGCCGCTGCCCTACGAACTGCACGGCGAGGGACCGCGCCCGCCGGTCTGCCTGGGCACCGACGAGTTCCACACGCCGTCCGAGCTGCTCGCCGCCGCCCGGGAGGCCTTCGCCCCGTGCGGGGAGACGGGGCTGGACAGCCCGTTCAGCGGGACGTACGTGCCGCTGGACTTCTACGGGAAGCGGCGCGAGGTGGGCGCGCTGATGGTGGAGATCCGCCGGGACACCTACATGACCGAGCCGGGCGGCCCGGCCGGGCCCGGGCTCGCCCGCCTCGCCGAGTCGCTGGCGGCGCTCGTCGACGCCGTATCGGGCTGACCGGCGGCCCGCCCACCGGCTGGAGCACTCCCGCGCGACAGCCGCCCCGGGGCGCGGTGAGGGTGGGTGCATGACGCAGGAGACCACCACTCTGACCGGCCAGTCCCCGCCCCCGGTACGGGACTGGCCCGCCCTCGACCTGGACGGGCCGCAGTTCGACCCGGTCCTCGCCGATCTGATGCGCGAGGGGCCGCTGACCCGCGTCCGGCTGCCGCACGGCGAGGGCTGGGCGTGGCTGGCCACCCGGTACGAGGACGTGAAGGCGATCACCAACGACCCGCGGTTCGGGCGGGCCGAGGTGACGAAGCGGCAGATCACGCGCCTCGCCCCGCACTTCAAGCCGCGCCCCGGCTCGCTCGCCTTCGCCGACCAGCCCGACCACAACCGGCTGCGGCGCGCGGTGGCGGGGGCGTTCACCGTGGGCGCGACGAAGGGGCTGCGACCCCGGGCGCAGGAGATCCTCGACGGCCTGGTGGACGGGGTCGTCCGGGACGGTCCCCCGGCGGACCTGGTCGAGCGGGTGCTGGAGCCCTTCCCGATCGCCGTCGTCAGCGAGGTGATGGGCGTGCCGGCCGCCGACCGGGAGCGCGTGCACTCCTGGACGCGGCAGATCATCTCCACCTCCGGGGGCGCGGAGGCCGCCGAGCGGGCGAAGCAGGGACTGTACGGGTGGATCACGGAGACCGTCCGCGCCCGCGCCGGCAGCACCGGCGACGACGTGTACTCGATGCTCGGCGCCGCCGTGGGCCGCGGCGAGGTCGGCGAGACGGAGGCGGTGGGCCTGGCCGGGCCGCTGCAGATCGGCGGCGAGGCCGTCACCCACAACGTCGGCCAGATGCTGTACCTGCTGCTGACCCGCCCGGAGCTGATGGCCCGGATGCGGGAGCGCCCGGATGCGCGGGACACCGCCCTGGACGAGCTGCTGCGCTGGATCTCGCACCGCACCTCGGTGGGCCTCGCCCGCATCGCGTCGGAGGACGTCGAGGTGCACGGGGTGCGCATCGGCGCCGGCGACCCCGTGTACGTGTCCTACCTCGCCGCCAACCGCGACCCGGACGTCTTCCCCGACCCGGACCGGATCGACCTCGACCGCGACCCCAACCCGCACCTGGCCTTCGGCAACGGGCACCACTACTGCACGGGCGCCGTCCTCGCGCGGATGCAGACCGAACTGCTCGTCGACACCCTCCTGGAGCGGCTGCCGGGGCTGCGGCTCGCGGTCCCCGCCGACCAGGTGGCCTGGCGCCGCAAGACCATGATCCGCGGACCGCGCACCCTGCCCTGCGCCTGGTAGGCCGCACGACGGACCGCGAACCGACAGGCCGGCGGGCGGGCGAACCGGCGGCTCAGGCGCGCAGCCACTCCGTCACGACCACCTCCCGGCCGGTCCGCAGCCGCAGCGCGAACGGGCCGGTGGGCGGGGCCCCGCCGGTGAACCGGCCCATGTCGTCCGCCGTCAGCCGCGCATGGGCCAGCGGGCCGCTCAGCACCTCGATCCGTACCGGCCCCGGCGGCAGCACCTGGCCGATCAGGCCGTCCGCGGTCACCTCGACGTCGACGGTCACCTCGTCCGCGCGGAAGGTCAGCATCCGCGGCGGGTCCGTCTCTCCTCTGACCGGGATGGCGTCGACCAGCGAGTCGAAGGTCAGCTCGGCGACGCGGGCGTCCAGGTCGTGCAGGGCGAAGGCGTCGACGGCGATCTGCCGCAGCCCGGCCGGGACCGGGTCCAGGATCGCGGCGGCCTGCCGCAGCTCCTCCTCCAGCAGCCCGGTGCCGAGTTCCTCGTCGGTGAACGTCCCGTCGGACGGTTCGTCCCCGAAGTCGTCGTTCATGTCGCTCATATCGTCCCCCGTGCCTCTAGCCGGGCCCGCAGCCGGCGCAGACAGCGCTGGCGCATCGGCCCGATGCTGCCCACCGCGATACCCAGCGCGGCGGACACCTCCTGGTAACTGGGCGGCGGCGAGGAGATCAGCACGCGCAGCAACTGGCGGCACCGCTCGCCCAGTTCCTCGAACTCCTGCCACAGCCGCCGCACGCGCTCGGTCTGCGCGGCGGCCTCCTCGGAGTCGAGCACCGACTCCTCCGGCGTACGGTCCTCGCTCGGCCGGTCGAGCAGCTGCGGGTCGTCGGTCGGCGTCCACCGCTTCGACGCCCTGATCAGCTTCAGGCACTCGTGCCGTGCCGTGCTCGCCAGCCAGGAGCCGGTCTTCTCCGGTTCGCGGATCCGCCCCAGGTGCTGGGCGAACCGGAACCAGGCGGTCTGGTACACCTCGTGCGCGTCGGCGTCGGACAGCCCGTGGGCCCGTACCACGGACCACACCAGCGGGCCCAGCCCGTCCACCAGTGACTTCCAGGCCGCCGCGTCCCCGTCGGCGGCAGACTGGACGAGCACCCCGACATCTGCACGGTCCACGGCCCCACCCCTCGTGTACGACACGCCATCGTACGCCGTGGAGTGGGTGGTTCCGCCCGGCACGAGGCCGCTCACGCCTCACCGGACGGCGGGTCGAGGGTGACGGGGCGCCAGGTGGGCGGCAGCAGCGCCGGGACGTGCGCGCCGCGCACCTCCGCGTACTCGGTGTTGGCCGCGAGCAGTTGCTTGCGGGCCGCGCGCGGGTCCCGCTCCTTGTGCGCCGTCATGTAGGAGGCGACCAGCCCGGCGACGACGGGGGTGGCGAAGGAGGTGCCGCTCCACTGCGCGTGCCCCTCGAACATCACCTGGTCCGGCTTGGCGGGTGCCTCGCCCGGTTCGCTCAGGACCCCGTTGTGCCGGGGGTACTGGCAGGTGCAGGCGTAGCCGAAGCCGTACCGGCAGGCGTCGTAGGTGGAGTGCTGGTAGACGTACGGCACGGGTGTCCCGAAGCCGGTGAGGGCGCTGGTGAGGCGCTCGCCGGGGGCGTAGACCTTGACCCAGCCGCCGTGGTTGCTGAAGCAGGCGCCGAACTCGCCGTCGGCGCGCAGCGCGCCGACCGACAGCACGGACTTCTCCCAGCCGGGCAGGTCGGCGTAGGCGGCGGGCCAGAAGGGCGTGGCACTGGCGTTGTTGCCTGCGGCGGCGACGAGCAGGGTGCGCTGGTCGCGCAGTTCCTGCATGAAGGCGTGGACGCCGAGCAGGCCGTCGGTGCGGCCGTTGGAGGTGCCGGCGGAGAGGCTGAGGACCTCGGGCCAGCCGCTCCGGTCGACGGCCTCGAAGAGCTTCTCGCCCAGCTCCGACTCCAGGATGGCGCCCGCGTCGTTGAGGGTGTTGCGGACGGTCACCTCGGTGTTGGGGGCGACGGCGGCGACGAGCCCGGCGATGAACGTGCCGTGGCCGACGTACTGCTGGAGTATGCCGTCGTCGTCGCACTCCCTGATCTGGGCGTCGCCGTCGGTGTGGGCCAGCAGCGGGTAGGACCGGTAGTCGTGCATGAGGCCGGTGTCGATGACGAGGACGCCGACGGCGGTCCCGGCGTCGTACGGCGTCCCGTCGGCGGCCGGGTTCGGCGGCTCGCTGATCGGGACGGGGACGGGCTCGTCGCCGGGGCAGGCGTTGACGGCGATGGACACGACGTGGTTGCGGCTGATCAGCCGACGGCCCGCGCGTCCCTCCATCGTCCGCAGGGAGCGCAGGGCGTGCGCGACGGTGGGATCGCCGCCGCGGTCGCCCTCGCCGGGGTCGGCGACCCGGATGCGGGTGATGCCGGTGCGGTTGGTCTCGGGGCTCGCTCGGCGCACGTGGTCCGGGGTCAGGCCGGCCATCGTGGTGAAGTGGTCGCGCACGGTGTCCTCGACGAGGCGGGCCTCCTCACCGTCGCGGGCGAGGACGACGCCCTTCTCGTAGAAGAACTCCGCGGAGTCGTCCGGCCCCATCGCCAGCGGGACGCCCGGCATCGAACGCTGGATCTGGTCGAACTGCTCGCGGAAACGCTGTGGTGCCATGGCATGTCCTCCACTGAGGCGGCGGCGGTGGTGGTGCGGTCGCGTCGACGGTCGTGGCAACGGTCGACAATCAGAGTCCCGGGGCGGCTGATTGATACAGACTCGAACCTGTGTGGTGCGGTTCCGGAGCACTACCATCCGTGGAGTGACAGCGGGAAGCGACTCGGTTCTCCAACTGCTGCCGATGGTGTTCGCCGCCCCCAACGAAGCGCTGGCGCGGGCGGAGGGCCTGCTCGGGGCCGATCCCTCACCGCTGCACGCCTCGATCGCCCATCAGGTGATCGGCATCTGGCAGCGGGACTTCGGGGACACCCGGCGGGCTCTGGCGCATCTGCGGCGCGCCCGTGATCTCGCGGAGCGCGCGGACTCGGCCGAGCGGGAGGCGGACGTACTGGCCACGCTGGGTGTCGCGCTGGTGCACTCCGGCCGCACCCGGGAGGGCCTGGCCGCCTTCGAGCGGGGCGTGGCGCGCGGTACCGGGCACACCCGCGCGCGGGTGCTGTACCGGCGGGCGTACGTGTGGTGGGTGCTGGGCCGGCACGGCGAGGCGCTGGAGGACGTACGGCGGGCGATTCCGGTGCTGCGGCAGGCGGACGACGTGATCTGGACGGCGCGGGCGCTGACCCTGCGGGCCACCGTGCACCTGGCGCTCGGCGCGGTGGAGCGGGCGGACGCCGACTTCACCGCGGCGGAGGCGCTGTGGGACACCACCGGCCAGGAGCACGACAAGGCGGACGCGGTGGAGAGCCGGGGGCTCGCGGCGTTCCGCTCGGGTGACGTGCCGGCGGCGCTGCGGCTGCTGGACGAGGCGGAGGAGCGGTACGCGAAGCTGGGCACGCCGACGTTCATGCTCACCATCCGGCGCTGCGAGGTGCTGATGGCGGCGGGGCTCGCGACGGAGGCGCTGACCGAGGCGGACGGTGCGATCGCCGCGCTGGACGGGATCGGCGGGCAGTCCACCCGCAAGGCGGAACTGCTGCTGGTCGCGGCGCGGGCGGCCCGGCTGGCGGGTGATCCGCGGACCGCGCTCGCGCGCGCGGCCGTCGCGGTACGGCTGTTCGCCGGGCAGCGGCGCACCTGGTACGAGACGCACGCCCGGCTGGTGCTGATCGAGGCGCGCGTCGCGACGGGGCGCGGTTCGGGCCGGCTGGTCGCGGACGCGGCGGCGGTGGCGGAGCGGCTGGCCGCCTTCGGGGCGCCCGCCGCGCCGGAGGCGTCACTGCTCGCGGGCCGGATCGCGCTCGGGCTGGGCTGGACGGCGGACGCCGAACGGCATCTGGCGGTCGCCGCGCGCAGCCGGCACAGCGGGCCGCCGCTGGCGCGGATGACGGGCTGGGCGGCGCAGGCGCTGCGGGCGGGGTCGGCGCGGGGCGTGCTGGAGGCGTGCCGGCGGGGTCTGGACGTCCTCGACGACCACCGGATGACGCTGGGCGCCTCGGAGTTGCGGGCCCGGGCCACCGCGCAGGGTGCGGAGCTGGCGGCGCTGGCACAGCGGGCGAGTCTGGTCTCGGGCGGGCCGCGGCGGCTGCTGGTGTGGAGCGAGCGCTGGCGGGCGACCGTGCTGTCGGCGCCGCCGACCCGGCCGCCGGCCGACCCCGCGCTGCTGAGCGGCATGACGGCGTTCCGCGAGATCGCCGCCCGCGCGGAGGAGGCCCGGACGGACGGCGGCCGTCCCGTCCCCGCCCTGGAACGCGAACAGCGCCGCCTGGAGCGGGAGATCCGCTCCCGCACCCTGCACATGCGCGGCGAGGCGCCGGGGGACGGCGACCGCTTCGACGTGGGGCACCTGCTGCGGCGGCTGGGCGACGACGTACGGCTGGTGGAGCTGGCGGTTCTCGACGGACGCGTGCACGTACTGCTGTGCGGGCAGGGCCGGGTACGGCGGTTCGAGGCCGGGCTGCTGGCCGATGCGGAACGGGAGGCCGAGCATGTACAGGCCGGGCTCCGGCGCCTGGCCCACCCGGGCGCGGAGGCCCGGCTGCCGCTGGTGGAGGCGGCGGGTGCGCGCCTCCAGGAGCTGCTGCTGGGCCCCGCCGCGGCGCACCTCGGCTCCGGCCCGGTCGTCGTGGTCCCCCCGGGCCGGCTGCACCGGGTGCCCTGGGCCCTGCTGCCCGTACTGCGTGAACGGGTCCTGAGTGTGTCGCCGTCCGCGAGCAGTTGGCTCCGCGCGAAGGAGACCGCGCCCCCGGGCGGTGGCCGCCAGGTCCTGGTACGCGGGCCGGGGCTGGCGAGCGGCGGTGCCGAGGTACCGGAACTCGCCGACCGGTACGGAACGTCGCCGCGGACACCGGGCGGCGAGGAGGCTTGGGCGGCACGTGGAGACCGGCCCGCCGGGCCGGAGGGCGGCACCGGGCGGCGCGAGGTGCCCACCGTGCTGGAGGGGGACGCGGCGCGGGTGCCGCGGGTGTTGCGGGAGTTGGACGGGGCGGCGTTGGCGCATATCGCGGCGCACGGGACGTTCCGCGCGGACAGCCCCTTGTTCTCGTCGCTGCGGATGGCGGACGGGCCGCTCATCGTGCACGACTTCGAGCGGCTGGACCGCAGCCCGTACCGGATCATCCTGTCCTGCTGCGACACCGCCCGCTTCGCCTCGGTCGGCGCGGACGAGTTGCTCGGGCTGGTCACCGCGCTGCTGCCGCTGGGTACGGCCGGGGTGGTGGCGTGCAGCGCGCCGGTCAACGACGCGGCGGTGGTGCCGCTGATGCTCGCGCTGCACAAGGGCCTGGACGCGGGGCTGTCCCTGGCGGAGGCGCTGCGCGACGCGCGGGCGGCGCTGCCGGACGACGCGGTGCACCAGGCGACGGGGTGGGCGTTCTCCGCGTTCGGGGCGGCCTGAGCACCGGCCTGTCTCTCGGTGGTCCCTGCGTGGCCCCTCCGTGGCCCCTCCGTGGTCCCTCCGTGCGTCAGGCGGATTGCGGCTCGGGCAGCTCCATCAGCCAGGGCAGCGCGCTCCGATCGCCCGCGCCGAGGCGGGTGTAGGCGCCGTAGAGGTGGTTGCCGACGGTGCGGACGGACAAGGTGAGTCTCTCCGCGATCTGCCGGTTGCTCAGACCGGCGGCGGCGAGTGTGACGATCTGTCGCTGGCGGGCGGTGAGTTCGCCCAGCACCAGACCGGACAGGGCGGGGGTGCGCGCGCCCTCGCAGCGCCGGGCGAGGGCGGCGGCGCGGGTACGGGCGGTGCGGACGGCGCCCGGGGCGCGGTGGGCGCGTACCGCCTGGGCCTGCGCCTCGGCCGCGAAGAGCAGGAACCCGCGTCGTTCCAGTTCCTCGGCCACGCGGTCCAGCGCCGGTCCGTCACCCCGCGCGAGGGCGTCGGCGTGCGCGGCGAAGACTCCGGTCAGCCGGCCGGCCGACCCTTCGGGGGTGCCGAGCCGGACGGCGTCGTACGGGTCCCCGGTGCGAGCGGCCGCCCGGACCGCCTCGTCGAGGTCGCCGCGTGCGGCGGCGGCCCACGCCGCGGCCGCCCCGTGACTCTCCGCCCTCGCGTCGCCCGACTGGGCGGCGGCCAGGGCGAGTTCCTCGCGGCACCACGCGTCGTCGGGACTGGTGCGCAGGCCCTCGCGGGCCCAGGCCGCGGCCTCGCGCAGCCGGCCGCGCAGGCGGGCGAACCGGGCGCGGAGCGCCGCGTACTCCACCGGCAGGGGCGCTCCCTCGGCCACCAGCCACTCCCCCACCGGTGTCTCCAACGCCCGTACGTCGGCCTGCTCGATGCACAGGGACAGCGCGGCCCGCTCCGCCGCCAGTGCGGGCCCGCACTGCTCCGGGGTGCGGGTCAGCCGCCGGGCCCGCAGCCGGCCGGCGGCGGCGCGCAGGACGGGGCCGTGCAGGGGGTGGGCGAGTCGGGTGGCACCGTGGTCGTCGACGGTGACCAGGCCCTCGGCCTCCAGCCGCTCCAGGGTCCATACGTCGAAAGTGTCCAGGCCGAGGGGAAGCGGCTCGGCGAAGGCGAGGCGTTCGAGCGTCTCGCGCTCCTCCACGCGCGCGCGGTCGAGGACGTGGGCGGTGCGTTCCCGTACGGCCGCGGTGATCGGGACCGGTCCCCGCCACTCCCGCTGTTCCGTGTCCGGGACCCGTGTGAGCAGCCCACGCTCGCGCACGGCGGTCAGCAGCTCGCGCAGCAGCCGCAGGTCCCCCCGGCACAGGCGGTGCAGCCGGTCGACGGTGAGCGGCTCGACGGCGGCGCCCGCACCGGCCGCGAGCAGGTCGGCGGTCTCCTCGCGGGGCAGCGGCTCCAGGGAGAGGCGCGGCAGCAGCTCACCGGACCACAGCCGGGACACCGCGCCCGGCACGGGGACGCCCTCCGTGGCGACGACCAGGAGCCGGGTGCGGCCGTGCACGGCGAGTTGGTGCACGAGGGCGGCGGAGGCGTCGTCGAGCAGGTGGGCGTCGTCGACCAGCAGCAGCCGTGCACCGGACAGGAGTTGTACCGCTCGGTGCAGGGTGACGGTCTCGGGCAGCAGGTGGGCGAAGGCGGCGAAGGGGATCTCCCGGGTCGCGGGCGTCCCGGCAGCCCTGGCGCAGTCCGTGCCTCGGACGGCCTCCGTCACGAGCCTGCTCTTGCCGCGGCCCGCCGGGCCCGTCACCACGATGCCGCCGCGTCCGCCGGTCAGGGACCGGCGCACCAGTTCCAGTTCGTCCGCCCGCCCGGTGAACGGCCAGGGCGTCTGAAGGGTCTTCGAATCCCGTGGAGAAGTCGTCACGGCAACATGAGTCGGCGTACTCACCCCTGATACAGGGTGACTTGAGTAGCCCCCGACTCAGGCGCCCGGGCCGGGCCGCACGGCAGTCTGGGGGCCATGACCGCACGCTACTGCTCGCTCGCGCAGCAGCCTGCCCCCGTGTTCGCGCCGGGGCTGGCCGCAGAGCGCCTCGCCGCGCTCGTCGGCGGGCAGCGGATGTGGGTCAACGGCACGGTCCTGCACTACTGCTTCCTCGGCGGCGACACCGACTCGTCCGTCGTTCCCATGCCGGGCACCGGCCGCCCTCGGCGGGTGTCGTGGGTGGGTACCGACGAGCAGCGGGACGTGGTGCGCGACTGCTTCCGGGAGTGGCAGGACCTCGGCATCGGACTCGTCCTCGCCGAGGTCGGCGACCGCTCGGAGGCCGAGCTGCGGATAGGCTTCCAGCCCGGTGACGGCTCCTGGTCGGCGGTGGGCAAGGACGCGCTCCGGGTCGGTCTGAACGACCGTACGATGAACTTCGGCTGGGACCTGACCGCGTCCGGGGAGCGTGCGACGGCCCTGCACCAGATAGGGCACGCGCTCGGCATGCTGCACGAGCACCAGAGCCCGTTCGCCGGCATCCTCTGGGACGACGAGGCCGTCTACGCCGAACTGGCGGGCCCGCCGAACCACTGGAGCCGGGAGCGGACGTTCCACAACATCCTGCGCAAGCTCGACACGGACGAGGCCAACAACCCGGTCTGGGACCCTCAGTCGATCATGGAGTACCCCTTCCCGTCGGGGCTGATACTGGAGCCGGAGCACTACCGCTCGGGCCTGCACCCGCCCGGCACCCTCTCCGCCGCCGACAAGGAGTTCGCCCTGCGCTGGTATCCGCCCACCGGCCGGCCGGGTCCGCTGGTGCCGTTCCGTTCGGTGCCGCTCGGTCTCGGGCCGGGCGAGCAGGCCGACTTCCGCGTGGATCCGCCGGAGACCCGGGAGTACACCGTGGGCACCTTCGGCGACAGCGACGCCGTCGTCGTGATCTTCGAGGTGCGGGACGGAGAGCCCCGCTACCTCGTCGGCCTGGACGACGGGGGAACACCCCGCAACGCCACAATCAGGGCCCGTTTCGTCAAGGGCCGCCGCTATGTCGTCCGGGTGCGTCTGTACTCCTCGTGGGGGGCGGGCGAGACGGCGGTCATGTGCTGGTGACCGCGCGACTCCAGAGCACCCGGGCGCCAGGGCCACAGTCCGGCGCCGGGGGACGGCCGGGGTACGTCGCCTTCGGGGGAGGGTGACGTGCCCCGGCTACGTCGTGGGCGCCCCCGGGGGGGGGGGGGGCCCCCCCACCCCCCCCACCCCGCCGTCCCCCCCCCGTAGGGGGGGGTAGATTATAAAA
>NZ_JBHYOB010000022.1:24892-135724 GCF_042744565.1 Streptomyces sp. NPDC058812
GGGGGGGGGGGGGCCCGGGGGGGGGGGGGGGGGGGGGGGGGGCGCGGGGGGGGGGGGGGGGGGCGCGGGGGGCGGGGGGGGGGGGGGGGGGGGGGGGGGGGGGCCCCCCCCCCCCCCGACGACCGCTGCGCGGAGTGCCTCGCGCTTTCGGGTCGCTGATGGGTGCGCGGGCCCTCGACACCGGACTGCGACACCCGACTACTGCACCTGAATACAACGCAGGCACCGTGCGTTCCGGAACGCCGTCAGCCGCTTGACCTCCGCGTCCACCACCTTCCAGGCGGCGAGGACGGACAGAGTCACGTCGACCGGGTCCGCCACCCACATGCGGGCCTCGGACAGCCCCGACTCGCGGAAGCGAACGGCGGACACGAGTTGGCAACTTTGGTTGCCGAGCGGACGGAGTCGTGAACGGCGCAACGACAGAAAGGCCGTTCCCGCTGTTCCGCGGAAACGGCCTATGACCTGCGAAAACGCAAGTCGGGACGACAGGATTTGAACCTGCGACCCCTTGACCCCCAGTCAAGTGCGCTACCAAGCTGCGCCACGTCCCGGTGCGCGGTCCCACGTTTCGTGTGATCGCGCTGGTCAAGACTACCTCATCCACACTGCGGGGCGGGGCCGCCACCGCGAGGGCGTCCTCGAAGGACAGGGCACCGGCGCCGTCGGTCACCGCCGCGGAACCTCCCGATGATCACATCGCGAGACGGCTTTGCGTCACGCCGTCCACCAGGCGTTATCTCGCACGGTGCGAACCGAACGACCCGAACACCTCAGCGACGACGCCACCGGCGACCGCTCCGCGCGGCGCGCCGTGACCGTCTTCCCGATCCTCGTCCTCGCGGCCGGCGCCCTCGGCCTGCTGCTCCCCGGGAGTTTCACCGGGTGGAGCGAGTCGGTGCCGTACCTGCTGGGCGTCGTGATGTTCTGCATGGGCATCACGATGACCCCGGAGGACTTCCGCGGGGTCGCCAAGCGTCCCTGGGCGGTGGCCCTCGGGCTGGTCGCGCACTACGTCATCATGCCGGGGCTCGGCTGGGCCATCGCCCACCTGCTCGACCTTCCCCCGCAACTCGCCGCGGGCGTGATCCTCGTCGGCTGCGCGCCCAGCGGCACGGCCTCCAACGTGGTGACGTACCTGGCCCGGGGTGACGTCGCCCTGTCGGTCTCCGTCGCCACCGTCTCGACGCTCGTCGCGCCACTGGTCACCCCGCCGCTGACGCTGCTGCTGGCGGGCGAGTACCTCCCGGTGGACGCCGGGTCCATGGTCACCGACATCCTCAAGACGGTGCTGCTCCCGGTCCTCGCGGGCCTGGCCGTACGGCTGCTGGCGGGGCGGTACGTGGAGCGGGCGCTGCCGGCGCTGCCCTGGCTGTCCGCGCTGACGATCTCGGTGATCGTGGCGGTGGTCGTGGCGGGCAGCGCCGACGCGATCAAGTCGGCCGCGGGGCTGGTGTTCGTCGCCGTGGTGCTGCACAACGGCCTCGGACTGGCGCTCGGTTACGGCGCGGGGCGGATCGGTCGGCTCGGCGAACCGGCGAGCCGTGCCATGGCCTTCGAGGTCGGCATGCAGAACTCCGGCCTCGCGGCATCCCTGGCCACCGCACACTTCAGCCCGCTGGCGGCCCTGCCGGCCGCGGTGTTCTCCGTCTGGCACAACGTCTCCGGCGCGGTCGCCGCGGCGTGGTTGTCGCGCCGGGGGCGGTGACCTGCGTCGGTTGAGCAGGGTGCCGGTGGGGGAGGTCCGAGGCCCGGCCGGCGACCGGCATGCCCACGATGCCACCGAGGGTGCGGGTCATGACCGCGCCGTCGACCGTGGGTCGGGCCCGACGAAGTGTCCGCACGCACCACCGGATACGCCACACCTTGTCGCCCCCGAAGCCTCCTCGGCCCCGGATAGCGTCACCGCATGACCCACAGCTTCGTTGTCCGCGTCCCCGACGCCGAACTCGTACCCGAGCCCCTCTCCCCCGCGCAGATCGTGTCCGGCACCCCGGAGGTGACCGGCAAGGTGGTCTGGGAGTCGGCGGACGGCCGGCAGGTGCGCGGCATCTGGCAGATCACCCCGGGCGTCGTCACCGACACCGAGGCGGACGAGATGTTCGTCGTGCTCAGCGGGTCGGCCACGGTCGAGGTGGAGGGCGGCCCGACGCTGACGGTGGGGCCGGGTGACCTGGCCGTGCTGCGCGAGGGTGACCGTACGACGTGGACGGTGCACGAGACACTGCGCAAGGCGTACGCGATCAACCTCGGCCAGGAGCTGCCCGGTTGATCATTGATGGCGGTCGGTAACGCCCGGAGGCCGGTCTTCCACCCGTTCTTCCTCCCGTGTCGGCGGTGTTGTGACCGCCGCGTTCCGGTCAAGTGACCAGCCTGGCTGGTTCAGTCCGTTCGGAACGGCCTCAATGACGACCAGTCGGTGAGGGAGCGGGGTTCCTGGAGGCGGCCCTTGCCGGAGCGGTCACCCGCGATGTGGACGAGCAGGTACTGGTCGCCGGAGAAGACCCAGAAGCGATGGTCGTCACCGGGAACCGGCAGGACGGCGTCGATCCTGTTCGTGAAGCGGTCCAGGCCGCCGAACGTCTTGCGCCACTGCGCGATCGGAGCAGGCCCGCTCACCCGCCGCGCCGACGCCGGGTCCGCACCCACCTCGACGACCATGTACTCACTGCCGGAGAACACCCAGAACCTGCCCTGCACACCCGGAACCGGCATCACCGCGTCCACACGACGCGAGAAGCCCGCCCCCTCGCCGATGCTGTTGCTCCAGTCGGTGAGGGGGCGGGGTTCCTGGAGGCGGCCCTTGCCGGAGCGGTCACCCGCGATGTGGACGAGCAGGTACTGGTCGCCGGAGAAGACCCAGAAGCGATGGTCGTCACCGGGAACCGGCAGGACGGCGTCGATCCTGTTCGTGAAGCGGTCCAGGCCGCCGAACGTCTTGCGCCACTGCGCGATCGGAGCAGGCCCGCTCACCCGCCGCGCCGACGCCGGGTCCGCACCCACCTCGACGACCATGTACTCACTGCCGGAGAACACCCAGAACCTGCCCTGCACACCCGGAACCGGCATCACCGCGTCCACACGCGACACCGCATGGGCACCAGTGGACGTCTGCCCGGTCTGGTCGGGCGAACCAGAGCCGGGGTCGTCTCCGGCGACGTACGCGGTCACGCCCGCTCCGGCGAGGAGCACCACCACGGCGATCGCCCCTGTGATCGCCGTGCGGCGCCGGTTCGCGCGTGCGGTCGCCGTGCGGCGCCGGTTCGCGCGTGCGGGCTGCACCGGCTGCCGCAGTGTCGCCCGCACCGTTGGGGGGACGCCGTCGACTATCGACTGCAGCGCGTCTGTGAGTTGTGCGCTGGACGGGCGCTTGGCGGGGTCCTTGTCCAGCAACTGCTCGATGACGTCGCCCAGCGGGCCCCGGACATGGACGGAGGGCGGTTCGAAGGCGACGGCGAACGAAGTGGCCGTGAGGTCCCCCCGGGCGAAGGGGGTCTGGCCGGAGGCCAGGAAACACAGAGTGACGCCGAGGGAGAACAAGTCGCTGGCCGGCCCGGCGGGCTGATCGCGCAGGCGTTCTGGGGCCATGTACTCGGCCGAGCCGACCACGCCCCCCGTGCCCGTGAGACCTGTGTGACCGGACAGGGCGGCGATACCGAAGTCGGTGAGCACGCTGCTGCCGTCGGCGCGCAGAAGCACGTTGGCCGGTTTCACGTCACGGTGCAGCGCACCGGCCGCGTGCACCGCCTCCAACGCGGACAGGACCTCCAGGCCGACGCGGGCTGTCTCCACCGGTGACAGGAGCCCGCTCGATCTCACCCGCTCGCTCAGCGAGCCGCCCGGCACCAGTTCCATGACGATCCACAGACCGCCGTCGAACTCCACCAGATCGTAGATGTCGATGACATGCGCGTGCGTCACCCGGGCGATCGCCCGCGCCTCCGACAGCACACGGCGCATCGACGCCTGCTGCTCGTACCCGCCACCGACGGCATGGAGTTCCTTGACGGCCACCGTCCGCTGCAACAGGTGGTCCCAGGCACGCCACACCGTGCCCATACCGCCGCTGCCCAACCGGTCGGCGAGCACGTACCTGTCGGCGACGACTCGCCCGCCCACTCTTTCGATCACGACGAGACAATGTACATGCCGACTGCCAGGGCGATTCGGGTGATCGCATGCGGAGTCGACCGCTCCCCTCCGTACCTTTGTCCTGTCAAAAGGTTGACATGATGCCTCGGCTCCGCCGAGGGTGGGCGGGACAGAGCAGGGACCGGTCCGAAGAGGGGCTTTCATGGTGGACGCGCTGGGTGTCGCCGTCGTCGGTTTCGGCTGGATGGGCCGGGTGCACACCCAGGCGTACGCCCGTGTCCGGCACCACTATCCGCAGCTCGCCCTGCGTCCGGAACTCGTGACGGTCGCCGAGGAGGTGCCGGGGCGGGCGGAGGAGGCCGCCGCGCAGTTCGGGTTCGCGTCGACGACCCGGGACTGGCGCGACGTGGCCGCCGACCCGAGGGTGGGGGCGGTCAGCATCACCGCCCCGAACTTCCTGCACCGCGAGATCGCCGTCGCGATGGCCGAGGCCGGCAAGCACATCTGGATCGAGAAGCCGGTCGGCCTGACCGCCGGGGACGCCCGTGCGGTGGCGGACGCGGTCGCCAAGGCCGGTGTCCAGGGCGCGGTCGGCTTCAACTACCGCAACGCGCCCGCCGTCGAGGCCGCCCGCGAGCTGATCGCGTCCGGGGAGATCGGCGCCGTCACGCATGTCCGCATCCGTCTCTTCAGCGACTACGCGGCCCATCCCGAGTCCGCGCTGACCTGGCGCTACGAGCGGGAGCGCGGCGGCAGCGGGGTGCTCGGCGACCTGGCCTCGCACGGTGCCGACCTGGCCCGCTTCCTGCTCGGCGACATCGCGTCGCTGACCGCCGACACGGCGATCTTCCTGCCCGAGCGGGCCCGCCCGGCCGTCGCCACCGCCGGTCACTCCCGGGCCGCGGGCGGCGAACCGGGCCCGGTCGAGAACGAGGACTACGTCAGCTGTCTGCTGCGCTTCTCCTCCGGCGCCCGCGGTGTCCTGGAGGCCTGCCGGGTCTCGGTCGGCGAGCAGAACAACTACGGCTTCGAGGTGCACGGCACCAAGGGCGCGGTGTTCTGGGACTTCCGCCGCATGAACGAACTGGGCGTCAGCCGCGGCACGGCGTACCAGGACCAGCCGGTCAGCACCGTCTACGTCGGCCCCGCCCACGGCGAGTTCGCCGCCTTCCAGCCGGGTGCCGCGAACGCCATGGGCTACGACGACCTCAAGGTGGTGGAGGCCCACCGCTTCCTGCGGTCGATCGCGGAGGGCACCCCGCACGGCGCCACCCTGCCGGACGCGGTGCACAGCGCGGCCGTACTGGACGCGATCGCGAGGTCGGCCGAGCGCGAGGCCTGGGTCGAGGTCCGGCCGGAGGGGTGAGAGCGGGGCACCTGTAACACCTGTAGACACCCGCAGGCACCCACGGATGTCGTACGGCGGGCGCTGCGCGAAAGGTGGACGCCGGAGGCACTGCGCGAGGTACTGCGGGCCGGCCGGGAGAGCTGAGGGAGGTGACGGGCGTGAGGGGACTTCTCGACGACAAGGTCGTCCTGGTCAACGGCGGAAGTCAGGGCGTCGGGGCCGCCATCGCGCGGGCCGCCGTCCGCGAGGGCGCGGTCGTGGCCGTCACGGGGCGGCGCCCGGAACCCGGTGACGCCCTGGTGGCCGAGTTGGCGGCGGCGGGCGGCAGGGCGATGTTCGTGCGGGCCGACCTGGCGGACGCGGAGCAGGCGAAGACCTGCGTGGCCCGGGTGGTGGAGGCGTACGGCCGTGTCGACTGCCTGGTGAACTCGGCGGGGCTGACCTCGCGGGGGACGCTGCTGGACACGACTCCCGAGCTGTTCGACCAGCACATCGCGATCAACCTCAAGGCGCCGTTCTTCGCGATGCAGGCCGCGGTCGCGGACATGGTGGGCCGGGGCGCGCCCGGCAGCGTCGTCAACATCATCACGTCCTCGGCGCACGGCGGGCAGCCGTTCCTCGCGCCGTACGTCGCCGCGAAGGCGGGGCTCGTGGGTCTCACCAGGAACGCCGCGCACGCGCACCGCTGGGACCGGGTGCGGGTCAACGGCCTGAACATCGGCTGGACGGCGACCGAGGGCGAGGACGCGACCCAGCGCGCCTTCCACGGTGCCGGGGACGACTGGCGCGAGGAGGCCGCCGCCCGGCTGCCGATGGGCAAGCTCGGGCAACCGGACGAGATCGCCGACTTCGTGGTCCTGCTGCTGTCTGACCGGTCCGGGGTGGTCACGGGCTCGGTGATCGACTGGGACCAGAACGTCCTCGGTGGCCTGGACTGAGTCCTCACCACCGCAACCACACACAGGGAGCAGCGGAGCACATGCGTATCGGAATCCTCGGCCTCGGCCGCATCGGCGCCTTTCACGCCGAGACCCTCTCCGGACTCGAGTCCGTCGACTCGCTGGTCGTCGCCGACCCGTTCGCGGACGCCGCGAAGGCCGCCGCCGAGCGCTTCGGCGCCGAGGTCGCGGACTCACCCGAGGCGGTGCTGGCCGCCGGGGTGGACGCGGTGGTGGTCGCGGCGGCGACCGACGCCCACCCGGGGCTGATCCTGGCCGCCGTCGAGGCCGGTGTCCCCGTCTTCTGCGAGAAGCCCGTCGCCCGCACCATGGCGGAGGGCGTCGAGGTGCTCAAGGCGGTCGCCGGTCATGACGTGCCGATCCAGATCGGCTACAACCGTCGCTTCGACGCCGGGTTCGTCGCCGCGCGGACGGCCGTGCAGGGTGGTGAGCTGGGCAAGCTGCACACCGTGCGGTCCACCACGCTGGACCCGGCGCCGCCGCCCGCCGCGTACATCGCCGCGTCCGGCGGCATCTTCCGCGACTGCTCGGTGCACGACTTCGACATCATCCGCTGGGTGACCGGCCGCGAGGTGACCGAGGTGTACGCGGTCGGCGGCAACCGCGGCGCCGACTTCATCAAGGACGCGGGCGACGCCGACACCACCGGGGCGGTTCTCACCCTGGACGACGGCACGATCGCCGTGGTCTCCAACAGCCGCCACAACGCGCGTGGTTACGACGTCCGCATGGAGATCCACGGTTTCGCGGACTCCATCGCCGTCGGCCTGGAGGACAAGCTGCCGCTGCGCTCGGTCGAGCCCGGCGTGACCTTCCCGGCCGGCACTCCGCACGACTTCTTCATGGACCGCTTCACCGCCGCCTACCGCGCCGAACTCATCGCGTTCACCGAGGTCGTCGCCGGTCACCGCACCTCCCCCTGCACGATCGAGGACGCGCTGGAGGCGGGCTGGATCGCCGAGGCCTGCACGCTGTCGCTGCACGAGCACCGGCCGGTGACGATCGAGGAGGTACGGCGGGGATGAGCCGGGCGTGGGGGCCGGCGGGCCGCGCGATCAGCTCGCCGGCTCGCTGATGTTCACCATCCAGGGGACGCCGAACCGGTCCGTGCACATGCCGAAGACATCGCCCCACATCTGCTTCTCCAGCGGCACGGCGACGGAGCCGCCGGCGGAGAGCTGCTCCCAGTAGCCGCGCAGCTCGGTCTCGTCGTCGCCGCTGAGACTCACCGAGAAGGTGTTCCCCGGGCTGTGCTCCATCCCGGGCGGGGTGTCGGCGCCCATCAGGGTGAAGCCGCTCGGTGTCTCCAGCATGCCGTGCATGATCTTGTCGGCGTCAGGGCTGTCGGCCATGCCGGACGCGCCGAAGGTGTTCAGCGCCAGCGTGCCGCCGAACACCTGCTCGTAGAACTCCATCGCCTGTCGGGCATCGCCGTCGAAGCTGAGGTAGGGGTTGAGACGTGAGGACATGACTGCCTCCCGGAACGGGACGAAGTGCCAGTGCTGTGCACGCTAGCGCGCGCCACTGACAACGGCCCGCCGAGCGGCGCGCCGGCGGGACCCGCCCGCCGGCGCCGTCAGCAGCCGCAGTCTCGGAGGTCGCAGGGTCTCAGGCGCCCTCTCAGACGTCTCAGGCGTCTCCGGCGTCTCAGGCGTCTCAGGCGCCGCAGGAGCGCAGGAACCTGCGGGTACGGACGGCGATGGGCAGGGGCTTGTCGGGCTCGCAGGGGTACATGTCCTGCTCGACGATGGCGAACAGGTCCACGCCCAGTTTCTGGGCCGCCGTGAGCACCGGGCCCAGCTCGGGTACGCCGGTGGGCGGTTCGCACATCACACCGCGCTGCACGGCCGGCCCGAACGGCACCCCTCCCGCCCGTACCTCGGCGAGGATCTCCGGGTCGACCTGCTTGAGGTGCAGGTAGCCGATGCGCTCGGCGTACGTCTCGATCAGCTTGACGCTGTCGCCGCCGCAGTAGGCGTAGTGGCCGGTGTCCAGGCAGAGGTTGACCAGGTCGGAGTCGGTGGAGTCGAGGAAGCGCTCGACGTGCTCCTCGGTGTCGATGTGGGTGTCGGCGTGCGGGTGGACGACGATGTCGAGGCCATAGGTCTCCCGCACCTCGTGGCCGAGGCGTTCCATGCCCTTGGTCAGGTGCGCCCACTGCTCGCCGGTCAGCTCCGGCGGTTCCAGGAGCTCGGCGGTCTTGTCGTCGCGCCAGAAGGACGGGATGACGACGAGGTGCTTCGCGTCCATGTCCCGGGTCAGGGCGGCGACGCGGCTGACCTGCTCCCAGGTGGCGTCCCATTCCGAGGGGCCGCGGTGGAGGCCGCAGAAGATGGTGCCCGCGGAGACCTTGAGGCCACGCCGGGCCACCTCGTCGGTGAGCCGGGCCGGGTCGGTGGGGAGATAGCCGTAGGGGCCCAGCTCGACCCACTCGTAGCCGGCCTCGGTGACCTCGTCCAGGAAACGCTCCCAGGGCACCTGCCGGGGGTCGTCGGGGAACCAGACGCCCCAGGAGTCGGGGGCCGAGCCGACGCGGATGCGGTCGAGGGCAGCGGGCATGTCAGACCTTCCCTTCGGCGGATGCGGCGGAATCGGGCGCTGCGGAGTCCGAGGCCGTGGAGTCCGGGGCCGCGGAATCGGGCGCGACGGTGTCGGCCGCGGTAACCTGCGGCTCCGCGCCCGGAAGCGCGTCCACGTCGACCCCGCCGACCTGCGCCAGTTCGTGCTTGAGGGCGGCGAGTTCGGCACCGCCCGCCATGTGGTTGGTGAGTTCCTCGAGGGTGATGTCGGCGCGGGCGGCGCTGAGTTCCAGGGTGCCCAGGCGCAGCACGCTGAAGTGGTCGCCGACCATGTACGCGTGGTGGGGGTTGTGGGTGATGAAGATGACGCCGAGGCCGCGTTCGCGGGCGGCGGCGATGTACTTGAGGACCACGCCGGACTGCTTGACGCCGAGGGCTGCGGTGGGCTCGTCGAGGATGAGGACGCGGGCGCCGAAGTAGACGGCGCGGGCGATGGCGACACACTGGCGCTGGCCGCCGGAGAGGGTGCCGATGGGCTGTTCCAGGTCGTCCAGGACGATGCCCATGTTGCGCAGTTCCTCGTCGGCGGTCCGCTTCATGCGGGCGATGTCGAGGCGGCGCACGGGCCAGGGGCCCTTGGTCATCTCGGAGCCGAGGAAGAAGTTGCGCCACACCGGCATCAGGGGCACGGTGGCGAGGTCCTGGTAGACGGTGGCTATGCCCCGGGCGAGGGCGTCACGCGGGGTGGTGAAGCGCACGGCCTCGCCGTCGACGAGGAACTCGCCCTCGGTGTGCTGGTGCAGCCCGGAGATGATCTTGATGAGGGTGGACTTGCCGGCGCCGTTGTCGCCGAGCACGCAGGTCACCCGGCCGGGCTGGACCGCGAGGTCGACGCCGTGCAGGGCGCGGATGTTCCCGTAGGCCTTGCCGGCGGCGCGGAGTTGGACGATCGGCCGGTCCGCCTCGGGCGCGGTGTCCGCGAGGACGGCCCCGTGGGTGCCGGCGGTCTTGCTGGTCATTTCCGATCACCTCCGGGTCGCCGCGCGGCGGACCCACAGATTGATGAGGACTGCGCCGAGAAGCATCACGCCGAGGAATGCCTTGAACCAGTCGGGGTTCCAGCCGGCGAAGACGATGCCCTGGTTCACCATGCCGAACATGAAGGCGCCGAAGACCGGGCCGATGGCGGAGCCGTAGCCACCGGTGAGCAGACAGCCGCCGATCACCGCCGCGGCGATGTAGATCAGCTCCTGGCCGACGCCCTCGCCGGACTGCACGGTGTTGAAGGAGAACAGCTGGTGCATGCCGACGAACCACGCGCCGAAGCCGACCAGCATGAAGAGCGTGATCTTCGTGAAGGCGACGGGGACGCCCACCGCGCGGGCGCTGTCCTTGTTGCCGCCGACCGCGAAGATCCAGTTGCCGTACTTGGTGCGCAGCAGCACCCACGTGGCCAGGGCGGCGAAGACGAGCCACCACACGACCGTGATCTTCACCTGGACGCCGCCGACGTCGAAGGACGAGGCGAAGAGGGCCTTGGCCTGGTCGAAGCCGTCCATGTCGCTGATGTCGTCGGTGGCGACGTTGCCGGTGACCAGCTTGGTGACCGCGAGATTGACGCCCTGGAGGATCAGGAAGGTGCCGAGCGTCACCAGGAAGCTCGGCAGGCCGGTCTTCATCAGCACCCAGCCGTTGAACGCGCCGACACCGAGGGAGACGGCGAGGGCGACGATGACGCCCACCCAGATGTTCATGGTCAGCTGGTAGCTGAGCATGCTGGCGGTGAGCGCCGAGGTGATCACGGCGACACCGGCGGACAGGTCGAACTCGCCGCCGATCATCAGCAGGGCGACGGGCAGCGCCATGATGCCGATGGTGGACGACTGGTACAGCACCGTCGCCATGGAGCCGCCCTCGCGAAGCGAGGGGGCGGCGATCAGGAAGAAGACGAACACGGCGACGGCGCCGAGGAAGACCCCGACCTCCGGACGGGCGAGCAGACGCAGCGCCAGCGAGCGCTGCCGGGTCCGCCCGTCGGTCTGCCCCGGGCCGGGGGCCGGCGGTGTGGTCACCGCCGGCTCAGCCTGTTGGGTCACGCTCATCACCGGGTGCCCTTCGCGGCGAACTCGGCGACGGCCTTCACGTTGGACTTGTCGACGAAGGCGGGGCCGGTCAGCACCGGCTGCTCACCGCCGCCGCTGTAGTTGCCGTTGTTCTTGTAGAGCCACATGCCGTCGACCGCCAGGTAGCCCTGGAGGTAGGGCTGCTGGTCGACGGCGAACTCGATGTCGCCCTTCTCGATGGCGCCGGTGAGCTGCTTGTTGAGGTCGAAGGTCGCGACCTTCGCCTCGCTGCCGGTCTCGTCCACCGACTGCACGGCGGTCATGGCGAACGGGGCGCCGAGCGTGACGAGGCGGTCGATGTCGCCGTCCTGCTTGAGCTTGGCGGTGATGGTCGACTTCACCGAGGGCATGTCGGTGCCGTTGACGTACAGGTTCTCGATCGAGCCCTCGAAGGTCTTCTTCACGCCGTCGCAGCGCTGGGTGAGACCGACGTTTCCCTGCTCGTGGATCACACAGACGGCCTTCTTGGCGCCGTCCTCGTTCAGCCGCTTCCCGAGCGCCTCGCCGGCCACGGTCTCGTCCTGTCCGAAGAACGACATCAGGCCGAGCTTCTTCCAGTCCGCCAGGCCGGAGTTGAGGCCCACGACGGGTATGCCGGCCTTCTCGGCCTTGCCGAGCACGCTGCGGAGGGCGTCCGGCTTGGCGAGGGTGACGGCGATGCCGTCGACCTTCTGGTCGATCGCGTTCTGCACCAGGTTGGCCTGGTTGCCCGCGTTCGGTTCGGCGGAGTAGACGAGCTTGATGTTGTCCTTGGCAGCGGCGGCCTCCGCGCCCTTGCGGACGATGTCCCAGAAGGTGTCGCCGGGTGCCTGGTGGGTGACCAGGGCGACGGTCATACGGGGGGTGCTCGCCTTGCCCGCGGAGGCACCCGAGTCCCCTTCCTCGTCGGCCTTCTTGCCCCCGGAGCCGCTGGAGCAGCCGGCGAGGGTCAGGGCCGCGGCGGCGGCGAGGGCCACGGCGGGGGCGAATCCGCGGGAGCGGGCGTGCGAAGAGCGGTCCATCTTTCCTGCACCTCACTGTGCGACTGTGCGACGGGGGAGCCGTGTGCCAGACCAGAGAAGAACGGCTGTTGCGCTGGGACCGGATACAAGTCCTTGGGACGCCCGCTGTCAATACTTTGTCAAGACATCATTTCACTTGCAGGTCCGAATGTAAGTACAAAGTATTGACACGGTCGCCTCGGAGTCATACACCTGGGAGGCGGCAGGCCCCCGCCCAGCCCGAGGAGCGTCGCACATGGCCGAGTCAGTCCCGCGTTTCGATCTGATCACGATGGGCCGCATCGGAGTCGATCTCTATCCCTTGCAGACGGGTGTACCCCTGGCGGAGGTTGAGACCTTCGGAAAGTTTCTCGGCGGTTCCGCCGCCAACGTGGCGGTCGCCGCCGCGCGTCTGGGCCGCGCCGCGGCCGTCATCACCCGCACGGGCGACGACCCGTTCGGCGGCTATCTGCACCAGGCGCTCAAGGAGTTCGGTGTCGACGACCGCTGGGTCACCCCGGTCGCCGCGTACCCGACCCCCGTCACCTTCTGCGAGATCTTCCCGCCGGACGACTTCCCCCTGTACTTCTACCGCCGCCCCAAGGCCCCCGACCTGGAGATCCACCCGGAGGAGCTGGACCTCGACGCGATCCGGGCGGCCGCCGTCTTCTGGATCACCGGCACCGGGCTCAGCGAGGAACCGAGCCGTACGGCGACCCTGGCCGCCCTCGCCCACCGCGCCAAGGCCGGCACCACGGTCTTCGACCTGGACTGGCGGCCGATGTTCTGGGCCGACCCCGACCAGGCCCGCCCGTACTACACCGAGGCGCTGCGGCACGCGACCGTCGCGGTCGGCAACCTCGACGAGTGCGAGATCGCCACGGGCGTACGCGAGCCGCACGCCTGCGCCGAGGCGCTCCTGGCGGCCGGTGTGGAGCTGGCCGTCGTCAAGCAGGGTCCGAAGGGCGTCCTCGCCGTGCACCGCGACGGCCGGACGGCCGAGGTGGAGCCGGTGCCGGTCGAGGTGGTCAACGGCCTCGGCGCGGGCGACGCGTTCGGCGGCTCGCTCTGCCACGGTCTGCTCTCCGGCTGGGAGCTGGAGCGGACCATGCGGTACGCCAACGCGGCCGGCGCCCTCGTCGCCTCCCGACTCGCCTGCTCCTCCGCGATGCCCACCGAGGCCGAGGTCGACGGCCTCCTCGCGCGAGCCACTCCCTGAACGGAGCTTCGTCTTGTCCCTCAGCATCCCCGACCTCACCGTGGTCAGAGCCCGGCACCCGGAGGCGATCGCCGAGGCGGCGGCCCGCCGGGTACGCCGACCGCTGATCGGCGACTCCGGCCGCCTGATGATCGTCGCCGCCGACCACCCGGCGCGCGGCGCGCTCGGCGTCGGCGACCGCCGGCACGCCATGGCCAACCGGGCCGACCTGCTGGAACGCCTGTGCACCGCGCTGTCCCGGCCCGGCGTCGACGGGGTGCTCGCCACCGCCGACGTGCTGGAGGACCTGCTGCTCCTCGGGGTGCTGGAGAACAAGGTCGTCATGGGCTCGATGAACCGCGGCGGCCTCGCGGGCGCCGCCTTCGAGATGGACGACCGCTTCACCGGCCACCGCGCCGAGGACATCGCCCGCCTGCGCTTCGACGCGGGCAAGCTGCTGCTGCGCATCGACTACGACGACCCCGGTTCGCTGGCCACCATGGAGGCCACCGCGCGCGCGGTCGACGCCATGGCCGAGCGTGAACTGCCGGTCTTCGTGGAGCCGTTCATCTCGCGCCGCGTCGAGGGCCGGGTCCGCAACGACCTGTCCGCCGAGGCGGTCACCCGGTCCGTCGCCATCGCATCAGGCCTGGGCGGCACCTCCGCCTACACCTGGCTGAAACTGCCCGTCACCCACGACCCGGACGACATGGGCGAGGTCCTGGAGACCTCCACACTGCCCGCCGTCCTGCTCGGCGGTGACATAGGGGGCTCCCCCGCGGACCAGGTCGCCGCCTACGAACGCTGGCGCAAGGCACTCAGGCTGCCCACCGTGCAGGGCATGGTCGTGGGCCGCTCGCTGCTCTACCCGGCCGAGGGCAGCGTGGAGCAGGCGGTGGACACGGCCGTCGGACTGCTGTGACAGAGGAGGATCCGTTGACGTATCACCTTTCCGCCGGCAAGGCCGCGAGTGGCCCGTACGCCGTGGAGGTCACCCCCGAGGTGGCGGGCTGGGGCCACGCCGGCCTGCGCGTCCTGCACCTGCCGCCCGGCGGCGGCCACACCTTCGACAGCGGCGACAGCGAGTGGATCGTCCTGCCGCTCAGCGGTGGCTGCACGGTCGCCACCGCCGACGACTTCGGCCAGGACACCTTCGAACTCACCGGCCGCGCCGACGTGTTCAGCGGCGTCAGCGACTTCGCGTACGTACCGCGCGACGCCCGCGCGACCGTGACCTCCGCCGGCGGCGGCCGCTTCGCCCTCACCGGCGCCCGCTGCACCCGCCGCCTGCCCAGCCGCTACGGCCCGGCGTCGTCGGTTCCGGTGGAGCTGAGGGGCACGGGGAACTGCTCGCGGCAGGTCAACAACTTCGGTGCGGCCGGGGTGTTCGAGTGCGACAAGCTCATCGCGGTCGAGGTCATCACCCCGGCCGGCAACTGGTCCTCCTTCCCGCCGCACAAGCACGACGAGCACCGCCCCGGCGAGGAGTCGGTGCTGGAGGAGATCTACTACTTCGAGTTCGCGGACCACGAAGGCACCCCCGGCCTCGGCTACCAGCGGGTCTCCCCGTCCGGGCGGGGGCGGGGCACGGACGTGCTGGCCGAGGTCCGCGACGGCGACGTGGTCCTCATCCCCGACGGCTGGCACGGACCGTCGATGGCCGTCCCCGGCCACCACATGTACTACCTCAACGTCATGGCCGGCCCGGAGGCCGAACGCGCCTGGCTGATCTGCGACCACCCCGACCACGCCTGGGTCCGCGACACCTGGGCGGGCCGGCCCGTCGACCCCCGACTCCCCCTCTACACCGCACCGGAGAGGTCCGCATGAGCGCCACCCGCCGACTGACGACCGCCCAGGCCCTGGTGCGCTTCCTGACCGCCCAGTACACCGAACGCGACGGTGTACGGCACCGCCTGATCGCGGGCACCTGGGGCATCTTCGGCCACGGCAACGTGGCCGGCCTCGGCCAGGCCCTCGTCGAGTACGCCGACGTCATGCCGTACCACCAGGGACGCAACGAGCAGGCGATGGTCCACGCGGCCGTCGGCCACGCCCGGCAGCTCAACCGGCTGTCCGCGCAGGCGGTGACGACGTCCATCGGCCCCGGCGCCACCAACCTGGTCACCGGCGCCGCCCTGGCCACGATCAACCGCCTGCCGGTCCTCCTGCTCCCCGGCGACTACTTCGCCTCGCACGCCGCCGACCCGCTGCTCCAGCAGCTGGAGCACCCGATCGAGGCCGACGTCTCCGTCAACGACACCCTGCGCCCCGTCTCCCGCTACTTCGACCGCGTCACCCGCCCCGAGGCCCTCGTCGCCTCCGCCCTCCAGGCGATGCGCGTGCTCACCGACCCGGCCGAGACCGGCGCGGTCACCCTCGCGCTGCCCCAGGACGTGCAGGCGGAGGCGTACGACTGGCCGGAGGAGTTCTTCGCCGACCGGGTCTGGCGCGTACGGCGTCCGGCGCCCGACCCGGTGGAGCTGACCGAGGCGGTGCGGGCGGTCCGGGCCGCCGAGCGCCCGCTGATCGTCGCGGGCGGCGGCGTTCACCACAGCGAGGCCGAGGAGGCGCTGAAGGCACTGGTCGACGCCACCGGCATCCCCGTCGCCTCCACCCAGGCCGGCAAGGGCGCGCTGCGCCACGACCACCCGGCCGACCTGGGCGGCGTCGGCCACACCGGCACCGCCGTCAGCGACGACCTCGCCCGCGCAGCGGACCTGGTGATCGGGGTCGGCACCCGCTACTCGGACTTCACCACGGCCTCCGGCACCCTCTTCCAGCACCCGGACGTCCGCTTCCTGAACCTCAACATCACCGCCTTCGACGCCCACAAGCTCGCCGCCCGCACCCTGGTCTGCGATGCCCGGACGGGGCTCACGGCGCTGACGGAGGCGCTGTCCGGCCACCGGGTGGACGCGTCGTACGAGGCCGAGTACCGCGCCGGCAAGGCACGCTGGGACGAGACGGTGGAGGCGGCCTACCGCGCCGGCGACGACAGCGCCGTGCCGACCCAGACGCAGGTGCTGGGCGCGCTCGACGCGGTCGTCGGCGACGAGGACGTGGTGATCAACGCGGCCGGCTCGCTCCCCGGCGACCTGCACAAGCTGTGGCGGGCCCGCTCGCCTCGCCAGTACCACCTGGAGTACGGCTACTCGTGCATGGGTTACGAGATCCCGGCCGCGCTCGGCGTCCAGCAGGCCGCGCCCGGCACGCCGGTGTGGGCCCTGGTCGGCGACGGCACGTACCTGATGAACCCGACGGAGATCGTCACCGCCGTGCAGGAGAACCTGCCGGTCAAGCTGGTCCTGGTCCAGAACCACGGCTACGCCTCCATCGGCGGCCTGTCCGAGTCGGTCGGCGCCGAGCGCTTCGGCACCGACTACCGCCACCGCGCCGCCGACGGCACCTTCACCGGCGCCCCGCTCCCCGTCGACCTCGCCGCCAACGCGGCCAGCCTCGGCATGGACGTCCTGCGCGCCAAGACGGTGGGGGAACTGCGCGAGGCCCTGCGGGCGGCCCGCGCGGCGGACCGTCCGACCTGCGTGTACGTGGAGACCGACCCGGCGCCGCCGACCGCTCCCCCGGCCGAGGCCTGGTGGGACGTGCCGGTGGCCGAGGTGTCCGCCCGCGAGGCCGCGACCGGCGCCCGCGCGGAGTACGAACGCGCCGTCGCCGACCGCCGCCGCCACCTCTGACAGCCCGTCACCTACGCAAGGGAGGTACGTCCATGGCGAAGACCGGCGGCCCCGCACGTGCCGTGACCCCACCCGCGCTCAGCACCCTGGACTTCGCCCTGGACCGGAGCAGTCCGGTGCCGCTGTACTACCAGCTCGCCCAGCAGTTGGAGGCGGCGATCGAGCAGGGCGTCCTCGCCCCCGGGAACCTGTTGGGCAACGAGGTGGACCTCTCCGTCCGCCTCGGCCTGTCCCGGCCGACCGTCCGTCAGGCCATCCAGTCCCTGGTCGACAAGGGGCTGCTGGTCCGACGGCGCGGGGTCGGCACCCAGGTGGTGCACAGCCAGGTCAAACGCCCCCTGGAGCTGAGCAGTCTCTACGACGACCTGGAGGCGGCCGGGCAGGGACCCACCACACGGGTGGTGCGCAACGAGGGCGTGCCCGCCTCGGCCGGCGTGGCGGCGGCCCTCGGCGTCGCGGAGGGCGGAGAGGTCACCGTCCTGGAGCGGCTGCGCCTCACCCACGGCCAGCCGGTGGCGCTGCTGTGCAACTACCTGCCTGCGACGCTGCTGGACCTCGACGACGCCCGGCTGGAGTCGACCGGCCTGTACCGGATGATGCGCGCGTCCGGCATCACCCTGCACAGCGCCCGCCAGACCGTGGGCGCCCGCTCGGCCACCCGCGAGGAGGCGGAGCGCCTGGACGAGGAGGAGGGCGCCGCACTGCTGACCATGCAGCGCACGGCGTACGATGACACCGGGCGGCCGGTCGAGTACGGGACGCACATATACCGCGCGTCCCGGTACGCGTTCGACTTCCAGCTGCTGGTCAGGGGTTAGGTGCCGACCCGAGCGGTCGGCGGGCCCGGAACAGGGTGTGCCCCGCGTCGCCCTCCGGGACGTACTCCTCGTGTTCGACGGTCAACCCGGCCCGGACGATCCACTCCCGGTATCCGGCGGCGTCCGTGTGACTCCACCACATGGGGGCGCCGCCACCGAGCCAGTCCTCCTCGACGCCGGTCCACGCCCCGTGCCCGGTGGTGGCGACGAACCTGCCTCCGGGCCGCAGCCAGCCCGCGATCCGGCGCAGCAGCGGCGGCTGTTCGGCGAGCGGGAGGTGGATGAGGGCGTAGAAGCAGACCACCGCGTCGAAGGAGCCGGGTTCGAAGCCGACGTCCGTGAGGTCGGCGCGGTGGAACACGGCGCCGGGCACCCGCTCGCGCGCCCGGCGGATCTGCACCTCGCTGATGTCGACGCCGGTCACCGGGTGCCCGGCGTCGGTCAGCACTCGGGCGACCGGTACGCCGCCTCCGCAGCCGAGGTCCAGGACCGTGCCACCGGCCGGGAGTCGCCGACGCAGGTCGTCGAGCCAGGGCCCGTACTTGGTGCCGCCGCCGTACGCCTCGTCGTAGCGCGCCGCCACGGCGTCGTATCCGCGCCGCACGACGTCCTTGGGGTCTTTGGGGTCCACGTCGGCGAGGCTAGTCAGCCGGGGTCGGACCGGGCCAGTGCTTTTCCCGGGGTCAGTGGACCGTGTCCAGCCGGGCCCGCTGCTCCGGGGTGAGGTCCAGGTCCACGGCGGCGAGGTTCTCCTCCAGCTGCGCCACCGACGAGGCTCCGGCCAGCGGGACGATCGGCAGCGCGGCGCCGATCTGCCAGGCGAGGACGACCTGGCCCATGGTGGCGCCGGTCTCCCGGGCGACGTCACGGAGCACCGCGAGCCGGGCCGGGGTGCCCGGGTGGTCGTAGTCCGGGGGCAGCGGCTTGTCGTCGCGGTCGTAGGCGCCGGCCAGGAGGGGTGAGTAGGCGACCAGGGTCAGGGCGGGCTCGGCCCGCAGGTAGCCGAGCAGTTCGGGGCCGGCGTGGCCGAGGCTGCCGTCCGGGGAGAAGTCGCCGGGCACGTCGAAGCGGGGCCGCAGGTGGCTGTGCTGGTACTGGAGAACCTCGTAGCCGGGCAGTGAGGCCGCGGCGGCGAGGGCGCGGGCCCGCTCCACGCGCCACATCGCCTGGTTGCTGACGCCGAGCAGTCCGACCGTGCCCTCCGTCACCAGTCCACCGAACGCCTCGACGGTATCGCGCTGCGGCACGGTGTGGTCGTCGATGTGCGCGTACAGCAGGTCCAGCTTGTCGACGCCGAGCCGGTCCCGGCTGCGGTCCGCGGCCTCGCGGATCACCTTGGCCGACAGGCCCTCGGGGTTGTCGGTGTAGCTGGTGCCGGGGGCCAGGGGGCGGGCGCCGAGCTTGGTGGCGATGACGATCTCCTCGCCGATACCGCGGCTGCGCCGCCAGCGGCCGAGGAGTTCCTCGCTCTGGCCGCCCTGACCGCCGTCCGTCCAGAAGGCGTAGTTGTCGGACGTGTCGATGAAGTTCCCGCCGGCCTCGACATAGCGGTCGAGGACGGCGAAGGAGGTCTTCTCGTCGGTCAGCGAGCCGAACAGCATCGCGCCGAGCGCGAGCACGCTCACCTCACGGCGGTGGGCCGGGTCGGTGCCGAGGGTGCGGTACTTCATGGTGTTCCTCCCCTTCGTACCCGGTCGTCCGGGCACGAGAGGGAGTCTTCAGTTTGAAGTGCGCTTCAAGTCAAGCGGCTTCGGTGTCAGCCCTTTCCGGCAGGGCGGGCGAACGGGCCCTCCAGCGCCGCCCACTGCAGCAGCATGATGGTCTTCGCGTCGGCGATCTCGCCGGTGCGGATCATCTCCAGGGCTCGGCGGAAGGGCAGTGCGAGGGTCTCGATGTCCTCGCCCTCCTCGTCCAGGCCGCCGCCCTCGTGGGTGCGGGTGGCGGGGTCGTAGGCGGCGGCGTAGAAGCTGACGCGTTCGGTGACCGAGCCGGGGCTCATGTAGACGTCGAAGACGTGCCGGACCTCTCCGACGGTGTGCCCGGTCTCCTCGACGACCTCGCGCCGCACCGCGACCTCGGGGTGCTCGCCCTCGTCGTCGAGCAGCCCGCCGGGGGTCTCGATCAGCATGCCGTCGGGATGGCCGTTGACGTAGGCGGGGAGGCGGAACTGGCGGGTGAGCAGCACGGTTTCGCGTTCCGTGTCGTAGAGCAGGACGGTGGCGCCGTTGCCGCGGTCGTGGGTCTCGCGCTCCTGGGTGCTCCAGGTGCCGTCGGCTCGCCGGAAGTCGAAGGTCGTGGTGCGTTCGACGTACCAGTGGCTGGAGAGGAGTCGTACGTCCCGGACCTTGACCCGGGGGTTGCCGGTCAGGTCCCGGCCGGCCCGGTCGAGTCCGGTGCGGCCCCGGCGGTCCGGGGTGTCGATGCCGGCGGTCATCGGCGGCCGTCCGGACTCGGACGCTTCGGCGGCACGGGGTGGGGCAAGTTGGTCATGCCCGCTTCTATCACCCGGTCCGGCCGCGCACGAAGTAGTTCTCCGGTACGAAGCCGAAGCCGCCGGCGGTGAGCGGCTTCTCCTCCTGCTCGCCCTGGAGATCCTCCACGCAGAGTCGGACGGCGCCCCGCGGTCCGCCCGAACGCCTGGCGCGGCTCCCCGTATGCTCGGAGCCGGAGGAGCCCGAGGAGACATGACGGAAGCCGTACAGAACCTGCCCCTGCTGCTGGCCGGAGCCAAGCGCTGGCTCGACGACGCGCTGACGGCGAGCATGCGGGCGGCCGGCGAACAGCCGCTGAGCAGCGCCCAGGGGCAGATCTTCGCCCTCCTGGACGCGGAGGGCACCACGGTCGCCGAGCTGGCCCGCCGCCTCGGCGTCACCCGGCAGACCGCCCACCAGGCCGTGCACGGGCTGCTCGCCCTGGGACTGCTGGAACAGGTGCCGGACCCCTCCTCGGCACGCAACCGCCTGATCCGTATCACCACGGAGGGCACCCGCGTCCACCGACGTGCCCAGGCGACCCTCGACGTCATCGAGGACGTCCTGGCCGACCGCATCGGCGTCGCGCAGGCCACGGCACTGCGGACCGCCCTGACCCTGCCGCGCGGCGAGCCGCCGGTCGTGGAGGCCCCGTGAACAGGCGCCGGCACAAGAAGCTGTCCCGGCGTCTCGTCGACGCGGCGCTGGTCGGCGACATCACGCGGGTGAGAGCGGCGCTGCGAGCCGGAGCGCCGGCCGAGACGGCCGACACCGCGGGCACCACGCCGCTGTACCTGGCCTCCGTGAACGGCGCCGCCGACATCGTCCGCGTGCTGCTGGCGGCCGGCGCCTCGCCCGACACGGAGAGCGGGATCGGCTCGGAGGGCACACCGCTGTGCGGGGCTGCCTGCTGGGGACACACCGAGGCCGTGCGCGCACTCCTCGAACACGGCGCCGACCCGAACCTCCGGGAGGACCACGGCACGGGCTGGGCACCGCTCGACTGGGCGTCGAAGGGGCCGCATCCGGAGACGGTGGACCTGCTCGTCGCGGCGGGGGCACGCCCGCGGTCGTGACCCCGGCGGCACCCGGGGCGGCACGAGGCGGCACAGCAGAAGGGCCCCCACGGATTCTCGCCCGTGAAGGCCCTTCAGACCGTCGGGACGACAGGATTTGAACCTGCGACCCCTTGACCCCCAGTCAAGTGCGCTACCAAGCTGCGCCACGTCCCGGTCTGCTGACACGCGGCGAACCGCACGATCACGCGGTCAGAACTTTACCTCACACCCCGGGCCACTCCTAAGCGGGCACGGACGGGGGACAATCGGTCCCATGGACAGCCCTGCCGACAGCCCCATGGACAGCACAGCCCCGAACCGGCCGGTGGACGCGCGGGACCGCGACGACGAGGGCCGGGCGCGCAACGCCCGGCCCCGGGACGGCCTCGGCCGCCCCTTGCCGTACGGCGCGGACGGCGTCCCCCGCCAGCCGGAAGGCGTCGTACGGGCCCCCGGGGAGACGGTCGCCGAGGCGCAGCGGCTGCTGGACGCGGGGCGGCCGTTCCACGCGCACGAGGTGTTCGAGGACGCCTGGAAGTCTGGTCCCGAGGAGGAGCGGGAGCTGTGGCGGGGGATGGCCCAGCTGGCCGTGGGACTCACGCACGCGGCTCGCGGCAACGTCACCGGCGGGGCCAGGCTGCTGCGGCGCGGGGCCGGCGCGGTGACCGAGTGGGCGGCTTCGGCGTCCGGGCGGGGGCGGCCTTACGGGATGGACCTGGACCGGGTCGCCGGGTGGGCCCGGGAGCTGGCGGAGGACGTGGAGGGCGGCGCGAGCGTGGACGCGGGGGCGCGGGCACCTCGGCTGCGGGGCTGAAGCCGGCCTCGCCGCAGGGCTGGGGGAAGTCGCGCCGGAGCGCTGCGGGCAGCCCCGCCGCGGTGCTGGGGGCAGCCCGGCCAGAACGTTGTCAGTGGCGTACGGCAGACTCGTGGCGTGCGGAAGATTCATGTGATCGGTATCGGCGCGGGCGACCCCGACCAGCTCACCTTGCAGGCGGTCAGGGCGCTGCGCGGCACGGACGTGTTCTTCGTCCTGGACAAGGGCGAGGTGAAGGCCGACCTGGTGCGGCTGCGCCGGGACATGCTGGAGACGCACATACCGGAGGGGACGTACCGGATCGTCGAGGCGCGCGACCCCGAGCGGGACCGGAGCGCGGGCGGCACGGCGTACTCCCCCGCCGTCGGCGACTGGCGCAGTGCCCGCGCCGGCATCTACGAGCGGCTGATCGCCGAGGAGCTGGGCGAGGACGAGAGCGGTGCCTTCCTGGTGTGGGGCGACCCTGCGCTCTACGACAGCACGCTGGGCATCCTGGAGGAGATCCTGGAGCGCGGCGCGGTGGCCTTCGAGTACGACGTCGTACCGGGCATCAGCAGCGTCTCCTCACTCGTCGCCCGGCACCGGACAGGGCTGAACCGGGTGGCGCGGCCGGTGCAGATCACCACCGGGCGGCGGCTCGCGGAGGGCTTCCCGGAGGGGGTGGACGACGTCGTGGTGATGCTCGACGCCCACCAGACATTCCGGCGGTACGCGGACCAGGACATCGACATCTACTGGGGCGCCTACATAGGTACCCCGGACGAGATCCTCGCCTCCGGCCCGATCGCCGAGGCCGCGCCCCGCATCGAGCGGCTGCGCGCCGAGGCGCGGGAGCGCAAGGGCTGGATCATGGACACGTATCTGCTGCGGCGCAACCCGGGCGACGGCTAGCCGGACCGACCGCCGGCCACCCCGAGGGCCGCACCCGGGCGGACCGTCCCCGCATGCGTGGCCGGTGCACCGGTGTGATCGTGACCGTGTGACAGTCGCCGAGGAAACCCCACGGAACGCCACCGCCCAGCCGCCCGTGCTCGACAAGCGCCGCCGCAACGTCGTCTTCGTCACGATCATGCTGGGCATGCTGCTCGCGGCCCTCGACCAGACGATCGTCGGCACCGCGCTGCCGACGATCGTGTCGGACCTGGGCGGCGGCGAGCACATGTCGTGGGTGGTGACCTCGTACCTGCTCGCCGAGACCGTGGCCACGGTGCTGGTCGGCAAGTTCGGCGACATGTTCGGCCGCAAGGTCGTCTTCCAGGTCTCGGCGATCGTGTTCATCACGGGCTCGTTCCTGTGCGGGCTGGCCACGAGCATGCCGCTGCTGATCATCTGGCGGGCGATGCAGGGCATCGGCGCGGGCGGCCTGATGGTCACGTCGATGGCGCTGATCGCGGACGTCATCCCGCTGCGGGAGCGCGGCAAGTACCAGGGCGCCATCGGCGCGGTGTTCGGGGTGGCGACGGTCATCGGCCCGCTGCTGGGCGGGCTGTTCACCGACCACCTGTCCTGGCGCTGGGCCTTCTACGTCAACGTGCCCATCGCGATCGTCGTCGCCATCGCCGCCGCGCGCACCATCCCGGTGGTGAAGTCGGCCGCCCGGCCCGTCATCGACTACCTGGGCATCGCGCTGGTCGCGGTCGGCGCGAGCGCGCTGATCCTGGCCAGCAGTTGGGGCGGCAACCAGTACGCGTGGGGCTCGGCCGTGATCATCGGTCTGTTCGCGGGCGGGCTGATCGCGCTCGGGCTGTTCTGCTGGGTGGAGACCCGGGCGGCCGAACCGATGCTGCCGATGCGGCTGTTCTCCAACCCGGTGTTCACCGTCTGCTCGATCCTCAGCTTCGTCGTCGGCTTCGCGATGCTGGGCGCGCTGACGTATCTGCCGACCTATCTGCAGTACGTCGACGGCGACTCGGCCACCGTCTCGGGCGTCCGCACGCTGCCGATGGTGGCCGGGCTGCTGATCGCCTCGGTCTTCAGCGGGAGCGTGGTCAGCAGGACCGGACGGTACCGGCTGTTCCCGATCGCGGGCACCCTGGTGATGGGCGTCGGCCTGTATCTGATGTCGCTCATGGGGCCGTCCACGGGTGCCTGGCTGGAGTCGCTGTACATGTTCGTGCTCGGCACGGGCATCGGCCTGTCCATGCAGGTGCTGACCATCGCGGTGCAGAACACCGTCGACTACGCCGACCTCGGCACCGCGACCTCCGGCGTCACCTTCTTCCGCACACTGGGCAGTTCCTTCGGCACCGCCGTCTTCGGCACCATCTACGCCAACGCACTCGGCCCCAACCTGCGGGACGGCGTGTCCGCCGCCGCGGAGACCGGCGCCGCCGATCCGGCGGCGATCAGCAGGGCGGCGACCAGTCCGGAGGGCGTGCACCGGCTGCCGCCGGACGCGTCGGTACCCATCGTCGGCGCGTACACGGACACCATCCAGACCGTGTTCCTGTGGACGGTCCCGGTCGCGGCGCTCGGCTTCCTCGTCGCGCTGTTCCTCAAGCAGGTCCAGCTTCGCGACAGCGCCCGGTTGGGTTCCACCGACATGGGCGAGGGCTTCGCCTCACCGCACGACGCCGACAACAGGCGGGCGCTGGAGGCCTCCGTCGGAAAGATCATCGGCAGTACGGAGCTGGACACCGCGCGCCGGATCATCGCGGACAGCGACACCCGGCTCGACGTCGCCGGCGCCTGGGCCGTCATGCAGGTCGACCTGTTCACGCGGCTGGTCGGGCACGCCAGCCTCGGTCTGATCGCCGCTCGCCGCCGGCTGCCGCCGGAAGTGCTGCTGCCGGTCTTCGACCGCATGGCCGAGGAGGGTTTCCTGACCCGCCACGGCTCCCTGCTCTCCCATACCGACGCGGGCGCCCGCGAGGCCCTGGTCATCGGCCGGGCCTGGTCGGCGTGGCTGGAGGACCGGGTGGAGCAGGACATCGGCCGGCCCTCGGACACGGACCTGCGTGCCGTGGTCGACTCGATCGCCAAGCGGCTGCTGGTCGAGGACCTGAGCAGCGGCCTGCCGGACCGTGTGCGGCAGCCGGTCACGGCCCGCTGAGCCCCAGCCGCTCCAGCCGCTCCAGAACCGCCGGCACGTCGGACACCGCGTCCGCGCCCTGCGGCAGCGGGGGCCTGCGGACGACCACCACCGGAAGAGCCAGCTTCCGGGCCGCCGTGAGTTTGGCCGCGGTGGCCGCTCCCCCGCTGTCCTTGGTCACCAGTACGTCGATGCGGTGGTCGCGCAGGAGGGCCGTCTCGTCGGCCTCCGTGAACGGGCCGCGGGCCAGCAGCACGCGTGTGTCCGGTGGCAGGGGTGGCTCGGGGGGCTCCACCGAGCGGGCGACGAAGTGGTGGTCGGGCAGGTGCGCGAAGGCCGCCAGGCCCAGTCGGCCGGTGGTCAGGAAGACGCGGCGGCCGAGGCCCGGCAGCAGGTCGGCCGCCTCGGCGAGGGAGGCGACCGGGTGCCAGTGGTCACCGGGTCCGGCCTGCCAGCCGGGGCGGCGCAGGATCACCGCGGGGGTGCCGGTGGCCGCCGCGGCGCGGACCGCGTTTCCCGTGATCGTCTCGGCGAACGGGTGGGTCGCGTCGACGAGGGCGTCCACGTGCTGCTCGCGCAGCCAGGCGGCGAGCCCTTCGGGTCCGCCGAAGCCGCCGGTCCGCACCTTCCCGGCGAGGGAGCCCGGCCGGGTCACGCGTCCCGCGAGGGATGTGGTGACGCGGACGCCGGATCGCGCCGCCAGATCGGCGGCCAGGCGGCGGGCCTCGGTGGTGCCGCCGAGGATCAGCACGTGCGGGGACGGAGGCAGGCGGGACATGGCGTCGAGAGTAGGGCCTGTCCGGCGGATCAGGTCGCAGGAAGGGCACGGCGCCTGATCGGCGCGGGTGAGCGGGGTCTGGTGCGTCCAGACGCAAGGCGGAGGAGGGAGTCGACGCGAGGGGGTCCCCCCGCGCGAGCGCGGTCGAGCGTGGGGCAGTCGGCGAGTGACGACAACGCCGCAGGTGGGCGTGCCAGAGCCCGCGTCCGCGGCATGATCCGCCGGACAGGCCCTACGTCCGTCAGGGCAGCAGGAGCTGGAGGCCCCCCACCACCGTCGCCGCGATCACCAGCCGCTCGAACAGACGTTGATTGATCCGGTTCACAGCCCATTTGCCGATGAACGCCCCGGGCACCACGAAGACCACGAGCGCGGCGTCAAGGAGCAGCGAGCGGCCGTCGATCAGGCCGAGTCCGGCGCTGAAGGGCAGCTTGGAGACGTTGACGATCAGGAAGAAGAAGGCCGACGTGCCCAGGAAGCCGAGCTTGCGGAAGCCCGCGGAGAGGAGATACATCGACATCACGGGGCCGCCCGCGTTGGCGACCATCGTGGTGAAGCCGCCGAGGACGCCGTACGAGCGGGCCTTCACGCGGCCGGTCCGTGAGGTGACCTCGTCGGGCTGCCCGTCCGCGTCGGCAGCCTGCCGCCGGCGCCACAGCGTCACCCCGGCCATGAACAGCAGGATCGCGCCGATCGACGTCCGGACGATCGCGTCGTCCGCCCACACCAGGAACACCGTGCCCGCGACCACGCCGACCGCCACCGCCGGGAACAGCCGCCACAGCGTGGGCCAGTGCGCGTGGCGCCGGTAGGTGAGCACGGCCAGGATGTCACCGGCGATCAGCACCGGCAGCAGGATGCCGGTGGAGGCGCGGGCCGGCAGGACCGCCGCGAAGATCGCGAGGCTGACCGTGTTGGCCCCGCTCACGGCGGTCTTGGAGAAGCCGACGAGCAGGGCCGCGAAGGCGAGTGCGGCGAATTCCCAGCCGGTGAGGTGCCACAGCGTCATGGTGTCCATTGCGGGCACCGATGCTATGTGCGCCTGTCCGGTGCCCGTAAGCACCGTCTCGCCAGATGGCCCCTTAGCCGGCTAGTCGGCCGCGTACCGCACCCGCAGTTCCCGCTTCAGCACCTTCATGCTCGGGCCCAGCGGCAGCGCGTCCGCGAACTCCACGCGGCGCGGGTACTTGTACTTGCCGAGGTACTGCTTGGACCACTCGGTGACCTCGGCGGCGTCCGGCGTCGCTTCGGGGGCCGGGACGACGACGGCGCACACCTCCTCGCCGTGCAGTTCGTCCGGGAGGCCGATGACGGCCACCTGCGCGATGCCGGGGTGGCGCATCAGCACCTCCTCGACCTCGCGCGGATAGACGTTGTATCCGCCCCGGATGATGATGTCCTTCTTGCGGTCGACGATCCGGAGGAAGCCCTCGTCGTCCTTGGTGCCGAGGTCCCCGGTGCGGAACCAGCCGTCGACGAGCGCCTCGGCGGTGGCCTCCGGGCGGCCCAGGTAGCCGGAGAAGACGTTGTGGCCGCGTACGACGACCTCGCCCAGCTCACCGGGCGGCAGCAGCTCGACGCGGCCCTCGGCCTCCGCGCGGGCGATCTCCACGTCCACGCCCCACAGGGGGTGGCCGACGGTGCCGGGCTTGGCGCCGAACACCGGCTGGTTCACGGCCGCCGCCGGGGAGGTCTCCGACAGCCCGTACCCCTCGTAGATCTTCGTGCCGAAAGCCTCCTCGAACCGCTCCAGGACGGCCATCGGCAGCGAGGCACCGCCGGAGATGCACACCCGCAGGCCGGGCAGGGCGTCGGCCCCGGCGGCCGCGGCGGCGAGGGCGACGAACATGGTCGGGACGCCGTGGAAGGTGTTGACCTTCTCCCGCACCATCAGCTCGATCGCGCGTGCCGCGTCGAAGCGCGGCAGCAGGACGAGGGTGGCTCCGGCGCGCCAGGTGGAGTTCAGGGAGACGGTCTGGCCGAAGGCGTGGAACAGCGGCAGCGCGCCGAGTGCGACGTCGTCGGGTCGGGTGTCGTTGGCGTCGAAGGCGTTGACGGTCGCGTTCATCACCAGGTTGAAGTGGCTGAGCACGGCACCCTTGGGGACGCCGGTGGTGCCGCTGGTGTAGAAGACGACGGCCGGGTCGTCGGCGTCGCGGGTGACGTAGGAGGACAGTGGCTCGGCGTCGGCCGCGAGCTCGTCGAGCTCGTCGCCGAGGGCGATGACCCGTACGCCCGCCTCGCGCGCGGCGGCCGCTCCGGTCTCCGCCTGTGCCGGGTGGCACAGCAGCAGGGTGGCGCCGCTGTCGCGCAGGACGTGCTCGACCTCCGCCGCTGACAGCAGCAGGTGGACCGGGACGACGACGCCACCGGTCGCGGCGATCGCGTAGTACGCCTGCGGGAAGTCGGCGGTGTTCGGCGCCATCAGCGCGACCCGGTCCCCCGGCCGGACGCCCAGGCCGGTGAGGGCGCCGGCCTGGGCCCGGGCCCGCTGCCACACCTCGGCGAAGGTCAGCCGCAGGTCGCCCTCGACCAGCGCCTCCTTGTCGGGTCGGCGCCGGGCGTTCTCGGCGAGGATGGCGGCGACGGAGAGGGTTGCCATGGGGTGTTGCTCCGTTTCCTTGCGGCTTCCTTGCTGCGGCTCCGCAGCAGGGGCGGATGATGTGCGTCCGGCCGGCCCTGGGGCCTGCCCGGCGGATCATGCCGCAGACGCGGGGTCTGGCACGCCCACCTGCGCCGATCAGTCGCCGCGCCTTTCCTGCGACCTGATCCGCCGGACAGGCCCTAGCGCCGTTCGACCAGCACCGCGCTGCCCTGCCCCACGCCGACGCACATCGTGGCGAGCCCGCGGGCCGCTCCCGTGCGGCGCATGCGGTGGAGCAGGGTGGTGAGGATGCGGGCGCCGGAGCAGCCGAGCGGGTGGCCCAGCGCGATGGCGCCGCCGCTGGGGTTGACGAGGTCGGGGTCGATGCCGAGCTGGTCCACGCAGGCGAGGGCCTGGGCCGCGAAGGCCTCGTTGAACTCGGCCGCCGTGAGGTCGTCGATGCTCCACCCGACGCGGCCGAGGACCTTGCGGGTGGCGGGGACCGGGCCGATGCCCATGACGTCCGGGTGGACGCCGGCCGAGCCGCCCGCGACGTAGCGGCCGAGGGACTCCAGGCCCAGGTCGTTCAGGGCCTCCTCACTGACCAGGAGGAGGCCGGCGGCGCCGTCGTTCATCGGGGAGGCGTTGCCCGCCGTGACGGTGCCGCCGGCGCGGAAGACCGGCTTGAGGCGGCCCAGCTTCTCGACGGAGGTGTCCTCGCGGACGCACTCGTCGGTGTCGACGACCACGCCGTCGGGGCGCTCGACGGGGAGCAGCTCGTCGTCGAAGTGGCCGTTCTTCCGGGCCTCGGCGGCGAGGCGGTGGCTGCGCAGGGCGAACTCGTCCTGGCGTTCGCGCGGGATGCCGTACCGCTCGGCGACCTCCTCCGCGGTCTCGCCCATGGCCAGCAGACCGTGGAGGCCCTTCATCGCCGGGTTGACCAGGCGCCAGCCGAGCCGGGTGTCGGCGGTCTCGATGCGGTGCGGCAGGGCCTCGTCGGGGCGGGGCAGCACGAAGGGGGCACGGCTCATGGACTCCGAGCCGCCGGCGAGCACGATGTCGGCCTCGCCGGCGGCGATGGTGCGGGCGGCGGTGGTGACGGCCTCCAGGCCGGAGGCGCACAGCCGGTTCACCGTGGCGCCGGGCACGGATTCGGGCAGGCCCGCCAGCAGGGCGGCCATGCGGGCGACGTTGCGGTTGTCCTCGCCGGCCTGGTTGGCGGCGCCCCAGTAGACGTCGTCGACGCGGGCGGGGTCGAGTGCGGGCACGTCGGCGACCAGGCCCCGGATCACCGCGGCGGCGAGGTCGTCGGGCCGCACGGTGGACAGGGCGCCGCGCAGCTTGCCGATCGGGGTGCGGCGGGCGGCCGCGAAGTGGACGGGACGCACGAGGGGACTCCTGACCGTCACTCGGTCGCCGGGCGGCGAACGAACACTTAATTAGCGCTGCTAGTTTTGGACTATAGACCGCCGAGCGGCTCCCTGGGAAGATCCTCCGGTGACCTTCACCGACGCTGCTGGAGGAGAGATGGCCGAGGCCCGGGAGCACGTCCTGACCGGAACGCGGGGACGGCTCACCGCCCGCGAGTGGCCCGCCGAGCGGCCCACGTACGTGGCGCTGCTGGTACACGGGTACGGCGAGCACATCGGCCGCTACGACGAGGTGGCCGGCGTCCTGACGCGGCACGGTGCGGCGGTGTACGGCGCCGACCACGTCGGGCACGGGCGGTCGGACGGCGAACGGGTGCTGATCGAGGACTTCGAGGACGTGGTCACCGACGTGCACACCGTGGCCGAGCTGGCCCGGACCGCCCGTCCCGGCCTTCCGGTGGTCATGGTCGGGCACTCCATGGGCGGCCTGATCGCGTCCCGCTACGCCCAGCGCCACCCCGGCGAGCTGACCGCACTGGTGCTGTCCGGGCCGGTCATCGGCGACTGGGAGCTGCCGCGCACGCTGCTCGCCCTTCAGGAGATCCCGGACACCCCGGTCAGCCCGTCCTCGCTCTCCCGGGACCCGGCGGTCGGCGCGGCGTACGCGGCGGACCCGCTGGTGTGGCACGGCCCCATGAAGCGGCCGACGGCGGAGGCGTTCGTACGGACCCTGGACACCGTGGCCAAGGGCGGCGACGTCGGCCGGCTCCCGCTGCTGTGGGCGCACGGCGACGACGACCGGCTGGTACCGCTGCCCGGCAGCCGCGTCGGTGTCGAACAGCTCAGCGGCGGCGACCTGACCGAGCGGATCTACCCGGGCGCCCGGCACGAGATCTTCAACGAGACGAACCGGGCGGAGGTGTTCGCCGACGTCACGCGCTTCCTGGACGGCGTACTCGCCCGCTGAGCGGACGGGCGTTCGGCCCTGGCGCCCCGGCGGGGGCGTTTGCCCTGGAGCCCCATGGGCACCCGCGCCCCCATGGAGTGGTTGCGCCGCGCCGCCTGCGTGGATGAGGACCCCGAACTGTTCTTCCCGGTGGGCACGGCCGGACCGGCTCTCCGGGACGCCGAGGCCGCCAAGGGCGTCTGTGCCCGGTGCCCGGCGAGCGCCCAGTGCCTGGCGTTCGCCCTGGAACTGGGGCAGGCGTCGGGTGTGTGGGGAGGCACCGGCGAGGAGGAGCGCGTCGCCCTGCTCCGTACGACCGCGCAGTACGCACATGCGCACGACTACGCACATACGCACGACGAAATGAGGGGCAACCCATGGCCGACGCCCTCGAACTCGACGCGCTGTGGGAGGACTTCCACCGCGTGGTGAACATGACCTCCGCGGAACTCTCGGACTGGCTCCGGGTGCGCGACTCCGGCGAGCTGACCGAGCCGCTGCCGGACGACGCCGGCTCACCACTGGGGCAGCACGTCCTCGCGATCCTGCAGAAGCGGCGCACGGACCTGACGGAGGACGACCTCCGCGCGATGCGCAAGGTCGTGGACACCGTGACGTCGCAGACCGACCTGGAGAACGAGCCCCGGTCCGAGGACACCCGGCTCAGGCACCGGCTGATGACGGTCGGTCACGACCCGCTGAAACCGTAGCCGTGGGCCGTGACCAACGGCGGGTCGTACGGGAACTCGTCGACGCGCACGGGCAGACGTACGCCGAGGAGGCGGGCATCCGGCTGAAGGACACCCCGCAGCCGCTGTACCGGCTGCTGGTCCTCTCCCATCTGCTCAGTGCCCGCATCCGCGGCTCGGTCGCCGTGGCCACCGCCCGTGCCCTGCACGAGGCCGGGCTGCGCGACCCGCGCCGCATGGCCGCCGCCGACTGGCAGGAGCGGGTGGACGCGCTCGGCCGGGGCGGCTACCGGCGCTACGACGAGCGCACCGCCACCCAGCTCGGCGACGCCGCCGAACTGCTGACCGAGCGCTGGGGCGGGGATCTGCGCCGGCTCCGGAAGGAGGCGGACGGCGAGGTGTCCGAAGTGCGGCGGCTGCTCCAGGAGTTCCCCGGGGTGGGCCCGACCGGCGCGGACATCTTCCTGCGCGAGGTCCAGCGCGTCTGGCCGCGGGCGGCTCCCTACCTGGACCGCAAGGCCCTCCAGGGCGCGGAACACCTCGGTCTACCTGGCGACCCCGACCGGCTCCTCGACCTCGCCGGGACGACGGAACCGGCCGTCCTCGCGGCGGCGCTGGTGCGCGCGTCGGTGGACAAGGAGGTCGCGCGGGACACCCTCGAACGCGCCGGGTGAGCCTTCCCGGCGCTGGCTGCCGGTCACCCGAACAACCCCGTGCGCTGGTGCGTCCGCGGGTGCGGTGATGCGCTGAGGACACCGTGTCACGTCCCAGGAGGCATCCGCGATGAGCCGTCGTCCGTCCCACCCCGTCCGTCTCATGGCCGCCGCCCTGGCGGCGGGCGCGCTGCTGACCACGGCGGCCTGCTCGGACGACGGCGGCGGGCCGGGGGCTGCCTCGGACACCGCCGCCGCACAGGCCCGCGCCGCCGAGAGGGACGCGGCGAAGAAGCAGCCCACGGGCTCCGCCGCGACGTCGCCCACGGGTTCGCCCACCGCCTCCCCCTCCGCCCTCACCGAGTCCGGCGCGCAGGCCGCCCTGCTCACCGAGGCCGACCTGGAGGGCGGCTGGAACCAGGTCCAGGACGCGGACAAGTGGCGCGACCGGCTGCTCGTCGGCGAGGTCGACGTCTCCGACTTCCTCACCGCCAAGACCGACGCGGCCGACTGCCAGAAACTCCTCGACGGCCTCTACCGCGACAGTCTGCTGGGCGAACCGTCGGGGCCGTCGGCGCTCACCGGTTTCGAGCAGGGCGACTCCCGTCTGCTGGAGCAGGTCGCCGCCTACGACCGCGCCGGACTGGACGACAGCCTGAAGTGGATGGACTCCCTGCCGCAGAAATGCGATCAGTTCACCGCGACCGACGACGCGGGCGAGAAGCGCACGGTCCAGGTCACCGAGGCCTCGGTGCCCGAGGTCGGCGACGCGCGTGAAGGCCTGCACGTGACCGTGCGGGGAACCGCCGCGGACAATCCGGCCACGCTCACCCTGGACCTCGTCGCCGTACGCGTCGGCACCTCCGCCCTCACCGTCACCGGAGGCGGCCTCGACGGCGCCGAGGCCGCCTCCGTGGAGCAGGCGGTGCGGCAGGGAACCGAGCGCCTGAAGACCGTCCTGGACGGCGGGACCCCTTCTCCGCGGCCCACCAACCAGTACTGACCGCAAGGGCTCCCCGCCTCCTGCACACCTCGGGCGAAACCCGGACAGCGTGATCACCGGGCGGCACAATGGTGCGGGACGGACAGCGCACGCGCGAAGGAGCCGAGACGTGAGCGAGAGCGACCCCGTCCCCGGCGGGCGTCCGGGTGAGGTCGAGCGGGCCACCGCACTGCGGGGCGCTGTCCGGCCGGGGAGTGCCCGGAGCCGTGCTGTCCTACGTCGACACGACGGGGATCGGCAGGGTGAAGACCGTTCCCACCGCGAAGCTCGCCGCGGCCGCGGCCTGGGGCGTCGGCATGTCGCCGGTGTGCGACACGCTTCTCGCCGACGACACGATCGTCGCCCCGGACGTCCTCGGCTCCCCCGACGGCGATCTGCGCCTCTGTCCCGACCTGGACCGGCTGGTCGTGCCGACGGCGCGGCCCGACGGCGCGGCCCGGCGGGGCGCCGGGCGACCGGATCACGCAGGAGGGCGAGCCGCATCCGGCGTGCGGGCGCACCGTCCTGCGCCGGACCGTGGCCGACGCCGCCGAGCGGTACGGCGTCACGTTCCACGCCGCCATCGAGAGCTCGCGGAGGCGCTGGAGATCACTCCGTTCCGCAAGCTGCTGTACAGCTCCGACGCCTACGGTGTGGCCGAGTTCCACCACCTCGGGGCACTGGCCTTCCGGCAGGGGCCGGCCGGGCTGTCGCAGGAGCGGGTGGACGCCGACGAACTGGCCCTGCCGGACGCGCTGCGCATCGTGCGCTGGGCGGGGCGGGACGACGCGCGCCGGGTCCACCGGCTGCCGGACGGTCTGGTGGACGACGGCTGAGCGGCGTGGGACCGGTCACAGTCCCGGAGCGCCGCCCGGGAAGCAGGAACGGCTGAAAGTATGATCAAGCGATGTCTGACATGACCGAAACCACGCCGGGCTGGCTGTCGACCGACGAACTCGAGATGGCACGCGCCCGCATGCCGATCCTCTATGTCGAGGCCGTGCCCGTGCGCGTCGACGACAGCGGGGAAGTCACCAGCGTCGGCCTGCTCCTGCGCATCGGTCCCGACGGGACGGTCAGCCGGACGCTGGTCTCCGGCCGGGTGCTGCATCACGAGCGGGTCCGGGACGCCCTGCTGCGTCACCTGGAGAAGGACCTCGGCCCGGTGGCGCTGCCCCGGGTGCCGTCCTCGCTCCAGCCCTTCACGGTGGCCGAATACTTCCCCACGCACGGCGTCACGCCGTACCACGATCCCCGGCAGCACGCGGTCTCCCTCGCCTACGTCGTGCCGGTGACCGGCGACTGCCGGCCGCGGCAGGACGCGCTGGACCTGGTCTGGTTCAGCCCGCAGGAGGCACTGTCACCGGCGGTGCAGAGCGAGATGCCGGGCGGGCACGGGGTGCTGCTGAAGCAGGCGCTGGCGCATGTGGGCTGCGTGGTCTGAGGGCCCGGTGGCCGGCCGGCCCCCGCGGGGCTACTCCCCGGGCCGCTCCCCGTCACTCAACTGCGGGTCCAGGTCGTCCCGGAGCAGACCCCGGGACCCCGTCTGGCCGGTGCGGTAGGCGGAGCGGGCCACCAGGTGTGAGGCGACCGGACCGGTGAGGAACTGGAAGAAGAGGATGAGGGCGAGGGTGCCCATGTCGATGCCGTGGCGCAGCCGGAGCGCCACCCCGACGAGGACGAGAAGCATCCCGAGGGTCTGCGGCTTGGTGGCGGCGTGACTGCGGGAGAGCACGTCGGGGAAGCGGAGCATCCCGATCACGCCGAGCAGGCACTGCAGGCAGCCGAGGAACAGGAGGACCGCCCCGATCAGATCGGCGGCCTCGGCCCAGGCGTTCACCGGTGGTCCTCCTTGCCGTCCCCGCGTACCGAGGGCCGGTCGCGTACGGCGATGAACCTGGCGATGCCCACCGAGCCCGTGAAGCCGAGGAAGGCGAGCACCAGCATCACCGGGAAGTAGAAGGAGTCGCCGTCGTGGGCGGCCTTGACGCCGAGGCCGGCGATGATGAGCGCCGCCGCCACGTCCAGGGCGACCGCGCGGTCCAGCATCGAGGGCCCGTACCAGATGCGGTACAGCAGCAGGGCGCCCGCGACGAGGATCATCACGACCGAGGCGGCCAGCACGGCCTCTTCGACGGCGCGCAGGGTGGTCACGGCGAGGGGTCCCCTTCCGGTACGGGCTGGGCGGCGAGGGCGATGTCCTCGGCGGTGCCGAAAGCGCGGGCCACGAGTTCCTCCATGCGCCACACCGACCGCTGGGCGCTCTCGATCTCGCCGGGGTCGTCGGCGTCGAGGACGTGCAGGAACAAGGTGGCCGTCGACCGGCGCACCTCGATCACGGAGCCGCCGGGGACGTTGGAGACGGCGACGGCGGTGGCCGTGAGCATGAGGTCGCTGCGCACCCGCAGCGGGACGGCGACGACCGCGGCGGGGTACGGGCCCTTGGCGAAGATCTGCCGGGTGACCTCGACGCTCGAGGAGAACATGTCGTACAGCAGGTAGGCCGTGAGCCGCAGGATGCCCAGCGGACGCAGTCGCAGGCCGAGGTCGACGGCGGGCAGCGGGAAGGCGAGGCACAGGCACACCGCGACGATGACGCCGTTGACGAGGTTGGCCCAGGACAGGGTGCCCCACAGCAGAGTCCAGATGACCGTGAGCCAGGCGGTGAGCGGCAGGTCGAGAACGCGTCTGCCGCTGCCGACGCGGAAGGACCAGCTGTAGGGGGAACGGTCGCGGAAGAGGTCGCTCATCGGCCGAGCACCGCCTCGATGTAGGGGGTACGGGCGAGGAGTTCGGTGGCGGCGGCCTCGGTGAAGGTGGTGAGGGGGCCGCCGAGCACGGTGTAGAGCAGGCCGAGGGCGACGGCGGCGCCGGTCGCCACCAGCATCGGCCAGGGCAGCCGCTTGGTGGTGGTGATGGTCTGGCCCAGGAAACCGGCCGGGACCACGGCACCCGCCGGCACCGGCAGGCCGCGCCCGGCGCCGGTCTCCGCCCCGTCCTCCCCGCCCGTCCCGTCCGCCCCGTCTTCGTCATTCGCGTCGTCGCCGGGCTCGTCCTCGGCGGATTCCAGCACCCTCCCCTCGCCCTCGGACCCGGGCGGAGCGTCGCGCCAGAACGCGAGGTTCCAGACCTTCGCCATGACATAGAGGGTGAGCAGACTGGTGGCGGCGGACCCGGCGACCAGCGCCCAGGCCCAGCCGCCGCCGTTGTCGACGCCCGCCCGCATCAGGCCGAGCTTGCCGATGAACCCGGAGAACGGCGGGATGCCCGCGAGGTTCATGGCGGGCACGAAGAACAGCACGGCGAGCAGTGGCGCCGTCTTCGCCAGGCCGCCGAGGCGGGTGAGTTCCGTGGTGCCGTCGCGCCGCTCGATGAGCCCGGCGACGAGGAAGAGGGTGGTCTGCACCGTGATGTGGTGGGCCACGTACACGATCGCCCCGGCGATCGAGCCGCGCCCGGCGAGCGCGATGCCGAAGACCATGTAGCCGATGTGGCTGATGAGAGTGAAGGAGAGCACCCGCTTCAGGTCGGTCTGGGCGACCGCGCCGAGGATGCCGATGACCATGGAGGCGAGCGCGGCGAGCATCAGCAGGTCGCCGAGGCGGTGGCCGGGGAAGAGCAGGGTCTGGGTGCGCAGCATCGAGTACACGCCGACCTTGGTCAGCAGGCCGGCGAAGACCGCGGTGACCGGTGCGGGCGCGGTCGGGTAGGAGTCGGGCAGCCAGGCCGCGAGCGGGAACACCGCCGCCTTGATGGCGAAGACCGTCAGCAGCATGGCCTCCAGCAGAGTGCGCACACCGACCGGGACGTCCTGCAGCCGCCCCGCGAGCTGGGCGAAGTTGACGGTCCCCGCGACCGAGTAGGTCATGGCGATGGCGACGAGGAAGAGCACCGAGGAGAACAGCGAGATGATCACGTACGTCGACCCGGCCCGGATCCGGGTCGCGGTGCCGCCGATGGTGAGCAGGACGAAGCTCGCGACGAGCATGATCTCGAAGCCGACGTAGAGGTTGACGAGGTCTCCGGCCAGGAAGGTGCAGGAGACGCCCGCCACGAGGATGAGGTAGGCGGGATGGAAGACGCCGACCGGCGTCCGGTCGTCGCGGTCGGCCATGCCCTGGCCCAGCGAGTACAGGTTGACGAGCAGCGTGACGGCGCTGGACACGGTGAGCATCAGGCCCGCGAGCCGGTCGGCGACGAGGGTGATACCGACCGGCGGCGCGAAGTCACCGAGGTGCACGCTGAGCGGACCGTGGCGGTCGGCGGCCACCATGAGGAGCACGGAGAGCACGAGGACCGCGCCGAGCACGGCGAGGGTGATGAAGCGCTGGAGCCGCTGGAGCCGGGGGCCGATGGCCAGTTTCAGGCCCGTGACGCACAGGGGCAGCAGGACGGGGAGGGGGACGAGCGCGTTCACCTGGTTCCTTCCGTGCCGGCGCCCCCGGGGTCGTCGGGCTGGTCGGGCGGCGGGTGGCCGGAGTCCTCGCCGGGGTGCGAGTCGGGCTCGCGGCCGGTCTCCTCGGGGTCGTTGGAGGGCCCGGCGACGCGGGCCGGTGCCGGTCCCGGCCGGCCCGACGGGTCGGTCGTGCCCAGCTCCCGGCCCTCGCGGTAGTCCTCGGGGTCGGCGCCGAGGATGTCGTTCCACAGGTTCCCGGAGACGTCGTTGGCGCGGGCCTGGTAGGCGCGTTCCTCGCGGACCCGCCGGCGCAGCCGTCTGCGTGCGGCGCGGTAGCGGGCGCCGAGTTCGGGGTCGGTACCGTGATCGGCGCGCGCCTCGCGGTAGCGGTCCCGCAGTTCGCCGCGCCGGTCGAGGAACTCGGCGCGCAGGGCGACCAGTCGGTCCTCGGTGTCGTCGCTGATCTCGTCGGAGCCGGTGACCTGGTGGCTGCGGTAGGCCATGGCGAGCAGGAACGCGGTGGTGGCGAGCGTGATGACGATCGCGGTGAGGGCGATGGCCTGGGGCAGCGGGTCGGTGACCCGGTTGCGGATGACGTGCGGGTAGAGCAGCGGCGGGGCGCCCGCGCTGCCCGTCGAGGCGAGGATCAGCAGGTTGACGCCGTTGCCGAGGACGACCGCGCCGAGCAGGATCCGGGTCAGGGACCGGGTCAGTAGCAGGGTGGCGCCGACGGCGCTGAGGACGGCCGCGGCCACCAGGAGGGAGAGGCTCACGGTCATGCGGGGCCCGCCTCGCCGCGCGGGACGTGCCGGTCGGCAGCCCGTTCGATCTGCCGGTCGATGCGGGCGCCGAGGGCCCGCACGATGTCCAGGACCACGCCGAGGACGAGGAGGTAGACGCCGCAGTCGAAGAGGACGGCGGTGGACAGGTGGGCGTCGCCCCACACGGGCAGGTGGCCGTGCCAGGTCCAGCCGTGCAGCACGGTGCCCTCGACCAGGCCGCCCAGGGCGACCCCGGTGGACAGGAACATGCCGAGCCCGGTGAACAGGCCCGCTTTGAAGGGCACGGCGTCGGCGAGTTCGTGCCGCCCGCCCGCGAGATAGCGGGCGATGAAGGCGACACCTGCGGTCAGGCCCGCGACGAAGCCGCCGCCCGGCAGGTTCTCCGCGCACATCAGCAGGTAGACGGAGAGGACGAGGATGGGGTGGAAGATGAGGCTCGCGACGACTTCCAGGACCACGGAGCGGCGCTCGGGGGCGAGGGTGGAGCTGGCCGCGAGCCAGGTCCGCTCCGGCGCGCCCTCGTCGCCGCTGGGCAGGCCCGCCGATTCGTACGAGGTCGCCCGCCAGGCGGTGCGCAGGCCGGCGTGCGGGTGGTCCCCGGGCAGCGGCAGTACGGGCTGCTCGGCGCTGTCGGTGCGGCGGTGCAGGTAGATGAGGCTGGTGACGCCGATCGCGGCGGCGGCGAGCACCGCGGACTCCCCCATCGTGTCCCAGGCCCGCAGGTCGACGAGGATCGTCGCGACGACGTCCTTCAGGCCGTGGTGGGCGGTCTCCTCGACCATCGCCGCCCCGGCGCTGTCGGCCCGGCGGTGCCCCGCCATGATCCAGACGACGAGGGCGACGGCGGCGCCGCCCGCGAGCGCCACCGGCATCCGCAGTGCGCGTCGCAACCGGCTGTAGTTCTCCTCGAAGTGCACCGGCATCCGGCGCAGCACGAGCACGAAGACGATCATCGAGACGGTCTCCACGCAGAACTGGGTCAGCGCGAGGTCGGGTGCGCCCTGCACGACGAAGAGCAGCGCGGTGCCGTATCCGGTGAGCCCGGCGAGCACGACGGCCTTCATCCGGCGCCGCACGCCCAGGCACAGCACGGCGGCGGCGCCGGTCAGCAGCGCGACACCGGCCTGGGCCGGGTGGTCCCACAGCCGTGGGGCGGGTACTCCGGCCCAGGGTTCGTCCGCGAGGAGCACGGCGATCTGCCCGGCGAGGACCACGCTCATGGTCGTCACGAGGTACACCGACAGCGAGCCGCGCTGCACGAAACCGGTGCACTGCAGGGCGGTGCGTTCCAGGCCGAGCAGGAACCGCCCGAAGATCCGGTCGGCGGAGCGCCAGGCCAGGGCCTGCCCGACACGCTGGACGGGGCTCGCGGCGAGGAACAGCAGGACACCGCCCGCCCAGGCCGCGCAGGACAGGCCGAGTGCCAGACCCGCCCCGTGCCACAGCGCCAGGTGGTACGGGTGGGCGGGTACGGGGAACTGCCCGGCGTAGCTGCCGAGGAGCCCCTGGAGCCAGGGCACGCCGGGTCCGAGGACGAGGCAGGCCAGGGCCAGCACGGCGGGCGGCGCGAGGAAGGCCGGCGGGACGGCGTGCGCGCCGGTGTCCGGGACACCGGGCTTGCGGGCGAAGGCGCCCCAGAGGTAGCGCAGGGTGTAGGCGGTGGTCAGGGCCGAGCCGACGACGGTCATGGCGAGCGCCCAGCGGTCGGCGGTGTCCCCGTCCAGGAGGGACTGGAAGGCGGCCTCCTTGGCGGTGAAGCCGAGCAGCGGTGGTACGGCGGCCATGGACAGTCCGGCGACCACGGCGACGGCGCACACGGCGGGCAGCCGGCGCCCGACCCCGGAGAGTCTTCGCAGGTCGCGGGTGCCGGTGGCGTGGTCGATGATCCCGGTGACCAGGAAGAGCGGGGCCTTGAACAGGGCGTGGCCGAGGATCATGGCGGTGGCGGCGACGCCGGTGTCGTGTCGGCCCGCGCCGGTGAGGACGGTGAGGAAGCCGAGCTGGCTGACGGTGCCGTGGGCGAGGACGAGTTTCAGGTCGTTCAGGCGCAGCGCCCGCCAGCCGCCCAGCAGCATCGTCGCGGAGCCCAGGACGAGCAGGAGCGGCCGCCAGGGTGCGACGTCCGCGAACGCGGGAGCGAGCCGGGCGATGAGGTAGACGCCGGCCTTGACCATCGCGGCGGCGTGCAGATAGGCGCTGACCGGGGTGGGAGCGGCCATGGCGTTGGGCAGCCACAGACTGAACGGCCAGATCGCGGACTTGGCGAGGGCGCCGGCGAGGATCAGCACGATCGCCGTGGACAGCGCCGCCGACGCGGACGGCGGGTCGGCGAGGATCGCCGAGATCCGGTAGGTGCCCGCCTCGTGACCCAGGATCAGGAAGCCGACGAGCATGGTCAGTCCGCCGAGCGTGGTGACCGTCAGGGCCTGCAGAGCGCTGCGCCGGTTGCGTTTGTGGTCACTGGTCTGGCCGATCAGCAGGTAGGAGAAGACGGTCGTCAGTTCCCAGAAGATGTAGAGCAGGACGAGGTCGTCGGCGAGGACCAGGCCGAGCATCGCCCCGGCGAAGGCGAGGAGGTTTCCGGCGAACCTGCCCAGTTGCCGCGACCGGTCGTCGAAGTAGGAGACGCAGTAGACCAGGACGAGGGCGCCCACTCCCGCGGCGAGCAGCACCATGAGTTCGGCGAGGGCGTCCAGCCGCAGCGCCCAGTCCACGTGGTAGGCCGGCAGCCAGGCCCACTCGGCGGTGTCGGCGCCGCCCGCGGCCGTCGTGCTCCACCGGGTGGCCGCCCAGACGGCCGTCGCGGCGGGCGGCAGGGCCAGCACGAGGAAGGCACGGGTTCCCCACCACCTCACCAGCGGCGCGGCGAACAGCGCGAGCGCGAAGTGGCAGAGGATGAGCGCGGACACCCAACAGTGATATATCGGGCATCTCGCCCGGGCGCCCAGCCACGCCGCAGGGAGAACAATCGAGGGGAGGCCGGCACCACCGCTGGACCGACCGCTCGCTCACCCGCACAGCGGCAGCGACTTCGAGCTGCCTCGTCCACCGGGCCCTCTCGGCCCTGGACCCCCGTCCGACTGGCGAGTGCCGCATCCCCTCTTGACCTGCGCTGATGCAGGTCAAGAGGGGATGCGGCGGTATCTCTGCGATTCTCTGGGGCTTTGGGCCCCCCGGGCGCTCCACAGGTTCTGCGGACCGGCCACGGCTACGCGATGATCACGTCGATGGCGGCACTGCCCACGTACGCCGAGAGCGGCCGCGGGTCCGGTCGGGCTCCGCAGCCGCCGGGTGCGGTCAGCTCGTGGGCGCGCCGAGGGACCAGAGTTCCGTCTTGGCCCAGGCGCCGACGATCGCCACATCGGGGTTCTGCCGCCGGAGACCCGCGAAGCGGTCGGCCAGCATCTGAAGGCGCACGGTCATGGGCAGCTGCGCCAGCAGCGGGGGAAGGGGCTCGCCGGTGTCCTCCAACGTGCTCACGGCGATGCCCTCCTCCCGCGCGGCCTCGCCGAGCGCGGCGACCAGGCCGTCGGGATCGGCACCGGGTTCCAACAGCAGGAGGCTGTCGGCCGCGCCGAAGGGTACGGCCGAACCGTGGAGGTAGTTCTCCGCCTCGAAGCCCTCGGCGAGGGTGCGTGAGGCCTCCCGGATCTTCAGCGCGCCCTCGCGCGCGGTGACGGCCCAGGGGCCGGCGCCGATCACGGCGAGCGCCCGGGCCGGCAGTCCGATCCGCTCGATGCCCGCGTCGTCGTACACCGAGCGGATGGCCGAGGCGGTGCGGTGAAGCTGTTCGGGGCTGTACTGTCCCGCTCCCAGCCGGTGGGCGAGTCCCGCGAGCACGATGAGGGCCGCGGTGTAGCTGACGGTGTAGGTCTCGGACTGCTCGCGTTCGACCGTTTCGACGGCGTCGGGCCAGCCGCTGCCGATGCCGGTGACGGAGACCAGGGGCACTCCCTCGGCACGCGCCTGCTCGCGGCAGCGCAAGGCGAACGCCGTCTCGGCGGTGTGGGTGATGACGACCACGGCGTCGCCCGTGCGCAACGGCGCGCCCCAGCGGGCGAAGTGGGCGGCGGAGGCCCAGCGGGCGTCCACACCCGCGTCGGCGAGCATCATCGCGCCCAGCTCGGCCGCGTGCTGGCTGGTACCGGTGCCCAGGAGGAGGACGCGGTGGGCGCCCGCCAGCTTCTCGGCGGGGGCGGCCAGGTCCGCTCCGGCCATGCGTTCCACGGCCTCGGCCTGCATGTGGATCATTCGGTGCAGCGCGGTGTGTGCGGCTGTGTGCTGCATGTCTTTCACTTCTCTCGTGGAGTGGCGGCGGCGGTGCAGATGAGGTGCGGGGAGTGGACGTGGAAGGGGGAGAGGTCGTAGTCGCCGTGGAGGCCCAGGACGTCGAAGCCCGCGCGGGCCAGCATCGAGGTGAGTTCGTGCGCGCTGTAGACCCGGTAGTCGGCGGTCGCGCTCACGGAGGCGTCCGCGGATCGGATGTGCCACCGGATTCTGCTGGTCAGCGGGGAGAAGCGCTCCTCGTACAGATAGGTGACCCCATCGCTGGAGTCGAAGTTCCGCACGACGAACTCGTCCGCGCCGACCCCGAACGACTCGCCGCTCTGACTCAGGAACCAGTCGCGGTTCATCACGTCGATGAGGAACCTCCCGCCAGGGGCCAGCACCCGCCGGATCTGGGTGAGGACCGAGAGGTTCTCGTCCTCGGTGTCGAAGAAGCCGAAGCTGGTGTGCAGGCTCACGACCGCGTCGAAGGAGCCCTGCGGCAGGGCCCCGAGGTCCCTCATGTCGGCCTGGACGAACTCGACGTGCTGTCCGGCGTCGCGGGTACGGGCGCGGGCCTGGCGGAGGTAGTGCTCCATGAGGTCCACGCCGGTGACGCGATACCCGGCCGCGCTGAGCGGGACGCTGTGCCGCCCGGTGCCGCACGCCAGGTCCATGACGGCCGCGCCCGGAGACAGGTCCAGGGCGGAGGAGACGCAGCGGACCATGGCCTCAGTGGTGGCGGGGTCGCGCAGCTCCAGGTCGGAGTCGGTGTAGACGTGGGTGAAGAAGGTGTCCAGCCAGCCGGCGCGGCTGTCAGTCATGTCGCTCTTCCGTTCTGTCGCCCGGTGTGCCCGGTTCGGTTCCGATGCCGAGGAGCCCGGGGGCGTCGGGGGCGAACCGCTCCAGGGAGGTGCGGACTCCGGGACCGGCGTAGTCGATGTAATGGAGCCGTCCGCGCCCCGGGGTGATGCCCTTCACCCCGTCGAAGGCTCCGGTGGCCTCGAAATCGGCGTGGCCTCGCTCCGTTTCGGCGAGGCGGACGCCCCGCAGCACCGGTCGCGACGGATCGAACCCCGCCGCGTCCGCGGTGGTCCGGCTCCACCGGGAGAGGCGTACGCCCCCGTCGGGCAGCTGCTCGACGGCCAGCCACAGGGAGCGTTCTCCCCCTTCCAGCAGGTATTCGGCCCAGCGCTGGGTGGCGCCGCGGACCTGGATGGCCGCCCGGACGGTGCCGGGTGTTCCGTCGGCCGGCAGCCGCGCGCCCGGCTCAAGGGTCAGCAGCGCGTGCTCTCGTCCGGGCACGGACAGCGGTGCGCCGGCCATCAGAACTCGCGGCGGTGGCTCGGCCGGCTTTCCGGCTTCCACGGCGCGTCATGTGCCTCGTCGGGCGAGATCGGCAGCCCGCGCATCAGGGCCGGGTTGTGGTAGCCGGGTGTCTCCTCGGCGGTGAAGTAGTCGAGCATCATGGTCCATTCCTCGGGTACGGCGGGGGGCACGGGCCGCGTACAGGGATCCGGGTCGGCGTACTGAGAGCTCACGGTGACGTCGATGTGGTAGAGCGACCCGTACCGCTCGGGGTCGGCGTCGGGCGGTACGTAACCGGGACGCCGTCGACCGTCGAACCCGTAGCCGTTCGGCCGGCCCGCTCGGATGTGCCAGGTGCTGCTGTGGCCGTCCGGGTGGCCGATGCCTCCGTTGCCGACCGAGCGCAGGGCCGTCTGGTGCGAGCGTTCCACAGCCGCCGCCGGGCAGGTGAACTGCCCGGCGTCGTAGCTCGCCCGGGTGTGGTGCCCCACGGCGTTGACGTTCAGCAGCATGCCGCCCGGGATCCGGTGGTCGTGTGCCCGGGTCAGGTGCGCGCCGGTGAAGAACGTGGTCATGCTGGCGGCGTACAGCTCCAGTTGTCCGCCCGGCCGCCGCAGTGGAATGCCGTCGAGGCAGATGGTGTCGGCTTCGACCGGCGCCCAGTCGGGCAGGTACAGGCCGGTCAGCACGAGGAGGACCTCGACGAGTTCGGGGCCCGGGACGGCGTGCGCGAGGCGCTCGCTGTTGAACATGACCTGCAGGCTGCTGGTGAGGCCGTCGGCCGCCCGGCGCTTCCACCCGGTCCTGGCCTGCTGAAGCCGCTCCTGGACGTGGCGGGCTCCGCGGTCCAGGTCGGCGTCGTCGATCCAGCACACGTCGAGCGCCGGACGGGCGTGCGGGCGCACCGCGACCCGGGCGAAGACGCACGGCTGATGGCGCCCGAACCACCGCAGCAACGCGGCTTCCTTCTGCTCCCGTGGTGCCCCGGACAGGAGTACGTCGTGTGCCTCGTCGATGTCCGCGCCGAAGCTCCTGCGCGGATCGCCGGGGACGAGCCGCCCGAGGGCGTCCAGGAGCGGATCGTCACCGGGCCCTGTCCGCCGGTCCGCCCCAGGGGGCCCGTCGTGTCCTAGCGCAGGCCCCACCGGGGGTGTGCCGCTCTCGTTCCGTCCACCACGTCGCATACGTACTTCCCCCAAGCAGGAGCGTTTTTGAAGCCGTGTCCCGAGTCCCCGCCGACCAGCCAGACGCCGTCGTGGGCCGGGTGCCGGCCCAGCAGGAACTCCTCGTCCGCCATCACCGCGTAGGCGCAGGTCTCCACCGCGGTCACCGGGGCGGCGCCCAGGGCGGGGAACCGCCGCCGGAGATACGCCCTGGTGGCCGCCGGAACGTCCGGTGGCGCGGCCGGCGCGGGCCGGCGGGCCGGTGTTTCCACGTCGGGGACGACCTTGACGCCCAGGCCGCTCAGCGACCCGACCCCGTAGAGCCCCCGGCCGCGGTCGATCCATGCCGGGGCGCCCGGGGCGCACGGCATGCGCGGCGAGTCCAGGAAGTAGCTGAGCTGCCGTGCCTCGCGGGCCGAGGTCAGTCCGGGGAACAGACCGGGCAGGGCGGCTCCGACCGCCCAGACGACCACGTCCGCGGTGTGGGGCGTGCCGTCGATCCGCACCCCGGCGCCCTCGGGCGTGGCGGTGCCGCGTACCAGCCGGCACCCGTGACGCCGTGCCGAGTCCGCCAGCGCCCGGACGGCCTCCTTCGCCCGGAGCACGCCCGACTCGGGTTCGTGGAGTGCGAAGTCCAGGTCCGCGGCGCCCACGCCGGGAAAGCGGCGTTCCACCTCCCGCGACACCAGCTTCTCGGCCGGGATGCCGAGGTCGCGCAGGGTGGCGAGGGACACCTCCTCCCAGTCCGTGCCGTCCGGTCCGGAACGGGTGCGCGAGGCGAAGCTGAGGACTCCGCACGGAATCAGCAGGTTCCGTCCCGACTCTGTTTCGAGGTCCTGCCAGTGCCGGGTGGACGCCCGGGCCATCGCGGAGTACCAGTGCCGGTTTCCGTAGGCACAACGCAGAATGCGTGATTCCGCCGTCGAGGGGCCGGTGTGGCCGGGCGGGTGGCGGTCGGCAACGATCACCCGCCGGCCCCTGCGGGCCAGCTCCCGTGCGATCGACAGCCCGAACACGCCGGCCCCGACGACGAGTGCGCTCCTCATCGGAGCGCGGGCCGGACCGGACGGCGAGGGTGCCGTCCGGTCACGAGCCCATCACCTTCACCTCCAGGTCCGCGGGCAGCGCGGTGAAGAACGTCGGCCCGGCCGACGTCCGCTGCCCCGCCGGCAGCAGCTCGGCGCTCCGCCGGACCGGCGTACCCTGGCAGCCCAGCGCCTGCCACAGCCGCTCGGCGAACTCCGGCATGACGGGATGGGCGAGCTGCGCGAGGACATGGGCGGCCGCCACCTCGGCCGCGAGGGCCGCCGCGGCTTCCGGAGACCCGGGCCTTGAGGCGTACAGCCTGCTCTGGGCGGCGGAGAAGTCGCGGGCGCCGCTGACGATGTCGCACAGGACGCGGGTCGCGAGGCGGGGTGAGAAGCCATCGGCCCGGTACGCGCGGTCGCCGCGGTCGGCGAGACCGGCCAGTTCGGTCAGGAAGCGGCGGTGGGAGCGCGTGGCGCCCGCGGCGTCCGGGACGCGCCCGGAGCCCAGGGTCTCCAGCCGGGCGAAGAGGGCGTCGAGCCACGGCTGCCACGTGCCGGCGAGTTCCCGGTCGGCCAGGGCGCGGAAACGGTCCCAGGTGAAGTTGGTGCGCCGGTCCTCGGGGCGGTCGAGCGCGAGGACGAACCGTACGACGTCGGCGGGGACCTGGGCGAGCAGATCCACCGCCCATATCGCGTGCCGGCGGCTGGTGGAGAACTTGGCCGCCTCCAGCTCGTAGAACTCGTTGGTCAGCAGGGCGGTCGGCAGCCGGAGCGACTCGTCGTACGCCATGAGGAGGGCGGGGAACAGCACGGCGTGGAAGTACCCGTTGTCGAAACCGAAGAACTGCACCACGTCGGTACCGGGGTCGTTCCAGACCTGCCGCCAGTCCCCGGCCGCGGCACTCGTGGCGTCCAGTGCCTCGGCGAACGAGGTGAGGTAGCCGGGCACCATCTCGGCCCAGACGTAGACACGCTGATCCTCGAAGCCCTCCACGGGTACGGGTATGCCCCAGTCGGTGGGGTGGCTGATCGGTATGTCCGGCAGGCCTCCTTCCGTCATGTCCCGGCAGACCGCTTCGAGTTGCGGGCTGAGCACGGTCTTCTCGTGGTACTCGGCCAGCCTCGGCGCGTACCGGCTCAGCGGGAAGACCAGCCGTTCGAAGGAGCGGAGTGAGGGCGTGGCACCGCAGGCGTTGCAGTGCGGATCCGTCAGGTCGGTGCAGACGTTGGGCCAGGCGCAGTTCTCGCAGGAGTTGCCGTCGCTGACCGCTCCGCACCGGTCGCATGTGCCCGTGACGTGGGCCTCGAAGAGGTAGCGCCGGCAGGTCTCGCAGTACAGGCACTCCTCGGTACGCCGCTCCAGGCGGCCGTTCTCGTGGAGGACGCGCACGAACTCCCGGACGTTGTCCCGATGGCGCGGCGAGTGCTGGGGGCGTACGTAGGAATCCGTGGTGAATTCGGCTGAGGAGAAGATCGCGGCGATCTCGTCCGCGAACCCCTGCGCCATCTCCAGCGGCTCGCGACCCATCGAACGCGCCTTGACCGGCACATAGCTCTGGTGGACGTCCGAGCCGGTGGCGTACACGCTGCGTTCGCCCCGCAGCCGGCAGGCGCGGGCGTAGATGTCGGCGCCCGAGTAGGGGCCCGCGAGGTGCCCGAGGTGGAGGTCCCCGTTGGGGGTGGGGGGAGCCGCGGTGACAATGCTGAACGTGGCCATGGTGTGTGCTGCTCCTCGGAGGTGTCAGAGGTCGATGCGCCCCTGCTCCTGGGGCCAGTAGATCGACAGGAAGACCAGCGGCTCGGTGCTGCTGGTGTTCCTGATGTGGTGGCGGCTCTCACCCGGAATGAAGACGGCCGAGTTCGGGCCGACGGGGCGCTGCTCGTCGTTGATGGTCATCTCGGCGGTGCCTTCCAGGATGAGGAAGACCTCGTTCTCCTCGTGCGCGTGCGGGTCCGTCACTCCGCCGGGCTCGACGACCGCGCGGCCGAAACCCCAGGGGGCGAGCTCTTCGCCGCCGCCGGGATACACCTGCTGGAAACGGATGCCGTACGCGTCGACAAGCTCGTGGTCGGTCACCGGACGGATCAGCATGCGGCGTGCCTCCAGCCATCGACAATGTGCGGATTGAGCTGTAACTGGCGTCTGACACAACAGATTTCGTTGCATCCACCTGCTCTTTGTACGCGATTGCGTTTGGATCATGGTGCGAATACATGCCCCTGTCAAGGGAGTCGACCGCCGCACCGAGAACGGACCGGATCAGGAGGGGCGCTCGTCGCTCACCGCCGTCTTGTCCGGGTTGTACCTCTCGATGAGGTCCGCCATCTCCTGCGGCAGCCCTTCACCGCGCGCTCGGAAAGCGCTGATCTGCGCCTGGATGTCCGCTGCCGACTTCTCCTGGCTGAACTTGCCGATGGCCTCGATGCGGTCGATCGGCAGCTCGAAGGCGGAGATCCTCGTCAGGAAGTCCTCGGTGCGCTGCCGCGGCATGCGCTCCAGGGCCCACGGTTCCTCGGGGAGCCGCTCGGACTCCTGGCGGCCTATCAGGTCGCGCAACAGCTGGAGCTGGCCTTCCCGGTCGAGCATCCGGGGGCGTCCGTAGACATGGGCCGCCTCGTAGTCCCAGGTCGGGAAGTACGGGCCGGAGGCGTAGTCGTTCGGGGACAGGTAGGCGTGTGCGCCGAGGAACGCGACCATGACCTCACCGCCCCGGCGCAGCGCCTCGGTCACGGGGTTCGCCGTGGCGAGGTGCGCGCGCAGTCGTCCCCGGGGACCGTGCTCGGGGCCCCGGTCGAGGAGGAAGGGCAGGTGGGCACCCTTGAGTGCCCCGTCCAGCACCACGGTGACCAGCCCGAAGCGGACTCGCTCGATCAGGTCGAGCTGTACGTCGAGGCTGCCGGTCCGGTACTCCGGTCGTGCGTACATGGGTGACTCCCGTTGAGGATCGGCCCGGCCGGCCCGAGGGTCGGCCGGGCACGGTGAGACGGACTCAGGTCAGACGCAGCTCGCCGCCCTTCAGCCAGGAATCCATGCGCTCGCGCATGGCGCCCTCCGCTGGTGGGTGGAAGGCCAGCGCACGGCTGGCCGCCAGCATCTCCACTCCGTGCCCACCGGTGACGAAGGACATGCCGCCCATGAGCTCCAGCGCCCGGTCGGTAGCCTCGGCGATGGCGCGCTGCGCCGTGTAGCGCACCATGAGCAGCCGGCCGAGCAGATTGTCACCGTGCGGCTCCGTGTCCACGTCGCGGGCGAGCGCCTCCACAGCGGCGAACGCCGTCTCCAGCGGGCTGAGAGCGGCGACGCGGTCGGCGGCCGAGCCGCGGTCCTCCAGGAACAGCCGCTCGACCTGGCCGGTGGCGATACCCAGATACGCGGCGGTGATGAGCGGAAGAAACCAGATCATGATGGAGCTGATCCGGGGGGTCGACCGCGTGGGGTCCCCCAGCGGGATGATCATGTCGTCCGGCACCTGGACGTCGCTCAGGACGACGGAGTCCGTCTCGGCGGCGCGCAGCGCGCCGTTGGCCCACAGCGGCTCCCACCCGACCCCCTCGGCGGAAGCGGGAACCAGCACGATCAGCAGCTGTCCCGCGTACGGGGAGCCGTCCGGACCCGGTGTCAGCAGCGACAGCAGGCCCATCGAACGCACCAGGGAGCAAGGGCGTTTGGCGCCGGACACCCGCAGGCCGCCTCCGTCGGCCGCCGTGACCTCGATCCCCGGCGCGAACAGCTGCTTGCCGGAACGGCCCTCGGCTCCACACGAGGCGACCAGATGCCGCTCACCGACGATCCGGCGGAGCACCTCGGAGTCGGGGTCGTCCAGGATCTGCGCCAGCCAGGCCACCTTGTAGTGGTGCATGGTGGAGGCGACGGCGAGCGAGGGCGCGCGGCTGCCGATCGCCCGCTGCACGCGTGCACCCGCCAGACAGTCCAGGCCGCCGCCGCCGGACTTCGCCGGGATCAGCAGGTTGCCTCCGCCCGCCGTGCGGAAGGCCTCGATGACGCCGGACTCCGGGTCCTCGGCCGCGGTCGTGCCCAGCTCGGCGAGCCGGCTGTCGAATCCGGGGAGGGCCTGGTCGAGCACGGCCCTCTCCCTGGTCAGGATGTTCATCGTGATGGTCTCCGGCACGTTCGGTGGTGGGGTGCGACGACGGGGCTCACAGGGCGTACCTGAACCTGATGCGGTCCTCGCCGGGACCGTCCCAGTCCTGCCAGACGGGCAGCTCCCGTCCGGTGCCGCTCGTGGGGTCCTGCGCGTCGTTCGTGTCCGGCAGCGACACGGGGAGGAACCCGACCGCCAGATGGAATCGCTGGGAACGGGTGTTCACCGGGGACACCACCGCCGTGACGGTCCGGCACCCCCGGTCCCGGGCCAGGGCGAAGAACGCCTCGTACAACTCCCTGCCCAGACCGTCACGGCGCCTGTCGGGGGAGACCGCGATGAAATGGGTGTGGGCCTCGCCGGGTTCGGACGGCGAGACGATCCCGACCAGGAAGCCGACGACGTCGCCGTGGTCGTCGACCGCCGCGAGGCTCGTGGCATGGAAGTGGCGCAGGAAGAGGCGCGGCAACATGTACGCGATGGGCCGCCCCCACCACTCGTCGACCCGTCCGATGAGCACCGGGTAGTCGTCTTCCCTGAGTTGACGGAATCTCATGTCACCTGTCCTGTGCTTTCGCTGTTCTCTCTGCTGTCTCCGGTACGGGGGACCCCAGCGCGTGGAAACCGCCTCCTCCGAAGACCAGGGGTTCCGCCTCCCCCATCGCGGCGCCGCAGTCGGTCACCGCGCCGATGACGAGGGTGTGGTCGCCCACCCTGGTGAGCTGCACCACCGTGCAGACGAACCATCCCACCGTGCCCGCGAGGCGCACACCGCCGGTCGCGGCGTTCCCCGCGGTCTCGACCGCGGAGAAGCTCTCGATACCCCACGGGCGGTCGCGGGACGCGAACCAGCGGGCCAGCCCCACCTGCTTCGTGGAGAGGATGTTGACGACGAACCCCGCGCAGCTCTCGATGAGCCGCTCGATGCGGGCCCCGTCCTGTACGGAGAAGGTCACCAGCGGCGGGGAGAGGGAGAGCGTCGCGAACGAGTTCACCGTCATTCCGTGGACCTCGTCGCCCCGGCCGCTCGTCACGACGGTGACTCCGGTCGGCAGGGAGCGGGCCGCGGCACGCAGAGCGCCGGAGGAGACGCCGTGCACCTCGCTGAGGGGGGTGTTCAGCTGGACCCCTCCTCTGCGGGCGGCAGCGGTGACGCGCCCAGGAGGACCGCCGCCAGGTGCGAGACGCCCGCACCGAGCAGCATGAGCACTTCGTCACGGGCCCCTTCCGGGGCGGCGGAGCCGCCCTCGCCGAGGCGGTCCGCGAGGCTGATCAGCGGATCGCTGCCCTGGCAGTGGGCCACCCGCGCCACATTGGCCAGGTCGATGCGGTCGGCGCCGAAGCCCGCACCGGAGAGGTACATGCGCATCACATCGGGCGCGAAGTTGCTGGGCAGGACCGACACATGGCGCGGCGAGACCGGGTGCAGGGCGGTCAGGCGGGCGAACAGCTCGCGGTAGGCGTCGACACGGGACATCAGCTGTCGTTGCGCCGACTCGTCCGCGCGGAGGAGCCGGGGAGCGGAGTGATGGGCCATGGCCAGCACCGGAAGCCCCGGGGCCGTCGCGGACAGCAGGGCCGCCGCCGCACCGTCGCTGGCGATCGCCGCACCGCCCGCGACGACGCGCTCGCCTCCGGTGGACAGATCCGCCAGGTCGCCGCCGACGACCAGGACGTTGCGCGCGGTGCCGTCCCGTACGAGGGAGGCGGCGGTTCCCACGGCGGCCACGGCCGTGGCGCAGTCCATCAGCCCCACCGAGGTGACGGTGGCCCCGGCCATACCGGTCGCCTCCAGGAGCTCGGCCACCTCGCGGTGTCCGGCCGGGCCGGGCGGCAGGGATTCGGTCGCCAGCAACACCATGTCGATCCGGTCGGCGGGCACCCCGGACTTCGACAGTGTGCGGTGCACGGCGGTGGCCATCAGGTCGACGACGGGTACCTCGGACCAGTGATAGGTGTCGAAGTCCCTCAGCGCGACGGCGTCCTCCGGAGCGTCCTGGAGTTCCGGCAGACCGGCCACGGACTCGGCGTGTTCGCCCAGTTCGTACGCGGGGGCGCAGAGGCGCGGGGTGATCACTGCGCTCCCTCCTCGGCCATGGCCGCGGCCAGCACACCGAAGCGCTCCGCCAGCCGGCGCGCGGTCGCCTCCTCGTAGAGATCGGTGTCGTACTCGATCCAGCCCGCCACCCCGTCCGGGCCGGGATAGACGGCGAGCGTCAGGTCGTAGCGCGCGGTGCCCTTGTCCAGGTCGGTGGTGGTCACCCGGGCCCCCTGCACGGTCCGGGTGCTCTCACCGAGGTTGTCGAAGACGAAGACGGCGTCCAGCAGCGGGTGGGTGCCCGGCACCCGGCGTGCGGTGCCGATCAGTTCCCCGGGGTAGGCCGCGTGGGCCAGGCCGGCCCGGGTCGCGTCGCGGGCTGCCCGGATGCGGGAGCGGTGGGTGCCGTCTCCGGGCGACCGCAGGCGTACCGGCAGCACATTGAGGAGGTAGCCGACGACACCGGCGTACTGCGACCGGTTCCGGCCGGCCGTGAAGGTGCCGAGCAGGACGTCGTCGCGGCCGCCGAACTCGGCCAGGGCGGCCCAGGCGACGGCGAGCCACGCCGTGTACGCGGTGGCCGCCTCCCGCTGGGCGGCGCCGGCGACACCCCGGGCGACCTCGGGGGGCAGCGAAAACTCCACATGGCGGCCCGGACGGGAGGTGTCCTGCTTCCGCGGGCGGTCCGTGGGCAGCGGCGGCGGTGCGTCCGCGACCTCACCGGCCCAGTAGCCGGCGGCCGCGCGCCCCGGGGCACTCTCGATCCATGCGCGCTGTTCGTGGGCGAACCGGCTGAACGGTACGGCGGCGGCCGGCCGCTCATCGGGGTTCCGGGCGAGTTCGTCCAGCAGCAGTTCGAAGGACCAGGCGTCGAAGACCAGGTTGTGGACGACGACCAGCAGCCACGCCTCCTCGGCGGAGGGGCCCTGGGCGAGGACGACCTTCAGCAGCGGCCCGTTGGCCAGGTCGAACGGCTCGTTGGCCAGGGCCCGGGCGAGCCCGTGCGCCTCCTCCTCGTTCCCGCACCGGGCCCGGGACACCCGGGGCGGCAGTTCGGCGTGGACGACGGGCCGGGGGCCCTCCGTGCCGGTCTGCTCGAACGTCGTACGCAGCGCCTCGTGGGTGCGTGCGAAGCCCACGATCCGCTCTTCGAGCAGGTCCAGGTCGACGCGGGCACCGGTGAGGTGCACGGCCTGGCAGACCACGTCCACCGGCCGGCCCCCCGTGCCGTGGTGCGCCTCCCAGAGCCGGAGTTGGCCGGGGGCCGGCCGCTCCCGGGCGAACCGGGTCTCCCGCGCTCTGGCGAGCAGCCGGGCGCGCTGCTCGGGACCGAGGGCCGCCAGGCGGGCGGCGAGGTCGGCGCTCACGCGTACCGCCTCCTGAGCTCATCGAGGTGGCTAAGGCTCTGGACGACCAGTTCCTCGTCCACTCCGAAGTCGATCAGACAGGCGATCTCGGTCACTCCCATGCCCTTGAACCGGTCGACCACCGAGACGCAGGAGTCGGGGGTACCGAGCAACGCGCCCTTCTCGAAGTACTTGTCGAAGGCGAACCGGATCAGCTGGTCCTGGTCGCCCTGTGACATATCCCGGACGCCCGCGCCCGGCGCGAGGGTCTTCTTCTGCGAGTCGATGACGGTGAGGAAGGAGCGCAGGTAGCTGCTGAAGGGAGGCCAGACCGTCTGGCGCACCTCCTCCAGGTCGGTGCCGATGAAGGTGTGGAGCATCAGCGTGACCGTCGCGTCCTCGCGGTCGTGCCCGTACTTCTCCAGGGTCCGGTAGTACAGGTCGAGCTTCTCCTCCAGCTCTTCGTTGGTCATGTCGATGAGGGCGGTCAGTACGTTGCAGCCGAGACGGCCCGCCGTCTCGAAGGTCTCCGGGCTCTTCGAGCAGGTGAGCCAGATGGGCAGCTCGGGCTGGACGGGCTGGGGATGCAGCTCCACCTCGACGTGGTTGCCCAGGCCGTCCTGGACGTAGACGGGCGCTCCCTGCCACAGCTCGCGGATCGTCTCCACGGCCTCGAAGGTGCGCTGCCTGCGGTCCTCCCAGCCCGCCGGATTGATGGCGAAGTCAAGGGGGCTGAATCCGGTGGCCAGTGCGAGGCCCGCGCGGCCCCGGGACAGGTTGTCGACCACCGACCACTCCTCCGCCACCCGGATCGGGCTGTGCAGCGGCAGGATGACGCTGCCCGCCCTGATCTGGAGCCGCTGCGTGGCCGTCGCCAGCGCCGCGCCCAGCACGGAGGGGTTGGGGTAGAGGCCCCCGAAGCGGTGGAAGTGCCGCTCCGGTGTCCAGATCGCGGTGAAGCCGTTCTCGTCCGCGTATTTGGCGGCGTCGAAGACGAACCGGTACTTGTTCTTCTCGTCACCGGAGAAGAAGATCAGGCTGAAATCCACGGTCAGCGCTCCTGTTCCCCGGCTGCTTCCGCTTCGGAAAGCAGCCGTTCGATGTCCTCCGGGCTGAGACCGGCCAGTTCGTCGGCGGGGTCGTCGACGCCGTCACCGTCCCGTACCGCCGGTCCCCCGTCGTCCCCGCGGTCCTCCAGGCGTTCCCGGATGAGGTCCGCGAGCGCGGCGGGTGTGGGGTTCGCCAGCACGTCGGCCAGCGGTACCTCGGCGGAGAAGAACTCGCGGACGTTCGACAGCAGCCGGACGATGAGCAGCGAGTCGCCGCCGTACTCGAAGATGTCCCCGTCCGGAGGCATGTCGTCGTCGCCTAGCGCGTCCCGCACCAGCCTGGTCACCTGCTCGCTCAGATCACCGGCCTGTCCGGCACCGTCGTCGCCCTCCCACGCGGCCGCCCGGGTGGCCTCCGTCGGTCGGGCGATCCGCTCGTCCCGCACCCACTGGTCGAGCCGGTACCCGATGTCCCAGGTGGACACGGCCACATGGGATACGTCGCGCAGGCTGAGCAGGCGGCGGATGGCCTCCAGACCCTCCTCGGGCTGGATCGCCTTGTCGTCCATGCTCCGGCCGATGGCCGAGATGGCACGCTTCTCGTCCTGGTGGTGCTGCCACACGTCCCACGCCGCGCTGATCCAGACCGTGCGGTCCAGGCCGCGGTTGGCCCGCGCGGCGGCGGCGTCCATGAAGTGGTTGGCGGCGCCGTACGCCAGCAGCCGCAGCCCGCCGAGCACGCCGGCGAGCGACGACAGCAGCAGGCAGAAGTCCACGTCCCGCCCGGCCAGCACCCGCTCAAGGGCGATCTGCCCGTGCGCCTTGGAGACGAAGTGCCACTGGCACTGCTCGACGCTCGCGGAGGTGATGGCCCGGTCCCACTGCTCGCTCGGCAGGCCCGCGGCGTGCACGACACCGTGCAGCGCGCCGAAGTGCTCCTCGACCCGCTCGACGGCCGCCCGCAGGCCCCGCTCGTCGGCCACGTCGGCATTGACCAGGAAGGGTGTCGCGCCGTCGGCCTCCAGCGCCCGCAGCCGGGTGATGCGCAGCGAGGTCTCGTCGTCCTCGCCATGGCGCTCCAGCCAGCCGTCCCAGTCCTCGCGCGCGGGGAGGGCCTCGCGGGTCAGCAGCGCGAGACGGGCACCGCACTCCCGGTGCAGCCAGCGCGCGATGGTGGAGCCGATCTCGCCGAGGCCGCCGGTGATGAGGTACGCGCCGCCGTCCCGCAGCCGGGAACGGGCCTGGGCCGACCAGTCGGCGCGTACCGGTTCCATGTCGGCCACCCAGCGGGTGGAGCCGCGCAGTGTGACGGCGACCTCGGGCCTGCGGAAGCCGACGAGCTCGGCGGCGAGCGTGCGCAGCGACGCCTCGTCCGGGGCAGCCGGGAGGTCGAAGTGGCGGCAGCCGATGTTGCCGTGCTCCTGGCCGATGACACGGGCGGCGACGGCGAGGGAGACGAGTTCGGCGTTCGGTTCCGGCTCCGAGGGGGTGACGGCGTAGGTTCCGGCGCTGACGAGATCGAGGCGCAGCGGTCGGGTGACGCCGTGTGCGCTGACCGCCTTGACCAGCGCGATCAGGCTGTAGAGACCGTTGCGCTGGGCCTGTTCGAACCGGTCGACGCCCCGCTCGGACGGCAGCGCGGCCGTGGCCCAGGCGTGCACGATGCGGCCGGGCAGCCGGTCCTCGGCCAGCAGTTCGGCGATCAGCCGGGCGTGGTCCTCCTCCGACTCGGAGCGCACCGTCCAGGTGTCGCCGTTCCTTCCGTACGCCTCACCCGCGGTGACGGTGAGCACCTCGCCAGAGAAGGCGTGGGCGGCGAGGCGGGTGGCGGTGCCTCCGGCGTCGGCGAAGAGCAGCACCGGCTCGTCCAACGACTGGGCCTCGACGTCGAGCGTGCCGACGGCCGGCTTCCAGACCGGCGCCGAGAACCACTCGTCCAGCGGCAGCTTCCCGGCCGGAGCAGCGGCACGCCCTGGGGCTCCGCCTCCGCCGGCGAGGGTCTGCGAACCGGGCTCGACCCAGTACCGGACGGCTTCGAAGGGGTAGGTGGGCAGCGGTGCCTTGCGGCGCCCGCGCCCGGCGTAGTAGCCCGCCCAGTCGGGCGTCAGGCCCACGGCCCACAGCCGTCCGAGGGCCCCGGTCACGGCCATGAGGTCGGCCTCGGCGTCCCGGCCCCGGGCGGCGGAGGTGACGACCAGGACACCGGTCTCCCGCTCGGGGTGGCGCCGGGTGAAGGTGGCCAAGGTCTGGCCGGGACCCACCTCCACGAAGACCTGGTCGCCCTCGGCGAGCACCGTGGCGACGCTGTCGGCGAAGCGGACGGTGTCGCGCAGGTGGCCGCCCCAGTACGCGGGGTCGGTGGCCTCGTCGTCCTTGATCCAGTCGCCGGTGCGGTTGGAGACGAACGGGATCCGCGGACGGCTCAGTTCCACGCCGCGCAGCAGCTCCGTGAGCGGCTCGACGGCCGGGTCCATCATCGCCGAGTGGAAGGCGTGGGAGGTGCTGACCTTGCGGTGGGCGATGCCGTCGGCGGTGAGCTTGGCGGTGAGCGCGCGGATCGCCTCGCGGGAGCCCGCGACCGTGCAGACGGCGGGCTCGTTGACGGCGGCGAGGTCGACCCCGGCCCCGAGGTAGGGGGCCAGTTCCGCCGGGCTCACCATGACCGCCGCCATCACGCCGGCGGGCAGCTCGTCGACGAGCCGGCCGCGTGCGGCGATGACCCGGAGAGCGTCCGGCAGTCGGAAGACCCCGGCGAGCGTGGCCGCGACGTACTCGCCGACACTGTGGCCGATCAGCGCCGTGGGGTGGATGCCCCAGGCCATCCACTGCCGGGCGAGGGCGTATTCGACGCCGAAGAGGGCGGGCTGGGTCAGCCCGGTGCGGTTCAGATCGTGCCGCTCGCCCCGGTGGCCGCGGAGCTCCGGGTAGAGCGCGTCGCGCAGGTCGAGGCCGAGGTGCGGCCGCAGCAGTTCCGCGCACTCGTCCAGGACACCGCGGAAGACCGGCAGGTGCTCGTACCACCCCTGGCCCATGGCTGGGTGCTGTGCGCCCTGGCCGGGCAGCAGAAAGGTGACGGGCCGGTCGGAGGGGTGCCCCGAGTCCTGGTGCACGAAGCGGGGGTCGGCGGTGCGCAGTGCGCGGATGGCGGTCGCCCGGTCGGGCGCGGTAACCACCGCCCGGTAGTCGAAGGTGTGGCGGCCGGTCGCCTGTGTGTAGGCGGCGTCGTCCAGCTCCGTGTCCCCCAGGGGGTTGTCCTCCTGCGGGGCCGTGGCCTCCAGGTGGTCGGCGAGTGCGGTGCGGGCCGCTTCCAGGGCGGTCGGCGACTTGGCCGAGACGGGCAGCACCACGACGGCCGGGGCCGGGGCCGCCTTCGCGCTGAGCGAGGCGGTGTCGGGGGCCTCCTCCAGCACCACGTGCGCGGTGGTTCCGCCCATGCCGGCGGAGGTGATGGCGCAGCGCAGCGGCCCGTCCTGCGACCGCCACGGTTCCACCTCGGTGCCCATACGGAACCGGGTCCCCTCGACGGGGCACTCCGGGTTCCACTCGCGGAAGTGCGGGGTGGGTACGAGCGTGCGGTGACGCAGCATCAGCACACACTTGATCAGTCCGATCACGCCCGCCGCCGAGGACAGGTGCCCGATGTTCGCCTTGACGGAGCCCAGGATGAGCGGCTGGGCGCCCTCGGCGCCGTACGCCTGCGCGGCGGCCGTCAGCTCGATCGGGTCGCCCATCCTGGTACCGGTGCCGTGGGCCTCCAGGTAGCTGACGGTGGCCGGGTTCACATCGGCGACGGCGAGGGCCTCGGAGAGCACGGCCGCCTGCCCGGTGACACCGGGTGCGGTGTAGCCGGCACGGTCGTTGCCGTCGTTCCCCACGGCCGAACCGGCGAGCACGGCCCAGATGGTGTCCCCTTCGGCGAGCGCGTCCTCCAGCCGCTTGAGGGCGACGACGCCGACGCCGTTGCCGAAGACCGTGCCGTCCGCTCCGGCGTCGAAGGGCCGGACGGTCCCCGTCGCGGAGGCGATGCCGTCGGTCTCGTACAGGTATCCGGCCTCCTGCGGGAAGCGCAAGGCGACACCGCCGGCCAGCGCGAGGTCGCACTCGTGCGCCAGCAGGCTCTGCGCCGCCACGTGAACGGCGACCAGCGAGGTGGAGCAGGCCGTCTGGACCGCGATGCTCGGCCCGGTCACCTTGAGGTGGTAGGAGGCGCGGGTGGTCAGGTAGTTGGGGTCGTTCCCCATGAGGGTGGCCATGTCCTGACTCATCCGCTGGAGCGAGCCGTTGAAGCCCCGCTCCCCGGTCAGCACGTTGTTCAGCAGGTACGTGCTGGTCAGCGAACCGGCGAACACCCCGACACGGCCCGGGTACACCTCGGAGTCGTGCCCGCTGTGCTCCAGCGCCGCCCACGAGCTCTGGAGGAAGAGCCGCAGCTGCGGGTCCATCCGTTCGGCCTCGCGGGAGCTGAGGAAGAAGAACGACGCGTCGAACGTGTCGGCGTCCTCGACTACCGCCGCCTTGGGTACGTAGCGGGGGTCGCTGAGCAGTTCCTCGGGCACTCCCGCCTCGCGCATCCTCTCCCTGTCCAGGGCGGTGATGTGGTCGGTGCCGGCAAGGAGGTTGCGCCAGAACTCGTGGTGATCGCGGGCGCCGGGGACCCTGCAGTCCAGGCCGACGACGGCGATCCGTCCGGCCGACGAGGGCTCTTCGTGCGGTCGTTCAGCCATGGTTGCCTCCTGTGGCGGGGTTCGGGGCCTCGGCCGGGGACGAGGCGGTCTGCGCGTCGCGTATGTGTGCGCGGGCGGCGCGGCGGGACGGCAGGGCGGTGCGCCGACGCTCGCCGCGGGTGGTTCCCGCCGGGGCGCCCGTGGTGCCCAGCCCGGCCCCGGGGGCTTGGGAAGGCGTGAGGAGCCGGGTCAGGGCCCGGATGGTCGGTGCCTGGTACAGCTCTGTCATGCGCAGACCTGGCGCGATGGTCCGGGTGAGGTGTTCGTGGACGGTGGCCATCCGAAGCGAGGTGCCACCGAGGTCGAAGAAGTTGTCGTCGAGACCGGGCCGCTCCACGGCGAGTACCTCGCGCCACGCCGCGATGATGGCCTGTTCCACCGGGCCGCCGTCGGGGCGTGGCGACGCGTCCTCCGGCGCGTCCGGAAGCCGGCCGACCGCGGCACCGGCCGTCGGGTCGGGGAGGGCCGCCCGGTCGATCTTGTGATTGGCCGTCAGCGGAAGCGCGTCCAGCAGGACGAAGGCGGTGGGGACGGCATGGTCGGGGAGCGTACGGCGCAGCGCGGCGCGCAGCGCGGTCGTCACCGGGCGCTCGTCCCCGGCCGGCACCAGGTAGGCGGCGAGCTGACGTTCGCCCAGGCCGTCGGTGAACGGCATGACGACCGCCTCGCGCACCTGCGGAAGCCGGGTCAGCGCGCTCTCCACCTCACCGGTCTCCACGCGGATGCCCGAGATCTTCACCTGGAAGTCGCGGCGGCCCACCAGCAGGAGCGTGCCGTCGTCCAGCCGCCGTGCGAGGTCGCCGGTGCGGTACGGCTGTCCTGCCGCGACGGCGCCGGGGGCGAGGTAGCGGCTGACGACGACGATCTCGCCCTCCCCCGGTCCTTCGACGACGCGGCCGGCGTCGTCCTCCAGGTGGACGCCGGTCTCCGCGACCGGGGTGCCCAGGGGGAAGACCCCGGTGGGCGGTTGGTATCCGCTGTCCTCGACGCGCAACAGGGCACAGGAGCACTCGGTGGAACCGTAGGCTCCGGCGACATGGCAGTGTTCGCCGAAGGCCCGCCGGTAGGAGTCGAGGTCGGTGAGGTGCAGGGTGTCCCCGCCGAGGGCGAGCATCCGCATCGCGGGCAGCCCGATGCCCCGGGACTCCATCGTGCGCACCAGCGCCCGGAACAGCGGCAGCGTGGAGTGGTAGACGGTGATGCGTTCGGCGGCCATCCACTCCAGCAGGCCCGCGATGCCCAGCGCCCTGATGTCCACCGGATACAGCGCCGCGCCGTTGAGCAGCGCGGAGAAGGTGTCCTGGACCGCCGAGTCCCAGCTGTAGGCGGACTGGAGGGAGAGCCGATCGAGCGGCCCAATGCGCAGCCCGTCGCTCCAGGCCCTGGTGTGGTGCAGCACGTTGCGGTGCAGCTGCGCGACCGGCTTGGGGCGCCCGGTCGAGCCGGAGGTGTACAGGACGTACGCCTCTCCGTCGGGGGTGGCTTCCGCCTGCGCCGGGCCGTGTACCGGTGTGGCGTCCAGCAGGTCCCCGTACGCCAGCACCGGACGGTCCGGACCCGCCAGGCGGCCCGCCAGGTCCGCCTGCCCGGCCGCCGACACCAGCGCGCGTACACCGGCGTCCTCGGCCATGTAGGAGAGCCGTTGTTCGGGATACGCGGCGTCCAGGGGAACGTACGACAAGCCGGCGCGCAGAGCGCCCAGCAGCGCCGCGATCATCTCGGCGCCGTGGGAGAAAAGCAGCCCCACGCGGTCGCCGGGGCGCAGTCCGGCCTCGATGAGGCCCGCGGCGACGCGGGCTGTCAGTTCCGCGGTTTCCCGGTACGTCCACCGCGTGGACGGGGTGAGCACCGCCTCGCGTTCGGCGTGGGCGGCGGCCGTCTCCAGGAACCGGTGCACCAGGGTCCCGGCCTCTTCCGCCGTGGGGAAGGGCCGGTGGCCGGTCTCGACGTGCTGTGCGGGTGAGGAGGTCACCATGTGTCCTCTGTTCCGGGCGGCTCGTAGGCGAAGAGCACGGTGGGGTGGGCAGGACGTTCGCGCAGCTCGGTGTAGGCGGACGCGGCCCGTTGGAAGGGCAGGCGCGGCAGTCCCATGCGGTCGGCGCGCACGTGGCCTGAGCTGACGAGGCCGAGGGCACGCCCGAGGTTCTCGGTAACCGTGCCTTCTCCGGGGGGCGCTGTGACGTCGGTGAGTCCGCGCGCGTAGGAGGGGTCCCGGTAGCCGGCGCCGCAGCGTGCGGCGTACCGGATGTCGAGGTTGCCGAGTTCGACGCTGAAGTCGATGTGTGCGGCGAAGCGGCCCACTCCCACCAGTCGCGGACGGCCGGAGGCCCGTGCCGCCCACCGCGCGGCGTCGGCGACCGTGGCGCTGGCGTCCCCGGCGCCGCACATGAAGACGCATCGGCCGCCGGCGGGAGACGGGCCGGCGGCGAGAGACTGGTCGGCGGCGGAAGAAGGGCCGCCGTCCTCCGTGAGCACGCCGCCGTCACGGGCGGCCAGTCCGAGTTCCGCCGCGGCGCGCAACCGGGCCGGGCGTACGTCCGTGATGGTGGTGCGGCTTCCCCGGGCGGCGGCGACCTGGGCCACCAGCAGCCCCACCATCCCCGCTCCGACGACCACCGTCTCGTCCTCGGCCGAGAGTTCGGCCCGGTCGACCGCGTGCACGGCGGTCGCGGCGAGGTTGGCGACGACGGCGTCGGCGAGGTCCGTGCCGTCCGGGACCCGCTTGCAGAGCCGGTAGGGCACGGTGATGACGTCGCCGTGCACCGCCTCGCCCCAGCTCATGGCGATGACGCGGTCCCCCTGGGCGAAGCCGGGCGCGTCGGGGCCGACGGCGTCCACCACCCCGGAGGAGCAGTATCCGAGGGGGAAGCGTTCACCGGTGCGTGCGGAGCGGTCCAGGTAGTGCAGCTCCGTACCGGGGCTGACCATGCTGTAGGCGGCGCGGATCCGCAGCTCGCCCCTGGCGGGGGCGCCGACGCGGAGCTCCTCGGTGGACGGCAGGGCCTGCCCGTCGGCGACGAGCCGGCGCGCGGTCACGGCCGGCGCGTGGTGCGCGGATGTCATCGTCTCCCCTCCCTCTCCTCGGCGCCGTCGGCTGTTCGCCCGGGGGTGTCCGCGGAGGTGCCCCCGGCCGTCGTCTCCGGCGCGGCGATCCACCGCTCGTCGGGGATGATCTCGATCTCCTCACGGTGGCCCGGCACCGGACCGAGGGGTATGCACGTGCCGGACCGTTCGTAGGTCGCGCGCCGGTTGCGCTTGCGCTCCAGCCCGAGGTTGAGCCCCTTGAGCTCCACCGGGCTGACGGCGAGCAGCCCGTGGCCGCTCGCCGCGGCCACCGCCGCGGCACCGGCCCCGGTACGGACGAACACCCTGCCGTGCTTGTGCTGATCGGCGCCTTCCACGCTCGCGGCGAAGATGTTCGGGTCTCCGTCGCTGACACTCACGTCGGCCAGTCCCGACATCCAGTCACCGCAGGACAGACAGCGGTGCGTCTTGCTCCCCGCGAAGTCCCGGACCGCTTGCCAGAACGGAACCCGGTGGTCCTCGCCGTCGTCGGTGCGCACGGAGATGTCGCCGGGGTAGTCCCCTTCGCGATACCGCAGCCGCACCACCGACTCGACCGGTACCCGGGCGCGCTCCCTGATCACCGCGAGCGTTCCTTCGGGGCGGGTGCTGGAGGAGCATGCCGGTTCGAGCATCAGCACCACGTGGTCGCGTGCCCACCGGCCTGCCTCGGTGTCCATGGCCTGGAGCTTGCGCATCGCCTGGATGTGGCACGCCACCCCGGTGAGCGCGACGGTGTCCTCGGGGGACTTCTCCATCACCTCCCGCAGTGCGCCGAGGTACGGGGCCAGTTGGTACGTCGACTGGGCGGTGTCCGTGAGTCCGGACGGCTCGCGGACGAGCCGCGGGGCCGCCCGCCACGGCTCGTCGGGATCCCGGCCCATGGACAGCACCACGTCCACGTCGAGGACGGACATGGCGGTCCTCATGAGCGCGGTGAGGCTGCCTCCGCTCGCGGACGCCTCGAACACCTCGGGTTCGAGGGAGTGCCCGGCGAGCACTTCGGAGAAGATCCCAGTCCACCGCTCCTCCACGGTCCGGCGTCGGCCGAACAGCCTGTCCTCGGCCGCCGGCGTCGCGGGGTCGGCTCCGGGGCACACGTCGAGGCAGTCGCCGCAACCGCCGCAGTCGGCCTCGGTCCAGGAGGCGAGGGTGAGAACCGGCTCCAGGCCGTCGAAACCGATGACCCCCGGGGGACAGGCGAGTTCGCACGCGCCGCACGCGGTGCAGAGCTCGGTGGCGAGGATGTCCTTGGAGAGCTGCTGGAACGTCATATCCGGCCTCCCCGCTCCGCGGTGGTCAGGGCCGCCGCGAGGGCGTCACGGAAGAAGGTGTAATCGTCGTCGGTGAGCAATGCCGGCGGGACGAGCTTCACCGTCGCGTCCTCGGGGCCCCCGCCGAACAGGAGCAGGCGTTCCTCCGCCGCGGCGTGCTGGACGGCGCGGGCGAGTTCCGCTGAGGGCCGGCCGTCAGGCGCGCAGTCGAAGGCAGCGAGGGCTCCGGCCGTGCGGACCGCGGCCATCCAGGGGTGGCGCGCGGCGAGTTCCGCGAGATCCGCCGCCATCCGCTCGCCCAGCGCCCGGGCCCGTCCCGGCAGGTCCTCGCCGACGATGACGTCCAGGACCGCGCAGGCGGCGGCGCAGCACAGCGGATTGCCGGAGAACGTGGAGGTCTGAACCCCGGCGGGCAGGGCGTCGAGCACCTCGCGTTCGCCGACCACGGCGGCCACCGGGAAGCCGTTTCCGAGCGTCTTGCCGATCAGGGTGAGGTCGGGGCGCTCCGTCATAGTCTCGGCGGCGAACATCCTCCCCGCACGCCCCAGACCGGTGTAGATCTCGTCGAGGATCAGCAGCGCGCCCCGGGCGTGCGCCTGCCGTGCGATCTCGTCCAGAACGGCGGGCGCGACCGCCAGTACGCCTTCGGTGACCTGGACCGGTTCGAGGATGACCGCGGCGGCGCCGCCGTGGCGGTCGGCGGTGTCCAGGGCCGCGGAGAGCTCCGCGGCGAAGCCCTCGGCGTCGCCGGCGGCGCTGCGGCGGGGGTCCGGCAGCCCGCAGGTGACCACGGTGTCACCGGGCAGCGGACTGTACGCCCGGAACCCGTCACGCCAGGTCAGTGCGAGGGCGCCGGACGTCTTGCCGTGGTAGCCGTACCGGAAGGCGACCACGGCCCGGTGCCCGGTGGCCGCCCGCGCCACCTTCAGCGCCGACTCGACCGCTTCCGCGCCGGTGGCGGTCGGGAGCACGGCGGGCCGTGTGTACGGGGACAGCGCGCCGAGCCTGCGCACCATCTCCGTCCGGGTGTCGGAGCCGAGCTTGCAGCCGGTGTGGACGAGCCGGCCGAGCTGCGCGGTCACCGCGGCGATCACTCGGGGGTGCTGGTGTCCCAGGGTGGTGGCACCACTGCCGGAGGTGCCGTCGAACCAGGCGGTGCCGTCCTCGGTACGGAGCCAGGGCCCGTCACCGGTGCTGAACCGGGGGCCGGTGGTCGTGCCGGTGGAGCGTGCCTCCGTGGCCTCGTCCACCAGGGTCTCGATCGTGTCAGTCATCGTTCGCAGCCTCGACAATCCTGACGCCCACGGCGCGCTGCACCTCGGCGAATTCGGGGAAGGATGTGCGATAGCAGGCGCCACCAACGATCGTGGTGCGCCCGGGGAGAGCCGATGCCAGCGTCGCGGCCGCCATGGCGATGCGGTGGTCCTCGAAGGCGGCCACCCGGCCCGCCCGCAGGGGTGTGCCGCCGCGGACGACGAGGCCGTCGCCTCGCACCTCGGCGCTGCCGCCGAAGGCCTCGATCATGCGGGCCGTCGTCGTCAGCCGGTCCGTCTCCTTGAACCTCAGCTCCTCGGCACAGCCGATCCACGAGGTGCCGGGCAGGCTCGCGGCGACCGCGGCCAGCAGGGGAACCTCGTCGATGAGCGCGTGCAGCAGCTCGGGCTCGTCCACCCGTACAGAGCCGACCTGCCCGAGCCCGCCCCGCACGACCACGGTGCCGACCGGCTCGCCGCTCGATCCCGTGGCGGGGTCGTGATAAGTGATGTCCGCGCCCGCGCGGCGCAGGACTTCGAAGAATCCGAGGCGGGTGGGATTGAGGCAGACGCCGGGGACACGGAGTTCTCCGACGCCGTGGAACAGGTGCGCGGCGGCCGGGTACGCCGCCAGGGAGGGGTCGGCGGGCACGTCGATGACGGGCGCGACGGTGTACGGGCTGCCCGTGTAGGCGACGTGGCCCGCCTCCTCCGTCAGAGCGGCGCCGAAGGCGGCGAGCATGCGCTCGGTATGGTCCCGGGACCGGACCGGATGCGCCACGGTGACGGGGAGACGGGCGGCCGCCGCCGCGAGCAGGACGGCGGAGCGCGCCTGCGCGCTGCCGACCGTCAGCCGGACGGTGCCCGGCCGGCGGACGCCGCCGCGCAGCAACACGGGGAGCCGGCCCGGTTCCCCCAAGTAGTCGATCTCGGCACCGAGTTCGACGAGGGGCTCGACCACCCACTCCATGGGCCGATGCCGCAGCACGTCGTCCCCGTCCACCACGGCGCTGGTCCCGAGGCCGGCGAGCGTCCCTATGAGGAGCCGGGCGGCCGCGCTGGAGCCCTCCGTCTGGAGGTACGGTGCGTCCGGCCACCGAGTCACGGTCGGGTGCGGGCGTATGCCCTGGGGGACGGGTGGAACGCCGCGGGTCACGGTGTAGGTGCCGTCCACCGCCTCGATCCGGATGCCCAGCGCGTGCAGGGCGGGTAACAACGCACGCACCGCACCACCGGAATTAGCGTTTCGCACGGACAGTACGGAGGGGGCGCCGGGCAGGAGAGCCGACATCACCGCCCGGTGCGTCACGGATTTGTCGCCGGCGACCTCGACAGTGCGTAAGGAAATGTCTTCGGATTCCCTGCCGCCGGTCACCATGAGGTCTGCTGATTCCGTCAATGGCGTTGAGTGCTCACGTAACCCGAATATGACAGGCACCTTTCTCTGGCGGGTTCATTTCCGTGGCCGATAAGCGCCCACGAGCTGTGCTCTTGCCCGACTGAATGAACGTCGACCTTCTCCGGCGCACACGTGCGCGGAGCGTCGTACAGGAGGAGCGTGCGATCTGCGAAAGGGTTTAACTACCGGATGGAGGTGACGATGGGGCTCTCATCGACCGGCCCATGCGTGACGTGCCGGGACGAGACAATTCCATCCGGTCCACCCCTTCACCATCGAATGCACATCGAAGACTGCGACCTTTGCAACGAGTGGCCACCCAGCATCAATAAAGATCATGCTAACAGGAAGGCTCCACACCCCGTCAAGCACTTTCATTTCCAATTCAATTGCCCGCCTATAAGCAGCCGCGCCCCGCATATGGGGTTTTACACACCCTTGAGAATAGAATCCGGTTACCGTAGGGAGAGCGCACCGACGCGCGGACAACCGGCCAAGGTCGGTTCCGGCCGACGCTCTTCGGGCACCTTCTGCGCGACGTATACCGACACCCAGGAGCAGGTCGATCTGCCGCTCAGCGTCATCGCGCCAGGCTCGATCCGCCAGGGTTGAAAGTGAGTTCCGAGCATCGGCGCCACCGGGTCAACGTGCAGGTCGTGACGGATCTCGCGGTCCAGGGTGTTCGGAATCGCGGCGCCTCAGCCTGCTACACACGGGGACGACGTGGTCACCAAGCTCGGCTACGAACACCTGCGCCGCCACGGCCTCCGCACACCGGACTGACCTGCCCCGCACCCCGACGTACACAAGATCACGGCCGCTGGGGCGGCACTCTCCGCACACCTGAGCGTGCTACGCGCACCACGCTCACTGCCGAGCCCGATCGCCGTGACCCGCTGGCCTCGGTCAAGGGCGCCGGTCCCCATCTGGTCCGCAAGAATGATCAAGGGCCGGTTTCGGATGCCTCCGAAACCGGCCCTGACCTGCGACTGTCTCCAGTCGGGACGACAGGATTTGAACCTGCGACCCCTTGACCCCCAGTCAAGTGCGCTACCAAGCTGCGCCACGTCCCGTTGCCCGTCTGACCTGGGGTTTCCCCCGGCCGAACGCGCAGGAAAACCATACCGCACTCGGGCCGGTGGTCGCGCATCGCTTTCCCGGGGGCGCCGTCCGCCGTCAGCACTTCTCCGCACGGGACGGCTCGGGTGCGGCCGCCGTGCGGTCGGAGCCGGCCGCGGCCGCGTCGACCCGCACCAGTCCGCGTACCGCCGGTATCAGCAGCAGGGCGGCGCAGACGGCGAAGCTCGTCGCGCCGGCGACGAGCAGCACGTGGTCGGCGCCGATGGCCGAGGCGGCCGGTCCCGCGAGGGCCTGGCCGACGGGCATCATGGCCAGCGAGCCCGCCACGTCGTAGGCGTGGATGCGGTTGAGGACGTCCGGCGGGACCTGGGTTTGCACACTGGTCGCCCACATGACGCCCCAGAAGGACATCCCGGCCCCGGCGACGGCGGCTCCGGTCGCCATGGCGGGGACGCCGAGCCCGGCTCCGACGCTCGCGGGGAAGGCGGCGAAGCCGACGAGGGCGATCGCGCCGGCACGGAGCATGCGGCGGGGACGCAGCCGCACCGCGAGGAGCCCGCCGACGACGGTTCCCGCACCCAGGGCGGAGTTGACCAGGCCGTACGCGCGTGGACCGTGCTCCTGCACCACCTCGGTCGCCACCAGCGGGACGGTCGGGCCCCACACGGCGATCATGTAGACGCACCAGACGGCGATGACGCCCCACAGCCACTGCCGGGAGCGGAACTCCCGCCACCCCTCGACCAGGTCGGCGCGGAAGGCCTTCGCCCCGCCGCCGACCACCACTCGGCTGCCCGGCGCGAGCGGAGGCAGCCGGAGCAGCAGCAGGCACAGGGCGCTGATTCCGTACGTGGTCGCATGGGCGGCGAAGACCCCGCCCGGTGAGGCGAAGCCGACCAGGAGACCGGCCACGGCGGGTCCCGCGAGCTGGGCGGCGGACTCGGCGACGCGTATCGCGCCGTTCGCGCCCTGGATGTCGGAGGCGAGCCGGGGCACGGTGCTGGCGACACCGGGCTGGAAGACTGCGCCCGCGACGCCGTTGACGAAACCGATGGCGCAGATCTGCCACAGCACGACGTGGCCGGAGAAGAACAGGCCGGCGGCCAGCGCCTGGGTGCCGAGCCGCACCAGGTCGGCGCCGATCATCAGTTTGCGGGTGCTGAAGCGGTCGGCGAGCACCCCGCCGAAGACGACCAGACCGGCGAACGCGGCGGCCGTCGCGGCCATGGCGAGACCGACCGCGCCCGCCCCGTACCCGTGCTGGAGCAGACCGGCGGCGAGCGCGACGGGCAGCATGGTGTCGCCCAGCCGGGCGATGGCCCGGGCCACGAAGAACAGCGCGAAGTCCCGCGACCAGACGGCTCGCGCCGCGCCCGCCCCGGCCGCCCCCTCGTGCGTGGACTGCGATGACGTCCCGGCCATCCCGCGCTCTCCCCTCCACGGCCGGCCCCCGCCGGCCACCGCCCCGTGCGGCCCCCGCTGATCCCCGCGCGGCCCCTGATCCCCGCGCGCGTCGTACGTCCGACAGCCGGAGCCCCCCTCCGGCCCCGGCTGCCACGCCTGCCCCGGATCATGCCACGGGGCACTGACAACGCCCGAGGGGTTTTCAGCCCCCGGCCGGCAGCCCCAGCCGGGGATGGGCCTCCAGCAGCCGGGTCGGGGCCGCCTGGCGCCAGGAGTCGGCGAGGATGTCGCGCAGCTCGTCCTCGCCCTCCAGGACGGCGAGGCGGGCCCGCACCCAGGCGAACTGCGCCTCGTGGCCGGCGATCCAGAACTTCCCCGGCTCGGCCAGCACGAGTTCGTCGCGCTCCTCCTTGGGGCAGCGCACCGCGATGGAGGTCTCGTCCTCGGGCAGCGTGGCGAACATCTTCCCCGCGACCCGGAACGTGGGCATGCTCCAGGCGATCTTCTCCGTCGTTTCCGGCAGGGACAGGGCGATACGGCGTACGTCTTCTGCGTCCGGCATGTCAGGCACGGTAGCCGCCGCCACTGACATTCGCCCGGCTCCGGCCGGGGCGCCCGCCTACCTGCCGACCCGCTTGAAGTAGAGCGTCGTCGGCCGCAGTTGCCCGCCCGGGTCCGCCGCGTAGTCGGGGATCGTTCCGGCGCGGGTCCACCCGGTGGAGCGGTAGAGGTGCTCGGCGGGGCTGCCGGTCTCGGTGTCCAGGTGGAGCAGGGAGATGCCGGCCGCGGCGGCCGCCTCCTCGGCGGCGGTCAGGAGCCGGCGGCCGAGCCCCCGGCCGCGCGCCGTGCCGGAGACCATCAGCTTGACCAGCTCGGCGCGGTGGCGGCTGTTGGGCTTGTCGGGCAGGGCGAGACTCACCGTTCCGAGCACCCGGTCCCCCTCGTGCGCGACCCAGACGGCGAGCTGCCCGGCGGTGACGGCCGCGGCCCGCTCCCGCCACCAGGCGACGGCATCCGCCCGGTCGAGCGGCGCGAGGAAGCCGACGGACGCGCCGCCCTCGACGGTGTCGGTCAGCAGGTCGGCCAACTCCTCCAGCAGTGCAGTGAGTCGTCCCTCGTCCACGCGGCTCACGATCACGGCAGCACCACCACCAGCGCATAGCGCACGTCCTCGGGGCCGGCGCACCAGAACCTCGTCGGCCCCCACACTCGCATCCGCAGGCAGTCCCCGGTGCCGAGGTGGTGCTCGACGTCCTGGGCCGTCACCTCCAGGGCCCCTTCGAGAACCCAGATGTGCTGTTCCAGGCCGGGCACGGGCGGCCGGTCGTAGGCGAGGTCGGCGCCGGCGGCGAGCCGTCCCTCGACCAGTTCGCCGCGCAGCCCGGCGTGCGGCGGGGACACGGAGCGGCGTACGAACCCGGCGGACCGGTCCTCCCACACCGGCTGCTCGCCGGCCCTCACCAGCAGCGCGGGTTCCGCCTCGACCTCACTGAGCAGCCGGGACATGGTCCGTCCGTAGACGGCGCACAGGCGGTTCAGCAGGGAGGCGGTGGGGCTGATCTCCGCTCGTTCGGCGCGGGACAGCGTGGACCGGCTCACTCCGCTGCGCTCCGCCAACTCGCCGAGCGACCAGCCGCGTTCGGCCCGAAGCTCGGCCAGCCGGGCGGCGAGCCGGGCGTCCACGGGGTCGGGAGCCTTCGACCCCTCATCCATGTCTCTCATATTCGGGATGCTATCCCGGATATGGGACGGACAGGAGACAGCCGTGTTAACGAGACCTCACGCCCGGGCCGCCTCGTCGAGCGCGTCCAGGACCGGGCGGATCAGCGGGTGCTCCTCGGCTCCCCGGCGGACGGCCGCGAAGACGCGACGGGTGGGCGCGACCCCGTCGACCGGGCGGACGACCACGCCCGTGAGGTCCGTGCCGTGCAGCGCCGAGCGCGGGACGAGTGCCACGCCGACATCGGCCGCGGCGAGCGACACGACCGCGCGGAAGTCGTCCGAGGAGTGCTCCATGCGGGGCTGGAAGCCGGCGCTCTCGCAGGCCAGGACCACCACGTCATGGCAGGGGTTGCCCGGGTAGGGGCCGATCCACGGGTCCTTGGCCAGCTCCCCGAGCGGCACCTCGTCGGCGTCGGCGAGGCGGTGGGCGAGGGGGACGACCGCGTCGAAGGGCTCGGCGTACAGGGGGACGTGGGTCAGCCGCGGATCGTCGGCGGGCGGCGCCCCCCGGTACTCGACGGCGACGGCCACGTCGACCTGCCGGTCGAGGACCATCGGCAGACTGGCGTCGCCCTCGGCGTCCTGGACGCGTATGCGGATGCCGGGCGCCGACTCGGCGAGGCGGGCCAGCGCGGGTGCGACGACCAGGGCGATACCGGTCGCGAAGGAGGCGACCGTGACCGTGCCCGCGTCGCCCGAGCTGTACGCGGCGAGTTCCGCCTCGGCCCGCTCCAGCTGGGCGAGGACGGCGTTGGTGTGGCTGAGCAGGATCTCGCCGGCCGGGGTCAGCCGTACGCCCTTGGCGCCGCGCTCGACCAGGCGGTGGCCGGTCTCCTGCTCCAGGGCGGCCAGCTGCTGGGAGACCGCCGACGGGGTGAGGTACAGCGCGGCGGCAGCCGCCGTCACGGTGCGGTGGTCCGCCACCGCCCGGAGGATGTGCAGCCGCCGCGCTTCGATCACGGGATCGATTCTCTCACCCGCCGCACCCGCCGCGCCCGGGGCCGCAGGTCACGCCCGCGTCAGGCGTCCAGTTCCTTGCGCGCCGCCACGAACGCGTCCACCGCGCGGTTCACATCCGCCGTGGAGTGGGCGGCGGACAGCTGCACCCGGATGCGGGCCTGGCCCTGCGGCACGACCGGGTAGGAGAAGCCGATCACGTACACCCCGCGCTCCAGCAGCAGCTCCGCCATGCGGCCCGCCCTCGACGCGTCGCCGATCATCACCGGCGCGATGGCGTGGTCGCCGGGGAGAATGTCGAAGCCCTCCTCGGTCATCCGGCGGCGGAACAGGGCGGTGTTCTCGGCGAGCCGCACACGCAGGTCGTCGGCCGACTCCAGCAGGTCGAGCACCTTGAGGGAGGCGGCGGCGATCACCGGGGCGAGGGTGTTGGAGAAGAGGTACGGCCGGGAGCGCTGGCGCAGCAGGGCGACGATCTCGGCGCGGGCGGCGACGTAGCCGCCGGAGGCGCCGCCGAGGGCCTTGCCGAGGGTGCCGGTGATGATGTCGACGCGGTCCATGACACCGTGCAGCTCGGGGGTGCCGCGCCCGCCGGGGCCGACGAAGCCGACGGCGTGCGAGTCGTCGACCATGACCATCGCGTCGTAGCGGTCGGCCAGGTCGCAGATCTCGGCGAGCGGGGCGACGTAGCCGTCCATGGAGAAGACGCCGTCGGTGACGATCAGCCTGCGGCGGGCGTCGCCGGCGGCCTTGAGCTGCGCCTCCAGATCGGCCATGTCGCGGTTGGCGTAGCGCAGGCGCCTGGCCTTGCTGAGGCGGATGCCGTCGATGATCGACGCGTGGTTCAGGGCGTCGGAGATCACCGCGTCCTCAGGGCCGAGGAGGGTCTCGAAGACGCCGCCGTTGGCGTCGAAGCAGGAGGAGTAGAGGATCGTGTCCTCCTGGCCGAGGAACGCGGAGAGCCGGGCCTCCAGTTCCTTGTGCACCTCCTGGGTGCCGCAGATGAAGCGCACGGACGCCATGCCGTAGCCCCAGCGGTCCAGCGCCTCGTGGGCGGCGGCGACGACCTCGGGGTGGTCGGCGAGGCCGAGGTAGTTGTTGGCGCAGAAGTTGAGGACCTCGCCGGGGCGGCCGCCGGCGGTGACGTTCACGGTCGCGGACTGCGGCGTGCCGATCACGCGCTCGGGCTTGTGCAGGCCTGCGGCGCGGATCTCGTCGAGGGTGGCGCGCAGGTCGTCGCGCACGGAGTCGAACATGTCGGAAGCTCCTAGGGGGGCGGGTGGCTTGTGCGGGCTGACTTACGCGGTCCAGTCGAGGATGACCTTGCCGCCCTTGCCGCCGGCGGCGTCGTCGAACGCGGCCTCGTGGTCGCGGTGGGAGTACCGGCCGGTGATCACGGGAGCGAGGTCGAGACCGCCCTCCAGGAGCACCGACATGGCGTACCAGGTCTCGAACATCTCGCGGCCGTAGATGCCCTTGACGGTGATCATGGAGGTGACGATGCGGGCCCAGTCGACCGGGAACTCCTCGGACGGCAGGCCGAGCATCCCGATCCGGCCGCCGTGCGTCATGTTGGCGATCATGTCGCGCATGGCCTCGGGTCGGCCGGACATCTCCAGGCCGATGTCGAAGCCCTCGCGCAGGCCCAGTTCGCGCTGTCCGTCGGCGATGGTCGCCTTCGACACGTCGAGGGCGAGGCTCACGCCGACCTTGAGCGCCAGTTCCAGGCGTTCCTCGCTCACGTCGGTGATCACGACGTTGCGGGCCCCCGCGTGCCGGGCGACGGCGGCCGCCATCAGGCCGATCGGCCCGGCGCCGGTGATGAGGACGTCCTCGCCGACCAGCGGGAAGGACAGGGCGGTGTGCACGGCGTTGCCGAACGGGTCGAAGATCGCGGCGACGTCGAGGTCGACGGGGACGCGGTGCACCCAGACGTTGGTGGCGGGCAGGGCGACGTACTCGGCGAACGCGCCGTCCCGGCCGACGCCGAGTCCGACGGTGGCGCGGCACAGGTGGCGCCGGCCGGCCAGGCAGTTGCGGCACTTGCCGCAGACCAGGTGTCCTTCGCCGCTGACCCGGTCGCCCGCCTTGATGTCGGTGACGTCCCGCCCGGTGTCGACGACCTCGCCGACGAACTCGTGCCCGACGACGAGGGGGGTGCGGATGGCCTGCCGCGCCCAGCCGTCCCAGGCCCGGATGTGCAGGTCGGTGCCGCAGATGCCGGTGCGCAGCACCTTGATGAGGACGTCACCGGGTCCGATGGTGGGCTCGGGGACGTCCGCGAGCCGGAGGCCGGGCTCCGCCTTCTCCTTGACCAGCGCCTTCAACGCTACGGCTCCTGACGGTGAGGTCCCGGCTCCGGGCATGCAGAGGCAGCCCGCGTCCGGGAAGGGGAGGGGAATCGCACAGCAATCTGCCGTATGACACCGTCCCGGGTCCATCGAGCCTTTCTTAAGCCCGGTCGCAGCTTTCCTTCACGCCCTCACACCGGTCGCGCCCGTCGGCTCACAGCGGGAGTCCGTCCTCCGCGCTGCGTTCGATGCGCCGTACGAGATCGGCCGCCGTCGACTTGATCGTCGCCAGGCCCGCCCTGCCCCAGGTCCGGGGCCTTACGTCGGCGGCGGACACCGCGCCAAGCACCGTCCCCGTGCTGTCGATGAGCGGGGCTCCCAGGTAGGAGCGGATGCCGAACTCGTCGACGACCGGGTTGCCCGCGAAGCGCGGATAGTCGCGCACGTCCTCCAGGACCAGGGCCTTGCGCCGGACCACCACATGGGGGCAGAAGCCGTGGTCGCGCGGTTGGACCCGGGTGAACTCGGGACTGGTGCCGTCCCCCCGCGTCACCGGCGGGATCTCGGGCACCCGCAGGCCCGCGAAGAACTGCCCGCCCTCGACCAGGAAGTTGACCATCGCGTACGGCGCCTCGGCGAGCCCGGCGAGATGGGCCGCGTAGGCGTCGAGCGCCGGATCCGGGCGTTCCGCCAGACCGAGCCGGCGCAGCCGTCGCACCCGTGCGGGGGCCTCCCGGTCCTCGGGAGTGAGCAGCAGCCGTCCGACCGGGCGCGGCGGGTCATAGCTCATGGGCGGGCTCCGTCGCTGTGGGCGTGCGTCATGTGCGGCTCCGTGGCGGTGGGTACGGGAATCACCTGGGGTCACCTGGGGATCACCTGTGGGCGCCGTGCCCCGTCGTGGGGGCCGGTGTGTGGGCGATGAGGTGGCGTACGAGGGTGAGCAGGGTCTGTACGCCGGAACTGGAGATCCGGGCGTCGCAGCGCACGATCGGGATCTCGGGATGGAGGTCCATGGCGGCGCGCACCTCCTCGGGGTCGTAGCGGTACGCACCGTCGAACTCGTTGATCGCGACGATGAAGCCGAGTCCGCGTTCCTCGAAGAAGTCGACGGCGGCGAAGGACTCCTCGAGGCGGCGGGTGTCGGCGATGATCACGGCACCGAGGGCGCCCTCGCACAACTCGTCCCACATGAACCAGAACCGTTCCTGGCCGGGCGTCCCGAACAGGTACAGCACGTGTTCCGGGTCGAGGGTGAGGCGGCCGAAGTCCATGGCCACGGTCGTTTCGAGTTTGTTCTCGATTCCGTCGAGGTTGTCGGTCGCGGCGCTGACCGTGGTGAGCAGTTCCTCCGTGCTCAGCGGTGCGATCTCGCTGACCGCGCCGACGAAGGTCGTCTTGCCCACTCCGAACCCGCCCGCCACGAGGATCTTCAGCGCGGTGGGGAAGGGGTCGTTGGTGTCGTGGCCGGATCCCGGGACGGGTCCGTGGCCGTAGTCAGAGCTGTCGTCGTAGTCCATCGAGCACTGCCTCCAGAAGGGCCCGGTCCGTGGGGTTGTGGTGGAACGAGGCGGGGGGTTTGGTGGTCAGCGCACCGCAGTCGACGAGGTCCGACAGCAGCACTTTGGTGACTGCCACCGGAAGCCTCAGATGAGCGGCGAGCTCGGCGACCGGGAGGGGCGCCCGGCACAGGTCGAGTGCCTGCGCGTGTTCGGGACCGAGGTAACCGAGGGGGGTCGCCCCCGTGGCCATCACCTGGGACATCAGGTCGAGCTCGACGGTGGGCCGGGTACGGCCGTTGCTCACGGTGAAGGGGCGCACCAGCCGTCCGGCCGCGTCGTCGAGCCAGGGCCCGTCGCCGGCCGCGGCCACCCTCAAGGCCTCATCGCCGGGGGTTCGACGGCGTGCTGCCGGGGCGCGGTGACCAGGTAGGGGCGGACGCTCTTGACCAGCATCGCCATCTCGTAGCCGAGCACCGCCGCGTCGGCCTCGCGGCCGGCCAGCACGGCGAGGCAGGTGCCGGAGCCGGCGGTGGTGACGAAGAGCAGGGTCGAGTCGAGTTCGACGACGACCTGCCGTACGTCCCCGCCGTCGCCGAAGCGGACACCGGCGCTGCGGCCGAGGGAGTACAGGCCGGAGGCCAGGGCCGCCATGTGGTCGGCGCTGTCCGCGTCGAGGCCGTGGACGGACTTCACCAGTCCGTCGCAGGACAGGAGCACCGCGCTGGACGTGTGCGGCACGCGCTGCACGAGGCCGCTCATCAGCCAGTCGAGGTCGGATACATGGCCGGTCGGCGCGTCGCTCGCCATGGTGGATCGACTCCTTGGGGTACGAAGGTCTGCGGGAGCGCTGGTCGTGGTGGTGGGGGTGGGGGTGTGGAGGAAGCGAGGGGTGGTCGCGGGGTTGCTCATCCGGCCGGGTCTCTGTGGGTCGGTTCCATGGGGGTCGGTTCCACGGAGGTCGGTTCCATAGGGGCTGGTTCCATAGGGACCGGTTCCATGGCGGCCGGTTCCGTGGCGGCCGGTTCCATGGCGGCCGGTTCCGTGGAGGCCGGCGCCGGATCGACGTGGGTCGGCTCCAGGGGGGCCGGCTCCATGTGCTGCTGGGCCTCCGCGAGGCCGATGCCGCGTTGGAAGGCCGCCATGAGTCCGGGGTCGTGGCCGGCGTGCTGCTCGGGTTCCTGGCGCGGTGCGGGGCCGCCGCGCAGCTGGGGGGCGATGTGCTCCTGGGCGCGGCGGCGGGGCAGTTGGGGCTTGCCCATGGTGCCGCGCACCGCACTGTGGCGCGGGACGGGCGGGGTGGCCGCGTGCTCGGCGAGGACACCCCGGTCTTCGGGCCGGACACCGGGCACGGCGGCTGCCGGGGTGGGCCGGTCCCGGTGGGCGCCGCGCACGGGCAGCGGCACGGGTTCGCCTCCGTCCGCCCTGCGGGACGCGGCCGGCGCGGGCACCGTGGGGGCGGATGCGAAGGGGAGGGGAGCGGGTGCGGCTGCGGCGGGAGCCGGCGGCATCGCGGGGGCGCCGGTCTGCGGCTGCTGCCGGGGCGGCGGTAGCGCCACGGGTTCGGCCCCGCCGGCCTCCGCCGGCCGGGCCCCGCTCCCGGGGAGCGCTCCCGGCTCCGTGCCCAGCAGGGCCTGCGGCACGACCAGTACGGCCTGGACACCGCCGTAGATGTTGGTCTGCAGGCGGACGGTGATCCCGTGCCTCTTGGCGAGCTGGGAGACGACGTACAGCCCGATGCGGCCGTCCGCGAGCAGGCGGGCGACGTTGACCTGGTCGGGGTCGGCGAGGAGGGCGTTCATCCGGCTCTGTTCGCCGACGGGCATGCCGAGTCCGCGGTCCTCGACCTCGACGGCGAGGCCCGAGGTGACGAGGTTGGCGCGCATCAGCACCTGGGTCTGCGGGGCGGAGAACAGGGTGGCGTTCTCGACGAGTTCGGCCAGCAGGTGGATGACGTCGGCGACGGCGTGGCCGCGCAGGGTGCCGTCGATCGGCGGGACCAGCCGGACGCGCGAGTACTGCTCGACCTCGGCGATGGCCGAGCGGAGCACCTCGGTCATGTCGACGGGGTTGCTCCACTGCCGGCGCGAGACGGCGCCGCCCATCACGGCGAGGTTCTCGGCATGGCGGCGGATGCGGGTGGCGAGGTGGTCGACGTGGAAGAGGCCCTTGAGGAGGTCGGGGTCCTCGATCTCGTTCTCCAGCTCGTCCAGGATGGAGATCTCCCGGTGCACCAGCGACTGCAGGCGCCGGGCGAGGTTGACGAAGACCTCCAGCTTCTGTTCGCTGCCCGCCTGGCTGGAGAGCTGGGCGGCCCGGACGACGGCGGTGACGGCACCGTCGTGGGCGCGGGTCAGGTCGGCGGCGAGCAGTTCGAAGTCGTCGGCGTCGTCCGGCGGTCCGCCGCGCGGTTTGCGCTGGGGCGGCGTCTCGCCGCGGCGCAACGCCTCGACCACGGCGCGCAGCTCGCCCTCCGAGCGCGCGGTGCTGCGGCGCAGGGCGCCGACGCGGTCGTGTACGGACCGCGCGGCGCGGTCGGCGGCGACGGCGGCGATGACGACGGCCGCGAGGGTCACCGAGACCGCCCCGGCGAGCACGCCCCACAGGACGAGGCCGGGCCGGGCGCCGGTGGACCGGACGGTGAACAGGACGACCGCGCAGGCGCTGAGGGCCACCGCGACGGGCGGCAGCACGGCGAGACGCAGGAGTTGGGGGCGTATGTGGGTCTCAGGCAGCGCGGGGGCGGTACGGGAGGCCGGCCGGCCGTGCCGCCCGCCCTCACGGCGGTCTGCTCGCGCGGCCGGGGCGCGGAGGTGAGACATCGGGGTCCTCGTACTGGTCCGTTGGTCCGTCGGGCCCGGATCGGGCCCTGGTGCTCGCGCGTGGTGGCGGATGCCACGCGGACACGCGACGCCACGCGGGCACGCGTCGTCGCGGTGTCGACCGAGCGGACCGGGGGATCCGGTCTACGTCGCCCGACGGACACTGACAGTAGTCGCCCGGACATCATGTGCGGTGGGCAGTTGCCAAAGTCCCTCGGACAACGTCCCGCTCTGGTATGAGGCTTCGTACGACAGCCCGATAAGCCGGTGAAGCTTCCGTTCGCGAAGCACTGGGAACTGGTCCGACTCGATCAAGTTCAGTCACCGCGAGTGACGGCGGAGCCCCCGCCCCGACGGGAGAGAAGAACTCCGGGAAGCGGTGAGGGCACATGGCGCACCTCCCTCGCGGCCGGAGTATTGACGCACCCATGAAACAAGTAAATAGTTTTTGTATCTTCGATTCACAGGGGGCCCGATGACCGAAACCACCCCGGACGCCGCACCCCGCACCGCGACGTTCACCACCCGCTCCCCGGCGACCGGCGAGCCACTCGCCGAGCATCCGGTGGCCGGCCCCGAGCAGGTCGCCCGTGCCGTGGCCCGGGCCCGGGAGGCCCAGGCGGAGTGGGCCGCGCTGCCCCCGGCCCGGCGCCGCGACCAGCTGCTGCGCTGGAAGCGGGCCCTGGCCTCCGACTTGGACACCGTCGCCCGGACCATCGCCGAGGAGACCGGCAAGCCGGCCGGTGACGCCGCGCTGGAGGTCGTCCTCACGCTGGAGCACCTGGGGTGGGCCGCCCGCAACGCCGACCGCGTGCTGTGCCGACGGCGGGTGCGCACCGGGCTGTTCGCCGTCCACCAGCGGGCCTCGCTGGTGCACCGGCCGCTGGGCGTGGTCGGCGTGATCGGGCCCTGGAACTACCCCTGCTACACCCCGATGGGCTCCGTCGGGTACGCCCTGGCGGCCGGGAACGCCGTGGTACTCAAGCCGTCCGAGCTGACCCCGGGCACGGGCCTGCTGCTCGCCGAGTCGTTCGACGCCGCCGTGCCCGCGCACGCCGGCCTGCTCACGACCGTCACCGGCGCCGCGGCCACCGGAGAGGCGCTGGCCCGCTCCGGGGTCGACAAGCTGGCGTTCACCGGATCGCCCGGGACGGCGCGCGAGGTGATGGCCGTGTGCGCCGAGACGCTCATCCCGTTCCTCGCCGAGTGCGGCGGGAAGGACGCCGTGATCGTCACCGCGGACGCCGATCTGGACGCCGCCGCCGACGCGATCGTGTGGGGCGCGCTGAGCAACGCCGGACAGACCTGCGCGGGTGTGGAACGCGTCTACGCCGTGCGCGGGATCCACGCGGCGCTGTGCGAGCGGGTGGTGAAGCGCGCCGGTGCGCTGCGCCCGGGCGCCGACGGCGACGCGGCCTACGGTCCGATGACCCTGCCGGGCCAGGTCGGGACCGTCGGGCGGCACGTGACCGGAGCGGTCGCCTCGGGCGCGCGGGCCCTGCTGGGCGGGCCCGAGTCCGTCCGGGCGCCGTACGTCGCGCCCGTCGTCCTGACCGACGTGCCGGAGGACTCGGCGGCCATGACGGAGGAGACCTTCGGACCGGTCGTCGCGATCAACGCGGTGGCCGACGTGGACGAGGCGGTGGCCCGCGCCAACGACTCGCGGTACGCGCTGGGAGCCGCGGTGTTCTGCCGGAACCGGCGCACCGGAGCCGCGATCGCGGCGCGGCTGCGCGCGGGGGCGGTGTCGGTGAACTCGGTGCTGGGCTTCGCGGCGGTGCCGGCGCTGCCGTTCGGCGGCTCGGGGGACTCCGGCTTCGGTCGGATCCACGGCGAGGAGGGACTGCGGGCCTTCACCGCCGTGCAGTCCACGACGGTGCAGCGGTTCACCCCGCCGATCGCGCTGACCTCCTTCGAGGTACCGGCCGCCGCCCGGGAGCGCGCGGTACGGCTGGCCCGGACACTGCACCTGCGGCGCTGACTCGCTGGGCGGCGCCCCCCGGCCGGTCAGGCGTGCAGCAGGGGGGCGAGGTAGCGACGGGCGAAGGCCCGGGCCTGCTCCTCGTCCTCCATCTCGATGCAGCCGGCCGGGTTGAGCAGGAAGGAGACGGCCACCCGCACCATCAGCTCGGCGACCGGGCGCGGATCCTCGTCCGGGCGGCCCTCGGCCTGCTGCGCCCGGCGCAGATGGCCCGTCAGGTACTCGACGGTGGCGGCGAGCGAGGAGCCGCCGTGCACGGTCAGGTAGGGCAGCACCACCTCGGGTTCCAGGCGCAGCAGGCCGCCGAAGAGCGGATGCGCGCGGGTGTGGCGCAGGGCGACGACGAATCCCTCGACGACCCGCTCCTCCATGGTGGGCAGCGCCGCCACCGCCGAGTCCAGCCGCTGGAAGAACCGGCTGTTCTCACGCAGCAGGGTGTGCTCGACCAGTCTGTCCTTGGTCTGGAAGCGCCGGTAGACGGTGACCCGGGAGACGCCGGCCCGTTTGGCGACGTCGTCCACGGAGGAACGGCGCAGGCCGAAGACGGTGAACTGCTCCAGCGCGGCGTCGAGGATGCGCCGTGCGGTCGGGTCCTCCGCCTCGGTCTCCGGGACCGTGCTCACGAAACCGATACCCCCGTCCCGGGAAATCAAGAAACAACCACCAACACTTTGTAACACGACTTCTGGAGGACCTGATGGGCAGTCGTCTCACCGAGGAGCAGTCCGTGTTCGTGGCGGCCGTCAGAGATTTCGCCAAGCGCGAGTGCGGCACCCGGGAGCAGCGGGACGCGCTGACCGGGGCGGGTCGCGAGGCGCACCATCCGGGGCTGTACGGCAGGCTCGCCGGCCTCGGCTGGCTCGGGGTGTGCCTGCCGGAGGAGTACGGGGGCGCCGGCGGAGGGCTGGCCGACGCCTGCCTGTTCCTGGAGGAGACCTCGTACGGGCTGGTCCCGGCCGGCGGTTTCATCACCACCGTCATCGCCGCGAAGGCGTACGAACGGTTCGGCACCGAGCGGCAGCGGCAGGAGGTGCTGTCCGGCGCCGTGCGCGGCGACGTGCTGTCGATCGCCATGTCGGAGCCGGGGGCCGGGTCGGACGTCGGCGCGCTGCGCTGCCGGGCCCGGCGGGACGCGGACGGCGGCTGGGTGATCGACGGGCAGAAGACCTGGATCTCCAACGCGCACCACGCGAAGAGCATCCTGCTGGTGGCCCGCACCGGCGAGGACAAGCACGGCGGGCTGACCATGTTCCACCTGCCCTCCGACACCCCGGGCGTGGAGGTGCGGGGGATCGAGACCATGGGCGGCAGGGAGGTCAACGACGTGTTCCTCACCGGCGTCCGGCTGCCCGCCGACGCGGTGGTGGGCCGGGTGGACGACGGCTGGCGGCAGTTGATGGCCGGGCTGAACCACGAACGGCTCTTCCTGGCCTCGAACATGCTGGGCCTGGCGCGCCGCGCCTTCGACGACGCGCTCGCCTACGTCCGTGAACGCGAGCAGTTCGGGCGGCCGGTCGGCTCCTTCCAGGCGCTGCGGCACCGGGTGGCCGACCTCGCCACCGAGATCGAGTGCACCCGGCTGCTGGTGCGCGAGGTGGCCCGGGACTGCGACGCGCAGCCGGACGAACTGTTCCCGCGGGAGGCGTCCATGGCCAAGCTGAAGGCCACCGAGATCGCCAAGCGGGCCGCTCTGGAGGGCATGCAGATGATGGGCGGCTACGGCTACACCACCGAGTTCGACATGGAGCGCCACCTGCGGGCCGCGGTCGTTTCCACGGTCTACGGCGGGACCAGCGAGATCCAGCGCGACGTGATCGGCAAGACCTACGGCCTCTGAACCGGCCCTGTGTGAGGCGCCCCGCCCACCCGGTCGGGTCGGGCGGGGCGCCTCCCTCTTCAGTCCTGGTAGAGCCCGGACAGCGCGTCGGCGTACTTGTCCCGGATCACCCGGCGCCGCATCTTCAGTGAGGGCGTCAGTTCGCCGGTCGCCGGGCCCCACTCCTCGGACAGCAGCTCGTACCGCTTCACCTGCTCGGTGCGGTTGAGCCGGGAGTTGGCGGCGGCCACCGCGCGCTCCACCTCGGCCCGGACGGCGGGGTGCCGGACCAGCCCGGCGAGTCCGCCGTCCGCCTCGACACCGTTGGCCGCGGCCCAGGCGGGGGCCGCCTCCGCGTCGAGCACCAGCAGGGCGACGAGGTAGGAGCGGTGGTCGCCGTGGACCAGCGCCTGACCGATCAGCGGGTGCTCCTTGAGCGCGTTCTCCACCAGGGCGGGCGAGACGTTCTTGCCCGTCGAGGTGATGATCATCTCCTTCTTCCGGTCGGTGAGCCAGAGATAGCCGTCCTCGTCCGTCCGGCCGATGTCGCCGGTGGCCAGCCAGCCGTCGGCGTCCACGGCGGACCGCACCGATCCGTCCGGCTGGAGATAGCCGGCGAAGACGGACTCGCCGCGCACCTCGATCTCGCCGTCCGCGGCGATCCGGACCTCCACGGACTCCACGGGGCGACCCACCGAACCGATCCGGAAGCCGGTTCGCGGGCTGTTGGTGGTGGCCACGCCGGTGGTCTCCGTCAGCCCCCAGGCATCCATGATCACGATGCCGAACCCGGCCCAGAAGTCCACCACGTCGACCGGCATGGGCGCCGACGCGCTGGCCGCCCAGGTCACCCGGTCCAGTCCGCCCGCGGCCAGCAGCGGCAGCAGGACGTCCTGGCGGGCACGGGCGTAGCGCTGCTCCAGCTCGGCGGGGGGCGTCTCCCCCCGCTCGCGGTACCCGACGTGCTCGCGGGCCACCGCGGACGCCGCGTCGATGGCCTCCCGCTCCCCGGCCGGCATCAGGGAGAGGACGGCCCGCACGGCGGCGCACAGCTTCTCCCAGATCCGCGGCACTCCGAAGAACTGCGCGGGCCGCACCTTGCGCACGACCGTGCCCACGGCCGTGGGGTCGGCGCAGAGGTAGACGTGCGAGGCCCGGTGGCAGGGCAGGTAGATGCCCAGCATGCGCTCGGCGATGTGGGCGAACGGCAGGTAGCAGATGTGCTCGACGTGCGGCGGCAGCTCCACCACGGCGTCCAGCGCGAGGGCGTTGGCGATCACCTGACGATGGGTCAGGACGACGCCCTTGGGCTCCCCGGTGGTTCCGGAGGTGTAGACGACGGTCAGCGAATCCCCGGGACCCGCGGCGTCCAGCTCCTTCGCGAACCGCTCCGGCGCCGGGGCCCGAAGCAGGGCGGCGTACGGGACGTGGCCGCCCTCGGCGCCCGCCTCGGCCACCACCAGCCGCGCCAGCGGGGTGCCGCCGTCGGTCAGCAGCGGCTCCCACACCTCCACCTGCGCCGTCCCCTCCACCACGGCGACACGGGCCCGGCAGTTGCGGGCGATGTGCGTGATCTGTTCGGGGGCCGCGGTGCCGTAGACGCTGACCGGGACGGCACCGAGGCGGACGAGCGCCAGGTCGGACAGCCAGTGCTCGGGACGGTTGGCCATCATCATCAGCACGTGGTCGCCGCGGCCGACGCCGAGCGCCGCGTACCCGGCGGCCAGCCGCCCGGTGTGCTCGTGGATCTCCGCCCAGGTGAGCGTCGCCCAGGCGCCGTCCCCGTCCGCCGGCTGCCAGGAGAGGCCGGGGAGCCCGGGGTACTCACGGGCGTTGCGGACAAGCAGCTGCGGCAGGGTCCGGTAGGCCGGGGCGTCGGGCGGTTCGCCCGTGGTACGGGGCGCTGATGTCATCGGGGCCTCCTTGCGGTTCGGATGGGAGCGTCCGGGGAGACCGGGGCGGTGGGGCGCCCCGGCAGGCGTGCCGGGAGCAGCGCGGCGGGGGTGCGGAGGGCCGCCGGGTGATCAGGAGAGGGGTCGGGAGTCCGTGAAGGTCTCGCCCCGCTCGGCCTTGCGCAGCAGCAGCGCGGGCGGCGTGAACCGCTCGCCGTGGCGGTCGGCGAGCTCCCGCGCGCGGGCCACGAAGCCGGGCGGGCCGGCACCTGCCCCGGCGTGGCCGTCGTAGCCGTTGATGTACTGGAGGACGCCGCCGGTCCAGCCGGGGAAGCCGATGCCGAGCAGCGAGCCGATGTTGGCGTCCGCCACCGAGACCAGTACACCCTCCTCCAGGCAGCGCACCGAGTCCAGGGCCTCCACGAAGAGCATCCGCTCCGTCAACTCGGTCAGGTCGGCGGGCCGCTTCACGGGCTCCGTGAAGTGCGCGCGCAGGCCCGGCCACAGACCGACCCGTTTGCCGTTCGCGTAGTCGTAGAAGCCGGCACCGCCCGAGCGTCCCGGGCGGCCGAACTCGTCGATCATGCGGTCCACGACGGCGTCCGCGGGGTGCGGCTCCCAGGTCTGCCCCGACTCCTCGGCCGCGCGGCGGGACTCCTCGCGGATGCTGCGCGGAAGGGTGAGGGTCAGCTCGTCCATCAGCGAGAGCACCTTGGCCGGGTAGCCGGCCTGGGCCGCCGCCTGTTCCACGGAGGCGGGCTCGATGCCCTCGCCGACCATCGCCACGCCCTCGTTGATGAAGTGGCCGATGACCCGGGAGGTGAAGAAACCACGCGAGTCGTTGACCACGATCGGCGTCTTGCTGATCTGCCGGACCAGGTCGAAGGCGCGCGCCAGCGCCTCCTGCCCCGTCCGCTCACCCTTGATGATCTCGACCAGCGGCATCTTGTCGACCGGCGAGAAGAAGTGCAGCCCGATGAAGTCCACCTGACGCTCGACACCCTCGGCCAGCGCGGTGATGGGCAGCGTGGAGGTGTTCGAGCACAGCAGCGCGTCCGGGGCCACGACGTCCTGGACCTCCTGGAACACCTTGTGCTTGAGAGAGGTGTCCTCGAAGACGGCCTCGATGACCGCGTCACAGCCCGCGAGGTCGGCCACCTCGGCGGTCGGCGTGATACGGGCCAGCAGCGCGTCCGCGTTCTCCCGGCTCGTACGGCCCTTGGCCACCGCCTTGGCGCACAGCTTCTCCGAGTAGCCCTTGCCCTTGACGGCCGACTCCAGGGCGACGTCCTTCAAAACCACCTCGATGCCCGCACGGGCACACGAGTAGGCGATGCCCGCACCCATCATCCCGGCACCGAGGACGGCGACCTTCGCCACCTTGCGCGGCTCCACGCCCACGGGGCGGTTCGCACCGGAGTTGACGGCCTGGAGGTCGAAGAAGAACGCCTGGATCATGTTCTTGGTGATCTGCCCGGTGACGAGTTCCGTCAGGTACCGGGCCTCCACGACGAAGGCCGTGTCCACGTCGACCTGGGCGCTCTCCACGGCCGCCGCGAGGATGTTGCGCGGCGCCGGGCAGGGAGCGCCGCCCGTCCTCTTCCTCAGCAGCGAGGGAAGGGCGGGGAGTCGGGCGGCGAACTCCGGGTTCGAGGGCGTGCCCCCGGGGATGCGGTAGTCAGGGGCGTCCCACCGCTGGGCCGACGCCGGGTTGGCGTTCACGAACGCCCTTGCCCTGCTCAGGAGTTCGTCCCGGTCGGCGGCGATCTCGTCGACCAGGCCGGCTTCCAGTGCGCGAGCCGGTCCGTACTGTGTGCCTTCCAGGAGGACCTTCCGCAGCGCCTCCTCGACGCCGAACATCCGGACGGTGCGGGTCACTCCCCCGCCTCCGGGCAGCAGGCCCAGGGTGACTTCGGGACACCCGACGCGGGCGGCCGGGGTGTCCAGGACCACGCGGTGGTGGCAGGCGAGAGCGATCTCGTAACCGCCTCCCAGAGCGGCGCCGTTGATCGCCGCGACGACCGGCTTGCCCAGGGTCTCCAGGACGCGCAGCGCGCGCTTGACCCGCATACCGGCCTCGAAGGACTTCTGCGCGCTCTCGGGGGTCACGGAGATCAGGTCGCGCAGGTCGCCGCCGGCGAAGAAGCTCTTCTTGGCGGAGGCGACGATGACGCCCCGGATGTCGTCACGGCGTTCCGCGAGCCGCGCCGCGACGGCGTCCAGCGAGTCGATGAACGCGGCGTTCATGGTGTTGACGGACTGGTCGGGATCGTCCAGGACGAGCGTGACGACGTGGTCCTCGGACTCTTCCCAGCGGATGGTGGAGGGCTGCGCGGTGGTGTCCATGGCTGAGGTCTCTCCCGTGAAGGCGGACGGGCTGCTGAGGAGGCGGCGCGCTCAGAGGCGTTCGACGACGGTGGCGGTGCCCATGCCGCCGCCGACGCACAGGGTGGCGAGGCCGTAGCGCTTGTCCTGGCGCTCCAGTTCGTCGACGAGCGTGCCGAGGATCATCGCGCCGGTGGCCCCGAGCGGGTGGCCCATCGCGATGGCGCCGCCGTTGACGTTGACCTTGTCCAGGGACAGGCCCATGTCCTTGACGAAACGCAGGACGACCGCAGCGAACGCCTCGTTGATCTCGACGAGGTCGATGTCGTCGATGGTCAGCCCGGCCCTGGCGAGCGCCTTGCGAGTGGCGGGGGCGGGCCCGGTCAGCATGATGGTGGGCTCGGAGCCGGACACGGCGGCGGAGACGATCCGCGCGCGCGGGGCGAGCCCGTAGCGATCGCCCACCTCCTTGGAGCCGATGGCGACGAGGGAGGCGCCGTCGACGATGCCGGAGGAGTTGCCCGCGTGGTGGACGTGGTCGATCTGCTCCACCCAGTGGTACTTCTGCAGCGCCACGGCGTCGAAGCCGCCGAGTTCGCCGACATCGGCGAAGGAGGGCTTGAGGCCCGCGAGGCTCTCGGCGGTGGTGCCGGGCCGCAGGTGCTCGTCACGGTCGAGGACGGTGAGGCCGGCGCGGTCCCGGACGGGCACGACGGACCGCTCGAAGCGGTTCTCCTTCCAGGCGTTGGCCGCGCGCTCCTGGGAGAGGGCCGCGTACTCGTCGACGTCGCGGCGGGTGAAGCCCTCCAGGGTGGCGATCAGGTCGGCGCCGACGCCCTGCGGGACGAAGCCGGTGGCGAGGTTGGTCATCGGGTCGTTGAACCAGGCGCCGCCGTCGCTGCCCATCGGGACGCGGGACATGGACTCCACGCCGCCGGCCAGTACCAGGTCCTCCCACCCCGAACGCACCTTCATCGCCGCCATGTTGACGGCCTCGAGACCCGAGGCGCAGAAGCGGTTCTCCTGGACGCCCGCCACGGTGTCCGGCAGCCCGGCCGCGACGGCCGCGGTGCGGGCGATGTCGGCGCCCTGGTCGCCGAGGGGGCCGACCACCCCGAGCACGATGTCGTCGATCGCGGCCGGGTCGAGGGCCGGGAAGCGGCGGAGGGTCTCGTGGACCAGGCCGACGACCAGGTCGATCGGTTTGGTGCCGTGCAGGGCGCCGTTCGCCCTGCCGCGTCCGCGCGGGGTGCGGATCGCGTCGTACACGTACGCTTCGGTGCTCACCTTGGGTGCCCTCCGAGTGGGTTCATGAGAAGCCGCGGACGCGGTACGGGCTTCGGTGCGGTCGGTCGGTCGGTCGGTCGGTCGGTCGGTCGGTGCCGGGCTAGCCGAGGAGGGAGCGGCCGATGATCTCTTTCATGATCTCGGTGGTGCCGCCGTAGATGGTCTGGATACGGCCGTCGAGGAACGCCCGCGCCACCCGGTACTCGCTCATGTAGCCGTAGCCGCCGTGGAGTTGCAGACAGCGGTCGACGACCCGTTTCTGCAGTTCGGTCGCCCACCACTTGGCCATCGAGGCGTGCACGGCGTCCAGCCGTCCCTGGCTGTGCTCGGTGACGCAGCGGTCCAGGAAGGTCCGGGTGACCGCCGCCTCGGTGGCCATCTCGGCGATCTCGAAGCGGATGTGCTGGAGCTTCGCCAGCGGCCGTCCGAACGCCTCGCGCTCCTTCACGTACCGCGTGGTGACGTCCAGGATCTCCTCGGCCGCGGCGGCGGCGCCGACCGCGATGGCCAGCCGCTCCTGGGCGAGGTTGCCCATCAGGTAGGTGAAGGCACGGTTCTCCTCCCCCAGCAGGTTCTCCTTGGGGACGCGTACGTCGTTGAAGAACAGCTCCGCGGTGTCCTGCGCCTTCTGGCCGATCTTGTCGAGGTTGCGGCCGCGTTCGAAGCCGTCCGTGCCGCGCTCGACGACGAGCAGGCTCTGCCCCGCGCCGCCGCCCTCGGGCGTCGTGCGGGCCACCACGACGACGAGGTCGGCGAGGATGCCGTTGGAGATGAAGGTCTTCGAGCCGTTGAGCAGGTAGTGGTCGCCCTGGTCGACGGCGGTGGTACGGATGCCCCGCAGGTCGGAACCGGCTCCGGGTTCCGTCATGGCGATGGCGGTGACGACGTCGCCGGAGACGAAGCCGGGCAGCCAGCGCCGCTTCTGCTCCTCGGTGGCCAGCCGGGTCAGGTACGGGCCGACGATGTCGTTGTGCAGGCTCAGGGCCAGTCCGGAGGCGCCGGCGCGGGCGAACTCCTCGATGAGCACGGCGCTGTAGCGGAAGTCCTCGGTGCCACCGCCGCCATACTCCTCGCCGACGGCCAGGCCCAGCAGGCCCTGACGGCCCGCCGCGCACCACACCTCGCGGTCGACGACGCCGTTGCGTTCCCACCGTTCGTGGTGCGGGGCCACCTCCTTGGCGAGGAAGGTCCGCACCGTCTCGCGGAAGGCCTCGTGGTCGGGGCCGTACAGGTCTCGTTCCAAGGTCTCCAAGGTCTCCAAGGTCACAGCCAACTCCTCACGCGCTGGTTCAGGCGGGCGGGTTCAGGGCCTACGGGGCTGACGTCGAGCATCGTCACTCCGCGGGTCGCCGGTGTACGTCGGAGGCGGGGGCAGTCGCATCAGCGGCGGTCCTTCAGCAGGCCGGGCAGGTCCCAGTCGCGGGCCACGTCGTCGGTGTCGGCGCCGGGGACGGCGGGAGGCAGCCGGAGGGTGCCCGGGGTGGCGGAGAAGCGGGGCGCCGGGGCGGGCTGGGTGATGCCGTACGCCTCGGTGTAGGTGCCGCGCCCGGCCAGGTGCGGGTGGCCTGCCGCCTCGCGCAGCGAGAGGACGGGGGCGACGCAGGCGTCGGTGCCTTCGAAGACGGCGGTCCACTCGTCACGGGACGCCGTCTTGAACCGGGCGGTGAACAGGGCCCGCAGCTCGGGCCAGTTGCCCGGGTCGGCGCGGTCCGGCAGATCGTCGCCGTCCAGGCCCAGCAGGCGGACGAACACGGCGTAGAACTGCGGCTCCAGGGCGCCGACCGCCATCCAGCCGCCGTCGCCGGTCTCGTGGACGCCGTAGTACGGGCAGCCGCCGTCCAGGAGGTTGCGTCCGCGGGCGTCCCGCCAGGCGCCCCCGGCGAGCATGCCCCAGAAGAGCGAGGTGAGGTGGGCGGTGCCGTCGACGATCGCGGCGTCCACCACCTGGCCGCGGCCGGTGGTGCGGGCGGTGAGCAGCGCGGCCAGGACGCCGGTGGTCAGGTAGAGCGAGCCGCCGGCGTAGTCGCCGAGCAGGTTGGCGGGGACGGCGGGCGGACCGTCCGCAGCGCCGATCATGGAGAGGGCGCCGGCCGTGGCGATGTAGCCGATGTCGTGCCCGGCCAGGGGCGCGAGCGGTCCCCGCTGGCCCCAGCCGGTCATCCGGCCGTACACCAGGGCGGGGTTGACGGCCATGCACTCCTCGGGGCCGACCCCGAGCCGCTCCGCGACACCCGGGCGGTACCCCTCCACCAGGATCTCCGCGCGCGCCGCCAGGGCCCGTACGGTCTCCGGCCCTTCGGGCGACTTGAGGTCGACCAGGACCGAGCGCTTGTTGCGGTTGGTCAGGTCGTGGGCGGGGTCGCCGGCCGGCGGTGTGGCGCCGGGGCGGTCGACGCGCACCACGTCGGCGCCCAGGTCCCCGAGCAGCATCGCGGCGAACGGGCCGGGGCCGATGCCCGCCAGCTCGACCACACGCACGCCGTCCAGCGGCCCGGCACCGCCGCGGCGCGGGGAGTCAGGGGGGTGGTGGCTCATGGGTTCCTCTCTCGGGACACGACGGGCTCGCCGACGCGCGACCGGGACCTTACTGAGCGTTCGCTAAGAACGTAGGAGGGCTCGGCCCATCGGTCAACGCCTCAATCCGAAGAGTTTTGGCGGCACTTGCCGGGGAATGGAGACGGAGCCGGACACCCGCGCGCCCCGCGATCACTGAACGATCGCTAAGTGGCCGGGGAGAGGAATTGCGAACGCACGGCCGTACGATGTCGCCCGTCGACGCACGTTCCGAGGAGAGTCGTTGAGCACCGAGCCGTTGAGTACCGAGCCGAGCCAGGACACCACGGCCGCAGCGCAGCACTGGCGCTCGTACGGGCCACTCGACCTGCACCCGATCCTGGTGCACGCCATGGAGGCCTTCAACGAGCAGGGTTACCACGGCACTTCGGTCCGGAACATCGCCGGCCGGGTCGGCGTCACCGTGCCCGCGCTGTACTACCACTACGAGAACAAGCAGGCGCTGCTCGCCACCCTGCTGGAGACCTCCATCAAGGACGTCCTGGACCGGTGCCGGGCGGCGGCCGCGGAGGCGGGGACCACTCCCCTGGCGAGATTCTGCGGCATGGTCGAGTCGATCGTGCTCTACATGGCCCACCGCAGGTCACTGGCCTTCCTGGACACCGAGATCCGCAGCCTGGAGCCCGGGAACCGGGCCCGCTACGTGGCCCTGCGCGACTATCTCCAGCACATGTTGCTGGACACGGTCGAGGCGGGCCGCGCCGAGGGGGTGTTCACCACGCCGATCCCGGCGGACGCCGTCCGCTCGGTCCTCATCATGTGCCAGGGCGTCGCCAACTGGTTCCGCCCCGACGGCCCGCTCACCGCGGAAGAGGTCGCCGAACGCCACGTCCTGCTGTGCCTCGGCACCGTGGGGCACCCAGGCGTGGCCACCGGCGAAGCGACGCTCCCGTTCCTCCGGCGGGCCCGCGCCTGACGGGGTTCGGCCCCGCCGGCACGTTTCAGCATCGACGAGAGGACACCGCATGGACCCCCGCGACGCCCGCGCCCGCTTCCAGGCGCTCCGCGAGACGAACGGCCCGGTCGAGACGGCGGAACTGGACTCGGTCTGGGCCGAGTTGGACACCGTACGGCCCGAGGAGATCCTCGGCGAGTGGAAGGGCGGCGAGTTCGACACCGGCCATCCCCTCAACGGGATGCTGGCGCAGGCCGGCTGGTACGGCAAGACGTTCACCTCCGTGCACGACGTCAAGCCGCTGGTCTGCCGCGACGCCAAGGGCGAGCTGTACTCCGACCGAGAGCTGGGCCAGGGCGAGGCCAGCCTGTGGACCGTCGAGTTCCGTGGCGAGTCGACCGCGACGATGGTCTACGACGGCCGGCCGGTCCTCGACCACTTCAAACGGGTCGACGACGACACCCTCATGGGCATCATGAACGGCAAGGGCGTTCCCGCCGACGGCCCCTTCTACTACTTCTTCCTCGACCGCGTGGCCGGGGCCGTTCCCGGCAGCGAGCGCTCCGGAGAGGCAGCGGAGGCGTGAGGCGTGTCCGCGCCGCCGTCACCGGGGAGCCGGGCGCGCCGTTCACCCTCCGGGACGTGGAGCTGGAGGAACCGCGGCCGCGTGAGGTGCTGGTCAGGATGACCGCGGTCGGGGTGTGCCACACGGACGTGGGGATCCAGGCCCGCTGGCCCCGGCACCTCACCCCCGTCGTCTTCGGTCACGAGGGCGCCGGCCGGGTCGAGGCGGTGGGCGCGGAGGTGACGGGTCTCGCGCCGGGGGACGCCGTCTGCCTCACGTTCGCCAGCTGCGGCACGTGCCCGCAGTGCGCGGCGGGCCATCCGCCGTACTGCCACCTCGCGCGGGACCTCAACCTCTCCGGCGGGCGCGGCGACGGCACCACCGCGCTCCGCCTCGACGGCGCCCCTCTGCACGGCGGCTTCTTCGGACAGTCCAGCTTCGCCACGTACGCCGTCGTCCACGAACGCGGAGTGGTCAAGCTGCCCCCCGACCTGCCGGCCACGGTCGCCGCGCCCCTGGGCTGCGGAGCGCAGACGGGCGCGGGGACCGTGCTCAACCGGCTGCGCCCCGGTCCGGGGACCTCGCTCGTGGTCCTCGGGGCCGGCGGGGTCGGACTGAGTGCGCTGATGGCCGCGGTGGCCGTGGGCTGCGACCCGGTGGTGGCCGTCGACCCGGTCGCCTCCCGGCGAACCCTGGCGGTCGAACTCGGCGCGCGGGCGGCCCTGCCGCCGGGTGACGGTCTGGTGGCGGCGCTGCGCGACCTCACCGACGGCGGGGCACACCACGTGGTGGACACCACCGGCCGGCCCGAGATGCTCCACCAGGCCGTCGGGGCGCTGCGCCCGCGCGGCGAACTCGCCCTCCTCGCCCTCGGCGGTGAGGTGACGTTCGACATGACGCGCCTGATGGTCAAGGGGGTTCGCGTGCACGGAGTGATGGAAGGCGACTCCGAGCCCGCCCGCTTCATCCCCGAGCTGATCGGTCTGCACCGGCGCGGCCTCTTCCCGGTGGACCGGTTGATCACCACGTTTCCCTTCGAGGAGATCGACGCCGCCGTGGCCGCCATGCGCGACGGAAGCGCCGTCAAGCCGGTCCTGACCTTCGCCTGACCCGGACGCGCCGGGCCGGACCGAAGACACCGGCCCGGTGCGTGTCCCGCGCGGGCACGGGGCGCCGGGAGGTGATGTGGGGTTGATGTGAGGTACACGTTCCCTGCGGTCCGCGCGGGGAAAGCCCGAGCCGCTCGGGCGACGTGTGATTGACTGATTCTCATGGTCCCGCCTCCGCATCCGCCCGTTCGGCCGTGACCGCCGAGCCGACCACGGCTGCTCGGCCCCGCAACCGCAGGCAGCTCATCGTCGAGGCGGCAGGCCGCGTCTTCAGCGAGCGCGGCTACCACCGGGCGTCCATGGAGGAGATCGCCACCGGTGTGGGCATCACGGCGGCGGCCCTGTACCGGCACTTCCCGAACAAGTACGCGCTCTTCGCCGAGTGCGCCGACGTCATGGCGGACGGACTGGTCGCCGCGCTCGACGAGGTGCCGTCGGAGGCGCCCCTGGCGGACGTACTCACCGCCGTCGCCGGGGTCACCGTCGCGCATCGTGCGTCGGGCGGCGTGTACCGGTGGGAGGCCCGGTACCTCAATCGTGAGGACCGCCGGCGTCTCAAGGCGAAGTTCGGGCGGCTCGTCGACCGGGTGGACGAGGCGGTGCAGCGTGAGTACCCACTGCCCGACGAGCGGCTGCGGGCCGTGGCAGCCCTCGGCGCGATCGGGTCCATCACGATGCACCACACCTCGATCGCCGGGCGCCGGGCGGAGAACCTGCTGTCGGCATCCGCGCTGCGCGTGGCCGCCACCGATCCCGCCGCGGTCCAGTGGTGCGCGCGCCCGGTCGAGTTGCCCGCACAGCCGGTGCCGCGCACCCGTCGCGCGGAGATCCTCGCGGCCGCCATCCCGCTGTTCGCACGGGACGGGTTCGCCAACGTCACGAACGGACAGATCGCGCGGGCGCTGGGCCTGGCCCCGTCCGCGCTGTACCGCCACTATCCCGGCAAGGTCGACATCCTGGCGGCTGCGTGCCTCCAGGCGGCGGGACTGCTGGGCCAGTGGGTGGAGCGGAGTCTGCACGAGGTGGCCGGCCCGCGCGAGGCCGTCGTCGCGCTGGCCGGGACGTACGTGGCGTACAGCTTCGAGTACACCGCGCTCAACAGCGTCGCCGAGGCGGAGCTGGCCGGTCTGCCGGCGGACCTGCGGCGGCCCCTGGTCCTCGCGCAGCGCGAACACATCGCCGTCTGGGAACAGCAGTTGCGGCTGGCCCGTCCGGAGCTGGACCCGCGTCAGGCCCGGTTGCTGGTGCATGCGGGCTTCGGCGTGGTGGTCGAGGCCGGACGCAGGCTGCGCTGGCAGGACAGCGCCGACCACCGTGACGCCGTGACCGCTCTGGTCGTGGGCGCCCTGGGCTTGTGACCGGGCACCGGAACCGGTGGCGGCACGAGACGCCGCGCCGTGCCGTGCCGCGGGGGAAGTCGCCCGGATGCCCGCCCCTCGACATGTCTGCCGCGGGACGGGCGCCTGCGGGGCGGGCAACTGCGGGACGGGAGCGGCGGCTCAGCCGGCCGGCCTGTTCCCCGTGGGGATCGTGATGGGCGTGGTGGTGCCGGAGGAGCCCTTGTTGAGGAAGAGCATGGCCAGCGCGCGCACGAACTGGTCGATCATGTAGAAGGCGCCGGGGACGACGGGCGACAGCCCTTCGCGGAACAAGATGTACGCCGGCCATGCGGTGCGGACCAGGGCCGCTGCCGCGTAGTCGCGACGCAGTCCCAGCCAGTCGCCGACCTCGTCGCTGAGGACGTAGCGCACGAACTCGTTCAGGAACCCGCGAGTGACACCGAGATCGATCTGCGCGGTCAGGCCGAGCAGATCCTCGGCCAGCTCGATGCCCTCGGTCGTCGGGGCGAGGATCGGGGTGAGCACCTGCGCCGACTGCGCTTCCGCGGCCGCCCAGGTCTTGGGGATGTACTCGTCCGGCACACCGAGCAGGTGCAGTGCGACCTGCCAGGAATGCAGGAACGCCTCCTGGTCCTCGGCCGGGAACGGGATCTTCCACTGGATCAGCTTGCTGCGTACGTAGGTACCCAGACTGTGGAAGGTGACCAGGATGTCGGCGGCGCTGATCGGGATGTCCTGGTCGGCGCCCGACTTCCAGTGCGGCGACTGCGGCAGCAGGTGGCGCACCGCGGCGTGCACCAGCCGGGTCTTGTTGGCGGTGACGACGAACTGTCCACGTGGCTCGAAGGCTCCCAGCTGGGACAGGTCGTAGCCGAACGTGAACGTCTTGGCCGCGCGGTCCTGCATGTCGGCGCCGCCCGCCGACCAGTAGACGCTCCTGGCCTCGCGCGGGATCACCGTGCTCATGATGCCGCTGCCGAGGCCGTACAGCATGAACAGGTAGGTGTCCCTGCGCCGGTTGAAGTCGGCCGCGCGGGCCAGCTTGCCGCGGTCGGCCCAGGAGGGCAGCCTGTTGACCTGCCGCAGATGCGCGGTGAGCTCGGCCGGCAGGCCGCTGGGCAGCGGGTCGCCGTTGTTCACCCACCCCTCCATCGCGGTGTTGATGGACGGAACCCGGCCCTTCTTGATCAGCGCGGCCATCAGAGGGTCCGTCGCGCTGTCCCAGACGTACTCCGGATCGGCACCCTCGCCGGTGCCGGCCACCGAGTCGGCGGACGGCCACGTCCACGCCCTGGCGCTGTCCGCCACGCTCACGAGCCCGAGCGCGACACCGAGGGACAGGACTCCTCGTCTGCTGAGATTCTCCATTGACTTACCCCGCTTCCCTGAGAACCGGACGGTGCTCCGTGTCTTTCCCTGCATGCCAGTTGAGCGACCACCACACTCCGAGCCCTGCGGAACCATGTGATTTCTCGTTAACATAGCGAGGCGCGTCAGTGCGGGCAATGGGGGTGACCGAGGGTTCGTGGTCGCGCCGGGGCGGCGGCCGGGTGCCCGGGTCGGTCAGCGCATCGCCTGCGGGCCGATGACCGCGAGGAGGCGGAGTCTGTCGTGACTCTCGCTGCCCGGGACCGCGGTGTAGACGACCAGGCGGTGTGACTGTTCCGGGTCGAGGAGGGTCTGGCAGTTCAGTTCGAGGGGGCCGACCTCCGGGTGGCGGAAACGCTTGACGTGATGGGGGCGGACGCCCACCTCGTGCTTGTCCCACAGGCCGCGGAACTCGTCGCTGCGGGTGAGGAGCAGCTCGGCGTACTGGGCGGCCCGGGAGCCGGGCCCCCGTACGGCGGCCACTTCACGCAGGCCGGACACGAACATGCGGGAGAGGAACGCGTGATCCGCCGGCTCGTAGAGCTCGCGCGTGGCCGGGTCGGTGAACCAGCGGTAGCCGATGCTGCGCGCCGGGCCGGTGCGGCGGGTCGTGTCGCCGGTGAGGGCGACGCCGAGCGGGGTCTGCCGCAGCGTCTCCCCCAGCTCGGTGACGACCTCCGCGGGCGTGTCGCCCAGTCGGTCGAGGACCCGCAGCAGGCCGGGGCTGATGTGCTCGCTGACGGTGCCCGTGCCCCGGACGGGCGGGGCGTGGCCGGCCAGACGGAACAGGTGGTCCCGCTCGTCGAGGGAGAGGTGCAGCCCCTGCGCCATCGAGGCGATCATCGGCTCGGACGGCTGCGGGCCGCGCTCGCGCTCCAGCCGAGCGTAGTAGTCGGTCGACATGTGGCAGAGCTCGGCGACCTCCTCACGGCGCAGCCCGCTGGTCCTGCGCCGCTGTCCGCGCGGGAGGCCGACGTCCTCGGGTTGCAGCAGTTCCCGGCGGCGCCGCAGGAACGCCGCGAGTCCGGCCCGGTCGATCTCCATGCGTCGTCTCCTCCCGTACTGATCCTTTCTAGCGCGCGCACCCGCGTTCATCCACGGATCGTCGATCCCCCTCTCGGGCGCCGCCCGGCGGGGTCGGGCGGCGGGCAGTCGTGTCCCGGCACCGTCCCGGGTCGGCCGTACCCTGTCCGCGCGTATCGGTGGATCGGGAGTCCCTGGATAGGTCCGTTCGTCGGGGTCACGGTAGGGACAACGACGTCGTGAGGGAGTGCGGACATGCCACGCCAGGACATCGACATCACCGTTCCCGACCTGACCGGGAAGCGCGCTGTCGTCACCGGAGCGAGTGACGGGATCGGGCTCGGCATCGCGCTGAGTCTGGCCGCCGCCGGCGCGGAGGTCGTCATGCCGGTCCGCAATCCGCGCAAGGGCGAAGGAGCGGCCGCCAGGATCCGTGAGCGGATCCCCGACGCGAACGTGTCGCTGCGCGCCCTCGACCTCTCCTCGCTCGCCTCCATCGCGGAACTCGGCAAGACCCTGCTGGACGAGGACCGCCCCATCCACCTCCTCGTCAACAACGCCGGCGTCATGACACCGCCCGACCGGCAGACGACGACCGACGGCCTCGAGCTGCAGTTCGGCACGAACCATCTGGGCCACTTCACCCTGGTCAACCACCTGCTGCCCCTGCTGCGAGCCGGCCAGGCCCGCGTGACGTCCCAGATCAGCGTCGCGGCGAACCGCAACGCCATCAACTGGGACGACCTGAACTGGGAGCGGTCCTACAACGGCATGCGCGCCTACAGCCAGTCGAAGATCGCCTTCGGCCTCTTCGCTCTGGAACTCGACCGGCGCAGCGAAGCGGCGGGCTGGGGCATCACGAGCAACCTCTCCCACCCCGGAGTCGCGCCGACGAGCCTCCTCGCCGCCCGCCCCGAGGTCGGCCGCGCCAAGGACACACTGGGCGTGCGCCTGATCCGCGCCCTGTCCGCGCGTGGCATCGTCGTCGGCACGGTCCACACGGCGCAACTGCCCGCCCTCTACGCCGCCACTTCCCCCCGGGCCGTGGGCGGCGGGTTCTACGGCCCGAGCGGGCCCGGGCACCTGGGTGGCCCTCCGGCGGAGCAGCGGCTGTACAGCCGCCTGCGCAGCACGGAGGAAGCGCGGCGCATGTGGCAGACCTCCGAGGAACTCGTGGGTGCTCGATCCCGGGCGTAGACCCGATGCCGCTGCTCCGAAGGACCAGTCTCGGCCGAGCCCACCGGGGCCGGATCGGCATCGTGCCCAGTCCTACGCCGACCAACGGCCGGCCCGGGTTCACCGGGGCCGGCCGCCGGTGCGGGGCCTGCCTGGCTCAGTGGCCGGGGTGGGGTGTCAGGTGAACGGCAGAGGGTCCGGCAGCCAGGTGGCCGCTGCCGCTCCCCTCACGAGGGCCGTCGCCCACGTCCGCCCACGTCCGCCCGGACAGGGTCCGGGTCGCATGTGCGGCCTCGGAGGTGACGACCACGCCGCAGATCAGGGTCAGCCATCGGCAACCACGGCTGCACGTGGGCGTGGCCCACTACCGCTGGTTCCGCGACCAGGCCGAGGCCCTGTGCCTGCGCCTCGCCGGGGCCGTCATCGGCCCGGACAGCAAACCCCTGATCGGCATGTACGACTCGCCCGCCCGTCTCCAAGCCACCCACCGCCGTGGGCATCGCCCGGTTCGGCCGCGGTCCGGCGCGGAGGGCCGACGGTCTATTCTCTGCGCCCGGCGACGAACTGCGTGGCGGCGGTGAACACGGCAAGGATCACCGCGGAGATCACCAGCATGACGCCGGCGGGGGCGAGCAGTTTCGCCGCGTCGGGGGTCGTGGACATCAGGGTGAACAGGCGGTTGACCGGCGGCATGTCCTTGGTGAAGAGGACTCCCATCACCAGCGCGAGGGCGGCGACCAGCGCGTATCCCTGTCGTTTGAAGACCAGCCGCGAGCACAGCACTCCGATGGCGATGCCGACGAGGGCACAGGTGAGCTGTGCCTCGATGCCCAGCAGAAGGTCGGACGTGGTGACCACGTAGTCGCCCATCCACAACGGGAAGAACAGGCCGAAGACCATCAGGACGAGACAGCTCAGCAGAGCCGTGCCGATCGCCGCGAGCAGGACCGTGAGCGACCGGCCGCCCGCGGTGATGACGACGATCGCCCGCTGCGGTGGGTCGTCCAGGCTCATCAGAGCGATGGTCAGCCAGGTCGAGCAGACGAACAGCGCGCCGGCGGACGAGGCGTAGGCCGGGGGCAGCGAGCCGCTGCCGTTGACGGTCAGCACGCCCATCAGGCCCATGAACAGGAGCAGCGGGGCGAGGTAGCGCTGCGTGTGCAGCACGGTGGCGAAGGTGTAGCGGATGAGCGCGATCACCGCATCTCCCCGTTCGTCGCGGCGTTCGGCGTCCGGTGGTGGTCCGTGGCCGTCCCGCCGGTGACGCGCTCGACGGACCAGCCGTGCTGGAGCGCGGTGAACAGCAGAGCGTCGATGGACTCGCGTCCCACGCGCATCCTGACGCCCATGTCGTCCCGGCTCACCGTCAGTACGCCGTCCAGTCGTTCCCAGGCGAGGTCCTGCGGTACGCGGCCGTCCCGGCCCGCGGTCAGGACGACTTCGGACGCGGGCCGCTGCTCGGTGGCCCGCGGCTCCGGCCCCCGCAACGACACGCGGCCCTTGCTGACCGTGTAGGTCCGGGTGGCGCGGGCCCGGGTGACCGACTCGCGGTGGTCGGTGAACACGACGGTGCCGCCGGAGGCCGCGACCTCGGTCATGATCTCGGCGAGCACGCCGTGGGCGTCGGTGTCCAGCCCGGACCACGGCTCGTCCAGGACGAGCAGCCCGGGTTCCACCAGGAGGGCCTGGGCCAGCGCGACCTTCTGCGCGTTGCCCTTCGACAGGCTCCGCAGGGGGGCGTGCTTGCCGCCCACCAGGGCGAGCCGGTCCAGCAGCCGGCCGGCCCGCGCCGAGGCGACCGAGGTGGTCAGCCCACGAACGCGGCCCATGTGTGTCAGATACGCCGCGGCCGACATACGTTCGTTGGGGGAGAACCGGTCCGGGACGTACCCGACAACGGGCGGCCGGGCGGCCACCGTGCCGCAGGTCGGCCGGGACAGGCCCACCGCGATCCGCAGCAGCGTTGACTTCCCCGATCCGTTCCCGCCTGCGAATGCCACGACCTCACCGGCCGGGGCCTCCACGTCCACGTCTCTCAGGATCCAATCGCCACGGCCATAGCGCTTGCTCACGGATCGAAGACGTAACAACTGCTCTCCTCCGTCCGGTGCAACGCCCCCACGTGCTCGCAGACTACGGGGCTCGGCCTCCGCGCCGCGAGGACGGCCATGCCGCTCCACGCGGTGAGGATCATGTGCTCCTGGGGCTCTCGGCGCATGATGATCCCGCCGGCCGCGTCGGGCAGGAACTGGGCCACCTTCTGAACCCGGGCAGGTTGTTGAGGACCTCAGCCGGGAGACGCTCCAGCATCCGGACCGTCTCCCCCAGCTCGTCGCCGACCAACCTCACCGCTCACCCGCAAGATCCAGATCACCCCTGCTCGCCTCAGCCAAGCCCTCAGTGCTCCGGGGACGCCGCCACGGGTGCGCGATCGGACCGGACACTGCCCGCCACCACGGCTCCACCGGCAGCTTTCCCGCCGGCTCGAACGGCTCACCCGGCCGCGGACACGCCACCACCTGGCCGACCTCCTCGGCCGCGTCCGTCGTCCACTCCCCCGGCTCCGCCCACGCGTGCGGTGCGAGGTTGAAGGTCCCCCAGTGGATCGGCAGCAGGGCGCCGCCCGGCCGGCCTCCCTGGAGGTCGAGGTGGGCGCGTACGCCCTCCTCGGGGGTCATGTGGATGTCCGGCCAGAACTCGGCGTACGCCCCCAGCTGAATCATCGTGGCGTCGAACGGGCCGTGTGCGGCGCCGATGTCCCGGAAGCCGTCGAAGTAGCCGGTGTCGCCGCTGTGGAAGACGCGGTGCTCCTCCCCGGCGACGACCCAGGACGCCCAGAGAGTGTGCTGGGTGTTGCGCAGCCCGCGTCCGCAGAAGTGCCGGGCCGGAGTGGCGGTCAGGGTGAGGCCGCCGACGCGCGTCGACTCGTGCCAGTCCAGCTCGCGCAGCCGGCCGGCGGACACGCCCCAGTGTTCGAGGTGGGCGCCGACGCCGAGCGGCACCGCGAACAGGGTGTCCGTGCCGGCCAGCGCCTTGATCGTGGGCATGTCCAGGTGGTCGTAGTGGTCGTGCGAGATCACGACGACGTCGACCGGGCCCAGGGCCGCCAGGGGCACCGGGACCGGATGCAGCCGCTGGGGACCGGCGAAGGGGAACGGGGAGCAGCGCTCGCCCCACACCGGGTCGAAGAGCACGCGCTGCCCGTCGATCTCGGCGAGCACGCTGGAGTGCCCCATCCAGGTCAGCCGCAGTCCGGTGGCGGGCGGCCGGGCGAGGTCGGCGAGCGTGGTGGCGTGCACCGGCACGGTACCCAGCGGCGCGCGACGGAGCCGGGCCTGCCGGTCGAAGTAGATCTTGGCGAATTCCGCGGCCGATCCGGAGGGCCGGGTCCGGGCCGTGCCTCCGGGGTTCTGGAAGACGCCGTCACGGAAGTGCGGCGATCTGCGGATACGTGCCATGCGCTCACCACTCGGGTCCGCGCCGAAGGCCGCGGGCCGCGGCACGCGGAGCGCCGAGTTCGGGGAACGGAAACCGGCCACGGTACCTCCAGGTGGAGTAGATCAGGCTCTCATTGTCGTCTCGTCCGACGTCACCTCGAACGCCCGATGTCACATCCGAGTTCCCCCCACCCGTCGTACCGGTGAGGGCGCCCGCGCCGAAGCGCCCGGGAACCAACGGCACGACCGACGGACAGGAAGGTGGCCCTCATGGCCCGCGTATCCCTCACCCCGCCCCGGACGCTCCTCCTCCGCGTCATGGAGTGGTACTCCCTGCGCACCTACGGCAAGGTCCTCGACCCCGGCAAGGCGCTTGCCCACAACCCGCGCGTGCTCTGGGGCGACCTGCGTTTCGAGCAGTCCGTGGCCAAGTGGAACAGGCTGGACTCCGACCTGAAGGCGCTCGCGGTGATGGCCTCGGCGGCCTCGATCGGCTGCTCCTGGTGCATGGACTTCGGGTACTGGGAGAACGCCGAGCGCGGCATGGACCGGCGCAAGCTCCACGACGTTCCGGTGTGGCGGGAGAGCGACGCCTACACGCCGCTGGAGCGGGACGTCATGGAGTACGCCGAGGCGGTGACGGCGACGCCGCCCACCGTCGGCGACGACCTCGCCGAGCGGCTGCGGGCCCGGCTGGGCGAGCCCGCCTTCGTGGAGCTGACGGCCATGGTCGCCGTCGAGAACCTGCGCTCCCGCATCAACGCGGCGCTCGACCTCACCAGCCAGGGTTTCAAGGACTCCTGCGACCTGCCCGGCACGGAGCGCACCGGCCCGGTCACCGCGACGACGGACTGAGCGACCGGGCCCGTAGCGGCCGTCGCCGCATGTCCGGGTGCGTGTATAGGGTGACGGGCGTGGTGAGAGTCCGGTTGGGTGTCGCGGAGCGGCGCGAGGAGTTGCTGCGCGCGGCGATCGAGCAGATATCCGCGCGGGGTGTGGCGGCGTTGCGGATCGCCGACGTGGCCGCCGCGCTGGGTGTCAGCAACGCGCTGGTGCTCTACCACTTCTCCACCAAGGAGAAGCTCGTCGCCGCGGCGTTCACGTACGCCGCCGAGGACGATCTCTCCCGTCTGCGCAAGCTGCTCGGCCGCCGTACGTCGGCATTGCGCCGGCTGCGGGCGGCCGTGCGCTGGTACGCCCCGACCGGGCAGGCCAAGGGCTGGCGGCTGTGGATCGAGGGCTGGGCGGTGGCGTTGCGCGAGCCCGCGCTGCGGGAGGTCACGCGGGAACTGGACCGTCAGTGGAAGGCGGCGATCGCCGAGGTCATCGCCGAGGGCGTGGCCGCCGGGGAGTTCACGTGCCCGGAGCCCGACGGCGCGGCGCTGCGTCTGACCGCCCTGCTCGACGGGCTGGCCGTGCAGCTGACGTCCTACCCGGGTGCGGTGTCCCAGGCCCGGGCCCAGGAGTGGACGGACGAGGCCCTGGCTCGCGAACTCGGCCTGGAACGCGAGGCGTTGACGACACCACGCCGTTAGCCGCGGCCTCGCGCGGACCGGCGGCACCTCGCCGCGGACGGACACCCCCGCCCCGGCGTCCACAGCGGGACGGGCCGACCCCTCGGCCACCGTTCCGCCGACGACCGGGCTCGCCCCGCCCCGCGTCCACAGCACGACCGGCCGACCCCTCGAACACCGTTCCACCGACGACCGGGCCCGCCCACCCGGCCCACGTCCGCCCGCGCGAACCGACGAAGCGGCGAAGCGGCGAAGCGGCGAAGCGGCCCCGCGATCGTCCGCCGCAAACCGCACCCCGCACGCCCGCACCCCGCACGCCCGCACCCCGCACGCCCGCACCCCGTACGCCGCCGTCAGGCCACCGCCGCGATCCGCACCTTGATGTCGTCCGGCGACAGCGCCCCCTTGGCGATCACGTGGTCGCCCGACGACTCGCCTCGCAGCCGGCGTCCGATCCACGGCACCAGGTACTCGCGCGCCCACTGCACGTCGTCGCGCCTGACGTGCAGGGTGCCGCGGGGCGGCAGCGGCGGCCAGGGCTGGTCCGGGTCGGCAGGGACACGCAGGCCGAGGGCCTGGCCCGCCCGCAGCGCCACGCGTGTGTGGCCCTCCGGCGACAGGTGCAGCCGGTCGGCGTCCCATGCCCTGCGGTCCTGGACGCTCCGGAGCGACCACAGGTCGAGCACGGGGCAGCCGTAGCGGTCGGCGACGGCACGGACGTGCCCGTTGTAGGTCGCGATCTTGCCGCGCAGATGCTTGAGGACGGGCACCCCACGGGTGTCGAAGCCGGTCGTCACCAGGACGGTGCCGGCCGCCGCGGTCAGCGCGGCCACGGCGCGCTCGAACCGCTCGGCCACCTCGTCCGGGTCGGTGCCGGGGCGGATGATGTCGTTGCCGCCCGCCGCGAACGAGACCAGGTCCGGCGCGAGTTCGACGACCCGCGGGACCTGCTCCGCCACGATCTGGTCGAGCAGCCTGCCGCGCACGGCGAGGTTCGTGTACCTGAAGTCGCCCTCGGGGCGCCGGTCCGCGAGCAGTACGGCCAACCGGTCCGCCCAGCCGACGAACGCCCCGTCGGGGCCTGGGTCACCGACGCCCTCGGTGAAGCTGTCCCCCACCGCCACGTACGACCCGATCACTTCTCTGCTGTCACTCTTCGAATCGTCTGCCACATCGGCCCATGATTCACCTTGGAATGTGACCTACGCGACCGTAGGAAAGGGTTGACGGGCGGTGAGAAAGACCACGCCTAAAGTGTTCGTCAATTCCGGAATACGCCGAAGGCCGGACCCGGGGATCGGGGTCCGGCCTTCGGTGGCGCGGAGGCTGCGCCCAAGCCGTCGTCAGAGAGAGACGCCGTGCGAGCGCAGGTACGCGATCGGGTCCACGTCCGAGCCGTAGTCCGGCGTGGTGCGGATCTCGAAGTGCAGGTGCGGACCGGTCACGTTGCCGGTGGCACCCGAGAGGCCGACCTGCTGACCCGCCGTCACGGACTGCCCGGCGGAGACGGAGAGCGAGGACAGGTGGGCGTACTGGGCGTAGTGGCCGTCGGCGAGCTGGATGACGACCTGGTTGCCGTACGCGCCGCCCCAGCCGGCGGAGACGACGGTGCCCGCGCCGACGGCCTTGAGCGAGGTGCCGGTCGGGACGACGAAGTCCGTGCCGGTGTGGTAGCCGCTGGACCACATGCTGCCGGTCTGGTGGTACGGGGTGCCGACGGCGCCGCCGGGCACGGGCGAGGTGAAGCCGCTGGTGGTGCCGGCGGACTGGGCGCTCGCGTTCGAGGAGTCGGAGGAGTCCGAGGACGAGGTCTTCGCGGCGTCCGACGGCTTCTCGGCCGACTCGGACTTCTCGGAGGACGACTTCTTCGGCGCGGCGGGCTTCTCGGCCGGCTTCTCCGACTCGGCGGAGGAGGAGGGGGCCGACGACTTCGCGGCCTGCTCGCCGACCGAGAGCTTCAGGCCGGGGTGGATCAGCGACGGGTCCGAGCCGACGGCGTCGCGGTTGTCCGAGTACAGCTTCTTCCAGCCGCCGTCGACGTCCTGCTCGTCGGCGATCTTCGAGAGGTAGTCACCGCTCTTGACGGTGTACGTCCGCGAGTCCGCGTTCTTCTCGGTGCCGCTGCCGGCGGCCTTCTTCGCCGTCGTCGGTATGGACTGCACGGCCTGCTCGGAAACGGACTGCGCGGGAGCGGCGTGGGCGCCGGCGGCACCCAGCAGCGGGAGCGCGAGCGCGGCGCCACCGGTTCCGGCGACGGCGATGGTGCGGGTCAGGCGCATGGCCCTGGTACGGCGGTGCTTACCCTTCGCGGGCATGGTGAATTCCTCTCCGGCGCCTACGAGGTGAGCTGTCGGGTGCGAGCTGGAGATGCCCGGCCGCGCCGAGACGCGGCTTTACCCCAAGCCGTTCCGGGAACCGGAACAGGCAGTTGTACCTGTGGGTCCCCCGCTCCTGCCGTGTACGGGTGGTGGATGAGTGCGGGCTCCGGTCGGCGGCAGGATTAGGCGTCCGTCCGGATCGGTGGTGAACGTAAGGGACCAAGACGCGCGGGGACAAGCGAGGGGTTCCATTGACAGGTGTTCCGATTGATCCTTTACGGGAACACCGGTCACCCTCCGTCGATTCGCGCAGTGCCCTTTCGCGTAAACAGCCTTGAAAACCGGCCGAATTACGTGAACATGACGAGCAACGCACGGTCACGGATATGACGCTGCTCACGCGCCGCCTCTCCAGCCCCTTTCATTCCGGCGCTAGTTGGAAGGAAGGCAACAATTCGGACAGACGGTCCAGATGTGGCGCAGTCGGGCGGCTGCGCAGCCGACGCCCCCGGACCGTGCCGTATCTTCGAGTGGTGCCCGTCGGCGAGCAGCGCCGGCGGGGCGGAGTGGGAGGAGTCCCCGTGACGCAGCAGGTCCCGTCGACCGAACCCGAGCTGGCCGGTGTGCGTAACTTCCGTGACGTGGGCGGGCTGCCGACCGTGGACGGGCGGCGGGTGCGACAAGGGGTGCTGTTCCGCAGCGGCCACCTGGCGCACGCCACCGGGGAGGACGCCGCGTTCCTGGCCTCGCTGGGCCTGCACACCATCTTCGACTTCCGCAACGCGGCCGACCAGAAGCTCGAGGGCCCGGACGTCGAGCTGCCCGGCGTGCGCAATGTGAACCTGCCGCTGAGCGATCCGGCCGACGGTGCCGAGTTCTGGAAGATGGTCCGCGACGGCGACCTCGACCAGCTGCGCGAGATCCTGGCGGACGGCAAGGCCGCCAACCGGATGATCGACTCCTACCGCATGATCATCAAGGAGCGCACGGCGGAGCACTCCCGGGTGCTGCACGCGCTCGCCGAGGACAGCGTCCCCGCCCTGATGCACTGCGCGGCCGGCAAGGACCGCGCGGGCCTGTCGATCGCGATCACGCTGCTCGCCCTGGGCGTCGAGCGCGAGGCCGTCATCGACGACTACCTGAAGTCCAACGCCACGCACCGCCGCTACAAGGTGCGCCGCAGCAGCTCCGCCGCCTCCGCCTACTCCCCCGAGGTCATGGAGCTGCTCAGCCCCCTCTTCGACGCGCGCGCCGAGTATCTGGCGGCGGCCTTCGAGACCGTCGAGGAGACCTGGGGCGGGGTCGACGCCTACCTGGAGAAGGGCCTGCGGATCACGCCGGAGACCCGGGAGCGGCTGCGCGAGCGGATGCTGGACTGAGCCACCCGCTCACCGGCCGTTGGTGCCCACCTCGAAGAGCAGGTAGACGAAGGCCGCGAAGACGTGCCCCACGATGAGGTAGACGAAGAGCCGCACCCACAGGGCGCGTGGGAACTTCTCCTGCAGGTTCATCGCGTCTCTCCAGGGGTGGGGTGGGCCGGCGTGCCGGCCGGTCCCAGGCACAGCGCCGCCGTCGGACTCTGCAGCAGGGTGTGGACGAACAGCAGCTCGACCCCGTCGGCGTCCTGAGCGGCGATCCGGTGCGGAGTCAGCGAGTCGAAGTGCGCGCTGTCACCCGGACCGAGCCGGTGCACGGTGTCCCCGAGGCGCAGACGCAGCCGGCCGCGCAGGACGTGCAGCCACTCCTCACCGGGATGCACCCGCACGATGTCACCCTGTGAGCCGTGCGGCACATGGACCCGCAGGGCCTGCATCCCACGCCCGGCCCCGCCGGCCTGCCAGTACGTCCAGCCGCCCGCGAACGTCGGCTCCATGGCGTCGGCACGCACGACGGCGTCCCGGTCCGCGGCCGTCTCGCCGAGCAGCTCCGAGACGGTCGTACCGTAGACACGGGCGAGGGAGAGCAGCATCGGCAGCGAGGGCTGGCGCTGCCCGGTCTCCAGGCGGGAGAGGTGGGCGGGCGACAGCCCGGCGGCGCGGGCCGCCGCCTCCAGGGTGAGGGCGGCCCTGCGCCGCAGGGCACGCAGCTGCGGTGCCACGACGGACACCGCGTCCGCCGGCGCGTCCGGCGACGGCGGACCGGTCTCGTGGGAGGTCATGCCTCCATTCAGCCCGAAACCTGCCCGACAGGCAATTTTCTTGCCTCAGAGGCAAAGACGGTCGCGGGTGGACGCGCTAACGATTGCCCACCGCCTGCCTGACCAGGGTCTTTCCGAAGTCCCACATCAGGCCGCCGCCGTTGTGGGCGTCGTCCATCACCTCGGTGAAGGCGTCGACGAACCGGTCCGCGTCCGCCGCGCCGATGATCAGCGGCGGGATCAACTTGATCACCTCCAGGTGGTCGCCGGACACCTGCGTCAGGATCCGGTGCCGTTGCAGCAGCGGCACCACGACCATCTGCGCGAACAGACCCTTGCGCGCGGCCTGCAGCATCGTCCAGCGGCTGCGCAGCTTCAGGGACCTGGGCCGGCCGAACTCGATGCCGATCATCAACCCCCGCCCCCGGACGTCGGCGAGCAGTTCGTAGCGGTCCACCAGCTCCGTCAGCCGGGACTTCAGCCGCTCTCCCACCGCGGCCGCGTTCGCCACGATCTCCTCGTTCTCCATCACCGACAGCACCGCGAGCCCGGCCGCCATGGCCTGCGCGTTGGACCCGAAGCTCGCCGAGTGGACCTGGACCCGGTCCATCGAGGAGAACACCTTCTGGAAGATCCAGTCCTTGCCCAGCGTGGCCCCCACCGGCACGTATCCGCCGGACAGCGCCTTGGCCACGCACACCAGGTCGGGCTCGACGCCGTCCTCGTGCTGGAAGGCGTAGAACTTGCCCGTCCGGCCGAGGCCCGTCTGCACCTCGTCGGCGATCAGCAGCGCCTTGTGCCGGTGCAGCAGCTCCTGCGCGGCACGCAGATAGCCGGGCGGGGGCTCGTGCACGCCCTTGCCCTGGACCGGCTCCACGATCAGGGCGGCCACGTCGCCGTGGGCCAGCTCCCGCGCCAGAGCGTCCAGGTCGCCGAGCGGGACGGCGGTGTCGGGGAGCAGCGGGGCGAAGCCGTCGCGGAAACCGTCCTCGCCGTTGACGGACAGCGAGCCGGTGGTCAGCCCGTGGAAGGCGTGCGTGCAGTACAGGATCCTCGGCCTGCCCGTCGCGTACCGGGCGAACTTCAGCGCGGTCTCGACCGCCTCCGTGCCGCTGTTGCCGAAGAAGACCCGGTCCAGGTGCGGGCTGTAGGAGAGCAGCTTCTCGGCCAGCAGCCCGGGCAGCGGCGGGCAGTCGAAGCGGGTGAGGTCGGCCAGCGAGGCGTCGAGGACGTCGTGCAGCGCCTTGCGTACGACAGGGTGGTGGCGCCCCAGGCCCATCACCGCGAACCCGGCGAGCATGTCCAGGTAGTCGTTGCCGTCCGCGTCCCAGAAGTGCGCGCCCTCGGCCCGCTCGTAGACCTTGTCGAAGCCGATGGTGTGCAGCATGCGCGGCAACTGGTGGTTGAGGTGCCTGGCGTGCAGCTCGTACCGCTCGGCTCCGCGCTCGGCCAAGAGCGCGGCGAGGTCGAACTCCTTGGTCATTCAGCTCTCTCCTTGGACTGGCGTGACGGTCCGGACGTCCCCGGCCTGATCTCCGGCCGCTTCCCCGGCCTGTGCGCCGACGGCCAGGCTCGCGCTGATCCGCCCGGCGATCTCGACCGGCGTGAGACCGATGTCGGCGAGCACCTCGGCGCGCTTGGCGTGCGCGAGGAACTGCTCGGGGATGCCGAACCGGCGCACGGGTACGTCGACGTCGGCGTCGCCCAGCGCCAGTGCCACCGCCGAACCGACCCCGGCGGCGCGGCTGTTGTCCTCGACGACGGCCACCAGACGGTGCCGGGCGGCCAGGGGCGCGAGCGCCGGGTCGACGGGTTTGACCCAGCGCGGGTCGACGACGGTGCACCGGATGCCGCGGGCTTCGAGCAGCTCGGCGGCGCGGAGGCAGACGGGCGCCATCACGCCGACGGCCACGAGCAGCACCTCGGGCCGGTCGGCCGCGTGCAGGACGTCCATCGCGCCGACCCGGTCGACGGCGGGTACGGCCGGTCCGACGGACTCCTTGGGGAAGCGCACCAGCGTCGGCGCGTCGTCGACGGCGACCGCCTCGCGCAGCTGGGCGCGCAGCTGGTCGGCGTCGCGCGGCGCGGCGATGCGCAGACCGGGGACGACCTGGAGGACGGACATGTCCCACATGCCGTTGTGCGAGGGCCCGTCGGCGCCGGTGACGCCGGCCCGGTCCAGGACGAAGGTGACCCCGCAGCGGTGCAGGGCCACGTCCATGAGCAACTGGTCGAAGGCGCGGTTGAGGAAGGTGGCGTACACGGCGACGACCGGATGGAGGCCGCCGGTGGCGAGGCCGGCCGCGGACACGGCGGCGTGCTGCTCGGCGATGCCGACGTCCCAGACCCGGTCGGGGAAACGTTCGGCGAAGGCGGCGAGGCCGACCGGGTGCAGCATGGCCGCGGTGATCGCCACGACGTCGTCGCGCTCCTCGCCGATGCGGACGATCTCCTCGCCGAACACGGAGGTCCAGGACGGTCCGTTCGAGGGGCTGAGCGGCGCGCAGGTGAGCGGGTCCATCACACCGACGGTGTGGAAGTGGTCCTCCTCGTCGCGCAGGGCGGGTTCGTAGCCGCGGCCCTTCTCCGTGAGGCAGTGCACCAGCACCGGCCCGTGGAAGCGTTTCGCACGCCGCAACGCCGACTCGACGGCCCCGGTGTCGTGCCCGTCGATCGGGCCGACGTACTTCAGCCCCAGATCCTCGAAGAGCCCCTGCGGGGCGAACGCGTCCTTGAAGCCCTTCTTGGCGCCGTGCAGGGCCTCGTAGACGGTGTTTCCGACCACGGGGGTGCGCTGGAGGACGTCCTTGCCCCAGGCCAGCACCCGCTCGTAGCCGTCGGTCGTCCGGAGCGTCGCGAGGTGGTTGGCGAGGCCGCCGATGGTCGGCGCGTACGAGCGTTCGTTGTCGTTGACGACGATGATCAGCGGCCGGTCCCTGGCCGCCGCGATGTTGTTCAGGGCCTCCCAGGCCATGCCTCCGGTGAGCGCGCCGTCGCCGATGACGGCGACGACGTGTCCGCGCTCCCCCCGCACCTGGCGGGCCTTGGCGAGGCCGTCGGCCCAGCCGAGGACGGTGGAGGCGTGGCTGTTCTCGATCACGTCGTGCTCGGACTCCTCGCGCGACGGATAACCGGACAGTCCGCCCTTCCCGCGCAGCTTGGAGAAGTCCTGGCGGCCGGTCAGGAGCTTGTGTACGTAGCTCTGGTGGCCGGTGTCCCACAGGATGCGGTCGGCCGGTGACTCGAAGACCCGGTGCAGGGCGACGGTGAGTTCCACCACCCCCAGGTTGGGTCCGAGGTGTCCGCCGGTGCGGGCGACCGCGTGCACCAGGAAGTCACGTATCTCGTCGGACAGTTCGCCGAGTTCCGCCTCGGACAGCGCCTTCAGGTCGCGTGGTCCCCGGATGCTCTCCAGAATCGTCACGCTCGGGCCCCCTTCGGTCCGTGCTGTTCAGCTCACGGTGACGGCCGGCTCCCCCGACGCGCCGTCCTTCTCCATCTGTTCGGCGATCCGCGTCGCCTCGTCGATCAGCGTCTCCACGATCTTGGACTCGGGGACGGTCTTGATGACCTCGCCCTTGACGAAGATCTGGCCCTTGCCGTTGCCGGAGGCGACGCCGAGGTCGGCCTCGCGGGCCTCGCCGGGACCGTTGACGACGCAGCCCATGACGGCGACGCGCAGCGGGACGTCCATGCCCTCCAGGCCGGCGGTGACCTCCTCGGCCAGCTTGTAGACGTCGACCTGGGCACGGCCGCAGGACGGGCAGGAGACGATCTCCAGGCCGCGCTGGCGCAGGTTGAGCGACTCCAGGATCTGGATGCCGACCTTGATCTCCTCGACCGGCGGGGCCGACAGGGAGACGCGGATGGTGTCGCCGATGCCCTGGGAGAGCAGTGCGCCGAAGGCGACGGCCGACTTGATGGTGCCCTGGAAGGCGGGGCCGGCCTCGGTGACACCCAGGTGCAGCGGGTAGTCGCACTGGGCCGCGAGCTGGCGGTA